>DATGJZ010000027.1:0-16543 GCA_035294925.1 Candidatus Angelobacter sp. | reverse complement strand
GTCAACCTGGCAAGCGGCGCTTTGCCAACCCTCTTGGAATCTTCAGGCACACCGGCGCACCCAGGTACAGGTTTTGGCGTTTCCGATGACCCGATGACTTTATCCGGTCCTGGAGGCGAGCTTGCGCAGCCGAAGGAATGCGTCGATAACCCGATTCTTGTTACGCATGAGCCGCCAAAAGTTACGCCCAAAAAATCAGAAATCGCCAGGAATGGCGCTGCCGCTAGGCCTGCCGTGGCAGGTTACGGAGTTACGCCTAAGCCGGCCAAAGTTACGCAAAAATCAGAAATCGCCAATGGCGCTACCGCTAGGCCTGCCGTGGCAGGTTACGGAGTTACGCAAGCCGCTGCAGCCCCTGTTCCCAGCAGCCAAAATGAGGGCCCCCCTGAGGAGGAGAGTCGAGATCAAAGTTCGCCAACTCCTCATCCTCTGTCCCCTGTATCCACTTCGTCCACTCCGTCTTAGAATGCCGGGTAGTAGCTCGATATCAATTGTGGAAATTCAAAATAGCCCACTACCAGGCGGCCCAGTCGTTTTTGTTAGCCTCAATTCGTGGAAATCAGCGGCATCATCGTCACCTGTGGTGAGCTTTGCGCCGACTCTGATGCTTGTCTCCTATGGTTCCGGTGACAACGCACACCTGTATGCCAGCTAACCACTCCGTATAATCACAGACGAATGCCAAAAGCCGCTGCACTCGATCTCCGCCAGCAGGTCGGACAACTGCTCATTATGGGTTTTGACGGCCTGGCCGTGGACAGCAAGCTGCGCACAACGCTTGCCTCGCTTGAGCCGGGTGGCGTGATTCTCTTTGCCCGCAACATTGAATCGGCCCAGCAGACCTGGAGCCTCCTCCGCGACTGCCAGGCCACTGCGCGGTTGCCAATGTTCCTGTGTGTGGATATGGAAGGCGGGACCGTGGACCGTCTGAAGAACGTGATTGCCCCTGCGCCTCCAGCGGAAAAAGTTTTTGCTACCGGCAATTCCCGGCTCTTCCGCATGCACGGCAACATCATCGGCCTGGAAGTACGCGCCCTGGGTTTCAATACTGACTTTGCGCCGGTCTTGGATCTTGGCCTTGAGGCTTCACGCTCCGTCTTGACCTCCCGCACCGTATCCGCCGACCCTAATCAGGTGGTCCGGTACGCGCGCGAATTCCTGCGCGGGCTCAAGCCTACTAAAGTCTTGGGCTGCGGCAAGCACTTCCCCGGCTTGGGCGAGGCCAATCTCGACACCCACAAAGACCTGCCCGCAGTGAAGAAATCCTGGAAGAAAATGTGGGCTGAAGACTTATTGCCTTACCGGCAGCTTCACCGCCAGCTTCCTTTTGTGATGGTGGCCCACGCGTACTATCCGCAAATCACAAAAGACAAATTGCCGGCCTCGCTCTCGCGCAAATGGATGACGGACATTCTGCGCAAGAAGATGGGCTACCGCGGCCTGATCGTGTCCGATGACCTGGAGATGGGTGGCGTGCTGGCTGCCGGATCGATTGAAGACGTCGCGGTGGAGACCATCCGCGCGGGCGCGGACATCTTCCTGGTCTGCCATAACCAGGAACTTGTGTGGCGCGGTTACGAAGCCGTGCTGCGCGAAGCGGAAAAAAACCGAAAATTCGCGACCCAGGTGGCCCAGGCGGCAGCGCGCATCTTGAATTTCAAACGACGATCCCGCGAGCTTCATTACTTCACTGCCAAGCCCAAACAGAGCGTAATCAAAACCCTCAAGAAAATTATGCAGGACTATTCGCAAGTTATTGAGGAGCATCAAGCTTGATCGTCGCCGGCGTCATGAGCGGCACCTCGGCGGACGGCATTGACGTTGCCCTGGTCGAAATCCAGGGACGCGGATTCAACTTGCGCTTAGAGTTATTGAGTCACCAACATTTTCAGTATCCAGCGAGCGTCCGCAAGGCCGTGCTTGGCGCCATGAATGCTGCCCGGACCAGTGTGGCGGAACTCTCGCGCCTGAACTTCCTGCTGGCCGAGCTCTATGCTGAAGCCATAAGAAAAACGCTTGCATCCACGGGAACAGGGAAATTGGAACTGATCGGCTGCCACGGCCAAACCATCTTTCATCAGGGCGTTCCCGCTCCGTATCTGGGGAGGAAGATAGCCTCGACTTGGCAGACGGGAGAAGGCGCCGTGATTGCCGCGCGCTTGGCCCTGCCCGTAGTCTCTGATTTTCGTCCTGCGGACATGGCGGCCGGAGGAAAAGGCGCCCCGCTGGTTCCCTTTCTCGATTATGTGCTCTTTCGCGATGGCCGGGCGGGCCGGATCGTCCAGAACCTTGGAGGCATTGCCAACCTTACAGCCATTCCAGCGGGCGCCAATCCCAGTCAGGTGATTGCCTTTGATACCGGGCCTGGCAACATGTTGATGGACCAGCTCATGCAGCGCCTGTTTGACAGACCTTACGACCGCAATGGTAAGGTCGCGCGCTCCGGTAAAACTATTCAACCAATACTTAAAGAAATGCTGCGTAATCCATTCTTCCGGCAAAAGCCACCTAAGACTGCCGGACGTGAGCAGTTTGGCCAGGAATTCGCGCAACAGTTTCTCCGCCGTTGCGGTAAAGCCGAGAAAGCTGACGTGATCGCCACCGCCACCGCCCTGACCTCCGCTTCCATCGCTGAAGCCATCAAGCGGTTTGTTCTTCCCCAGAACAAGTACCGCGACTACATCGTCTCAGGCGGCGGAACGGCGAACCAGACCCTAACGGATATGCTGGCCCAGGAAACATCTGCTTTGGGATTAACGCTCAAGAGGACCGATGATTTTGGCATTCCCAGCCAGGCAAAGGAAGCCGTCGCCTTCGCCGTGCTGGCGTATCAAACCTGGCATCACCAGCCCTCGAACATTCCTTCTGCCACCGGCGCCAGCAGACCTGCTGTACTGGGGAAGATCTCGTATGCCTAACCACAAAGTACACAAAGGAACCACCAGGGGTCTTCCTTCGTGTCCTTGGTGGTTCATCATTGTTGTCTCGTGTGTTGCTCTCCTCTCCTGCGCCAGGCATCCCGAACCCAACACGGTGGTCATGATCATTGAGTTCAGCCCCACGAACCTTGATCCTCGCGTTGGCACGGATGCCCAATCGGAGCGCATCGATTCCCTGATCTTTGACTCACTGGTTCGCAAGGATGAGCACTTCAATGTTCAACCCTCGCTGGCAGAGCGCTGGGAGATCCCCGATCCGCAAACCTACATCTTCCACATCCGCCACGGAGTCCGGTTTCACGATGGCCGGCCATTAACCGCCAAGGACGTCAAGTGGACGCTGGACTCCGTCCGTGACGGCACCGTGATCACCGTGAAATCGGGGGCGTTTATCCTGATCAACAAAGTAGAAGCACCTGATGATTTCACCTTGGTCATACATCTGAAAGAGCCTGATACTCCGCTGCTTTGGAGTCTGACGGACGGCGCCCTGGGCATTGTTCCCTATGGCAGTGACAAAAACTTCAATCGCAATCCCATCGGCACTGGTCCATTCCGTTTCGTGCGCTTCGATCCGGACAGCCAGGTCATCCTCGCGCGCAATGACGCCTATTGGGCTGAACATCCAAAGATTGAGCGCGTTCGATTTGCCATTGTCCCCGACGCCACTACCCGGGCCCTGGAATTACGCAAAGGCAGCGCCGACGTCACCGCCGCCAACTCTCTTCCCCTGGACATGGTCAGAACCTTGCGCCAGGACCACAATCTGGAAGTGCAACAGGAACCAGGCACCAACCTGCTTTATGTCGCATTCAATCTGCGTGATCCAATCCTCAAGAACATCCGTGTGCGGCAGGCCGTGGCCTATGCCATTGACCGCGAGCCCATCCTTCATTACCTTTTTGCCGATGCCGGCAGGTTAGCCGACAGCGTGCTGCCTCCCCAACATTGGGCCTACAACGGCGATGTCGATCACTATCCTCACGATCCGGATAAAGCCAACGCTCTGCTCGATTCCGCCGGATATCCCCGAGGTAAGGATGGCGCGCGCTTCCACCTCACCATGAAGACCTCCTCTGAAGAGACTGCGCGGCTCCTTGCAGCAGTCATGCAGCAACAGCTACGAGATGTAGGCATAGCGCTCGATATCCGCAGCTTCGAGCCCACAACTTTCTACGCCGATGTCGTTAAGGGCGCATTTCAGCTTTACACGCTCCGCTGGGTGGGCTACACCAATCAGGACCCGGATATCTTTGAGTACGTCTTTTACACCGGCAGCTTTGCCCCAAAGCGCGCCAATCGCGGTTATTATTCCAATCCCCGAGTCGACAAGTTGATCGAGGAGGGCCGCCGCACCCTTGAGCAGGAAAGACGCAAGCAGATTTATGCCGAAGTCCAGCGAATCCTGGCCCACGATCTTCCCTATATTGATTTCTGGTATCTCGACAATGTGATGGTCCATTCCACCAAGCTCCACATCTCCCGCGTGGGCCCTTCCGGAAATTACGATTTCCTCACCACCGCCGAACTGGTGCGCTGAAGAGCAGTACTCAGCCGTCACGCGGTTTTCACCCTGACTGACTTTGGTTTTCCGATCACGCGATTCTCCTGCCGCTGCGCTTCAAAATGTTACTATCAAAGATTGCTCTATGCAGATTCTCTTCATTGGCGACATCTTCGGCAGCCCCGGACGCAAGATCGTCCGCGACCACCTGCCTCATCTGGTGGAGACTCACCGGGTTGATCTGCTGATTGCCAATGCGGAGAACGCCGCCGGCGGGTTTGGCCTCACTCCGGCCATCGCTGAGGAGTTGTTTGATCTTGGCTGCGACGTGCTCACCACCGGCAATCACATCTGGGACAAACGCGAGATCATGGAGTACTTGAACTCTGCCGACGGCGACCCCAATGCGCGGGCGCGCCGCGTTCTGCGTCCTGCGAACTATGCTCCCAGCGTTCCCGGCACAGGTCTATTTCAAGGTGTCACCAGGGCCGGTCAAAGCTATGCCGTCATCAATCTTCAGGGTCGCGTTTTTATGCAGACCCATGATGATCCTTTCCGTAAAGCCGATGAGCTCCTGCGCCAGATCACCAGCAAGGTGATCGTGCTCGATATTCATGCCGAGGCAACATCCGAGAAGATTGCCCTGGGCTGGTATCTGGATGGCCGCGTAACCGCTGTCTTAGGGACGCACACTCATGTCCCCACCGCCGATACTCGTGTTCTGCCCAGGGGCACGGCTTACCAAACGGATGTGGGCATGACCGGTCCCTATGACAGTGTGATCGGCGTTCAAAAAGAACAGATCCTGCAACGCTTTCTCACCGGGCTTCCCTGCCGCTTTGAAGCAGCCAAGGGCGATCCTCGCCTTTGTGGCGTGCTGATTGAATGCGATCAGACGACCGGCCGCGCCAGTTCCATCCAGCGGCTCATGCTGGGAGAATAAAAAAGGGCAGCCGCGAACGGCTGCCCTTTATGTGGCTCGTTCCAACTTAACCCTTCTTCTTGCGAACCGGATGATGCACCGGCGGCGTTTTGGCTGCCGGCAATTCCGCTTTCTCCATGGTGAACATGAACGGATCCGGCGTGTATTTGGTGATCACGCCAATCACGTCAGTTGTGGCTCCCACGGCAGGCGGCTTCACCACCGGCTTTTCAAATTCAACGTGCAGGTCAGCTTTATTATTTTTCTGGTTGTCGTCGGTGATGGCCGCTTCAAGGCTGTCCTTGGTGGCCGAGATTACCTTCACCGGAATCTTCAACCTGGCCTCTCCGCCTTTTTCCTTGTCCTGAATGGCCTTCCAGGTCTTATCGGCCGCCTCCTGATTGGCGGGTGAGCAAGCGGCCTTGGACAGGATAAACTCCCAGTCTTCGAAGGAAAGCGTTGCCGGATCATTTTGCTGGACTGCCTGCACCGCTAAATCGCATGGTGTGGGCGCGGGTTTGATGTGCGTTGCAAAGTCAGCGGGCGGTGCATTTTCCGTGACGGTTTCAGCCACAATCTGGTCCCAGCCATCGTCCGCACCGTGATACTTGTGGTATTTGAATTTGCAATAGGCCACCACGCTGTTCACTGTCTGGGGACTGTTCAGCTTTTGGGCCGCCTGAATAGCTTTGCCGCAGTACCACAGGCCGCTCAAATCCATTGGATTCATCTCAAGGTTGGCAACCGCAAGTTGGTACACGTCCGCAAAGTTGTTGGGGTCAATTTGAAAAGCCTTCACGTAAAAGTTGCGCGCGTTGGCGAAATCCTTGTTTTGCAGGGCGCAAAACCCGGAGGCGCCGTTGAAAATGTCGGTCATCTGGGTCTTGAGCTTCTCAAAATCGGGGGGCGCTACGCCTTCCGGCTTCTGCCAGCTGGGCAGTTGCTGCAATCCATTTTGAGCGTACGTGCACATCTCCTTCAGTGCCGCCTGTTCCCCATTGGTGGCCTTACCACGATCGATAAACGTGACAATGGCCAAGGCATTAATATGGTTCGGAGTGAGTTGGAGAATGCGTCTGGCTTCCTCTTCCACCTTGGCTTGGTTCCCGGCCTTCTGATAGGCATTCATGGCCTGCTCCAGGGCGTCCGTCAACATGATGCTTTGCGGATACTGCTTCACAAAAGCGTCCATGGCTGCGCCTTGTGCTGCCGGATCCGTGGTATTCAGCGCGGCGATATAAGCGTTGTACTCCGCCGGATCTTTAATCACTTTCTGGCTGGCCGGAGTATTGCCCGGTGTCTGCCCCGTTTGCGGGGGTTGAGTTGGTTGCTGGCCGAACGATACCGTGGCGAATGCCAGCAAAACCACTACAAGCGCTTTCTTCATGTATTGCTCCTTCATCCACACTCGCGAAATTGGGCCCGACGCATATCTGCAATCCGGCCTTAAAGCGGAAGCCCTCTGTCTTAACAAATTCAGAATCAAGGGATTATAAAAGACTCACCCCGCTTTTAGGCAAGTTGCTCAAAACGACATCGTGGTTGCCTCGATACTGAGATGGCCCGTCGCTTTTCCACGCCGCAATTTCGGCGCGGCACTGCCTCAGCATCTCGTTACCCCTTATTATTGGACACCGCAACCGCCGTATCCGGATCTTTTTAAGATAGTCTTTTATAAGCATTTTCGGTTAAAAGTAAGTTAAAAGGACACTCGTGTGGAACACAATCTTTCGCGCAAAGTTGCATTAGTCACCGGTGGCGGCCACGGCATAGGAGCTGCGATTGCCGGCAAATTGGCCCGCCTCGGGGCTACCACCGTGATCTGTGGCCGCAATCAGGCCCGGCTGGAGCAAACCGCCCGGAACATTCAGTGCGAGTCTCTGGTGTGTGATGTGGCCAACTGGAATGCAGTGGCGGCGCTGGCGGAGCGCGTGAAAGAGACCTTCAGCCGGCTGGATATCCTGGTGAATAACGCAGGGGTCGGCGGCTTTGGCGGGCCGCTTCATACCATGCCCCTGGAGAATTGGGATGCGATCCTCAACACCAACCTGCGCGGTGTCTTTTACACCGTCCGTGCCCTGGCTCCGCTCATGATCTCGAGCGGCGGCGGTGACATCATTAACATTTCTTCCATTGCCGGTAAGAACGCCTTGCCCAATGGCGCTGCTTACGCTGCTTCAAAGTGGGGTCTGAACGGTCTTTCGTATTCCGTCGCTGAAGAGCTGCGCGGTCACAAAATACGCGTGACTGTCATCTGTCCGGGTTCCACCAACACCGAGCTTTCGCCTCACCCGGGCAAGGATCCTATGAAGATGCTCCAGGGTGAGGATGTGGCCCATGTAGTGGAGATGATTGTGACACAATCGCCGCAGTCATTCGTCAGCGAGATTGTGTTGCGCCCAACGCAGAAACCCTGATTCTTGCAATGCCCTCAGGGCTGCTCCGCAATTCGCACTGGCGGCGTGGGGGCCAGCAGTTGCTCTTTGCGGTAAACAAGATTGCTGGCGTTGAAGGTGGCCAGCTCGAAGCCGTGTCCGTGAGTGATGGCGTCTGTGGGGCAGGCCTCCACGCAATAGCCGCAGAAGATGCAGCGGTTGTAGTCGATGTTGTACACCTTCGCGTAGCGCTCCGCGCCGCTGATGCGGTCCTCTTCTGTATTTTCAGCGGCTTCGATGTAGATGCAGTTGGAAGGACAGGCGGCGGCGCAAAGAAAGCAGGCCACACATTTCTCCAGGCCGTTCTCGTCGCGCTGCAGCACGTGCAGCCCGCGAAAGCGCTCTTGAAAAACCGCGCCCTTCATCGGCCCCTTGCCGTCGGGATAATTCTCCACCACGGTGGGAGCAAACATCTCTCGGAACGTAACTGACATTCCCTTGGCAATGCCCGCTATATCGCGAATGATCGACATGAATTCAGTATAACGGGTGAGCCGCGAAAATGGGAATGCACCTATTCAGCTGCCCGGCACGGTTGGCCAGTGGGTAGAGATCTATCGCTTTTCTCGAGATAAACTATAAAAGCTTGGCTGGCGCTCATGCGAAGGGGGAGAATGAAACTTTGTTGCGTGGGGTTTGTGATTGCATTCGTTTTGCAGGCTGCTCCTGAACTGCTTGGCCAGAATCCTGAACTCAAGATGCTGGCTGAGGAGGATCAGGCGGCTCGCCTGGGGAACAGCCACGTTGCCCGCACAGATGAGGACCGAATCAAACTCGTATTGGAACTGCTGGCCAGGGACGCGGCTCGAACTCCGGAGGACAAATTTAACGCCGCCCTCGTTCTGCAACATACGGGCTTGGATTTTTGCGGAAAACGCCTGGTTAGCAAGAGCCCGTACGATTATCTGTTGGCCCACTATTTGGCCAAGCAATCTTACGAGGCTGGATACGACAAGGCCAGAGTTTTGGTCGCCGCCTCTATTGACCGGTATCTCAGCTTCACCGAGGGTCATCAGCGGTACGGCACGAACCGGGTTTACAACCAAAAAACCGGAAAAGAAGAGCTTGTGCCGATTGATCGTGATGTGCCTGACAGTGAGCGTGCCAAGTATGGAGTGCCGCCCCTCGCGCAGTTGTTGCGCGCCTATCCTGAGCAACGTACGCAAGACAAAGCTCCCGCCGCCGACGCGGATCCATGGTCCGATTGGAAGTTTCTCCTGGGTGAATGGACTCTGGGCGAGGGAGCCGGTGTTCCGGGACGGGCGTCCGCCGGTTATTTCTCGCTTATGCCCGACATGGGCGGCAAAGTCCTGCTCCGCAAGAACCACTCCGAGTATGCTGCCGCCAATGGAAAACCGGCAATCATCCACGATGACTTGATGATTGTTTTTAGTGAGGCCGGTGGCACGGAGGCCCTGTACAACGATAGCGAAGGCCACGTCATCCACTACAACGTGAGCGTGTCCGCGGACAAAAAGCAGATCACTTTTTTGAGTGAACAAACTACCGGAGAGGCCCGATACCGCTTGACTTACGAAGACGTGAATCAGGACACAGTTAGAGTGGTCTTTGAAATCGCCCCACCGGACAAGCCGGATCAATTCTCAAAATATGTGGAAGGCATTGTCCGCAGAAAAAAGGTCTCACGCTAGCAGCTAGGAGCCCTTCTTAATCTTCTCCAGCACCACCGTCTTCGTCTGCCCCAGCGCGCGATTGAGTGACTCCCTGGGAATCTTGGTCACCAGCGGACGCAGTAGCCAGCCCAGCCCGTAAGGTATATCGCGGGTGAGCGAAAGGGCCTCGCACTGAAGATAAACGCCTCCATCCTTCTCCTCAAATCTCCAGTACGTATTGAGTCTCCAGAGATAGCCACGGCCCTGGCCCACAGGCCACGCTTCGCCATCCGGATGATCGGAATCCTTGACCTCGGTAATTTTGGTGCTGATGGAATGCGAGTATATCTTCTTCGCGTCAACCTGGCCCCAGTGGGCCGTATACTCGGTATTGAAAACCGCGGTGGTAAAGCGTTTCTGGTACAAACGCAGGAAGAATTTAAAGTCGTTCCCCTGATGCGAAATCAGGTGGGAAGCCGTTACATCCGGCTTATAAAGCTCGGCCCTGTGATCGTAGTCCTGCACAATGGGAATGATTTGCCCGAGCGTCGCCCCGGGGATGAAGATCAGCCCCACCCAGTGATGAATCATGCCGTCTGGAACATCCGAGCTGATTCCCGGAGCTTTGGTCTCCAGCTTCTCCACCAGGATTTCGCCGTTTTTGAGTTGTTCGTATGAGCTTTTCATTGCGTCCGCAGGTAGCGCGTCCACATAAAGAAACGTCCCGCCCGGGCGCAGCTCACCGTTAATCCTGGCTTCCGTGGCCGAAACATATTTGTCGAATGCCGCAGTCGTCTTTTGTGTCAGTTCCGCAGCAGCAGCCGGAGCGCATAGGCCGGTCAGGCAAAGAATCACTGCGGCTAACATTCGGTTTGAGCAACTTTGTTTCATAGCATTTCAAATTTTGGCAATTACCAATTTTGGCAATCTCATCCTGCCCCTAGCCCGCGGCCCCATAAGTCGTCTCAAATTTCTTTTCCAGAATTTGATTCAGATGGTGCTTCAGGTGGGCCACGTAGTCTTCAGCAATCCACCCCAATGTGACCGGCTTATGGTCGCCGATGACGCATGTGACCTCTGCTGCGTCCGCCGGTAAACAGGTAAGCACGACAGCCAGAAAACGGTTATAGCTGGCCCAAAAGTCAACCAGAAATCCCCAGTCCATATCTCGGAAGCGCTGCAACAACACCAGTTGGTCCTGATCGTATCCGGGGAATGTCAGGCTCCGCTGCATCGGCGCACGCACAAAGCGTTGGTGGTTATTAGATGCCGAATCCACCAGGTGCCCCAGAATCTCTTTCTTCGCCCACTTGCCAGGGCCGGGGCGTTTGGATGTGTCTGCATTGTTCAACTTCAAGAGCAACGGTTTGGCTTCGGCCACGGTTCGGCCAAGGTCCGAGGCTACGGCGGTAAAGATGTTATTCAATGCCCAGCTCCTTCCATTTCTTATCCACCAGGTTCTTGGTTTTTTCGTCCATCACGATTTCGTCCGGCCAGGGACGGGTAAAGCCTTCCGTGGGCCATTTACGGGTGGCGTCAATGCCCATCTTGGAGCCGAAGTTTGGCAGCCGCGAGGCGTGGTCCAGAGAATCCACCGGTCCCAGCGTGAACTGGATATCGCGTTCCGGATCAATGTGATTGAAGACCTTGAGCACCACCTCTCCAATGTCTTGAACGTCTACATCTTCATCCACCACCACAATGCATTTGGTAAACATGGCCTGCCCCAGCGCCCAGATTCCGTTCATCACCTTGCGCGCATGTCCGGGATAGGACTTGCGGATGGAAACGATCATCAAATTATGGAAAATGCCTTCCACGGGAAGATTCACGTCCACAATCTCCGGCAGAGTGAGCTTCATCAGCGGCAGAAAGATGCGTTCCACAGCCTTGCCCATCCACGCATCCTCCATCGGCGGCTTGCCCACGATGGTGGTTGCATAGATCGGCTGCTTGCGATGGGTAATGCAAGTGAGGTGAAAAACGGGATACTCATCTTCCAGCGAATAGAACCCGGTGTGATCGCCAAACGGGCCTTCCGTCCGCAATTCATCCAGCTCCACATAACCTTCCAGAACGATCTCGGCCGCCGCCGGAACTTCCAGGTCAACTGTCTCACACTTCACCAGTTCTACCGGCTGTTGCCTGAGGAATCCGGCAATGATGAACTCTTCAATGTCCGGCGGCGCCGGAACAATCGCGGAAAATGTGAGCGCGGGATCGGTTCCGATTGCGACCGCTACCTCCAGCGTACCGCTGGGACGCTCTCCTTCAGCCAACAGAGCGCCTCCACCGGAGCGGGCCATAATGTCTACCCCATCACGCGCAACCCCGGCGTGCGATGGCGACCCCGGATGCCCTCCTGGCTTTCCCTTCGATGCCGCCATCCGCAGCATCTCGCGGTAGTGCTCGGCAGCCACCTTTTGCCGCTGCCAGTGCATGCCTGCCGAGGTCGCGTCGTAAATCTGCATCCGGTACATACCCATGTTGCGCTTTCCCGTCTTCGGATCGCGGGTAATCACGCAGGGGAGAGTGATGAATCGCCCCGCATCCTGCGGCCAGCACTGCAGCACCGGAAAATCAAGCAGGGAGAAATCCTTTTTCTTGATGACCTCTTTGCACGGGCCGCTTTGCACGGTCTTGGGAAAGAACTTTCCCATCTCAGCCAGGGTAGGCAGCATTTTCAGCTTGTCCAGAAAGCCTTCCGGAGATTTCATGTTCATCAGATGGCGAATCCTGCCGGCAATTTCGTCCAGCTTCTCAACCCCTAGCGCCATCTGCATCCGCCGCTCGGAACCGAACTGGTTGATGAGTACCGGCACACCCTTCGCGCCTTTTACGTTTTCGAAGAGCAGCGCCGGCCCGCCCGGACGCCTATATGCCCTGGCAGCGCCCTTGGACACGCGGTCCGCAATCTCAGTGATCTCCAGGATCGGGTCCACCTCCGCGCTGATACGCTTCAACTCACCCGCCCGCTCCAGCGCGGCAATCCATTCTCTAAGGTCTCTATAAGCAGTCATTATTCCTGTCGCGTCGCTCCAAATTGACTCTTACTTCTTCCGCTCCCATCTATACACGTTCCCGCGCCATGAGTCAGCCGGTAAATGCGGCTCGCCGCGACTTGTCGCGCTTTACCGGATATTGCCGCCCGTCCATCGAGTAGATTCGGTTGTCAGTGTTGCTCTCGATTACCCAATCATTCTTCAATTCCGGCGATTATGGCAATCTCCAGCATCCTGGCCTGATTCTTTGCCAACTCTTCAGCAACAGCTCTCATCTTAACCGAAAGGTAACACCGACTCCGGAGTCATTTCCTCTCATGGCCGACATAATTCAAGGTGAAAAGCAATATATTGACGCATTCTTCAAGCTTACCCTGAGACCCACCGCTGCCGCTGACGTAATGCCGCTGCTCAATTCCCTGAGCAGGCAGCAACGACAGGATTTCGCCGACCTGGCGGATTCGAATCACGTGGTCATACGAGTTTTCGAGGTAATCAACCGGGTAGCGGGAAACCTCGGGAGCCTCGAACTCCAAGCCTGGGCCGTAGGGGCCTTGACCACGGAACGGGGCCGCATCGCCAATGCTCTTCGCAATCTCAAGCCGGTATGCGATGCACTGGATGAAGAAGATTGTCCGGTAACGGTAATGAAGACTCTGGACCACTGGCCTGACCTGGGCAACGACCTTGATCTTGTCTCTACAGCACGCAGTGCAGATGTCGTCCGGGTATTCACGCAAAGACTTCAAGCCCGGATGGAAGCCCGGAGTTGGGGTGACCGCCTGGCCAGCAAGTGGAACTTCACCATACCCGGTCTGCGCGAATCCATTGAGACGCACATTGGCCGGCTCGGACAAACCGGCGAGCACACTGAGCTGGCACAGCGCTTTATCGACCGCCGGACAACCATGCAGATCAATGGCCTTGAATTTTTCGTGCCCGCGCCGGAGGAGCGCATCTTCGCCGCCACGCTCCAGCGCATGTACCGCCATTTCTATTTCCGTGTCTGTGACATTCTGAATGCCGCGTCGCTGGTGGATTCGGGGCAGGTAAACTTCCTGGAGCTGCGGAATGCCGCAAGGCAGGCAGGCATCTGGCCGGGCGTGGCCAGCTTCCTCAAAATCGTCTCCCAATACGTGAACCAGTATAGAGGCTTTGGGTTGAGCCTTCCCGCTGAGATAGACCAGGCCGCCACTGTCGGAGCGGACAAAATGTATACCCGCGGACGCTTCCTTCGCCTCCCAATTGTGCCCTATGGAGCAAAACTCTTCGCCCGTCAGATCACACAGATGGCCATGAGCGGCAATGTGCCCGCAACCCTGCGCCTGAGCTTGCTCCCTCCACTGGCCTCCGCCGCTGCCGTCGCCTCCAAAATCACCGGTAGCGATAAAGGGGTATGGTAGGTCATTGGCGAAAGCGAGCAACCTGTCAAGTTATCAACGGACGTGAGCGAAACCAATATGCGAGCCGCAAGAAAAAATGAGCGTGGACCGCAGCCGCCCGGCTGCGTCTTCTTCATTTGCGCTCTTTTTGACCTTATTCGTGGCCAACTCACTTCACCACGATGAGTCCTTCGATCTTTCTGTACTCCTCCGGCGAAACGCCGCCTTTATTAGCCAGTTCTGCTTTGGTGTGATATGGACGTCCGGCAATGATCGCGTCAGCGGAGCTCTCATTCATTCCAGGAAGATCCAGCAGTTGTTCCCGTGAAGCTCTGTTGATGTTGACTGCTCCCTCGTCGGACTTCAAGCCTTCACGCACACCCTCGGCTACCGCTTCGCCCTGCGTGCGCGCTTCTTCCGCACCTTTTTTCAGGTCCTTGACGGCTTCTTTAGTCTCCTGCTTCAGCTTGGCCGCCGCCTTCGCCGCTTCCTCTCGGGTCTTGTCTGCGTCCTGCGAGGAGCAGCCCGCAAACAAAAGACATACACACAGCAACCAGATCACGCGCTTCATAGACTCCCCCGCGCCAATGCGCGAGGACATCCGTTTACAGTTCGTCCGCGCGCCTCTGGTTAGAAGGCTCGGCGGCAAAGCAAGTTGGCCGGTCGGCGTCGACAGGAGCGCGTGCGCCTGACCCGTTAACTGATTTTGCGTTACAGCTAACCAATCTTTATTTTTTCGGCGCCACGGGTGCCGCGCCCTCGCGCTGCGGCTCGCCGTTTCCTGAAGCCGGTTGCGCCGGACTGGCTCCCGCCTGGGCTGCCGCCGGCTGCGCTCCGCCCTCTCCGGGCGACGCGGGCTTAGGCGGCATATCGGCAGCAGCGAATCGCGGCGGTGGGTCATCACGCATGGCTAGTTGATACACCGCTGCTGCCACGACAATCGCGTCTTTCTTTACGTCGTCTTCAATGATTCGCTCGTAGGTATCGAGATTGGTGTGCCAGGTGTCCGTAAAGTACTCAATCGGATCCTGGCCCAGGCCCACGCCGGGAAGACCGGCTTGCGCGAAAGAGCTTGAGTCTGTGCCTCCGGCGCGGCGGTTCTTGTTGGCAATGGCTCCGGCGATGCCCAGGTCAGCAAACGGTAAAAGGACCTGGCGCAGAATGTCGGCATCCTGGGGCGGACCAAAAATACTGGCGCCGCGAATGCGCCCGGTTCCGGAGTCAACGTTGAAGTAAGCCACCAGTTTATTAAAATCCGGCTTGGGCTCTTCAAAGCTGCCGAAATGCTCCTTCACATAAGCCTGTGAACCCAGCAGACCCTCTTCTTCCCCACTCCAGAGAGCAACCCGTATGGTGCGACGCGGCTTCACCCCCAGCGACTTTAAGATCCGTGCCGCCTCCATCATGATGGCGCAGCCGATTCCGTTGTCTGTCGCCCCGGTGGCCGAATGCCATGAATCGAGGTGTCCACCGAGCATCACCACTTCTTCTTTCCGGTCCGTGCCTGGGATCTCCGCAATGGTGTTGTACGAGGTCTTTCCTTCAGGGTAAATCCGGTTCTGAATGTTGAACTCCAAACTGACTGTGGCTCCATCCGCCAGGATGCGAGCGATGCGGCCGTAATCCTCATTGCGGAGAACTACCGTGGGCGCCACCTTGGCGATGTCATACGTGCGGTTCTGGAAGGCGCGTATCCGGCCGTTGCCCATGCGCGCGTCGTTCACGCGCATCAGCGCATGGTTCGCCAGCAGGAATTCATCAATCTGTTGGTTGATCTGCTGCGCAGTCAGCGTGCCGGGAGGATCGTCTTGCTGCCGGGCATTGCGTTGCGGCCCAAACTGTCCCGCATTGGGGTTATTGGGATCGAAGCGCTCGGAGGCCGCTTTGTCATCCATCCGGCGTGCCGGCACGTCAATCACCACCGGCACCACCTCCGCCTTGCCCACCATCACGATCTTGCCCTTCACTTGGTCTTTGATCGAGGCCAGATATGCAGCCAGGTCTTCCTTCTTCGGCTTCTCAGGAGGCACCATCTGGAATACCGTCGCAGTCACCGTACCTTTGGTGCCCGGAGTCCATGCCAGCACCTTAAAAGTAAGCTGGTCTTTGATGGGCGCCACAATGTACCCGCTCGCCCTCTCGTTCATCCAGCCGGGGTGGCCAAAGTCCCAGGGCTCAAGGTGCGCATTCTCCAGCCCCCAGTCTGTCATCTGCTTGATGGCCCAATCAGCGGCGGCTTTGTGGTTGGGCGAGCCCGTGAGGCGCGGGCCGTAGACGTCGGCCAGAAAGTGCATAGTATGCATGATCTGGGAGTGGTCAGTCTCTTCCGCGCGGATCTTCTGGTTAATTTCTGGATCAGCGGCAGACTGGCCCTGAACCGCCACCAGCGCAACGAAAATGACGAAAACAAAGAGGCAATTGGATTTGAACATTCGGAGAGACCTCCCGTGGATGAAATTTCTCTGGGTGGATAACGATACTGGCGGGCGGGGCACAAAGGCAATACGACCTAGAAGCGCCCGCGTGGGCAAGGCAAGTTGGCCGCTGAAGAAAAGGCTCTCAGCCGTGCGCCCGCCACGGTGGGGCCAAAAATCCCTGTCACTGATAACCTTACTTTCGCAATAGCGCAGATTTTCCCGAAAATTGTGTTACCCAATTGTAGGTAAGCACTTTTTTATCAACACAGACGGTCCGAAAAACGCGTGTGGTGCCGACCTACCCCCTTGGCAACCTGCCGTAAGTCTGG
>DATGJZ010000026.1:0-26156 GCA_035294925.1 Candidatus Angelobacter sp. | reverse complement strand
GATTGCCTGGAGGACTTTGAGCAACTGAGGGAAGACGCAGGCTTAAAGGAGATGCTGGGACATGAGGTGCCGAGTGCAGAAGCGGCACGGAAGTTTCTCTATCAGTTCCACGACGAGAAGAAGATCGAGCAGGCGCAGCAGGAATTAGCCGTGGGGCAGGTGAGTTACATTCCGGGGGAGAGTGCAGCGCTGGCAGGTTTGGGGCGGGTCAACGAAGAGGTGGTGCGGGAGTTAGGCCGGCGCAGTGGGCAAAAGATCGCGACCCTGGATCTGGACGGCACCATCATCGAGAGTGACAAACGGGAAGCCAAGCTGACCTATGAAGGATCGACCGGATACCAGCCGCTGCTGGTGCTCTGGGCAGAACTGGACGTGGTGGTGGCGGAGGAATTTCGCGACGGCAATGTACCGGGATTACAGGCCCCGTTGCCGGTAGCCCAGCGGGCCTTTCAGGCTCTGCCGGAGGGGATGAAGGAGCTGTATTTTCGTGGGGATTCGGCTTGCGCGGAAGAGAACTTGTTGACCTGGTTGCGGGATGAAAAGCGGAAGGACGGGCCCCAGGGCCGGATCGGATTTGCGGTGAGTGCGCGCATGCATCCAGCTTTGCATGAGGAGATTGTGGCTTTGCCCGAAGCCCAGTGGCAGCCCTACAGCGAGAATAGCGTGACCCTCAAAGAGTGTGCCGAGGTGGAGTACGTTCCCGAGGAAAGCCCGGAGAACCGGTATCGGGAGACGTTGCGCTATGTGGCCGTGCGGGTTCGCCGCAAGCAGGAAGAGTTGTTCGCTGACGGTAGCAAAGTAAAGCACTTCGCAGTGCTGAGCAATCTCTGGGAGTGGACGCCGAAGAAGCTGCTGCAATGGCACCGGGAAAAAGCTGGTTCCATCGAAGCCACGCATGACGTGATCAAGAATGAGCTGGCCGGTGGGGTGATGCCCTGTGGACGCTTCGGAGCCAATGCCGCGTGGCTGCGCTTGGCGGTGCTGACCTATAACGTGTTAACGGCACTGAAGCGCCTAGCCTTACCGCCAGAGTTACTCACGGCCCGGCCCAAACGGCTGCGCTTTCTCATCTTCAACACCCCTGGGAAACTGGTCCATCACGCACGCCGCACGCTGTTGCGGCTGGTGCGGAGTTGGAACCGGTTTGGGAACTGGCAGCACGCCCTAAGCTTGCTGCCCCTGCCCGCCTGCTGACCCCAGATAACCCTGACATCGACAAGCCAAAAAATCTGCATGGGGGATATCTGTTTCTGCTTCCCCTCTCTCCATCCGACTGTGAGCCCACCAACCACTTGTCTCGAACCGACACCCTCGCTTTTCGGCCCACTCACGCACAAAATCTGCAGCACTTATGGTCAGTACACAGCTTACGGACGGATTACGGGCAATTCGGTAGGGATCTCTCGCTTCGCTTCGAGATAAACTAAAAAAAGCTAATGAAAATTCCTCACCGGCGTTTCAATTGTGACTGCAGCCAGCGGCATGATTTTTTCCGCTTTCACATGGATGACTTTTTCCTTGTTCTGTAAACTTCCCTCAATCATGACAAACCGTTCATTCAGCACGGCCATCGTATTCTCTGCATAAAAAGCAGGTGTGATGATGGCATTGGCGATGCCGGTCTCATCTTCCAGGCTCAGGAAGATGAAACCCTTAGCCGTCCCCGGTCTTTGGCGGGTGATGATCAGGCCGGCCACAAGAACATTTTCTCCATCGCGCAGGGCTGAGAGATCTTGTGCGGTTTTAACACCCAATATACGCAATTCCTGCCGGCGATAAAACATGGGATGATGATCGATGCTCAATCCTGTTCCGCCGTAATCGGCCACCAGACGCTCATCTGTGGTCATGCGCAGCAGGGGCGAGGGTGTATCCGGTTCACTGATTCCCTCGAGCAGCGGACCAACGGGCTGGGCGGCTTTCTGTGATTGCCACAGCGCGTCACGGCGATGCAGTTCATGGCCAATCTTGTTGAGCGCGCCAATGCGTGAGAGCACATGAAAGTTAGTTTTAGAAAGCTGCGGCACGCGCAAAGCCAGATCAGAAATCGAGCTGAACGGACTCTCCTTACGCGCCTGGACCAGCGCTTCTCCCGCCGCCTGCTGCAACCCTTTTACGTAGCGCAGCCCAAGACGCAGCGAGAGTTTTTCTCCATCATGCTCAAGGGTGCAATTCCAGTCCGAGCAGGTTACATCCACCGGCTTCACGCGCAGGCCGTGGCGCTGAGCGTCCTTCACCAGGGTTGCCGGAGAATAAAACCCCATCGGCCAGTTATTGAGCAGGGCAGCGGTGAATGCGGCAAGATAACGGACTTTTAAATACGCACTGGCGTAAGCGAGCAGGGCAAAGCTGGCAGCATGCGATTCAGGGAAACCGTATAAAGCAAATGAGGTGATGAACTTTACGATCTCATCCTGGGTTTTAGGAGAAAAGCCGTTCTGGGCCATGCCATCGCGCAGCTTGGCCTCAATCTGCTTCATGCGCTGCTGCGAGCGCCGGCTGCCCAGCGCGCGGCGCAGCTCTTCCGCTTCGCCGCCGGTGAAGTTGGAGCACAGCATGGCCATGCGTAACAGTTGCTCCTGAAACAGCGGCACTCCCAGCGTGCGCTCCAGCACCGGCTTCAGCGAAGGGTGCGGATAGGTGACAACCTCTTTCCCTTGCCGCCGCTTGAGATAAGGATTCGTCATCTGGCCGACGATGGGGCCAGGACGGATCAGGGCAACTTGCGTTACCAGATCATAAAAACGCTGCGGATTATTGCGCGGCAGCGAAGCCATCTGGGCCCGGCTTTCAATCTGAAACATGCCGATAGTGTCCGCTTTCTGAATGGTCTCGTACACATCACGGGCATCATCATCCTGGGGCAAGTGCGCCAGATCAACTTTTTCACCGTAATGTTCTTCAATCAAAACAATGGAATCGTGAATCACGGCCATCATTCCCAGGCCGAGCAGGTCCACTTTGACCAGGCCCAGCGCGGCGCAATCATCTTTGTCCCACTGCACCACCACCCTTCCCGGCATGGTTGCCGGCTCCAGCGGCACCACGGAATCGAGTTGTCCCTGGCAGATCACCATGCCGCCGGAATGCTGGCTCAAATGCCGGGGCAGGTCGCGCACCCTCTGGCAGAGATCAAGATAAACGGCGATCTGCGAATTGCGAAGGTCAAGCCCGGCCTTGGTGAATTGTTTTTCCAGCGTGTCAGCGGGATCACGCCACTCCCATGAGCCGACGATTTTCGAAAGACGAGCGAGCGAGTCTTCATCAAAGCCCAACACTTTGCCCATCTCGCGCGCGGACGAGCGGCTGCGATACGTGCAGACGTTGGCCGTCATGGCCGCGCCGCGCTTGCCATAGAGCTGATAGACATACTGGATGACTTGCTCGCGTTGGTCACCGCTGGGCAGATCGAGATCAATGTCCGGCCACTCGCCGCGCTCTTCAGTCAAAAAACGTTCAAAGAGCAGGCCCATGGCGATGGGATCAACGGCGGTAATTCCCAGCGAATAGCAAACCGCGCTGTTGGCCGCCGAGCCGCGCCCCTGCACCAGGATGTGGTGTTCGCGGCAGTAACGGACAATGTCCCAGACGATCAGGAAATATCCGGCCAGGCCCAACTTTTCAATCAGCGCCAGTTCGCGTTCCAATTGCCGGCGCGCCCGTTCCGTCACCGGCTGGTAGCGATTGCGAGCGCCATCCCAGGTGCGCTGGCGCAATAAAGAATTCATGGTCTCGCCTTCAGGAACGGGATAGCGTGGAAACTCATAACCAAGATTTTCCAGCGTGAACTCCAGGCGCGAGGAAAGCTCAACCGTGCTGGCAATGGCTTCCGGCAAATCGGCAAACAGATAATCCATCTCCTGGGGAGTGCGGATGTGCCGCTGAGAGTTTTGCGCGAGCAGTCGTCCAGCGGTATCCAAGCGGCATTTATTTCTGATGCAGGTAAACACATCGGCAATCTCACGCTCCGCCAGAGTGGCATAGCAGACGCCATTGGTGGCCAGTAAAGGCAGATGGAACTCCCGCGCCAGGCTGATGGCGGCCTGATTACGCGATTCCTGATGGCGGTTGAAGTGACGCTGCAATTCCACATAAACGTTCTTAGCGCCAAAAATCGAGCTAAGCTGCTGGAGCAGGCGCCGTCCTGCCGGGAGCCCGCCGGTCTTCAAGGCATGGGCCAAAGGGCCGTGCTCGTCGCCGGTGAGACAGATGAGCCCTTGAGAATAGTTTTCGAGTTCGTTCAATGAAGCTGTTGCTACTTTGTCCTTGGGTGTCCGCAATTTTGTAGTAGTAATCAACCGGCAGAGGTTCTGGTATCCGCTGCGTGATTGCACCAACAGCGGATAATTTCCGCCTTCAGCGATACTGATTTCCGCTCCGATGTGCGCTTTGATTCCACATTGTTTGGCAGAAAGATGAAAGCGCGGCGCGCCATACACGCCATTTCTGTCCAGCAGCGCCATGGCCGGCAACCCATGCTGCGAGCAGACAAGGGCCAGGTTTTCGGGCAGGGATGCACCCTCAAGGAAGCTGAAGGCGGAACGGGAATGAAGTTCAACATACATAAGCGATTGCTAAAATTGCCATAACTGCCAAAATTGCCATGATTGAAAACCTGCAATACAGAATGTTTTCAATTACCCAATTTTGGCAATGTAGCCTGCCATCGAGGCAAGCTTGCACAGCCGAAGGGGTGATTCTGGCAATCTAGTCAAACCCTCCCTCCACAAACCATTGCCCTTTAATCCGGTCCAGATAGATGCGGTAAAATCCCACGCCTTCCGTGGTTTTAAGTGCTACGTCCCATTCATCGCGCGCCCAGGCTGAGGATGTGCTCCACCAATTACCGGAACTGCGCCATGGGCCGGATGCAGCCAGAACCCGGAGTTGTTTTTTATGCAGAGAAACGGAGCACGGTTTTTCTCTCGCAAGTTCCACGGCTGTTTGCAGCGCCGGACGGAAAATGCGCAGAGAGATGATGGGAGCATCCGCAGGTGTGGAGTCCAACTCCTCGGCTTCTTCGTTAATGCCGGAAAACGGCTGAACGGTAAAGCTGTCCGGCTTATGCGAGTCCAGCATGCGCGGCGACCCAACGCAGGCAATGCCGTTTTCATCTGTACTGCCCACTATGCCGCGTATCCGCGCCAGGGTGATCTCAAGTTGCTCGGTTTCCGGTGAGGCAGGGGCAAAGAGGCCGCTTTGGGCATAACGGGGCTTGACCGGCACAGCCTGGACAATAATTTTTTCAATAGGCGCGGGCTGCGTGTTGCCTTCCAGATCAAGATAGGCCAGCCGGAAAAGCACTTTAGGGTCTTGAATGGGAAGCGGCAGCTTCCATGTGCGTTCGTAGAATTCTTTATTTTCTCCAGTCTTAAGTTGCCGCACCTCCAATCCCAGTTTCAACCGCAACTCGTTGGTAGCCAAAGAGCGCGCGGTCAAGCGGGCGCAAATCTGCTGCAGAAGACGGTTGAGAATAAAGGTAAGTGATTCCAGGGTCCCTACCGGATCGTCAAACTCAAAACTCTCGACAAAATCCGCAGCCGCCTCGGCCGGCACAATTGGGCGCCGGGTCTCACCACGCGCAATTTTCTGCAACTGCAAACCTTCTTGTCCTAACCGCTCGACTACAGGCACCGGAGGCAGCAGGGCCAAAGCATGAAAGTTGCGGATGCCCCAGCTATCCAGGATGTCCAGCATTTCCGGTGAGGTGGAGAGCACATCCACAGTCAAGGAGGACAGGCGCTCGGCTTCTTCGCCGGCGGGAATCATGGTGATGCCGGAAAATCCCCGCGCGGCGTAGAACGCTGTATCCGGATTGGCGGCGACGGCAATATTCAACTCGAACCCGAATTCAGCAGCCTGGTGCGCGATTTTCCGGGCCAGGGCCTGTGTGCTTCCAAAAAGTTTTTCTGTTCCGGCTAGATCCAGGATGACCGTCCCGGGAGCTGTGGACTCCACCCGGGGCGAGAAGCTGGCCGCGCAATCCAGCAAGGCCGCCTGAGCAGCATTTTCATTGGCTGGAGAACGTTTCCGCCGCCATACCCGGCCGCAGGTTTCCACCTGCTGCCTGGTCATATTCATTTCAATTCCGGCCAGACGCGCGGGCTCGTTGGTGGCCACCACGCGAGGCAGGGAAGCAGGTCCATCGAGAATGGCAACAGGAGATTGCTTGAGGATTTCTCTGCTGGTTTCCGGCTCAAGACGCAGGACTGCCTGCACGCGAAAGTCGGGAACGAACAGACAGGCAAACATGGTGATTATGCCCACTCTGCGCGGAGAGAAAAGTTCGGCTTGGCGGATTGTGGCGGTTTCTTTTCCCGCATGCGCATGACCTCAGCCTCCAGCTTGAATTGCACCAGCAGCTTGCCCGACCACACCGCGGGCCTGGCCTTAAGACTCAGCACCAGCCCTGCACAACTGGTTGCATGCGGCTGCTGCGAAAGAAACACCAGGGCCGTTCGTTGTTTTTCCACCACGCGGCTGAAGCGAAACCATGTGGTCAGGGGAACCTTGCGTACCAGCCGTTCCCCCAGGCTGCTCAGATCAACCACAATCAGACCAAAGCCGCCGCTTTGCAGAAGCATGTCCGTGGTTTTAAATGCCTGTTCCATAGGTTTGAGTTTGGATTTATGCTTACCGCAGCGCACCCACAGCAAGCGGAAGAAGTTCACTCCCGCAGCGCGGGCAGAGGCTGGATCGAAGGAATCATCCGCGTCTACCAGGGCGCAAAAATGTTGTTGCGTTGCGTGCGCCAGCAGGGAAATCAGCACGGATGTTTTGCCGGATGAGGCTAATCCGCTTCCATAGATTTCTGTCAGGGCATTCACCGGCACTCCTGCGGTTACACTATCTATCTGGGGAATTCCGGTGAGTATGCTCCTCTGCTCCGGCCGCCGATATACGGCAAATGCCGAAGGGATTTGGGCCTCAATTGAGGCGCGAAGAGATGCTGCGGAGCTCATAAATTTGAAAAGGGTAATTTCGCCTTTTATTCGCCTGTGGTGTATGATTGTCCTGCAAGGAAAAAAAGTTGTCAACTAGGATCTGGCAGTTGGGTTAAATGAATAAGCAGTTTTTTAACTTCAGATGTTGGATTGATTCAGAGTGGCTATTTTCAATGGACAAGGAGAAAAGATGCTACATAACGCACTCAGCAAAACTGGTGTACTCACGATGCTCCTGACCGGATTCCTGCTGATTGGCAGCGCTCAGCCCATGCAAGCTTATGATCGCTGCGACGTGCGAATCCGCACAGCCGAAAGAAACCTGGAGCGGGCCATCCGCCGCCACGGCATTCACAGCATCCAGGCGGAACGGCGGCGTGACCAGTTAGAGCGTGCCCGGGCACGATGCCATCGGTAAGCGTAGATCTCAGATTGTCTAAGTTGTTATCGGCGCCGCCGGGTTTCAATACTCCGACCCGAGGGTATTTGTCTACCCCGCTGAGGTAAAAAGAAAAGAAATATGACGGATGAGCCTGGAATTTTCAGGTGAGATCGATACCTTACTGCGCCGTGTCCCATAGAACAGCTTCTGCGTGGCGGAAGGGTTTGCGAATAATATGCGGGGTCACGACGATGAGCACTTCAGTCCGGGAATGTTCTTTGGAGTTCAAGCTCGCGAGCGCCCCCAGCACGGGCAATTGGCCCACGCCAGGATATCCTGATCCGGTGCGGTTCACCTGTTCCTCAATGATTCCCGCGACCACGGAAGGTTCTCCATCGCTTACGGTGATGGCCCCGGAATACTCGCGATTGGTAATCACCGGCACTCCGTTCAGTTGGGCCGCTCCCAGTCCTTTGATTTGAAGCTGAAGCTCCAAATTTACGTGCTCCCCGGTCTGCAGATGAGGAGTGGCCTTGAAGGTCAGGCCTAAGTCTTCATACTGAATTTGAGGAAAAGCCGTTCCCACCTGGGGCAGGCCCTGATTCGAGATAGAGACATTGGTAAACGAACCGAGAGAAATGGGGAAACGGGTACCCACCATGAGAGTCGCAGCACTGCCGCTGGAGGCGCGAAGGACCACGTGCTCCAGATTTGTGGACGAAGATATATTGCTGCTCAGTTGGCCGCTGATGGGCGAGACGTTTACCCCTGTCAGCCCGTATCCTTTACCAAAGAAGATGAATGGCTGCAGCAGCGGGGAGTTTTGCAAGCCCGACAATGAGCCGACCGGAATTTTACTGGGATCGATGGCCCCGGTTTGTTGGAGTTGATTAATGATGGTTTGTGCCGCCGGCCCCAGCGCGGAATAGAGCGCAGCGTAAACATTGAATATCTGGAAGTTCGTCTGCAGTCCCAACCCCTGCTGGCGCAGCTTGTCGTAGTCCACTTCATACGCTTTGATGTCGAGCAGGATTTCAGGCCGTCCTTTGACCGCATCGTCCAACACCGTGGCAATGGCAGCCATAAGCTCTTTGGGAGCGCGGACCGTAATGATGTTTTTATCAGGGACAACACTTACCAGGCGCACTTCAAACACATTGCGCAGGACGTTGGCAACATCAGTCAGATCGGCCGGGGTGGCAGCATTGCCCACATAAAATGTCTGCAACGCCATCCGCTGATACTGGCGGCGCATTTCCTGATTGTCATTCGCCACAATCACATGATGACTGTCAACCGGGGCCCAGAAAGTCTTGCTGACTTTGCCTGCGAGCCGCATGGCCGTGTAGAAATCAAGATTGTCCACGTCAAATCGCGTTCGCTGGTTCGTGAGCGAAGGATCGTAGCCCATGGTGATGCCAAAGGCGCTTCCAATGGCTTCGTAAAGCTGGCGGATGTCGCCGTGTATGTGAAGGTTCTGCCTTCCGGGCCTGGGCTTGACGCTGACATCTTCCACCGAAGCCAGCAATTGCAAGACATGCTCATGCTCGGAATCTTCCGGAGAGACGTCTCGCAAACGCTCCTGGGCATAGCCGTTTTGTGGATCAACGGCCAGGGCGCTCTTGAATTGGCCTTCTGCCCCTTTCCCGTCGCCGATTTCCGCCAGCAGGTTCCCATGCTCAATGTAATTGCCGGCGATCCGGCCGCGCAGCAGCTCACGCGTAGTCAAATATTCCATGTTGGCCGGCGCCAGGGTGGAGGCCTTGCTGGCTTCCTCAAATGCTGGTTCGATTTGTCCGGCCTTCTGAAGGCGCAACGCCTGCTGAAAGCTCTTTTCTGCCAGCTTCAGATCGTGCTTGGATGGGCCCTCGTGGGGCTTTTCCTTCGCCCCGCATGTCAGGCAGCTCAGGAGTATCGCTATGAAAAACCAAGGCTTCATGGAATATGCAATTTTACCGTTTTGCCGGGCGATTCCGCCGGATCATTTGAAATTCAGCATGTCAGTCCCACAACCAAAACAAGCATCCGGCTCTCTCGCCAGGAGGTCCTCGAACTTGTAAATCCCGGTGGCCACCGCGATCACCGGCAGTCCTACAGCCTTTGCCGCAGTGATGTCCGCTGGCGTATCTCCCACCACGTGTACGGATGCATTACTTCCCAGGCGCTGCCGGACCAAATCCAGGCCGTGGCGAAAAATGTCCCGCCTCAACTCACGGGGAGAGCAGAAGGACCCCAAGCTGAACATGTGCTTGAGTCCGGCCTTTTCCAACTTCAGCCAGCCAATCGGCTCCAGGTTGCCGGAAGCCGCGCCCAGCAATTTTCCTTCCGCCTGCAAGCCGGAAATCAGCTCGTATATGGAAGGGCACAGCTCGGGGCGCATCTGGCCTGCATTGCATTGTACTTCAGCGCACATTTGCTGAATCATGTGCGGCATGCGGGCATCGATCTCAGGGTCCGCGAGGCCGTGGCGCCGGAGTACTGCTCTTAGAATGCCGATGTCGGTGTTTCCATGCACGGGAACGCCATCTATTTTTGCCTCCAGGCCAAAAACATCTCGCACGGCATGGTGGAAGGCAAAGTAGTGGACTGGGTCACGGCTGTTGAGCAGCGTGCCGTCGATATCGAAAAGGTAGGCATCCGCCGCCTTCCAATGAAAACCAGGGCGTACGAAGGCGGCAGGAGAAGCCCTGAGGTGGTCTTCAGAAGAGGGAACGGGAGTTGCCACGTAAGCTTGGATTCACCTTAGCCAGTAGCTGTTAGCTGCTTTCCGCCAGTTCGAGAAGCTACTCAAGCCGTCAGCGATAGGAACCACTGAGAATAAAAAATTGAGGAGCTTCGTTTGCAAAGCGTTAGCGAACCATCCTCTTTTCCAGCCTGTCCACAACCGGAACAGGTTTTTCACTGCGTACGGGCCGCCTGCCACCCTCCCGGAATTGCCGGACATCAAGCTTGAGTTCGGCGATCGTGCGGCTGAGCGTGTTGCGGTGCATGCTCAGCTCACGCGCGGCTTTGCACTGATTGCCTTTGTTCTGTTGAAGAACATTCATGATGAAGCGCTTCTTGAATTCCCGAACCGCTTCCGAATAAAGAATGCCGCTGCTGTGCATTTGTGCCACGAGTGCTTCGAGCTGGTCCTTCACGGATTCCCTCACTTTCGCTTGTAAGACGGCCTAAAGATCTTATTTCCGGTGCTCGGAAGCTGCATGTCGCAGTTTGGCTTCACCTTCATGAAACTTTTCCCGCATCGCAGAGGGCGCCAGCCAGCTTGCTCCTCCGCCGGCCAGCTGGAAATATCCTGCCAATTGCGATCCAGCCAACTGCGGAGACTCAGGAGCAAACGCGGTTATGGCCATGACTCCCACCGTTACAATGACCACACCTCGCACCAGTCCAAAAGCGCCACCAAGAAACCGGTCTATCCAACGCAGTCCAACTTCACGGATTGCCTTGCGGACAATCCGGGCAATAATTCCAGCCGCAAGAACGACTGCGAAAAAAATTGTTAGAAAACCAGCCAGGTCCGCAATCGCGGGCGACTTTACATACGGCAAAAACCAGGAAGCAATATGCCAGTATCCCCAAGCCGCCAGCAGGAAACCAATCACGGTCCCGGCCAGAGAAAAGATTTCAAAGAAAAAACCATGGACTGCAGCAAGCCAGACCGAAACCAGCATGACGCCCAAAATAGCCCAATCAAGTCCGTTCATGCGTTTCGGAAATGCTTACTCAGCCGGCAACTCGCGTCCCGCCAGAATCCTGTATGCCTGGATGTACTTTTCGCTGGTCTTCTGAGCAACATCATCGGGCAGGGGAGGCGCCGGTGGCTGCTTGTTCCACCGGATTGCCTCTAAGTAGTCGCGAACGAATTGTTTGTCAAACGATTCTTGTGCCTGGCCGGGTTGATATTGGTCCGCAGGCCAGAAGCGCGAAGAATCAGGGGTCAAGACCTCGTCGGCGAGTACAAGGCCTTGGAGCGTGTGTCCGAATTCAAATTTTGTATCGGCAATAATGATGCCGTGTCCGGCGGCATAGTCCGCCGCCTTGGTATAAATGTTCAAGCTCAGGTCGCGAAGCTGCTCTGCCAGCTCCGGCCCGGTACGCTTGCACATCTCTGAAAAAGAAATATTTTCGTCGTGGCCGCTCAGTGCTTTGGTTGCGGGAGTAAAGATCGGCTCGGGCAGTTTGTCCGATTCACGCAACCCACTGGGCAAGCGAATGCCGCAAACTGTTCCGTTCTGCTGGTACTCCTTCCAGGCCGAGCCGGAAATATATCCGCGCACCACGCACTCTATATCCACCATCTGCGCTTTGTTGACCAGCATGGATCGTCCTCGCAACTGGTCAGCATATCTCTGCAGCGCCACCGGATACTCGTTCACCTTGGCCGTGACCAGGTGATTGCTCACAATTTTCTGCAGGAAATCAAACCAGAAGAGGGAAAGCTGCGTGAGCACTCTGCCTTTTTCCGGTATTCCAGTGCCTAGAACGTAATCAAAGGCCGAAATCCTGTCAGTGGCTACAAACAGCAGGTGTCCATTCAGGTTGTAAAGGTCACGCACTTTGCCCCGGGCATGCAGAGTGAGCTCCGGGAAATCAGTTTGAAGAAGGACGCGATTCAGGGTCGTAGGATTAGACATGGGGAAAATAGTTTTTAATCAGCGAACGCGTATTCTAGCCTCTCATGAATTTTTGTCAACGGAGTAAGGAACGAGTTAACTGGACGAAAATACATTTTTTCCTGCCGAACCTGTGGAAAAAAATGAAAAGTACGCCACACCCGCACATAAAGCGGGTTTCCACCGCTCTGATTCACCAAAGTTTTTTGTTGGTAGTAATCGAAGAAGCAACAGCAACTCGTACCGCCGATATTTCCATTATGCCAGAAGACTGGTAAATGGAACAGAGTCTCGAATTCCGGGCGTTCTTCTAAGAAGAAGCGCTATCGAATTCTCCATCAAGAGTGTGGCTCTTGAGCGTTGTGCCATGCCGGCCTTTGCGACCCGCACTTACGCTGAGGCCGCGCGCGTTGTTTCGCTTTCATGCCCGAATCGGACGGACACAACTTTGGAAACGCCCGGCTCCTGCATCGTCACGCCGTACATCACCGGGGCTATGCCCATAGTTTTCTTGCTGTGGGTGATGATGATGAACTGCGTTTGCGCCGCCATGTCTCGGATCAATTCTGTGAAGCGGCCGATGTTGGCTTCGTCGAGCGGCGCATCCACCTCGTCCAAAATGCAGAACGGGCTTGGCTGGTATTGGAAGATTCCTACCAGTAGCGACAATGCGGCCAACGCCTTTTCACCGCCCGAGAGCAACAATACATTCTGTAGCTTCTTGCCGGGAGGCGAGGCAACAACGTCTATTCCGCTCTCCGCAGTATTCAGCTCGTCTGTAAGACGCATGAACGCCTGTCCTCCGCCGAACAGCTTGCGGAAGGTGAACTGGAAGTTCTCATTGATGCGGTCGAAAGCTTCCTGGAATTTCTGCCGCGAAAATTCGTCGATCTCTTTAATGGTCGCCTGCGTGTTCTCAATGGAGTCCAATAAGTCCTTCCGCTGGACTTCCAGGAACTGGTGACGTTGCTCGGTCTCTTTGAATTCTTCCAGCGCCATCATGTTGACCGGCCCCATGCCTTCCAGCTTGGCCTTCATCTCGCGATAGGCTGTCTCTTCGGCAGCCAGTTGCTCGCCGGCTACCAGCATGATCTCTGTATCGCTGCGCAGTTCATCTGCGCTTATATTCAGCTCGTTGAGGCAAGATTCCGCCATATGCCCCAGGTCGGATTGCAACTTCGCCAGTTGCTGGCCGAGTTCAGCCTTGCGCTCGCGAATAGCATCCAGGGCAGAGCGGGCTGCCTTGAGTTCCTGCTCGATTTCTGCAATCCGTGTGCGCACCTGCTCCGACTCGTGCTGCAACTGCACGGCGATAGCTTCGCCGGAACTTTTCTCCGTGGCCAGTGTGGAGAGGCGCTCCGCAATCTGGAGGTTCTCGATTTCACGCTGGCACTTCTCGGCCATGGCTGACTGGATTTGCGACTGCAGAGACTCAGCGCGTTGCGTCGATTCGGCAAATAGAGACTCGATCCGCTGCCAGGCAGCCGTTGCGGACTTGCGTCGCTCCTCTAACCCCGCCAGCCGGGCGCCGGCTTCAGCCACTACCTGAGCAGCGGTGTCTCGCGCGGTCTTCAGGCCTGCCAGTTGCTCCCGCGCAGCCTCAATGTTAGCTTCCAGCATGAGACGCTCTTGTTCGAAAGCCTGCGCTTGCCCGCGTTTCTCGGCGGCCACAGCCTCGTTGACCTCGCGCTCCGCCTTGCTGCGTTCCAGTTCAAGGAGATAGGTATTCAGCCGTTGCTCGCTACGCGCCAGTTCACTTTCCATCTGCTTGAGCGCATGGCTGGACGTCAGAACTTGCTTCTCCGATTCACGATGCTCTTCCTCTAAACTTCCCAGCAGTTTCGTGAGTTCGGCAATCTCCCGGCCCAGAGTTTGAATCTTCGTCTGCTCATTCTGGATTTCCGCTTCCAGATGGGCGGCCACTTTGACTACCTCGCGCAGTTCGCGTTTGAGTGAAAGCGGGCCTTCGCTGCGCTGCTTCCCGCCCGTAACCGTCACATTGTGAAAGCACTCGCCGGTGGAAGAGAGGAAGTAGGCATCCGGATTCTCCAACGCCAGGTTGCGGGCGACCTTGATATCGGAGGCGATGTAGCCATCGCGCAGCTTGGGAAGAATAATTTCAAGAGAACGTCCAAATCCGTTCAACACCCGGATGCAACTCTTCAGCGGCACCAATTGCTCTGGTTGCGAGTTAGGTGAGGGCTGATCGCTCACCGCAAAGGAAAACTTTGCCTGCGCATCATCAGGGTGGACCAGGAATGTTGCCCGGCCGTCGACATCGGTTTGGAGCAGCCGCATGCCTTCATTGGCTGAGTCCCAGGACTTGACCACAACGTAGTTCAACTCATCACGCAGGAAGTCTTCGACCACGCCCTCATAACGGGTCTCCACTTCCAGAAAGTCAGCCAGCACTCCCACCGGGGCAAATCCGTTGCCAATGGTGCTGGATTGAAACAGGCGCTTCACCGATTCAGTGGAATACCCGTGCTCGTTGATAACCGTTTCCAGCGAACTTTTCTTGCCCAAAGCTGTAGCATATTCGGCGCGCAGCCCGTCAAGGTGGCGCTTGGTTTCATCTTCCTCTTTGCGCTTGCCGTCAAGCTGGGTACGTACATCCACGATGCGTATCGCCAGTGCGTTTGCCGTTTGTGTGATGGATTCGAACTCAAAGGCAATCTGGCCGCGCTTGCCGCCGAAGTTGCTGATGTCCACGCGGACGCCATCGATCTCCCGCTCCAGCCGGTTAGCTTCACGGCTCAATGCCGCGAGATGGCCTTCCGTCTGGATGATCTGGTTATGCACCTGCGAGGCGGATGACATGACTTCCAGCACCATCTTCCGGCGTGCCTCGTGCCGGTGCTCGCCCTCAGCCAGGGCCGTGATTGCCGATTGCGCGTCACTCTGGCGCATTTGAAATTCATGCTGCGCCGCTGCCACTTCAGATGCAGCGCTTTCCGCAAATTCCCGGTTGGCTTGCAACTCGGCTTCGAGCGACTGCAAATTCGACTGCTCGCGTTCGAGTTCGGCATGTGCTGCCGCCGAGCGGGCATCCAACTCAGCGCAGCGCTCTTCATTCGTGGCCCGCCGCGAGATTGCGCGGTCTGTCTCCAGCGCAATGGCGTTCAATGCCTGGCGGTTATGCGCAATCTCATTTTCAATGTCGTACCCGCGATGCGTGCGCTCTGAGTGCTCCAGCTCTTTGCCGCGAACCGTTTCGCTCTGTGTGTGAATTTCTTCGCTTGCGGCTTCGATAGAAGCGCTCAAACTGGCTTCGTCCAGGGTCATTTGAGCGAACTTGCTGGCCAGCACTACCCGCAATCTGGCCTTCATCTCATCGCGCAGGCGGGCATAACGCTCCGCTTTGGAAGCCTGCCGCTTGAGCGAGTTCATCTGCCGCGTGACTTCGTCAAAGATGTCATTGATGCGGGCCAGGTTGAGCCGCGCTTGCTCCAGCCGCGCCTCCGCCAGACGCTTCTTGGTCTTGAACTTGGTGATTCCCGCGGCTTCTTCAATGATCGCGCGCCGATCATGAGGTTTGCTGCTCAGGATCTGGCCAATGCGTCCCTGCTCGATGATGGCATAGGACTCCGGTCCCAGGCCGGTTCCCATGAAGATGTCCTGAATATCGCGCAGGCGGCAGAGTTTGCCATTGAGCAGATATTCACTCTCGCCCGTGCGAAACAGCCGGCGCGTAACTACGATTTCGCCTTTGGCCGACTGCATGGACTTGAATTTGCGCCGGCGAATCTTGAGCACTACCGCACTCCCATTGGTGCTTGACGCGGTTGCGTCTTCTTGCGTCGCGGCAACCTCTGCTTGCGGGCTGGCTGCTTCCGGAGTGCCGGCCGCTTCGGTGTCGGCTTCTGTTTCAGATTCTGTCTCGGCTTCTGCTTCGTCCAGTGGGCCGGGCTGTACTTCTGCGATAGCGGCATCGGTCGCTTCGGCTACGGCGGCGCGCGTAGAAGCTTCGTCCCAGTCGTCCTCCGGCATCTCATCGCGAATGTCAATCTCTGTTTCGCCCCCCACCGGGCCGTCATAGACCTGCGGGTCAATCAGCGTGAGCGAAACCTCCGCCATGCCTGTGGCTTTGCGGTCGCGCGTTCCGGCAAAGATCACATCTTCCATGCGGACGCCGCGCAGCAGACGCGCAGATTGTTCACCCAGCACCCAGGAGATAGAGTCGGAAATGTTGGATTTTCCGCAGCCGTTTGGTCCCACGATGGCGGCGATGCCATCGCCGTGGAATTTCAGTTCTGTGCGGTCACAGAAGGACTTGAATCCGAGGATTTGCAGTCTCTTTAATTTGAGCAACTTCTGACTCCTTCAGAAACAGGCCTGTGGTAACAAGGACATCCCGTCTGCTCCCGCTAATGTACCGAGAGAGTCAACACGGGTCAAGGGGAAAGCCCCCAATATGTTGTGGATAACCTGCCCTGAACCCATCATGTCGCGTAAGCCTTGCACCATCTGGCCAAAATTCTTCAAGTGAGGGTGTTCGAGAGGAAGGAAGAGTCGTTCAGAGCTAGCCTAACTGTAGCGCGAATTGTGCAGGGAAGCAAGGGCGAACCCAACCTTACTACTCAGGACGGTGACGAAACCGATCCGACAGATCGAACCCCAACCGGGGATCGGCTACAAGCTTTTCCTCCAAAGCGTGAGAGCGTTTACTAGCGATTCTTCGAGCCAGGGACGGAAGCGGTGCCAAGCGCTTTCGTCGGTTTCCGCGTAATTCACCAGGAATGGTTCTTTGGAGGCAACCTCAGTGTTTTGGTGTTTGTGACTGAAGCACACAACGAAGCCAATAAGGCCACGGAATTTAGAACCTATCGCGTGGGCTTGAATCTCTAGCACATCCAAGATTGAAGCTGCTTTATCCTCCACTTCCAACCTGCAGTGCGCCGCGTAGTCGGTTCGATTGGGTTTATATGGCAAATCACCTGTGCGCAGAAAATTGGTAGCATGGCTCGAAGTCTTAAACGAAAGGGCAGCCCCGGTTTCTGCGATCTCCTTCCTCAGGCTGGCGGCCACACCTTCCAATCGGGCGTCAGCCGCTCCCATGAGCAAATCGGCTATTCTCTTTGCTTTCGACCAAACGACCGGATCCGACCGTTTCCCAAGGCTAGTCAATGCTCGCTTGGCCGCCGCGATCGCTTCATCTACGCTCTGAATCTCCCTAGTTTCTGTGACGCCCTGTATGACTTCGAACAGCGTTCGTTTCTGTATGTAGGTGGAAAACGAAACTAAGGATCTAAGTTCTCCCTCATCTGCTACCTCAAGAGCGTCGAGGTAACGTGGGCGATCATCTCGAGTCACCACCACCGGGAACCATCCCGCCTTAACAAAAAGAAGGCTAGCCAGTGCACGCGCCACCCGACCATTTCCATCCTGGTAGGGATGAATCTGAGTGAACCGATGGTGCAGCCACGCGGCCTCCACCTCAACTGGGACGCCGCATTTCTCGTGCTCAGCGTGCATGGCCAGCAAGCGCTCCATCTCGGGTTCCACCTGCTCCGGCGGACAGAATTCATAAACAGTTCCATCGGCACGCTGCGGATTGTTGGGACGCTGCTTGTATTTGCCCTTCACAAGCTGGGCCTCGAAGAGTTGGCCAAACTGGTCTCGGACCACGGTTGTATCCTGGTGCTTCATTAAAGCGGCATGAAGCTCATGGATGTAGCCTTTGGAAAGAGGGCGTTCCCCTCGAACGAATTGAAACAAGCCCTCAAGGACATTAGCGTGGTCCTGTATGATGGCAGCAATTAATTCTGGCGGCTTTTGGCCGGGTTGTGTCGGGATGAGATCGGCATTAATTCCTCTTTCGATTAATGTCTCTGTGACCCCGCGATCGAGGTTGTAGACTCCCTCAATCTGGCCGGTTTCGATAGCCCATTCACGCGCCAAGCGTTGACTAAAGGTCGCCAACGCCCCGCTCTCATCGAGGTCTGTACGTTGGTCGTTCCAGAACTGAAGGAGAAATCTCAGTTCACCATCAGTGATGTGACTCCATTCTTCCGGTAGGTCTGTGATCGGCTTCCAGACGAGCACCATCAACTGGCTCTTTCACCAAATCTGAATTCTCAATGATCCGATTACCCGATTACTCAATCACCCGATTCCCCTCACGCCCCAAGCTTCTCAAAAAACCGGATAATGGACTCAATCCCTCGATAAAAGTTCGGGATATGGAATTTCTCATTCGGTGCGTGCAGGTTGTCGTCGGGCAGGCCAAAGCCCATCATTACGCTGGGAATTTTGAGCACGTCCTGGAAGTCGGTAACGATCGGAATTGAGCCGCCGGATCGGATGAAGACCGTATCTTTTTTGAAGACATCATGCATCGCAGCAGTCGCGGCTTTGATAAAACGATTGTCGGTGCCCACCACACATGCCGGGCCTTTGCTGTATACCTTGATGTTGGTTTCAATGCCCTTGGGAGTGAGCTTCTTCACGTAATTGGTGTAGCGCTTGAGAATGTCGTCAGGGTCCTGATTGGGAACCAGGCGCATGGAGACTTTGGCTGCCGCCCGCGCCGGAATTACCGTCTTAGCGCCGGCAGCAGTGAAGCCGCCGGGCATGCCATGCACTTCCAACGTGGGACGCGCCCATGTACGGTACAGGACGGAATATCCTGGCTCGCCGGTCAGCACTTTTGATCCAACTTCTGCCTTGCGGTAGTGCTCTTCGTTAAAGGGCAAACGCTTCCACGCCTTGAGTTCATCCTTGCTCGGCGCTTTTACGTTCTTGTAAAAGCCCGGAATCAGGATGCGCCCTTTGCTGTCCTTGAGTTTGCTGATGATTTCGACCAGCGCAAAAAACGGATTGGGCGCGGCGCCTCCGTACATCCCGGAGTGGAGGTCGGTCCTGGCCCCGGTGGCCTCGATCTCCGTATATACCAGGCCGCGCAGGCCAACGCACAGGGTCGGCAGATCCGGCGCGAACAGCTCCGTGTCGCAGACCAGGGCGAAGTCCGCTTTCAGCTTGGCTTTTTGCTTGCGCACGTACTCGGCTATGGATTCGCCGCCAACCTCTTCTTCTCCCTCGATGATGAACTTGACGTTCAGAGGCAGCTTGCCGCTATAAGCCTTCATCAACGCTTCAATGGCCTTGATCTCCATCCAAAGCTGGCCTTTATCATCCACTGCGCCGCGCGCGTAGATGTTCTGGTTGCGCTCTGTGGGCTCAAATGGCGGACTAACCCACTCGTTCAGCGGATCGGGCGGCTGAACGTCATAGTGCGCGTAGCACAGGACCGTGGGCTTCCCGTGCGCATGCAGCCAGTCGGCATAGATAAGAGGATGGCCCTTGGTGGAAATGATCTCAACGTTCTCCAGGCCGATGCGCCGCATGTCATTGGCAACGAATTCGGCCGCGCGGCGGACGTCATCCTTATGTTGCGGCAAAGTGCTGACGCTGGGAATGCGCAGCAGGTCTTTCAGTTCACCCAGAAAACGTTGCTGGTTCTGGTTTGCATACGAGACAGCGGACGAGGCCATAGATATCTCCCGACTGGAATGCCAAACATTAGAGTATATCGTGGAGTGCGTCCATCAGAACCCGGGCGGGAGCGCATTTGGAAAGAACGCAAGACGCAGGATCTCGCGGTTCATTTGCTTCTCCGACCATTCAGGATGGTCGCTTCGGATGCCTGCTTTTGCCAGGGAGCGACTGACCTCGCAGATTTCCAGCGCCATTTTCAGTTGTTCCCCGGTCAAGGACATAATCATGCGGTCCTGCATCGCCTGAATCTCGGGACTCGTGTCGCTGATGGGCATAAGCAGGATATTACCACGCAAGTTCCGGGCCTAAGCAGGGACCCGGCTCTGTCTATAATAGAAAGGTGAGCAGCGAATCTAGAGTCCGCAAGGTGGCTGAAGCCGATTTTCCCACGCGGTGGGGCCACTTCCGCATTCTTGGCTTTGAGGGTCATTTTGGCGAGGACCGGCGCACTGAGTCCGCCGTCGCGCTGGTGATGGGCGATCTTCATTCGGCGCCGCCACTCGTGCGGATCCACTCCCAATGCCTTACCGGCGATGTTTTCGGCTCGCTGCGTTGCGATTGCCGCGCCCAATTGGAAATGGCGCTCACTCTCATTGCACAAGCGGGCTCCGGCGTTCTGGTTCATGAGCAGCAGGAAGGCCGGGGCATAGGGCTCATGGCCAAGCTCCAGGCCTATGAATTGCAGGACAAAGGTATGGATACCGTCCAGGCCAACGAGCATCTTGGCTTCAAGGCAGACCACCGCGAGTTTCAGCTTCCCGCGGAGATTCTGAAGCTGCTCGGCTTGAAGGCCGTTCGCCTGCTTTCCAATAACCCACAAAAAGTTGCAGCGCTGGAGTCAGCGGGAATCAGGGTTGCGGAACGGGTTCCCTGCGAAGTTGAGCCGACGGCCGCTTCAGAGCGTTACTTGAATACCAAGAAAGAGAAGATGGGGCACCTGTTTACCAGCCGCTGACTGTCCGCTATCTTTTATCTTTTATCTTTGGGCCTGAAAGCTTGGGTTTCCTTCGTCCTCAGGCACATCCGTAAACATCCTGGACAGCCGTTTATGGAGTTGCTGCATGGTGGCGTAGAGTTCTTCAATTCCTTCACTGAACTCTGTCGTGCCGCTGGAATCAATATCGGCGAGCACATTGCGCGCAAGTTTCACGAGCATGTTGATCCGTTCCGTCTCGAGCTGAGGCAAAACGGCAAAGGGATCATTGCCGGCGGAACGAAGATCAACCCAGTGCTGCACCGTCCAAGCGGTCTGCCGCGTATGCTCCATGGCATCATGAAATTGCGCAACCAATCGCGCGTCTATCTTGTTCTTAATCAGGTGCTGTTCCAGTTCAGCCAGTTCATTCATGGTATGCATGATCTGTGCTGAGATGCCGCCGGCTGGTGGGGTTGAGGGCGTTACACTTGGGGCCGGAGCAGCTTCAACCGGATCATCCGCGGGAACGAAAGTGCGCTTCTCCTCCGGCCGCATTTCCTGGACTCCGGCCAGCATGCCAAGCAGAAATTCAAGATTCTGCTGGTCTTCCTGGCTGAGATGAAGAAATGCCACGCCCATACCCACGGCGTGATGAGAGGTCTTTACTACAGCGCGGCCTTTTATGTTCAGTTCGTGGGTCCGTAGATGGAACATGACCATGCTCCCTACGGGAAGAGTGGAAGTGGTTTCCACATAGCATCCGGTGAGGCTGATGTCGCTCATGTTGCCCCAGGCCGGAGGACCGTTTTCCTGCTGGCGCAGCTCTACCCCACCCGTGCACGGATATCGCGGGTGTTTTCGCCGGACTGCCGCCATATCTTTTCTGACGGGCCGGGCGCTCTTCACCGCTTCAAATCCAGGCTCGGGAGCGCTCGCCTGGAACAAGTCCGGTTCGGACGCCACCTTATTTGGCTGCCGGACAAAGATCGATTTTTCCGGCTCCAGGCAATGGACCCCAATCTGACCTGCTTTGGGGGTGTTCTCCCGTCCCATCCAGACTACTTTGAAGCGCGACTTCTGATCGCCGTTCTGGATGCCGATGGTCTCGCCAACGTTGACGCACTCAACCCCAATCAGCCGCGCACCCCGTTGGGTGATGTCCAAAGTATGGGCGCGTTGCATGAAGGGCTTTCCGTGACGGTCCATCCCCCACACCTTTACTTCAAAGTTGACTTCCACACGCGGTTCGCGGCGACGGCTCATAAGCTCCAGAGTTCCGGCAGTTAAGCAGATACTACGTTTAATGTCCTGTGGATTCAACTGAAAGCTGGGCTTCCCTGGTACATGGACCCTGGTTCCTTAAGTGCCGGATGGGGTTGCCGACCGGCCCAATCCGATCATTTTCGCCGGTGCTTGATGACCGCCTGCAGGGCAGGGCGATACGTCCAACAAAAAAGCGGGTTTTTGGGGTATCCTTGAACGAGGAATCAGGAGCCGGGTAGGCAGCTATGTTCGTTTCGTCACAACGGCCCAGCCGCAGCAGATGGAATCTGTCACTGATTGGCTCTGTAGCAGTTCATGGCGTAGTCCTGTGGGTCATCTGCCTTCGTCCAACCCCGATATTTGTGACACCTTCGCAGATCGCCAATGGCAATCGCGGCGCATCCGCGGTCCTCTACTTTACCCCGCCCGGAAATCAGCAGACCCTGGTAGCGGAGCGATCGAAGCACGCTCCCGCCCAGCTCTATTTGCCGGTGAAGCAAAAAACCAGGTTCAACGCGAAAATCACCAATGAGAAAAATGTGCAGCCGCAAAACCCGGAGCCCGCTTCCTCGGCCAGCGCCGGGTCACCCAACAGCTCTGATCTTTACGGTGAAACAACGGGAGCGGACGTTCGTCCCGCCATCGAATTGAGTAATGTCGATCCACCCATCGCCCGCTCGGACATCCCTCCCGGGATTGAAGGATACGTAAAGGTGGAAGTTTCGATTGACGAGCAGGGAAAGGTGATAGGAACGAAGTTGATTACGGGGCTGGGTCACGGCATCGACGAAAAAGTCATAGCCACAATACAAAACTACTGGCATTATCGCCCCGCCACCAGAGATGGTGTTCCTATTCCCTCCAAATACGACGCCCGCTGGTACTACCACGGGTAGAGCCCAGCCTCCCGTTTTCTCAAGCAAGCCCGAAAAAGGCCAAGGAACTAACGACATCTATTCCCACGCGCACGTTCTCCATAAGATTCTGCCCCGGACGCTGACTGCCCGTCTTTAACTTTGCAGCAAGTTTGCAGATGGGTGATCTTTGACCGCGGGAGCGCAAACGTTGAAAGTCGCCAGGCTGCTATACCGGCTCACCGTGCCGGGAGGGATCGTACTCCTGCTGGCCTTCGCTCTCCTACGGCTGGGAATCGTTAACGGCACAGAGGGCCGCCAGATCAACCTCTATCCTGCCGTAGTCTTTGCCGCGGGCCTGATTTTGAGCGCGGTATTTCACCGCAGCCGGCTTTTCCTGGCATTGCTCGTGGTCGGTGTGTCGCACGCCGCCATGGTCACTATCGCGCCCTGGATTTCCCCCGAAGCCCAGCGTGTATTGTCCAACGCAATTGCCTTCCTGGTTCCTTTGAATCTTCTGGCCCTCTCATTCCTGCAGGACCGCGGAATCATCTCTCCCGCCGGCGAAAGACGGCTGGCATGCATTGGCCTTCAAGGCGTTGCGGTGGCCCTGCTCATGCTGCCGAGGTTCGCTGCCGTGGCGGCACTTTTGAGCCATCTTTTTGTGGCGCGGCATTTTTCGGATTGGAGCAGGGTTCCGCAGCCCGCGCTGGTAGTGTTTGCTCTGGCGGCGGGGGTGATATCGGTTTCGCTGGCGCGGCGCTATCAGGCTGCAGAGAGCAGCCTGTTCTGGGGCCTTATATCCATCTTTATAGCCTTGCGCGCCGGAGCCACCAGTTACCAGGGAGCCCTATACTTTGGCGTCGCAGGGCTGCTATTCACGATTGCCGTGCTGGAGACCTCTCACAGCATGGCCTTCCGCGATGAGCTTACCCGCCTGCCCAGCCGCCGCGCATTCAATGAAGCACTGCTCAAGCTGGAGAATTCCTATACCATCGCCATGCTGGACGTGGACCACTTCAAACGATTCAACGATACGTATGGTCATGCCGCGGGCGACCAGGCGCTGCGCCTGGTCGCCTCCAGGCTGGCCCATGTCACGGGCGGCGGAAAGGCGTACCGCTATGGCGGTGAAGAGTTCGCTGTGGTTTTTCCCGGGATTCCCGCCGAGGAGGCATTTACCTATCTGGACCGGATGCGGAGACTGATTGAGCAATCCAGATTTGTAGTTCGCGCTCCGGACAGGCGTGGGCCAAAAGGGAAGAAGAAATCCCGTCACGATAAAACGGAGACCAATGTTACGGTCAGCGTGGGCATTGCCGCGAGCCATGGAAACCAGGTGGCCGTGGACCAGATACTGCGCTCCGCCGATCAGGCTCTCTATAAGGCCAAAGCCAAGGGACGCAATTGCACCGTGGTTGCCAGACCCCCAAAGCCAAAAAAGTCCGCAGATTTCAGCATGAGAATCCTGCAGGTCGAGTAGTTTATTTGGCCTCCTTTGCCTGCGCGTCTGCAACCTGAGAGCGCAGGTTCACCAGGCCTTTCAGGGCGTTATACCAGAAGGGAGCGCCCAGGCTCAGGAGCGCCGCCGTGGCCAGAATCCTGAAGAGCCCGCCCGGCCCTCCGAAGTCACCCCAGTTTTCAGGAACCTGAAAGAGCGCCAGCTTGGGTTCGGAGAGCTTGCTCTGTACCTGCTTGTAGGCCTGGGCCAGATTCTGCGCCTCATTACCCAGATCTTTCTTTGCCTGCTCTGGCGTTGGATTTTCCTGCGTCGAGGTTTGTGGGTTCGACGGCCGCGCGGCTGATCCCGTGGTGGGTGAGGCAGGGGCAGTGACCTCACTGTATTTCTTCATCAGGTCGTCCGAGGCCTTGCTCAGGCTGTCCCGCAAAGCCGGGTCGGTGGCCAGTTGCGAATAAATCTTTGCCGCATCCAGATGATAGGCCAGCGCGAATGCCACCGAGAATACGACCGTCCAGATGCGCATTTGCAGGGTGAACCGCTGCCGCACGCGGTCCATGGTGGAGGTGAAGCCTCCTTCCAGCCGGCCAATCGCCTTGCTTGCCTTGTCGGAAAGCTCCTTCATTAATTCGTCAGCGCTGGCCGGGGTTCCCGGAGCCAGGGCATTTACGGTGTTGGCGATCATTTGCGCCTCGCGGGCCGCAGACGGATTTACCTGGCTCAAAATTGCCTGAATGTTGGGGGCATAAGCTTTTCCGGCCGAGACCAGGTTCAGTAATTTGGCTAACTCCTCAGGCCTGATGCTGCTGGCCAGTTTCCATCGTGTGGGCGCCCATGCCTGGTGCGCGAAAACCGAATCCGACGCCAGCTTGTGCGTCATCACATCATCTACGATCTTCTCCACGTTGGGCGCCAGGGCTGGATCGAGCGTTTCCAGGAGGTCTTTGATCCCGTCTTTGAGATATGTGGCTCGATGGCCTAACAGGCTGGCAATCATCTGGTTGAGGATGGTGATCAACAGGCTGATTCCCAGCATCACCGTGGCAAAGGCGACCAGCGTATCTAATCTATCTAGCATTGCGGTGCTTTCTCCGTTCTGTGAATTGGCTTCAGCATTCAACACTCAGTCCGCGGCATTTCAGGCTGAGGGGATGGCCCTCCTGCAAACTGAATCATGAATGGCGAGGAAAGTCGCGCAAGGGTATCACTTTTTGGGTTTTTGTGGTGGCAAAAATGGAACGCAATGCTTGCTCCCCAAACATGGCAGTTTAGGAAATAGCGTACCCATTGCCCGGTGGAAACCCCGAACTTTGGTTCCGAGGGACGTGGGCTTTCAAGCCGACGGAAAGCTCAGATAGGTATTCACTAACGCTTCAGCGCCGGTGGGAAAGAGCTGCTCCGTGTTGGATCCAGTATTTCTTAAACCGCTCACGCCCACCGCGAGTGGGCTCCTACTCCATGGCTGCGATCTTATTCAGATCCAGCTTCCCGGAAAAGGCCGAGACCGCCGCCTGGCGATTTTCTGCCTTGTCCCAACCCGCCCCACCCTTGTAGGCGACAATTTGAACGTGCGTCCCAGGCTTGGGAAGAATATCGAGGGAGTGCGTGTCATTGTTGGGAAGCGGAAATGACTCAAAGGCCGGGAAGCCGGCCACTTCCTTTCTTTCCCTGAACTGGCCTTTGCTCTCGATGGACATCTCCTGGACCTTCTTCTGGTCGGCGCCTTTTTCCGCCAGCAGGATCTGCACCGTGACGCGCTGCACTCCCAACCCAGCCGCCGTGCCCGCAGGCGTGTAAGACCTGGTGGAACTGTGGCCAACGCCAGAGACGTCTTTGTTGGTGGCGCTGCCCTCTGTGCTCCAGCCGTCGGGCGCGTCCGGCAGCAAGGGCGCCAGTTTGGATGACTTGCCGCACCCCAGCAACAGAACAGCCAGAACCACGAAACTGAGTAATCGCATCGATCGCATAGAACCTCCTCCTGCTTCCTGAGTTCAACAGGTGTACCAAGACTATTGAAGTTTCGCGCACTCCGTCCATCATTTTCGTAGCTTGGCCCAATTCTGGGTTTCCCTTGGTTTCCCTAGGTACTAAGGCTTTGTGCATAAATAAATGATTCAAGCTGTTTGCCCCGATATGGTGTAGTTCCAATCCCCGTGGAAGGAATGACGCACGAGGTTAATGGCGGACAGTTCTACATCGGAGATCTTCCTGCCCTTGGGATATTT
>DATGJZ010000025.1:0-2125 GCA_035294925.1 Candidatus Angelobacter sp. | reverse complement strand
GCCGACCCCTGTCTGTTTCCACGAAAGAGTAGACCCGGGTGCATAGAAGGCCCTCGCGGACAACGTCGTATGATCCCGTTGCGCGAAGGACGGGGGTATCACGGGCTACATGGGTGCAATTTTGAACAGACGGCTCAAATCGAGAGTTGGTATGGTCGTGGTGTTCGGTTCTCCAGGTTCGGGCGCGTTTCTAGGCCCTATCACTGGAGAATGAGAGGTCACCACATCATGCCTCTAGTCCAATTGGTTATGGTTCTGATCGTGGTTGGCGTTCTCCTTTGGCTGGTTAATCGATTCGTCCCAATGGCGGGATCCAGGGAATCCATCTTGAACGCGGCCGTGGTCATCGTGGCGGTTTTGTGGCTCCTGAACGTTTCTGGAGTTTTTCACTCCATGCCCAGGATGCACGTTGCACGGTGAATAGGGACAAGCCGGACGTGGCGCGGGCGATTGACAACTCCCAGCGAGGAGCCGGACGTACCCCCACCGGCAACGATGGGAAGTGTGACCGAGTTGGGGCTCGCAGGGTATTACTTCGACGTCAAAACAGGTAATAAGTTGGAGAAAGGAGAATATGAAACTATTTAGGATGTTCGCAATCATGTTTTGCGGTCTTGCTGTCTATGTGTTCTCAGTGCCGGGAGCAAGAGCCGATGAATGGAACAAGAAGACTAAAGTGACATTCAGTGAGCCGGTCGAGGTTCCGGGCGTGGGTGCCCAGACGCTGCCGGCTGGCACGTACGTGTTTAAGCTGGTGGACTCTCTATCTAATCGGAACATCGTCCAAATCTTCAATGAAGACGAAACCCATGTGTACACAACCATTCTTGCGATTCCGAATTACCGGTTGAAGGCAACTGACAAAACCGTAATGACGTTTCGGGAGAGGGCGGCCGGCCAGCCGGAAGCCATCAGGGCGTGGTTTTATCCGGGAGCTAGCTGGGGCCAGGAATTTGTCTATGCCAAGTCAAGGGCGGCCGAGTTGGCGAAGGTTACAAATGAGCCCGTTCTCGCCACCCCGATCGAACTGGCAGCGGCGCCCATCGAGGCTTTAAAAATGGCACCTGTAGAAGCCGTCAAACCTACGGGAGAAGAGGTTGAACTAGCCCAAGTTGTTGAACCGCCGCCTGTGGCTGCCGCTGAACCACAGCCCGCGGCTGCCGAAACCCTGCCAAAAACAGCCAGTTTACTGCCGCTGATTGGACTGATTGGGCTGCTATCGCTGGGCGTAAGCTTTGTCTTTTGGATCGTCTCGAAGCGCACTGTTTGAGTCGAGCGAATGGGCGGATCCGCGTGGAAGACCCACCAAGGTGAATCGACGCGGTTGCCGGACAGCGAGCGGGGGTGGTAGGCGAGTACTACCGTCCCCGTCGAGCTGTCAATGCCCGTCCGGCCCTCCCGGGCTACGACTCAGATTGGCAGGAAAGGACTGGACAGATGCAAGAGCTGTCCTCACCCAGGCCACGCCTGCAAGGCGACGTGAGGCTGCGGGCTGCGGAATGTTCTGGCGCAGGAGTATCCCTCAGACGGGAATGCGTCTCCACAATCAGATATCTGGTCGCACTTATTTTCCTGATCGTTCTACCGAGCCTTGCCCGGCCTCAAGAAGCCCCTCCCTCAAAGAGCCTTCAGGGCAACGAATACACAATCCAGGTGAATGTGGACATGGTGGTCCTGCACGCGACCGTGCAGAACCATAAGGGCGTTCTCGTTCCCGGGCTCGACCAAACTGATTTCCAGGTTTACGAGGACGGAGACCGGCAGCAGATCAAGTATTTCAGCCACGAAGACATACCGGTCACGGTCGGCCTAGTTGTTGACAATAGCGGGAGCATGCGGTCGAAGCGGCCCGAGGTTATTTCCGCTGCCTTAGCTTTTGCCAGGTCCAGCAACCCGCTGGACCAGATGTTCGTGATCAATTTCAACGAAAATGTTTCGTTTGGCCTTCCGGCCAACATGCCTTTTACGGACCAAGTGGATCAGTTGCGGGTTGCCCTCTCCAGAATCGCCGCAGATGGTGAGACGGCGCTGTACGACGCTGTTGCCGCCGGACTTGAGCACCTGAAGGAGGGAAGTCGGGACAAGAAAGTGCTGATCGTGGTCAGCGACGGAGGCGACAACGCCA
>DATGJZ010000024.1:0-41152 GCA_035294925.1 Candidatus Angelobacter sp. | reverse complement strand
CAGTCAATGTGCATGACTTTATTGATCCCAAACTGGGCCGTGCCATTCCCTATGGCGTCTATGACATCACTGACAACAAAGGCTGGGTGAGTGTCGGCACTGATCACGATACCGCCAGTTTTGCCGTCCACGCGATTAGCCAGTCGGCTATCTGCCGCTTTTAAACAACGCAAACACCGCCCCCTGCGGATCAGCCACAATCGACCACGTCCCCACGCCTTCCATTTTTCGCGGAGGCATATAAACTTTAGCGCCCATTCCTTTGGCCTTCTCGGTCGCAGCCTCAACGTCTGCAACCATAAAATAAATGAGCCAATGAGCCGGGGATTTCGGATTGTGATGTTCAGCCGGTGGGATGCCTCCAATGAAGGTATCTCCATTCTTGATGTGGAGATAGCCGGAAGGGTCTTTCTCGCCCTTCTCCAGCTTCCAGCCGAATAAATCCGAGTAGAATCTGCCGCCACGCTGCGCATCAGGTGTGCTCAGGTCGGCCCAGCAGAAAGTGTTATTCTCACCGGCCACGCCTATGCCAATATTTTTTTTGGCCTGCCACACGCAGAAAATCGCTCCGGTAGGGTCCTGCACCACGCCCATGCGGCCCGCATCCATTACATCAAAAGCTGGAGCCAGTACTGTGCCGCCCGCCTTTGCCGCCTTGGCCACCGCGTCATCGGCGCTGTCCACGGCCATGTAGAGGTTCCAGTGCGGAGGAACATGTTGCTCCCGCTCCTCTTTCTGCTGTGTGTACGCAGCAGCGGCATCGTGCCCGTTCAGCCTGAAGATCGTGTAGAACTCGCTTGGTCCCATGGGACTGTCATTGGGCGTCCAGCCAAACAGCGAGGAATAAAACTTCTTGGCAGCGTCTTGATCGCTTGTGCTCAACTCGACCCAGCAAAATGAACCAGCAGGATGACTCTGTGTATTTGCCATAGCGGAACAAGTATATGGAGCAGATGTGGAGAAGGACAAGCACCGGGGTTTTCACGAATCATGAAAAGTCTGTGAAATTTCCACGCTGCGCGATTTTGATTTACCATGCGAACAGATATGCCTAAGCGCAAATTCACGTTGGTTGCTCTGATTCTACTGGCTGGCGTTGCGCTCGCCCAATGGGCGAAAGCGCCGCTCAAAATGCCCGGCCGTCCTGACCCCAATCTCTACCGGGCGGACGCCAATGCGCAACGGGAAATTGCGCACACGATTGCAGCGGCAGCCAAAGAGAATAAGCGCGTCCTGCTGGTCTTCGGCGCCAGTTGGTGTGGCGACTGCTACGCCCTGGACTATGGATTTCACCAGCCCCGAATTGAGCCCCTGCTGACCTCGAACTTCAAAGTGGTGCACGTGGACGTCGGGCGCTATGACAAGAACCTGGATCTGGCAAAGAAATACCACGTGGACCTGGAAAAGGGCATCCCGTCGCTTGCCGTCCTGTCGCCCCAGGGTGGAGTGCTATATGCGACCGCCGACTTTGAACGAGCCCGCGTCATGACGGAAGAAGACGTTATCTCATTCCTGAATACGTGGAAGCCGCCGGCTCCGGCGCAGAAATGACTTCGCCGCGGATAGGACTTTCAACGGCGCCGAAGCAAATCAATCGATTTTCAATCAGTCAAATCAGTGGTGGGAACTCAGCCTTTCCAGCTTTTCGTCCAGTTCCTTCAAAGCCTGCCGGCGTGACTCCGTGTAACGCTCGTTGGAAGAAGCTTCGATCTGTTGCAGGACTCGGGCCCTGGCCAATAAAAGAATCTCTCTTTCACGCTGGGTTTTCTTTGCGGCGGCGGTAAGATCAGCCTGCGACCGGTTCGACTGCTTCTCGCTGGCCGCATCCATTTGCGATTCCACTGACTTGCTTTCCCATCCTCTGGCCATGTTTTGATTATAAGCAGTCGCGCCTCCGGATACAGCACTGCACACAGGTAACTTTGGTATATTCACTGGTCGGTTGCGATCGCTTGCGAAAGGAATCCGAAGGCCAATATCTAAGAGCCAAAGGCCGCTTTTTCTATGCACTACATAAATCTTGGTTCCACTGGAATTAAGGTTTCTCGAATCTGCCTCGGCGCCATGACCTACGGCACAAAGAGCTGGCGTGAGTGGGTACTGGACGAAGAACAGAGCCGCCCTTTCATCAAGCAGGCACTGGAACTCGCCATCAACTTCTTTGACACTGCGGACATGTACTCCCTGGGCAAAAGCGAAGAGGTACTGGGCCGCGCCCTGAAGGATTTTGGCCCGTCGCGCGACAAGCTGGTCATCGCCACCAAAGTGTTCTTCCCCATGGGCAGCGATCCCAACCAGAAAGGCCTCTCGCGCAAGCACATCATGCATGCCATTGACGACAGCCTGCGCCGCCTGGGCACGGACTACGTCGATCTCTATCAGATTCACCGCTTCGATCCCGAAACTCCCATCGAGGAAACTCTTGCAGCGCTCACCGATGTGATTAAGGCCGGCAAGGCGCTCTACATCGGCACTTCTTCCATGTTTGCCTGGCAACTGGCGCGCATGCTGTACGCCTTGGACCTCCATGGCTTCAGCCGCTTTGTCACCATGCAGAACCACTACAACCTGGTGTACCGCGAAGAAGAGCGCGAGATGATGCCCTTGTGCCGGGCGGAAGGCATCGGCGTGATTCCCTGGAGCCCGCTGGCGCGCGGCTTCCTTGCCGGAAACCGCAGGCCGGCACGGTGCGCGCCCACACCGATGATTACGCACAGAAACTTTACACCAGAGAAGCAGACGACCGCGTGGTGTTTGCGTGGAGCAGGTGGCAAAGAACCGGGGCATACCTCCAGCGCAGGTTTCGCTGGCCTGGCTGTTGCACAAGCCGGGAATCACCGCGCCCATCGTGGGCGCATCCAAGCCACATCACCTCGAAGATGCCGTCGCCGCAGTCAATGTAAAACTCAACAACGAAGAGGTCTCTCTGCTGGAATCAGTGTACGTGCCCCATCCAGTCCTGGGGCATCACTGAGTCACAGCCGAACCGAGACTCAAAACTCACCACGGATGACACTGATGCCAAAGATTTGCACGGATGAATCAAATCGAGGCAGGTTTCCTTTTTCGTACTTGGTCCTATCAGTGGAAATCAGGCCAAATCGTTGTCAGCAGTGGTAAGATTTTTGAGTTTTTGTTCCATGCCGACGATCTTCATTGAGGAACGCCACGACCGACCGCGGACTAAATGGCGAGTGCTGACTGCTGAGTGCTATTTTTTCTTGTATCAAAATCCCGCAGGATTCATCTAAGGAGCTAAGTCATGTCCTCACATTTGGTTCACTCGCTCGCGACTTTTACTCTGGCCATCGGCATGCTCGGTTGCTCCGCCAAAGCAGCGCCTACGGTGCCGATTCCTCCGGCCAGGGTTGATGCTTTGCTCACCAGCGCCAGCGGACGACAAACCGCCGTATTCGCCGGCGGATGCTTCTGGGGAACTCAGGCAGTTTTTGAACGCGTGAAGGGCGTGACCGCAACTACGGTGGGCTACTCCGGCGGTTCTCAGTCAACCGCAACTTATGAGCAGGTCTCAACTGAGACCACGGGTCACGCGGAATCCATCGAGGTGGTCTTCGATCCTGCGCGCATCACCTACGGGCAGCTTCTCCGCATCTTCTTCTCTGTAGCCCACGATCCCACGCAGCTTAACCGCCAGGGACCGGACGTAGGCACTTCCTATCGTTCGGCAATTTTCTATGCCAACCCGGACCAGAAACGCATTGCCGAAGCTTACATCGCCCAACTGGATGCAGCAAAGATCTTTTCCGGCCAGATCGTCACCCAGGTTGTTCCCCTGAAAGGCTTCTATCGCGCGGAAGACTACCACCAGGACTACGCTCTCAAGAATCCAAACGATCCCTACATCCTCGTCTGCGACCGCCCCAAGATCGCGGCTCTCAAGCAGCAGTTCCCTGAATTGTTCGTGGAGAAAGAAAAAAAGTAAGGCAAAATCAAGTTCCCGCCGTTGATCTTCGCTGATTGGCGGCAAACACCAGGCCCCAATATACAATTCCCATTTGGGAGGCTTGGCATTGGTCGTCCTCTATGGCATCCGTGGAGTGATGCGTAAGGTGGTCGCGTACCGCAACGACTTTTGCCTGTGGTGCGAGGTACCACAGCGCGCACACCAGATCAGGAGCCTCAAGGCGTTTCACATTTTTTTCATCCCCGTGCTGCCGCTCGGCTTCTGGCGTGACTGGGAATGCTCGGTGTGCAATCGCAATCCTCACGGCACCCGGGGACGTCGCGAGCGCATGGGGCTGGCCTTCTTCGTCGGAATGTTCGCGGCCGTTGCGTGGATATCACCAGGTTCCGAAACTGGGAATTCGATCGCAGTTACCTGGGTGCTGCGCATTGCATTCATGATCGCCTTTGGTGTTGCGCTTTGGTATGCACTCAAGAACCCGTCCAATATCCGACTCAAAGAGGAACTGAACAAGATTGAGCCAGCCCAGGAGAACTATTGCACATTTTGCAATAGCCCGGTTATTCTTAACGACGGATGGCGCTGCTCCAACTGTGGTGTTCAAAGGACTGCGGTTTGATCGGATGTTCCTTTGAGGTTGAATTTCGATTACCAATTACCAAGTTTGCATCCCAATCTTCGTAGTCTCCTGCATAACGACTCAAGCAACTCCAGGCCGCCGCTTGCCGATATTGGTAGCCTGCTCGAAAGCATAGCCCAGTTGCAGGACGCCCCAATCGTCATGGTGTCGTCCCACAATCTGAATTCCAATCGGCAGGCCACTGGCAGAAAAACCACACGGCACGGACATCGCCGGGTTCCCTGCCGCCGAGATGTAATAAGCAGACTTCATCCACGCGATGTAGTTCTCCATTTTCACCCCGGCAATTTCTGTCGGATAGTGCGTGTTCACATCAAACGGAAGCACCTGGTTCACCGGCAGAATGAAAAATTCGCACTCTCCCTTGAACCCGCACAGACGCTGGTACAACGCGGTGCGTTTGGCCTCAATACGAGAAAGATACGGGCCTGTGAGTTTGCGGCCTTCTTCCACGTGCCAGCGAACGTATTCGTTGAGCTGGTCGCCATGCGTAGCCAGCACATTGCCAAAAGCCAGCTCTGTGGACCAGTGCCGCCACGCCGTGAAGCACTCATTGGCGCCGCTAAAATCGGGTTCAACATCTTCCACGATGCATCCCAAAGACTCGAAGACTTTGCGCTGCGCCTGCACTGTGCTCTTGATCTCCGGCTCCCATGGCAATCCCAGGTTTTTGAACATGGCCACCCGCACCCCTTTGAAGCTTCGGCCAGCCAGCGGTTGCGCGAACTGAGCGCCCGGCTGGTCAATGGAGATTGGCGAGTGGTGATCAAAGCCGGCGAGCACGCTTAGGAAAAAAGCGCAGTCAGTGACATTGCGCGCCACCGGCCCCGGAACCGACAGCGTAAACCAGCCTAGCTGCGCGGGCACATTGGGAACGCGTCCCGGCGACGGGCGAATGCCAACAACATTGCAGAAACCAGGAGGGTTCCGGAGCGAGCCGCCCATATCGCTGCCATCGGCCAGGGGGACCATGCCACAAGCCAGTGCCACCGCCCCGCCCCCCGTACTTCCGCCGCAGGTCTTCGTCAGATCGTAAGGGTTGCGCGTGGGACCAAACACCTGGTTAAACGTTTGCGAGCCCAAGCCGAACTCGGGGACATTGGTCTTGCCAATGATGATCGCTCCCGCTTCTTTCTCGCGCTGGACCACCCGGCAATCAAAGTCCGGCACAAAGTCTTTGTACAGCGGAGAGCCAAAAGTGGTGCGAATGCCGTCGGTTTCGTGCAGGTCTTTCACCGCAACCGGCAAGCCGTGCAGCGGGCCTAACCACTTGCCTTTGGCCAGTGCCTCATCTGCCGCCGCGGCCTGCGCCATCAACTGCTCTTCCGGAACCAAAGTAACAATCGCGTTGACCTTGGCATTCACCCGCTTGATCTGCGTCAGGTGCGCCTGCATTACCTCGCGCGCCGAGAACTTCTTCCGGCGAATCGAGTCCATAATGTCTACCGCCCGCATGAAGCAAATCTCGTCCGCGGAACTGGATTGCACGTCTCCTGAAGCAACCCGAGGATTCCCCGCAGCACCGCCGCTGGATCCGTCAACTGGCGCCGCCAACAACGGATTCGCCGAAGCCGAAACCGCCACGCTGGTTCCAAGCTTGAGAGCATCCCGACGCGTCGTTCTGTACATTTGATTCCTCCACCGTAGTTCAAGCGATCAAAACCCATCGGAAGAATATCATCGGCCTACCCATCACAAAATGGCGAAAGGATTTGTCAAGCTGGGGAATTCCAAGCGCGAATTGAAAAAGTGACGTGGAGGGCCTTTAAACGGGAGCGCCTATAAGACGTTGAAAAATAACCATTGAACCCGCTTCAATCGTAGGGTAAATTCACTTTCTCATCGGGAGGGGGCGTCATGGCTGCCAAGAAGAAGAGTCCAATTCCCGCCGCTAAAGTAGCGCTGTATGAAAAGCTCCTCGCCGCCTATCCGGAGATCGAAAGGAAGGGCGCTGACAATCCTTACACCTCCCTCAACGGCAACATGTTTTCCCTGCTGCTAAGCCCGGAGGGCAGAATGGCCCTCAGGCTCCCGCAGGATGAGCGCGAACAATTCCTGAAGAAATACAAGACCACACTATTTGAAGCCTACGGCGCCGTGATGAAGGAATACGTCGCCGTGCCCGACGGGTTGCTAAAGAAGACAAAAGAACTGCAGAAATATCTTGGGCTCAGCTATGAGTACGCAAAGACCCTGAAGCCCAAGCCGACGAAGAAGAAGCGTTGATCAGACGCTTTGGTCTGAGCTTTGTAGTTTATCTCGAGCGCAGCGAGGGAACCCTGCTTCATAGCGAATGCCCTCAGGGCACATGCCTTGAAGCAGAATGCACGTGTGGTAAAGGGGTTTGGCTCTTGCTGTTGCCGTTGCTTTGCTACTACTTGTAACCTGTCACCTATAACCTGGATCCGGCCAGGCCTATAAGCCGCTGCTGGCGCAGTATCTCAATCCCCGCTAAACATGCCCTCTCTGACGGAACGCCTGGAATGTCTATTTTGCGTAGCAGGAATTCGCCAGCGATTTCTTGTACTGTCAAGCCTTCTTCACACATACCCAGCAATTCCGCCGAGAGCGGACTCAACTGGCGAACCTCCGCCGGCCCCGCCCAAGTCCTGCGAACTGCCAGCTTTACCGTCTGCTCCGGTATGTCATGCAACGGGCTTCTCTGCCGCAGTCGCCGGACAATCTCCTGATAATCAGCCGGAACCTTGATGACATTCACCCCCGGAAGCAAACGCGGACGGCTCTCCGGAGAAAGCAGCTCTTCCATGTCATCGGAGACTGGCTCTTGATGGTGGATCTCGTCCCGTTCATCATCGCCGCCAGTTAAAGCCGCTTCGTATTCCACCAGCGCGGTAATCGCCGGAGTCGCCCTGCTCACGGCCGGGATGTACTGCAGCCGCACAAATCGGAGAAAGTCTGCGGTAAAGCCGCCTTGGGCGTAGTAGGCGGTGCGGTCGCCGTTGGAAAAATGTACTCCGCTCTTGCTCCGCCATTCCTGCCATTGTTGAAACACGTCCACCACGTTACCGCTGTCCTGGTGCAGTCCCACCAGAAGCCGTCGAAATGTCCTCATGCCACTCAGGAGAAAGTCGCGTAACTCCTTGAGGAATTCGCGCTCCACAAAAGGCAAGGGAACAGAGTAAAAGCTGGAAAAGATTTCCGGATGCCCAGCAATCATCGCATGATCTTCTGGCTCCTGGTGCCATCCGCGATAAGACATATCGGCAACATCGTCATTCAGGATCAGCGAACCTTTGTGCTGCTTCTGAATAGGTGTATCCGCCAGCGGAGCCAGGATGCTGAGCTGCGGATCAGCGTGGTCATAACGCAGTGAATCCACAAAGAACGCTGCCGTATCCCGCAGGTCGTTCATCGTTTCGTCTGGAAAGCCGGCCATCAATGAGACTGCCGTCTTGATCTTGAACTTGTCGCAGGAGTTCACCCGCTCCGCCGAATCGTTCAATTCCAGGCGCTTGTCAATGATCTCCTGCATTCGCGCCGAACCGGTCTCAATGCCAAAGAAAATACCGCGGCAGCCTGCGCGGGCCATGAGCGCAATCAACTCTTCGTCAACGCAGTCCGTGCGCGCGCTGCAGCCCCAGATGAACTCTTCCTTGCTCTCCAGCAGGGCTTCACAAAATGCCACCACCCGTTTGCGGTCCACCGTGAACATGTCGTGCACCAACTCAAACGAGCTGATGCCGTACGTCTGCCTGACCCTGCGCATCTCGGCAATCATCTGCGCCGGACTCTTCAACCGGAAACGCCGTCGGAAGAAATCGTTGGTCGAACAAAACGTGCAGGCAAAAGGGCAGCCGCGTCCCAGTTCCAGCGGAAAGTGATGGCAGAAACGAATGTCCGGAAAGAGATGAAACGCGGGAAAGGGCAGCGCATCCAGATCCAGGATCAGGGGCGCATCCGGGTTGCGCACGATCTCTCCATCTTCATCCCTGCGAAACGTGACGCCCGGGATTTCTGCGAGTGATCTGTGCCCGGCCAGCGCATCCACCAGGTCAGGAAGTGTCTGCTCTGCTTCACCGCGCACTACGAGGTCAATGAACGGAAAGGCGCGCAAGGTGGAGACATCCACAACAGACGCCTGTGGGCCACCCAGCGCGACCATTGATTTGCGATGGGCTCGCTTGACATGAGCCGCAATGCGCAGCGTCAGCGGATAGCTGCTACAAACCGTGCTGAAACCAAAGAAGTCAAAATCGCGGCCGGCAAAGTAAGCTCCAGCAAAACTGCAAAAATCAGGGTTACCCTGCTTCGAATCCTGCAGCCAACTGTAGTAAACGCGATTCAAGTCCACAACTTCCGGCTGCAGACCCTTGGCTTCCAGCACGGCGGCAAGGCTTAGGATGCCAACAGGAGCAAGCTCGCCCATAATGCGAGCCGCCTCCATTTCGCCCACGGCACGGCCATCGAACTGGTTGGCCGTGGGCGCACTGATAAGGCAAACTTTCATTCCAAGTTAGGTGGGCGGCAGTTCGCAACCCATGTTGGTGATCAGCGTATTCTCAAATACTCTGCGTAGCTGCTCAACCTGGGCGGGGGTCAACTGTACGTCAGGCAGTTGACGTATTGCCTCCGGCAGTTGGTTGGCTACGTGTCTTGCCAGGGATCTGGCCCATTCTCTCTCCGCGACGAAGGTTCCTTGGGGCATAGTGGTTCCTCCAGATTCATAAAACAACTCAAAAGAAAATACAGGAGGAGAGTATATACCCGACCCCCTAGCCTAGCGTAACTTGCGAATATAGTACAACGGCAGAGAGGAACCTGGTGAAAGTCGCCACCTTCAACATTAACGACATCAACAAGCGGCTGGACAACCTTCTGGCCTGGTTGGCCAAAGCTGAGCCGGACGTAGTCAGTCTCCAGGAGCTCAAGGCGGAGCAGGGAACGTTTCCCGTGGATGCCCTTCGAACTCTCGGGTACGAAGCTGTCTGGCAAGGGGAGCGTTCCTGGAACGGCGTGGCCATTCTCGCGCGAAATCATGCTCCTGTGCTGACGCGCGCAAGCTTACCGGGCAATCCTGAAGATCGCCAGGCCCGCTACATCGAGGCGGCTGTTCATGGATTCCTGATCACTTCCATCTACCTCCCCAATGGGAATCCGCAGCCTGGCCCGAAATTCAACTACAAGCTGGCCTGGTTTGAGCGCCTGATTGCTCATGCCGCCGAACTCATGGCGACTGGCGCACCCGTGGTGTTGGCCGGTGACTACAACGTCGTGCCCGCGCCGCATGACATCTACCCCACTCGGTCGTTGGACAACAACGCGCTGATCCAACCCGCAAGCCGCCAGGCCTTTGCGCGTTTGCTGGCTCAAGGCTGGACCGACGCGATGCGCAAGGTGCGTCCGGAAGGGTCGCTCTGGACCTTCTGGGATTACAAATATGAACGGTGGCCCAAGGACAAAGGCATGCGACTCGATCACTTCCTGCTCTCTCCAAAGATGTCAGACCGGCTCGTAGATGGCGGTGTAGACCGATGGGTCCGTGGCGAAGCAAACGCGAACGACCATGCTCCAGTGTGGATCGTACTCGATCTTTAGTCTGGCCTGAGCTCTTGTTTTGTAGTTTATCCCGAAGCGTAGCGAGGAAAGAGACGCAGCCTAGCTGCGTCTCTTCCCCAAATCAGAACATAAACTTAGCCGCAAACTGCAGTTGCCGCGGGTTGAATGCGGTCCGGGGCGCGCCCACCTGCCCGCTGGGTCCGCTGATGCCATCTCCGAAATGCTGCGGTACTGGCCCGACGAAGTCGGGCGCTCCATACACGGAGAACACCTCATCCACATTGGGCCGGTTAAACAGATTGAATGCATCCACGGACAAGTTCAATTGCCGGTGCTCACCCAGGTGAATCGCGCGAGAGAGACGCATGTCCACCGTCTGCAGCATGTCGCCCCGGTAGGAATTGCGCGGCGAGTTGCCCACGCGGTCCGTGACCGGGTTGCCATCATTGTTGGCGTCAAAGCCCACAAACAAGGTAAACGGCCGCGCCGATTGCATCGTCACAATGCTGCTCAACTCAAAGTTGCGTAGCAGCTTCCATTGCTGGGGCGCGTCCGCCACAAAGTTCGCTACAAAACGATGCCGCGCGTCCTGGTTGGAATTGGCACGTTCCAGGTTCCTGGCCGCATTGGACTGCGGTGTGCTCACAAAGGTGACGAACGTCCCATCGTCCAGCGTATGCGAGAGAGTGTAGTTGGCATTCAACGTAAAGTACTTGCCCGCCCTCTCAATCACCTGAAGTGTCCCGCCGTGATACACGGAGTTTCCGCTGGAGTCGGTGAAGTAGAAAATTCCGTTGGTCCCCGGCGATCCAGCCGGAGGCGCCGGAATATTAGGATCGTTGATGGCAAAGTTGTAGATGAGTTTGCCGGTTCCGGTCTCCACGCCTACCGGCGGACCAACATTGAGGTCAATGGGCCGGACGAGATGATGGCCGGCAACAAACAGGTACCCGATATCAATCGTCAGCCCCTTGCCAATCTGGCGGTCAATTTCCAGGCTCGCCTGCTCCGAATAGGGTGGTTTCAGGTTCCGGTCCACCATCGTTCCGCCTTGTACGAACAGTGAATTGTTCGGGAAAGAGCCGTTGTTGATGAGGTTCTCAAAGGCTGAGGTCAGCAGCGGTGGCGGCACCGTTCCTGGCGGCAACGGCGCGCCGGGAGGAGGAGTGGGACAGCCGGCCAGCACGCAGGGCGTGGGCAAGAACATGCTGTTCAGTATCCACTGACCCGTGGTCTGGTTGTTATTCGTCGGCAGGCCGGGAATCACCGGCGGCCTCTGCTGTGAAGGCACAAAGAAGAACGTGAGATTGTACTTATCGTCAAAGATGCCGTAGCCCGCCCGGATCACCGTCTTGGAATCCGGCGCGTACGCCAGCCCCACTCTCGGCTGGAACTCTTTGTGGTAAGGATTGATAAAGAATCCCAGTCCGGTCTCCAGGTCGTAGCGCAACCCGTAATTCACGGTAAGTTTGGGTGTCAGGTGCCACTGGTCCTGGGCAAACAAGCCGTAATAGCTGTGGTTGAGATGGAAAGAAAAGTCGCCGACCAGAGAAGGCTGGAAGGCATTCTGCCATGTAGTCGGCAGTGAAGGCGAAGCCGCATTGGGATTGAAAGGTCCCGGACCGATCGGCGCTCCCCAGAAGAAGGCCGCAATACACGGCGCCACCAGGCCCACCAGGGGTGGAGGACAAGGATTGCTGCCCCACCCTCCTTTGCCTGAAGCCAGGAAATCACCCACACTGGGGAAGATGACGCGCGCCGGAGTAAAGCCGGGATTGATCACGAAGTTCTGGATGTAGTTGGTATCGAATCCAAACTTCATGAAATGCTTTCCCTGGGTCATGGAAAACGTATCTGTGAATTGCGTGCGTTTTTCGTCATAACGGTCGAATGCGCCAAAGTTGTGGCCGAACAGCAACACGTTCGGCACATCCAGGTTAGGCTGGCTGGTGTCACCGGGAAAACCATAGTTGCGCTGCGCCCATTGCAGCAGCACATCATTTACCTTGCTGGTGCTGATCGTGGATGTCCAGCTGCCTACAATGGCTTGGTCGCGCAGCAGGCCGTTGCGCCCGCTGCTGGGCGCGCCGATGCCGCCTCCGTCCAGGGTCTGCCCTACCAGCATGTTGAGATTGGTCGCCTTCTGGATGGAATAACGCGCGGAAATCCGGTTCTTTTCATTGATCTCATGATCGAGTTTGACAAAGCCATTGTCTACGTCCGCTGTGGTAAGCACGTTCAGGTTCTCAGGAGCAAGGCCATAACTGGCCTTGACCGCATTAATGGCCGGCAGGTTGCTCACCAGCACACCGGGATACGTGGGCGATTGCCCGCGCCGCTGCCCCTCATAATTGAGGAAAAAGAAAGTCTTGTCCTTCTTGAGCGGCCCGCCCAGGGTCGCGCCAAACTGGTTCTGCCGCAGAGTATCGAATCCGGGGAGAGTCAGGATTGACTTGGCATCCACCGCATTGTTCTGAAGATAGTCATAGATCGAACCGTGAAAATCATTGGTCCCGGACTTGGTGACAATGTTCACAATGCCGCCCAGCGCCCTGCCATACTCTGCGCCGAAGCTGTTGTTCACCACCCGAAACTCGCTCACCGCTTCCTGCGATGGCGTGGCCCGCTGCGATCCGGTGGCCGTGTTGATGTTGTCTGCTCCATCTACCGTGACGCTATTGTTCAAATCGCGCTGCCCGCCAAAAGAAATGCGGGTAACTGTGGGATCCGTGAACGTGGATTGCAAGCTGATGCGACCGGTGGTGACTCCTGGGCTGAGCAGCGCAAAGTCTGTGAACAATCGTCCGCTGATGGGGAGACTTTGGATCTGCTCACTGGCAATCACCTGGCTCACCTCCGTGCGGGTCGGCTCAATGGTCGGCGCTTCGGCGGTGACGGTCACCTCTTCGGCTGTGGTTGCAACCTTCAATGGAATATCAATGGTCGCCATCTGCCCCACCGTTAACGAAATTCCCGTCTGCTTGTACTTGGCAAATCCGGTGTACTCGACCGTCAACTCATAGTTTCCCGGCGGCAAATTGGCCAGAATGTAATACCCGGACGTGTTGGAAGTGGTGGTATAGGCACGATTGGTATCCACGTCTCGCAAGGTGATCGTCGCCTTCTGCACCAGGCCACCGCTTTGGTCGTGCACCGTGCCGTTCAATTGCGCCTGGGAGATGGATACCTGCGAAACGGCCGGTTGCGGTATCACCAGCAAAAGGACTGCGGAACTAACCAGGAATACAATAAGCCGAAAACAAGCCATAAACTCCTCCGGGGAAAAAAGCATTTTTTAAAACGAACGTCCGTTCGATTCATAATGCTTTGAAAAATGCCGGATCGCGGCATTCGTAAGCACTAATTTCTGCACAGAGCGGATTCAATGTCAAGAAGTCTTTAAGGATACTTCAGTCGCTGCGGCGCAAAGCGGCGGCATTGGTTAGGCAACCCGCAAGCATCTGGGAACAAATGAAGATGCGGATGAGCCCCGTAAGGAGCGGCACAGACCTGCCTGGCGCCATACAGGTTCGGCATTTACTTAATAAGGGAACACAACACGGTGGCCCCCATCGCGCGCCGGTTTTGCGGCGATGGGGGGTGACCGATCGGGTCCCCTGTTCCCTCCGCGTTTCCAGGTCTTTGGTTCGAGTCTGGTTTTGCTAATTACTAAAGTACTAACAACTCGATCTTCTCTTGCCTCTCTCCGTGCAGCCTCAGCATCTCCGTGCCTCCAGGCTTTATCCCCCTCAGAAATGCACTTTAAATCCATACTGAAATTGGAAAGGATTCAGCGTCTGCCGCGGTGTGTTAAAGCCAAACAACGGATTCAGAGCCGCGATTGTGCTGGAAAGCGTCGACTTGCTAAAAGCCGAAGCCGCGAGGTCGCACTCACAAACCGTATTCAAGTCGGACACATTCACGCGGTTGATAACGTTAAAGAAATCGAAGGTAAATTCACCGGTAAAGCGCTCGTTAAAATGGACGCCGCGCGCCACCCGCATGTCCCAGCTAAAGATGGAGGGCCCCTTGAGCGTGTCTCGGCCGAGCGTTCCCGGCCGGTTGTTGAGCGTGTTGGTGTCGCCATTTGTGTCGAGACCGGCAAAAACGTTGAAAAATTCGCCACTCTGAGCATCCAGCAGTGTGCTGAATTTGAAATCGTGCAGCAGCGGAACCGTGTGCGGCACCGCGCTCACCAGATCAAAGGTGAATTTTTGTGGTATGGATTGCCGGGAAGCGGCGCGTTCCAGGTTTCGATTCGTGGATTGCGGAATATCCGCCAGGTTGGCAACGGACTCATAGTTAGAAATCGTCCGCGAGTACGTATAGCTGCCATGCAGGCTGAACCCGTGACTGTATCGCTTCTCGATTTCCGCTGTGCCGCCGTTATAAACACTCATTCCGCCGCTATCTACCACGTAGAAAAGCGTTCCCAGGTTCGGGAAGATTGCATTTGTCGGTTCCTGGCAGGCTCCAGCCACAATGGCAACACCAAAGCAAGCCTTACCCCCATCCACCGTGCCAATTTGCTGCGCATTCAAGTTGCCGGAAATAGCGCCCTGATGGATCGCGTGGACGTAAAGATAGCTTACTGATACCGCAACGTTCTTGCCTATCTCCTGCGAGATTTTCAGGCTGGCTTGCTCTGTATAGGGAATCGCCAGGTTGCTGTCCGGGCCAATGGAAAACGCTGGAAAAGCCACCGGCGGCGTGCCCGGAGGGCAATTGCCAAAGTTGGGAGGACCGGGAGGCGAAAGAAAGACGCCCAAAGGAAGCAGGCAGGGCGCGTGACCCGTTGTAACAAAGTTTTGTAGAGAAGCCTGTGGTGTTGTCAGCCCCAGGATCGGAGGCTGAATGGCGATTGGAAACCGCCCGTTCAGGGGCGCCAGGCCTGAATAACCAAATTGCTGCGCCAGAGCCGCCGCGTTCGGGAATGTGCCTTCGCCGTCCCACTGCCCGGTCACAAGGTTCTGGCCGACGCTGGAGACCAGCGAACCATCGAATAGGCCAAAACCGGCGCGAATCACGGTCCGCTTCGTTGGCGAATAAGCAAAACCCAGGCGCGGCTGGAAGCCATTGTGCGGTTCATGCACGATGTACATCGAAGGATAGGTTTCCAGGTCGTAGCGCAGTCCGTAGGTGAGGTTCAGCTTGGAGTTCAGCCTCCACTGGTCCTGCGCGAAAAAGCCGTAAGCCCCGTGATTAATACCGCTAAAGGTCTGCGGCAGAAAGGCGGAAGGAATGTCCTGCGTGAAAATATTGCGCCCGCCCGCTGAATTTACTGTTACGCCCGGAAAACTGGTAGCGCCCTGCTGAACCGACAGCCAGAACTGGTTCGGAACCGGCAGCCCGTTATTGAAAGGCGCAATATTGGCGGGCGCGCCAAAGGAGTTGGCGCACGCCGGTTCTTGCCCCAGGAAACAACTGAAGTTTGAGAAGAGCGCCCGCGCCGGGAAGAACAGTGCCCACTGATAGCTGTCAACGTAGTAGTTGAAATCCGGGCCAAACTTGAACTGGTGCGCGCCGTGTTGCCAGGATAGGGTGTCTCCAATCTCTACTGTGTTTTCCCGGTAGAAATCCACGTCTGAGGTGCTCTTGCCGGTAAGCAACAGGTCCGGCACCTCCAGATCGGGATCATTGGCCGCTGGGGGAAAATTGAAGTTTCGCCGTCCAAAGGAAAATCGCGTTTCATTCACCAGGTTCGTGCTGAATATCTGCGTGTCGTTCGCCACCACGGTCTGGTCCAGGACCGTATTGTTTCTTGCCGTTGAAGGGGCCGGTGATCCGCGGCCGTTGCCGCCCAGGAACCCGTCCGTCACCGAGTGCAGCAGGTTGTAACGGATGGAAAGCGTGTTATTGCTGGTGAAGTGCTGGTCCAGCTTGCCCAGGAATCCATCATAGTCCCCGGTGCGTAGCAGGCCCAGGTTCTCCGGCGTCAGGCCCAGGCTGGCCTTGCTGGCATTGATCGCGGCAATGTTGTTGAGGACCACGGTTGAATACTGGTTGGTTTGCGCGCGGCGCTGTCCTTCATAATTCATGAAGAAGAAAGTCTTGTCTGTGGCCACCGGCCCGCCCAGGGTTGCGCCGAACTGATTCTGTTGCAGGCGCGGATCGGCCGGGTTCAACTGGTAAGGCGCGTTGAGCGCCTGGTTCATGCCAAAAAAGTAACCGGAACCGTGATATTCATTTGTGCCGGACTTTGTAACGATGTTCACAAAGCCGCCCGTCGCGCGGCCGTATTCGCTTGAGTAAGTGCTGTTCAGGATGCGAAATTCCTGGACGGCTTCCTGGGAGGGTGTCACCCGTGGCAAGCCCGTAAAGGTTTGCACGTTCTGAGCGCCGTCCACCAGGATCATGGTGTCCAGTTCGGGTTGGCCCGCAAAGGAAAGCCGGGGAGCCGCAGCCTGGCCCACGCCGCTATCGGGTTCTTTGAACGCTCCTCCGCCCACATTCTCACGCCCTGGCGTGACTCCGCTGGAGAGTTCGGCAAAATCGACGAAGTTGCGTCCCAGAATCGGAAGAGAGTCGATCGCCCGCTCGTCCACCACGCGGCTCAGGTTAGGGCTGGCAACCTCAATAAGCGGCGCCTCTGTAGTGACCAGGACCGATTCGCTCACTGCCCCAACCTGCATCGTCAGGTCCAGTACCCTGGAGCCGCCTACGGTCAGTACCACATCTTTTTGCACCACCACCCTGAATCCCGGCTGTTGCACCCGCAGCTCGTAACTGCCGGGCTCCACGTTGCTGAAGCTGTAGCGCCCCTGATCGTCGGCATTCACCTTGCGGGAAACGCCGGTACTCGAATTAGTCAGGGTCACAACTGCTTTGGGCAGGACTGCGTTGGAAGTATCGTGAACGGTGCCGGAAAGTGTGGCGCTTGAGGTTTGCGCGTGAAGGCTGGCCGCGAATACGGCCGCCAACAGCGTCAGAAAGAGCGCCCAGGTCGTCCTCGATGTCCTGGCTATCGCTGTCATAAGATTCGTTCTCCTTTTGGCTGATTTTCGTGGAACGGTTTTTGGCAGTCAGTTATTAAGCTGTAAGTTTCTCGCATGGTTGCGCAAAGCGTCTTTTTATCAAATGAACGTTCGTTCGGACTTAACTAACAAAGAAAAAACAGCCACACAGTAGAATTTTTGCAGCTACCCATTCTGCACAGCCCTGCTTGAATGTCAAGGAACGAAGAGGTAAAAAAAGAGGTGAGACCGCAGCCACGAGGGTACCCAAAGCGCGCTGCTCTGTGTTTTGTGCGCGTGGCGGGGTCAAAGTTGGCTGCGTCATCACCATCAGTGGAGATCAGTTAAATCATCGCCATCAGTGGTGAGGTTTGAGGGCCTTCGTTTCCATGCCGACGACAGCTTTTAAGGATCGCGAGACCGCCCGCGGACTGATTGCTGGTTGCTATTGTTTCAAAACCATAGGCGAGTGATCATAGAAATTAACCCGCACGGTGAAGGACTTGCGCCCATCGAAGACCTTCTTGGCTACCGGATAGGCGAAGATCACCATTCCCGCCTGGGTTGCATGGGAGGGAATCTTCATCTCTGCCTTCAGCGGATCGAGTCTCCCTTCCGCCAACTCCGGGGCGCCTTGTAAATAGCGGTCAAGGTCCACGCCAGGGGCCGCGCTGTCCGTATATTTCTTCCCGTCAGCAGCTTCCACCTCAGAGGTGATCTCCCTGATCCACAATTGTTTATCTTGTTCATTGCGGAAATTCAAATGGACGGCCACAAGCACGTTGCTCTCCTGGTCAGAGGACAACACCTTGGATATGTTTCCGGTGGCCGTAGGCGTTTGGCGGTTGGTAAAAGCAACCACCGCGATCACAGCCCCAACCGCAACCAATGCAATCAATATAGGAACAATAGGAGGCAGCGTCCACTTCGCGCTGTCCATCTCTTCGGTCATGGGAACATGGCCGGCGTCCGCTGCAGCTGGCCGGGTCTGGGATGGCCCCGGATTAGCGTCTTCAGGCATAAAGCTGCTCCTCTACTTCTGCTTTGCTTTTGTAGTTTACCTCGAAGGGCAGCAAGAGGTCCTTATTGTCTTTTGAAGGCCATAGCCCAGTGTCTTTCTACACTTAGAGACATGAAAAATGAAGATTTAATAGCGTTTAGGGATTACCCTTTCGGCGTGGCCAAAACTGCTCTCCCCCGCCGCATAACTTTAGCGAACTCTGCAGTAGGCAGGGTGTTCAACACATTCTCCTTTGTAAGCCAGGCGCGGCGAAGCTGCAGCACCCCGAAACGCATTTTTTCCAGGTGTGAGGTATGGTGCGAGTCGGTATTGATCACAAACTTCACGCCTTGGCTTTTGGCCATACGCAGGTGCTGGTCGCGGAGATCAAGCCGGTCAGGATGAGCATTGTGCTCCATCGCCACGCCAGCCTGGGCGGCCGCGGCAAAGATTTTGTCACAATCAAAACTATAGCCTTCGCGCCGCAGGAGGGCGCGGCCCGTGGGATGTCCGATCAAGGAAACATTCGGATTGCTGATGGCGCGCAGTAACCGCTCGGTCATCTGTTGCTGCTCCTGCTGAAAATGCGAGTGGATGCTGGCAATCACAACGTCCATCTGCTCGAGCACGGAATCGGAAAGGTCGAGCTCGCCTTCGGCCAGAATGTCCACCTCGATTCCCGCGAAGATCGTGATGCCCTGGATTTTCTTTGCTGCCTCGCGGATGGCCTTGATATGCTCTTCCGCGCGCTTGTCATCCAGGCCGTTGGCAAATGCCAGGTTCTTGGAGTGGTCCGTGATCGCCATGTATTTGTAGCCGCGCTCCCGCGCCGCCATGGCCATCTCCTCAATCGTGCAGCGGCCGTCCGTGGCCACTGTATGCATGTGAACGTCGCCCTGGAGATCGGCCTCCGTGATCAGCTCGGGCAGATCCCCTTTTTCTGCGGCCTCCAGCTCTCCGGAATTCTCCCTTAGTTCGGGCGGAATCAAGGTCAGGCCTAGCTTCTTGTAGATTTCATCTTCCGTCTTGCCGGCCACGCGCTTGTTGCCCTCGATGCGAACCAGGCCGTACTCGTTAAGCGTGTATCCCATGCGCAGTGCGCGTTGGCGAAGAGAGACGTTATGGTTCTTGGACCCGGTAAAGTATTGCAGCGCCGCGCCAAACGATTCCGGCGGAAGCAGCCGGACATCAACCTGCATCCCGGTGCGCAACTTGAAGCTGACTTTGTTTTCTCCCTTAGCCAGCACCTCCAGGATGCCGGGAAAGTCCAGGATTGCCTCCTGCACGTTGCTGCGTTGCGCGTCGTTTGTGCAGCACTTTCCCGTAATCAGGAGGTCCAGATCGCCAACCGTCTCCCGCCCGCGTCGCAATGAGCCGGCTGGTGTGACCTTCTCCACCCCCGGCAGTCCTTGCAGCAGCTCAGACATTTTTTTAGCGACCTCATCGGCCACATCCAGTTGAAACCGTCCGGTTACCTGACGGTAGCTTTCAATGGCTTTGAGGATCTTCTGTTCTGACTTCTCGCTGAGGCGGGGCAGAGCGCGCAGCTTGCCCTCCTGCGCCAGCCTGGCCACACCCTCAACATCACATACCTGAAATGCGTCCCAGATCAGCGCAATGGTCTTGGGGCCAAGCCCCTGGATCTTGAGCAGTTCCAGCATGGAAGGGCGGTACTTTTGCAGCAATTCTTCATGCGGAGTCAGCTTGCCGGTAGTAAAAATCTCCCGGATGTGAGCCGCCATGGACTTGCCGATTCCCTGAATGGCCAACAACGCCTTCTCATCTTCATAAATAGCAGCCAGCTGCGCTTCCAGCCCCTCAATCGCCTCAGCAGCGCGTCGATAGGAGCGTATGCGGAATGAATCATCGTTGCGAACCTCCATAAGGTCGGCAGTCTCATAGAAGATGTTGGCGATAGTCTTGTTGTCAGGCCGTTGCACAGGGAAATTTTAATCGAGTCAGGGCGGGTAGGTGGGATTGATTCTCAACCAGCAGAAAAGCAGTGGTCATCACTCGGAGGTGAGCGGTTGCATGAATCGGAAAGTCAAGGGAGCGCCGGAGGCCGCAGCCCAATGCCGCCCAGCGTGCAACACTGGGAAAACGCGCATTCCAACCAAGGATTCTGAGCCCCGCAACGGTGGCACATCGCAATTGTCAGCCCCCAGCCGACAAGAACCTCGCATCCGCACAAAAACCCGCAAAGGTCCGGGCAGTCCTGGGCTGGTGGAGAAAGCTTCAGGCGACCACAGCCCTGGCCAAACCAGAATCCTGGAGGGATTAATTGCTAACTACTAATTGTCAATTGCTCTTACGCTGATGACGGTTGCGGCTTAGTTACGTTCTCAGCCTGCGGGCCCTTCTGCCCTTGAACAATTTCAAACTCTACGTCATCGCCTTCCTGGAGGCTCTTATAACCCTCGGTTTGGATGGCGCTGTAGTGGACGAACACATCGGGCCCGTCATCGCGGCCGATAAAACCGAAACCCTTTGCGTTGTTAAACCATTTCACTTTACCTTTTATTCGCACGTTTCTTGCTCCACGGGGCCAGGCACATCAGTCAGACTGCGCGCTAGCTCTCTTTCTCACGTTCTCTGGGATTTTGCCACTGCTTGAGGGAGGGACGCAGGATGCCGGAGGTAATAGGTAATACTACCGCCATCTCTATGCGTCGTCGTACCCGCTCGTCTGGCTTTGTATCTATTTTCCTGCTATTCATGACTATTGTCAACTTGATAAACACTTGATAAATAGCTTAATAAACATCAGAACACCTAAAAAACAGTGCGCCACAGCTATCTGCAACTCAATACAAACAGAAGCTTTCTTCAGGCCTTTCGTAGGAGCTTTTTCTCCAGCCAGAAGAGCGCAGCCAGAGTCTTGCCATCAGGAATCTTGCCTGACAGAGCCATCCTCGCCACCTGCTCGAGAGGAAAAAATCGTGCTTGAATGCGCTCGTCATCTTCCGGCTGGGCTGTCCCGCTCTGGAGGCCGCGCGCCAGAAAGATATGCATCACCTCATCCAGGAAACCGGGGCTGGGAAAGAGGCTCAACGCTCGCTGCCACTTGCGTGCGGTAAAGCCTGTCTCTTCCAGCAACTCCCTCCTGGCCGCAGACAGCTGATTTTCGCCGGGATCAATGCGTCCGGCGGGCAGTTCCCACAAACGGGCATCGGCTGCGTAGCGGTACTGGCGCTCCAGCAGCAGAAGCGGAGTGCGGCCCGAATCATCGACTGCCATCACCACAACCGAACCCGGATGACGAATGATTTCCCGCTGTACCTTCACCCCCTCGGGCTCTTCCACCTGGTCAGAAACCACGCTGAAGACGCGGCCCTGAAAAACAGTTTTCGACGACACGACGCGGGCAAGCTTTGCACGAGCAGGCATGCGAACAATATACACTTGACGACTAGACGCCCGGCACTCAGTATTTAGCCAAAATGATACCTATGCGAAACCATCATCAGATCTAGAATCACGATACGACGGGTTGTTTAGATCACCCGATCTGGTGATTTCTGCTATCCTCCCGCCGTGGCAAGAACCCCGAAACGCGAATCCAGTATCACCTTGGTTGGCGCGGGAAACTTGGCCTCCGCTCTGGGACCTGCGCTAAAAGCAGCGGGCTACGGAATTGACGCTGTGGTCAGCCGCTCATTCCCCAAGTCGAAGCGCCGCGCAGCCGCCTTGGCGGGAAAACTGGACGCCAGGGTAGTCGCGCTGGAAGACTTGCAGCCGGTATCCGATATCATCTGGCTCTGCCATACAGACGACGCCTTGGCGCAAACCGCCCGCGCTCTCGCGCGGAAGAAAGGCTGGCAAGGCAGGATTGTCCTGCACTCGAGCGGCGCGCTGACCAGTGATGTTCTTACACCCCTCCACCGCGCCGGAGCCTATACCGCTTCCCTGCATCCCATGATGACCTTCGTGCCCGGAACCACGCCGGAGATGGAAAAAGTTCCCTTTGCCGTGGAAGGCCACCGGCTGGCGGTCGCAACCGCCAAGAGAATTGTGAAAGCCCTTAAAGCCGAGGTCTTTGCAATCAGGAAGGAAGCCAAGGTTCTATATCACGCGCTGGGCTCATTTTCGTCACCCATGATCCTGGCCACTCTGGTCACGGCGGAGCGTGTGGGAAAAGCGGCGGGTCTTTCTCACAAACAGGTCGCCAAAACCATGACCCGTATCCTATTGCAGACCATCGTCAACTATGTGCAGCGAGGCCCATCTGCGGCCTTCAGCGGGCCAATCAAGCGTGGCGATCTCAACACCGTGCGCCGTCATCTGCAAGAGTTGCAGCGGGTGCCGGGCGCGCTCAATGTCTACAGCGCGCTGGTTAAATCCGCGCTGATGGATTTGCCCTCAGAGAACAAAGACGGAATTCTGCAGATTTTGAGTTTATCCCGAGCGAAGCGAGGGAACCCTACAGTCAAGAAGAACTCAAAGGTGTGATGAATTCTGTCTCGGTCCTAAACCCGTTCTACCGCCATAGCCACCGAATTCCCCCCGCCAAGGCAAAGCGCCGCAATTCCCCGTTTGCCGTTTCGGCGGATCAATTCATACATCAGGGTAACCAGGATGCGGGTGCCGCTCGCGCCGATCGGATGTCCTAAAGCTACAGCGCCACCATTCACGTTCACTCTCTCGGGATCGAGGCCTAACTCCTTGATCACCGCCACCGACTGCACCGCGAATGCCTCGTTGATTTCATAGAGATCAACATCGTTGGCCTTCCATCCCGTCTTGGCCCAGATTTTGCGGATGCCCTCCACCGGCGCCATCATCACCCATTGCGGATCAATGCCGCTGGTTGCCTGCGCCACAATGCGCACCATTGGCTCCGCTCCCAACTCCTTGGCTTTCTGCCGTGAGGTCACAACCACCGCAGCGCCGCCATCGTTCATCGTGGAAGCATTCCCGGCAGTCACCGTGCCATCTTTCTTGAACACCGGCTTGAGGCTGCGCAGCAGTTCAGCAGAAGTGTCCTCGCGCGGCCCTTCATCCTTATCGAACAGAATCGGCGGCTCGCCCTTCTTTTTTGCCGGAAGCTCCACCGGAACAATCTGGCTCTTGAATCGGCACTCCTTCCATGCCTGGACGGCCTTGCGGTGCGAGTTGGCTGCATATTCATCCTGCTGTTCGCGCGTGACCTTGTATTTGTCCGCAACATTTTCGCCCGTCATGCCCATGTGGTAGTTGTTGTAGATGTCCCACAATCCATCACTCACCACTGAGTCGATAATCTGCGAGTTGCCCAGCCGGTATCCTTTGCGCGCCTGCGGCAACAGGTAAGGAGCATTGGTCATGGACTCCATCCCGCCGGCTACAACAATTTCCGCATTGCCGGTCTGGATGGCCTGCGCTGCCAGCGCAACCGCCTTTAATCCGGAACCGCAGACTTTGTTGATGGTCATTGCGCCCACAGTCGGAGGAAGGCCGCCATTCAATGCCGCCTGACGCGCCGGATTCTGTCCTAGACCGGCGGCGACAACCAGCCCCATGATGCACTCATCCACCTGCTCGGGGCTGACCTTGGACCGCTTCACGGCTTCGCGGACGGCGATAGAGCCAAGCTGTGGAGCAGACAAACTCTCCAGAGACCCCTGAAATTTTCCAATCGGAGTACGCACTCCGCTGATGATGACCACGTCTTCCATAACCACTCCTTTGTGCCATTCCAAACCTTTCATTATAAGATGAGGCGAGACCATTCGCCGATGCAAACTGAGCCTGAACCGATCACTCCGCCGGAAGTCCCCACTGCTCCCGTTGTGCCATCCGGGAGAAAGCTGCTCGCGCCCATCTGGCACACGGTATTGGTCGTCGCCATCATGCTGGGGAACTCCTATTTCACCGCCTCGTACATGACGGCTCATCGCAAGAGCGGCGTGGCCGACTCCGGACCACGAACCGCAAACTATTTGTTCACCATTGGTTTTGAGTTGTTCCTGCTTCTTCTGGTAGCGGCCGGCCTCTGGTTGAAGAAGCGCGGATTGCGTGATTTGATTGGCGGCAAATGGAATTCGCCCGAAGATTTTCTCATTGACCTGGGCATTGCCGTGGGCTTTTGGATAGTGTCGGCTGCGATTCTGCTTGGACTTGCCTACCTCCTCGGACAGGCAAGCGCCGCACAGGTGAATGAGATGAAACAACGCCTCGGAGGCCTCATTCCCCAAAATGGCCTGGAACTCACCATCTGGGTCTCGCTCAGTATCATTGCCGGGTTTGTGGAGGAGATCATTTTCCGCGGTTATCTCCAGCAGCAAATCGGCCTCCTCACCGGCAACGTTTATGTGGGATTGATTGCTTCTGCATTGATTTTTGGCGGAGGCCACGGTTACGAAGGTACCCGGAACATGTTTCGCATCTTCGTCTTCGGCGCACTCTTCGGAATGCTCGCGCTGTGGAGAAAGAGTCTGCGGCCCGGAATGATTGCGCATGCATGGCAAGACGGTTTGGCGGGAGTTGCATCCTACTTCCTGAGCAAAAGCGGAATGTTCTGAATCCTCCGGTACCCGCATCACGTTCCACCAGAGCTGCTGCCGTCCAGGATGCCTTCCATTTTTTTCTTGACTTCAATTTTCAATATCTCTATACATTCATCATCTGCGGTTTTTTTTTAAATACGACCGCATATCCATGAAAAATGGAAAAGGGAGAATAGAAAACATGGCAGCAAAGAAAAAAGGTGGTTCGAAAAAGGGCGGCAGCAAGAAAAAGAAGTAACGCTCTTTACAAGCAAAAACAAAAGGGGGTCGCAAGAGCGGCCCCCTTAGTTTTTTGTGAGTAGTTCATCCGGACCGACGGGACGGAGCCCTCCTCCCTTAAAGGCAACTCCAGGGCGAATGCCCAGGCATCCTGCGATCCGGGTGCGCCCTGAAGGTGGTACGAGTCCGTGACACTGGTGCGGTAAGGATCGGGATAGAAAGCGCATGTCGCACGAATGAGGCGGGGCCGCGAACCGATCACGAGGTCGCCCGGTCAACTGATCACGGGATTCCTCAGTGGTTTCCTCTCTTCAGCAAACAGTTCAGCCTGTTCTACTCCGTTGCCGGCCAGGCTCTCGACTCGCAACTCGACTTTGTTCAGGAGCTTAGTTCCGTCTTCTAGCTTGCTGCTGGCATTGCGGATGTGTTGCACCACGGTCTCATAGGCCTTGCTGAATTTCCCGAGCTCAATGCGCAAGGACTCGATCTCCCGCACTATTGCGTCCGCGCGCTGGCCCACTTGCAGGCCCTTCACTCCCACCATGATTGTTTGCAGGTAAGCATAAAAGGAGTTTGGGGAAACGGGCACCACCCGCTTCTTCAGGCAGTAGCGGTACAGATCATCACCATCATCATCGCGGATGATAGTTTCGTAATACACGTTCTCAGCGGGCACATACATTAAGGCAAAAGGCAGCGTGCCCTCCGCGGGGCGGATATAGCGCGTGGCGATTTCATCCACCCGTCTGTGAACGTCGCGCAGAAAATCTCGCCGCCGGGATTTTTTTTCCTCCTCGGTGGCCGCCTCTGCGATACGGCGGAAGTTCTCCAGGGGGAACTTGGAATCCACTACGACATTGCCCGGCGGCAGAAGAAGCAGCGCGTCCGCAATCTCGCCCGATGCAAAGCGGTGTTGCAGGACAAACTGCTGCCTGGCGAAAACCAGCCCCAGTAGTGTCTCAAGCTGCTCTTCCCCAAAGTTGCCGCGCATTTTCGGAGAGCGCAAGACATACTCAATGGCGGTGACCGACTTGGAAAGGTCCGAAAGCTGCCGCGCCTGTTCGGTCATCTCTCCCACTTGCTTTTGCAGCCCAGCAAAGGTGGTGTGTACCGAGGCGATGCGCTCAGTCACCGCATGGCTGCTGGCGCTCATGAGGTTGGCGCTCTGGTTCACCTGCTCCGTTACCTGCTGGTTAATCGCGTCCAGGCGGCCGCCAAGCTGCGAGGTCACATCAGCCAAAGACTGCTGCACATGCGAGGTAACCAACTGCAACTGAGAGGAGAATGCCGTCGCCATACTCTGAACGGAGCGCTCGCTGCTATCGCGGAGCGACTGGACATCCGTCCGGAGTTGCGCAACCGCTGGGTCTTCCGACTCGGGCTTTCTGCGTAACAAAACCAGGACCAGCAATCCCGCTGCAACCCCAATCGCAACGGCCAGGACGATGCTCATACGTTCACTCCAGCCGCCAGCGCCTGCAGCGGAATCAGGACGCGCTGCTCCGTTGCCGGGCACAGCCGGGCAAACTCACACCAGCGGCAGTGGAGTCCCGGCCGCGGATCGAATTCCTGCGCGGCAATTCCCTCCGCCGCTTCCTCAATTTTGAGTCGCGCCCGCTCCAACTGCGCCGGCGTGCGGCCGGTAATGATCTCTTCATTGCCGCGAACATTCAGCAGCACCAGCTCTCGTGGAGCGTATTTCATCTCTGCCGCGCCCATGGCGTAGATGGAGAGCTGCAGGCTGTCATCCGCATCTTTCTGGTCCCACGGCGCGCCGGTCTTGTAGTCAATCACGCGAACGCAGTTGCCTTCAAGCCGGTCCATGCGGTCAATGCGCCCGATAATCTTCAGTTTGCCCATCTTGAAATCGAAACGTGCTTCGGCGGCGATTACATCCATGGAGCCGCGGGGTCGCGCTCGCAGCATGATTTCCAGGTGCTTGTTCCCTTGCTCTTCATACAATTGCCGCTGCACCGGGTCTTCAACCACCGCTTTCGCGAATTCACGCTGGAAGGCCGCAATGGCATCCGCCGCGCTCAGGGCCGGCACGCCAGGCGAAGGATCGTAGTAGTACTTCAAAACCGTGTGCACAGCATTGCCGAATTGCATGGCGGCGGAAGCGTCTCCCGGTATCTGCCAGTCACGCCTCAATTTAAATTTCAGCGGGCAGGTAGAATAGGTTTCCACCGCATTGGCGCTCAGGGCCAGATCCGCGATAGAAAACCCCGCTGGCAAAAGCATCCAGGAACCCATGGCAGAGGCTTGAACGAAAGGATCGAGTGAAGCATTACTGGACTTGACAGCGCGTTTCCTCAAGACTGGCCCCAAAGCCCTGCTCTGCAACAGTGGCCGCAGAAACCCAGGAGGCGTGGGATCCTGCCCGCGTCCAGGACGGGAACAAAGCGTGAGCCGATCGCGGGCGCGCGTAATGGCCACATAGAATAGCCGGCGTTCCTCCTGCTCATTCACTTGCTTGTTATCACCCGTGGCGACGGAGCTGCGCAACCCGGCAGGAAATTCAAACAGCGATTCGCGGTACTGGGTGGGGAACGATGGCGAGATCACGCGCAGGAGCCAGACATGGGAAAACTCCAGCCCCTTCGCGCCGTGGACCGTCATTAGCTGAACCGCATCCGGGTTATCGCTCGCCGCCTGCTGGACCTCCTCTTCTGTCAGCAACGGAACAAAACCACCGGCCTCTTCAAACAATTCGACATACTGTAAAAGCGCAGGCAGAGATTTGTCCTTAACATAGGGCTTCTGCTCCCATTCGCCCACAAAGCGCAGCAGCGCCTTGAGCGCCAGGTCATCCGGTGGAAGGTCGAAATGGCGGACCAGATAATCAAAAATTGCCGCAACGCCGATCTTCTCTTGACCGATCCAGTCCCGCGCGGCTGCCACGGCGTCCAGCACTCGGCTGCCCTGTTCCAGGGTGCTCAAAACGCTTCTGAAGGTGCTCTTGCTGGCCGCGCCGGAGAGCTTGTCGCGCAACTCTTCCGGCTCCATGGTGAATTGAGGCAGGGCGCACAGCCGAAACAGGCTCTCGGCATCGCCGTCATTGGCCACAGCGCGGGCCGCCGCCAGCAGATCGCGAACTACGGCCGCATCCAGCACATCCATCGCCTTCACGATGAAAGGAATTTCCCGTGCGGCCAGCTCTTCCATGAGTTTTTCCCGGTTCGCGTGCGAGCGATAGAGCACCGCCATGGAATATGGTTCGCCCAAACTTTGGCTGCGTCGGATTTCTAGTATCTCTTCTGCAATGTCCGCGCCTTCCTGGCCGTCTGAGCCGCTGATCGCCACGTCTACCGGTTCATCGAAAACCAGCCGCCCGGATTGCTGGTCGCGCAAGTCCCGGCCTGACTGCAGCGGAACGCGACTGAACTTGATGGGCAAGGCCGGCGAGGAAACGGCCGGGTTTTGGTCAATGGCGGCAAAGGCAACCCGCAGGATATTCCCGCGTGAGCGCTGGTTTTCATCCAGGGTCAAGCCTTTGATCTGCGGAAACCTGTTTTGAAAATCCTCAAAGGCTGCGCTGGAAGCCCCGCGGAAACGGTAGATGGCCTGGTCGGGATCGCCCACGGCAAAAATGTTCTTCTCCTCGCCCCCCAGAAGCTCCGTGAGCTTGATGTTGCTGGAGTTGCAATCCTGAAATTCATCCACCAGGATAAAGCGGGCGCGCTTCCGCTCCCGCCCCAGCAGTCCCGCATCCGCCTTCAGCAGCCGGACAGCCGTGCTGATCTGCATGCCAAAAGTGCCCAGGTTCTCTTCCTGCAGAAGGCGCATGGCGTTGGTGTAGACGCGCGCAATTTCGCGCCAGCGATTGAGAATCTCCGCTGCTCCCACCTTCTCCACGTCTTTGGAACGGCAGTTGCGCGGCAGATTCGGCCCCGGCGTCAGCGAATCGATATAGCCCTGAAATTCTTCCGGCCCGACCAATTCCTCATGGCAGCGGTCAAAGAAGTTCCGCAGGTCGTAAAGAAACTCGCCTACGTCGGCAGGCTTGATGAATCTCTCCAACTCCAGTTGGCCAATTCTCTGCCGCAGGAACACATGCACATCTTCCGGAATCAGCACGTGAAAGTCTTTGCCGTTGCGCTTCAGGATTCCCTGGCAGTAAGCGTTAAACGTCGCCGCGGCGATGGCAGTCCTGCGCCCCAACCGCTTCTCCACCCGCGCCTTCATCTCCTTGGCCGCGTTGTCCGTGAACGTAATGGCCAGAATCTCTTCCGGCAGCGCGTGTTGGTTCTCAATGAGCCAGGCAATTCTCTCCACCAGCACTAAGGTCTTCCCCGTTCCCGCGCCCGCCAGCACCAGCATGGGCCCGTGGATGTGCTCGATGGCCTGTTGTTGTTTCGGATTGAGGGTGAGGGTCTTTGCCACAATGAGTCAGCAGAAGTGCCTGTCTTGCATTATTGCGAAAAAAAGGCGAACCCGGCAATCGGAAAAACCACTCAAATTGTGGAAAACCTTCATTTCTTTTAGCTCCGTTAGAATTCGCGTCCATTTCGCGTTTGTTCGCGGCCAAATTGATTTTGATCTGCGACCATCTGCGACGATCTGCGGCGATAGGTTCCGGCTTCATCGCGCTGCGTTTCAATGGTTCTGCTTTTCTCTGTGCGTCTCCGTGCCTCCGTGTATTTGATAGACAGAAGATCGCGTGCATCAATGAGCAAGCGCGAAAGGGGGGCTCCTCGTATCACGATCATCCAAGCTGGATTGATCCCGTTCTAAGTTGTCGGATTGCTGTGAAGTCAGGTGAATTGCAAAACCTATCTTGTGATGCTACGATGTATCACATGAAGAAAGCCTCGGTTAGGGACCTCCGCTACAGTTTCAAGAAAATAGAACGCCTTTTGCACCAAGGTGAAGAGATTCAAATCACCAAGCGCCGACGCGTTATCGCCCGCTTGATCCCGGAGCCGTCGCAAAGCCGGGCGGAAGTGCCGGATTTCCTGGCTCGGCTGCGCTCCATTTATGGCCAAAACGTATTGAAGGTCAGCGGCGCAGAACTGGTGTCTGAGGATCGGAGCCGTTATTGAAAATCTACGCCGACACCAGCTTCCTGGTATCTTTGTACAGCCTGGACGCCAACTCGGCCTCTGCGGCGCAGGCCATACATGCCTCTACGGGAGACTGTTTCGTAACCACCTTGGGTGAACTCGAAGTCGTCAACGCGTTGGGATTGCGCATATTCCGGAAAGAGGTCACGGTTGCTCAAGCCCACTCTTCCTTGGCTGATTTCGAGAAGGATTTGCGCGATGGCGTCTTCCAGCTGCGCGGACTGACAGACCACGTCTTTGAACGAGCCCACCAACTCTCTCGTCAGACCACAGCCAAGCTGGGTACGCGCACAGCCGACGTGTTGCATGTGGCCGCGGCCCTGGAGCTGGGTGCCGATTACATTTACAGCTTTGACCAGCAGCAGCGGAAACTTGCCCAAACCCTTCATCTAAAGCTGAACTGAGGACTTGGACCTTCGGCCAGTCTAGTTTCGGATCCTCGCTCGAATCGCGATGCTCTCATTGCGGCCACGATGCTCGTCCATGGGATGATGGTTGTAACCCGGAATGTGAGCCACTTTAAGTCCACGGGGGCAGCGATCCTCAGCCGTTGGCAATTTTGATTGCAAACTCTCTCTTAATTTCTTCTGATCTGCTCAAGGGCTTCCTGGTAACCACGGAAACGCCGAGACTTGGAGTTTGACGGAGAGCAGAAGTGGAAGTAAAACCAGACACCATCGGCATAGAAACTTCAACGGTACGAACTTCTCATTCCTTGAATCACACCCAGACGTGATCCGCATCACGGACGCTGCTTCATCCGGAGCAGAAAATCAGCTCATGCTGGTTTATCTGCGCCAAGCGCCGTCAATAAATTGAGTCTGCCGGGGGAGAATCAATGAGAGTTTTGCTGGTGGGACCTGACTACGAGGAGAACCTCTCCATTCGCTATCTATCCTCATCTCTTGTTAATGCTGGGCATGAGCCGGTTTTGGCGGCTTTCAATTCGCCACGGACATAGCGGCTGTTGCGCAGCAGGCTGAGAACGCAGAAATTGTGGGACTGTCCTTGTGCTTTCAAGCCCGGGCTAAAGAGTTTCTTCATCTGGCGCAAGAGATCAAGTCGCGCAATCCCAAGAAGCTAGTCGTAGCCGGCGGACACTATGCGTCCTGCGCAGCCGAACCGCTTCTTGCCCATCATCCGGAGCTCGACATCATCGTCATCCATGAAGGAGAAAAGACGTTGGTCCACATTGCCGACGCCATCCCCAACCTGGAAAAGCATGTTCCGGAAATTTCCGGTATTGCCTATCGCCAAGGGAATCAGGTGCGTTTTACGGATCAGCGGCCCTCGCTGGCAGACCTGGACACCTTGCCAGTCCCCGACCGGCGCGGACCTATTCACCTGCTCGCCGGGGTGCCCACCAGCTACATGATGGGAAGTCGCGGTTGCCATGGCAACTGCGCTTATTGCTGCATTACCACTCTCCACCGCATGGCGCCGGGAAAGCGGTTTCGCCAGCGGAATACGGAATGCATTGCGAACGAGATGGCGGCATTACATCGGGAACGCGGCACCCGGCAATTCGTTTTTCACGACGACAACTTTCTGGTCCCTTCCGAAGCATTGAATCACGCCCGGCTGTCAGCCTTTGAGAAAGCGCTCAAGAGCCGGGGCGTAGAAGACATCGCTTTGGTGATCAAGTGCCGACCTGCTGATGCCCACCGGGAGGTGCTGCGGCGGCTGAAAGAAATGGGACTGGTCCGGGTTTTCTTCGGCATCGAATCCGCCACCGCGCGTGGGCTTGCGGCTCTGGAGCGCGTCCAGAGCGTGGAAGATTCGGAGCGCGCCCTGGAGTTGTGCGCCGAGATGGACATTTCGGCGCAGTTTACGCTTATGACCTTCAATCCTGATGCCACGCTGAATACCCTGCGGTCGGATGTGGCCTTCATGCGGCGCTTCTGCGCGAATCCCCTGAATTTCTGTCGCGCCGAAATCTATGCCGGAACTCCGCTGGAGAAACGCATGATCGAACTCGGGCGGGCCAGAGGAGACTATCTGGCGAGGGTATACACCTTGTCCGATCCTGTTGCTAATCTGGCCTGCAACGTCTCGCTCGATCTGTTTGAGGCGCGATGCTGGAGCGGCGGCAGCCTGATGCAAAACGCGATCGGCCTGGATCACCTGTCCGCAGTGGCAAAACGTTTCTATCACGGGACACGGCAAGAGGCGCTCTGCCGGCGCGTTGCCCACTGGCTGCGCTCGGTCAACTTGGACACGATCCAATTGCTGGAGGAAGTGATTGAGCGTAGTGCTTCCGATGGCATCAACATGGATGCCGGTCTTCAACGCGCCCTGCCTGCCCTGAAAAAGCGCGAATCCAGAACGCGCCGGAAGTTTCTGTCCGAAGGCGCGGAGTTCAGGACAGAGCTAGCAGGGTTACGTTTCACGAACGAGGCGAACCGATTCAACCAGCTTCCGAACTTTCCAGCTTTTGCGCGTGACGGGATGGCGCTTCCCGGGTCGCGTCTCCGGATGGCCCGACAAGTTGCAGCGACATTGTTGGCCATTGGAATTCCTGCCGCTTCCGGAGTTCAGCCGGCAGTGGGGCAGGAGCTTAAAACGCCACCAGCGACTTCATCCAGCGCCAGCCCAGAAAGCCTGGCCGCGCTTACGGGTACCGTTACCGATTCCTCAGGAGCTGTCGTCGGGAACGCGACCATTGTCATTACCAACGCGGACACAGGGCAGGCTCGCACATTGAAAACCGACGCGCAAGGCCAATATGTGGCCAACGATCTCCCAAGTGGCCACTATTCCGTCAAGGCCGAGTTCCAGGGTTTCCGCACGACCGTGAAGACCGGGCTGGCGCTCAAGGCGGGAGACCGCGAGCGCGCCGATCTCATTTTGATGGTCGGCGACATAGGATGCTGTGAATATGCTGCCGTGCCGCTGAGGACGCAACAAGAAGACCTGATCGAAAAGAAAAAGCCTTTCACATATTCTGTTGGCGAAGCCGAGGATCACAACACCTTTCAGGGGATTGCCAAATTGGTCTATGGCGATCGCAGAATGTGGGTGCAGATCTTTGAAGCCAACAGAAGCGCGGTTGAGAAACCGGGATCCATCCCTTATGGAACCGCGATCTTGATCCCGCCGAGCAGGCGCATAGTTCCGAAACTAATTTCCAAAGTCATGCCGGTCTATCCACCCGAGGGGGCAAAAGATCATGTCTCTGGGGACGTAGTACTGGATGTCAAGCTCAAGGAGGATGGCACAATTGACCAAGTCAGTGTGATTGATGGACCACCATTGCTGATCGAAGCGGCAACCGGTGCTGTGAAGCAGTGGAAATACCGGCCGCTGCTCATCAAAGGCAAACCTGTACTCAAATTTGTGGTTGTAGTCTCATTTGGAAAGAACGGTAAAGCTCAATAACACGCGTCAAAATGTCTTGCCGGGCGCTAACCTTTCGATTGTGCCGGGGTCACTATGAATGTGTGCGCACCCATTCACTTCTTTTAGACGCAACGCCGGTGCAAAGACTTCCACTGGACGGACAAGACTATTCCTTGGGGTTGGGAGCTGCGTTGATCTTATTGCAAGCAATTGGAGTTGCTTCCGACGACCCCACTCGTGAGTTCGCGCTGGATTCCACCCAACAGCTAACACGATTCGGCACGAGAGCTCAAGCCGCGTTTGATAGGTCCATCAAGCTGTCAGACGAATTCATCCAATGCATCTGACGATGGAGTCAAGCACCGACTGCCAACAAGGGATCAGTCCGGTTGATCGCTAACGACGAGACGATGAAGAGAACGATGCCATCGGCTGGGCTGATCGCCGTTTGCAGTACGTGTCCTTCGCAGTCTTTAACGAAGCCCAAGTTCTGGCCGGTCTTTACCCGATCGTTCACCGCAACCGCTGGATACCAGAAACCTTCGTGCTCGCTGCGCAACCAAAGGAACCGTTCGAGAAGTGTGAACGGCACCGTGTCCGGAGCACCACCCGGAGTCATCTTCAGGTGGCGCATGAGGCGGTTGAGGCCATTCGTATGCTGCCACACATCCTCGGCCGTCCAAATTCCCTGTCCGCCGGCCTCAGCCAGGATGGACGGAATGCCTGCGACTGATGCCGCGCAGAACGTTGACCCGGGGGTCTCGCTGCACACGAGAAATCGAATGCCGAAGACCTTGGCCATTTCCAGTGACGCTTCATCAACATGCTTGTCGCCGGAACGAAAAAAGATCGCGAACGGAACCAATGCTTCGATCAAATCGCCGCCGTGTAAATCTACGTAATGAGTGGCCTGCGAGATTACGTTGCGAAACAACCAATCGGCGATCTGTTCGGAGGCGCTGCCATGCGGATTGCCGGGAAACACGCGATTCGGATTCTTGCCGTCGAGAGGACAGACGTAAATAGAACGCGCACTGAACGCCGGCGTATCCACAATCGGCACCACGATCACGCGCCCGGAAAGGCTTTTCGGATCAAGCGAGCGTCCCAGTTCGAGCGCCGCCGCAATGCTGGCGTACTCAGCCGCATGGACGCCAGCGGTCACGACGAGCGTCGGCCCTTCGCCGACTCCATTAATGAGCCACATCGGAAGCCGGTAAGGTTGGCATTCGACCAGAAACTCGTTCACACCGTACCGCTTTTCCCCGTGTGGGGCTGAAAGCGTGCCGACTGATAGCCCGTCTTTTGACATAAGCCTTGTTTAATGTCCTCCATCGGATTGCGAACTTCTGCCAATGATCCAGCCTCGTCGCTTGCAAAGAATAGAACTCCACTAGTGATGTCTTGCTGCGAGTCGAGTCCAATTTTTCTAATTGGGCGTCGCTGTCCGGTCTTCGGGGCACGCCGGCTACTGCTTCTCGGTGGCTGATTTGACCATACTGGGCGATGTTATTCACCGTTATGCCCCAGGGAGCAGAGCTTCGTGTTCAGTAAGATCTCGGTCCTGATCGTCGTCGGGGGCCATCTTCTTTGAAAATATTGACGCACCTGATAGCTTACGCTAGCCCTGTGCTGTGCGCCGATAACGCCCTCTATCATTCACGATCCTGGTCGTTGCCGTTCGGCCTCTGCCGTGATAGTCGTGATTGAAACCGTAGTCTATTGATATTGAACGCCTTACGCCTATTTGACTCCAAGACTGACCGGGAACGTATGCTTTGCAATTCACCGCAGGAACCTGCTATCTTCCGAGACCACGGCCAATGATCTTTACATATCACAGTCTCGCGGTACGACATTAATCCCAACATCTGTCTCCCTGCACTATTACCAGCCAGGACAGACTCATTTCACGTCAACGACTTGGTCCAATCTCCATTTTCCGCCACACTACTCCGCCCCGCTCGGACCCTGTTCGGCGGACTGGAGTTGCGTGTTCAACATTTCAAATTCTAGCAGCGCAATAGTGGCTCCTCGATAGCAAGCACTGGCGGTCAAACCGTCGTCAGCTCTTTGCGTTTCTGCAAGGTGTTTCGGCGCAGGGCCCGCTCCTTCATCATCACGAAGAAGACCGGAACAAGGATTAAAACGTGAATCGTCGAGGTGATCATCCCTCCAACAATTGGCGCGGCAATGGGCTTCATCACATCCGAGCCGATTCCGCTTTCCCATAGAATCGGTATCAGGCTGGCCAGCACCGCGCTGACCGTCATGAGCTTGGGCCGAAGCCGTTGCACTGCGCCTTCGATGACAGCTGCACGGATGTCCTCGGCAGTCAGAACCTCACCCGACATCAGGCGTTTGTCCAGCGCTTCATGCAGATAGATCACCATGACGACTCCCGTTTCCACCGCGATTCCAAACAAAGCGATGTAGCCGACCCACACGGCCACGCTGAAGTTGTATCCCATCAGCCATTGCAGGAGCAGTCCTCCGGTCATCGCATAAAAAGTGGGGAGGATCAGCACGATGGCTTCAGTCACCGAATGAAAAATCAGATACAGCAAAAAAAAGATGGCGGCGAACACAATAGGCAGGATGACCTTCAACCGCTGTTTGGCGCGCAGTTCGAACTCGTATTCGCCCGACCAATGAAACGTGTAACCGGGCTGCAAGGTAAGTTTGTCGCGCAACAGCTTGGTAGCTTGATCCACGAAGCCGCCATAGTTTTTCGTGTTCAGATCAATGTAGACGTAGCCGGTAAGCTGTCCGTCCTCATCGCGGATCATGGCTGGTCCTTGGGAAAAGGAAATCCTTGCCACCTGCTCAATAGGAATTTGCGCTCCCGCGGGAGTAGCCAGGAGCACTCTATTTAACGAGCCAACATCGTCGCGGAAGTCGCGGTCGTAGCGCACGTTCATGGGATACCGTTCCCGTCCTTCGACATTCTCAGCAACATTCATGCCGCCGATACCGGATGCGACTGCCTCCTGCACGTCGGCCACAGTTAAGCCATAGCGCGCAGCTTCAGGACGGTTTACATCCACGTTGAGGTAAAAGCCCTGGGAAACGCGCTCGGCAAAGAGGGAGCGGACCTGGGGCAGCCCGGAGAGTATCTGCTGGATTCGCGCACCGGTTTCCTGAATACCTTCCAGGGTTGGGCCTTGAATCTTCATTCCTACGGGAGTCTTGATGCCGGTTAATGCCATGTCGAGACGATTCTGAACGGGCATGGTCCACGTATTCGACAGGCCAGGAAATTGCAGCTTCTGGTCCATCTCCTGGATCAGCTTTTCGTAGGTCATACCTGGACGCCATTGCTCTCGCGGCTTGAGCATGATGGTGGTGTCGTACATGTCGAGAGGAGCGTTGTCGGTTGGGCTGTCAGAGCGCCCGACGGCGCCGAAGACCGTTTCTACTTCCGGGAAGGAGCGGATGATGCGATCCTGTTCCTGGAGAAGTCGTGTGGCCTGCGTGATTGCGATTCCAGGCAGGGCGGTAGGCATGTATAAAGAAGACTCTTCATAGAGCGCCGGCATGAACTGGCTGCCCAGCTTCCATGCCAGAGGAAACGTGACCGCGAGAAACACAAGATTCACCAGTAGTGTGGTCTTGCGGTAGCGCAGACAAAGCCGCAGGACCGGTAAGTAGAGTGCCTTGGTAACCCGGGCAAACGGATTGTGCGACTCTGGATGCAGCTTGCCCCTGATGAAAATAACCATCAGGACGGGAACCAATGTGATGGCCAGCAGCGAAGAAAATGACACGGCCAATGTTTTGGTCCAGGCCAGCGGCCTGAACATGCGTCCTTCCTGGGCCTCAAGCAGAAAGACGGGAAGAAACGACACCACAATGATGATCAGGGAAAAGAACAACGCCGGCCCAACCTGTTTGGCGGCTCCGATCAGGATTTGGCGACGCTCCGGTTCGCTGAGTTGAGGGCTGACAGAAGTACGCTCGGACATGTGCCTATAGCCGTTTTCCACCATGACGATAGCAGCATCCACAAGCACACCAATGGCCAGCGCCAGGCCGCCCAACGACATGATGTTGGAGCTCACGTGCAGGTAGTACATGGGAATGAATGAGCCAAGTACCGCGATTGGCAAAGTAATGATGGGAATCAGGGCGGAGCGGAAGTGAAAGAGAAAACCCAGGCAGACGATGCTCACAATGATCGCTTCCAGCAGGAGATCGCGTTGCAGCGTGCGGATGGAGTCCTGAATCAGCCCTGCGCGGTCGTAGCCGGTCACGACTTCAACTCCGGGTGGTAATGTCGCCTGAATCTCGGCCAGTTTCTTTTTCACGCCATTGATAACGTTGAGCGCATTCAGACCGTAGCGCATAATCACGATGCCGCCAACGGTTTCACCTTCTCCCTGCCATTCAGCCACTCCTTCTCGAATATCAGGTCCAAAGGAAACTGTTCCCACATCTTTGATAAGGACAGGGGTGCCATTTTTGGCAGCTAGGGGAACATTCTCCAGATCGGAAAGAGAGCGGAGGTAACCCAGACCACGAATCATGTAGCGCGTGCCGGAAAGCTCCAGAACGCGCCCTCCCACTTCATTGGTGCTGGATTTCACTCGGTCAATGACTACCGAGAGTGGTATTCCGTAGGCCAGGAGTTTGTTGGGATCAAGTTTTACCTGGTATTGACGCACGAAGCCGCCGATGGTGGCCACTTCCGCAACCCCGGGCACGGTTTCCAGGTCATAGCGCAGATGCCAGTCCTGAAGACTGCGGAGATCGGCAAGACTGTAACGGTGCGAATGATCTACTAGAGCATATTCGTAGACCCATCCCGCGCCGGTTGCATCCGGGCCGATCATAGGATGGACCGCTTGCGGGAGACGTCCGCCGATCTGCTGCATATATTCGAGCACGCGGGAACGCGCCCAGTACATGTCGGTACCATCTTCAAAGATCACGAATACATACGAATCGTTGAACATGGTTTGCCCGCGCACGGCTTTTACCTTTGGGGCGGCCAAAAGCGCGGTCACGATTGGGTAGGTAACCTGATCTTCGATGAGGTTCGGCGGTTGGCCTTCCCAGTTGGTGTGAATGATCACCTGCACGTCAGATATGTCGGGAAGAGCGTCGAGTGGGATGTTGCTGAGCGACCAGATTCCCGCCAGCACAACCACCAGAGTGCCGGAAAAAACCAGGAAACGATTATTTGCGCACCATTCAATGATTCGGGAGATCATGTCACATACCTCCTGTGGCATCGACGGTCAATTGCTTGCTAAGAATGGTGCGCCCGTTCTGCTGAGCGGTCACGGTGACCTGCCAGGTGCCTGCGGAGCCAAGATCCACGCTGCTCTCATACAGACCGTTGCCCTTGTCGGAACATTGGACGGACGTCTTCATGGCGCTCATCCCCATTGCAGGCATGGCTGGCATGTAGAAAGTGACGGCGACCTCCGCCCCGGTGACCGGTGCTCCGTCAATGCCGGTCAGTCTTATGCGAACGATATTGCTGCCTTTGCGCGGCGGGAATGGTTCGGTGGTAAGTTCCGCGCTGACTCCTGCAACCTTCATGGCTGCAGCGCCGCCCGCTCCGGGTGGAGGCGGGATGAATGCTCCGGCGGCGGCTTGCAACTGGCTCTCTGAATCGATCAGGAAATTGGGTGAGGTGACGATGGGATCTCCAGCCTGAAGGCCCTTGGCAACGATGACCTGTTCCCCAACTTGCAGTCCTGTCTGAACCTCGCGCGGTTCAAACTGGCCGTCCCCGTGGCTCAGGAAAACAAGCTGGCGCATGCCGGAGTGAAAAATTGCCGATGCGGGTACGACGAGTTGCCGCCCCAATGGATTTCTCAACATAACGCTGACATACATGCCGGGAGCCAGCTTGAGTCCGGGGTTAGTCAACACCAGACGCACACGCACGGTGCGCGTATTCATATCGACTTGCGGCAAGATGGAATCCACCCGTCCCCGAAAAGTTCTCAACGGGTAAGCGTCCACAGTGACTTCGGCCGGATTGCCCGGCTTAATCTTGCCCAAGTCTGCTTGAAACACCTGCGCATATACCCAAACCGTTGACAGATCAGCGACGGTATAAAGGCGCGTCTCCGGTTGGACATACATATTGGGCAGAGCATTTTTCTCCGTGATGTACCCGGAGACCGGCGAGTTAAATGTGAGATCGGTAATTACCTTGCCGGTCGCCTCGAGTTTTTCAATTTCACTGGCCGGCACCTCCCACTGTTCCAACCGCTCTCGCGCAGCCGAAAACAAGGTTTGTGCGCCCGTGGCCACTCCGCTTACGGTGCTGGCTTTCAGTGACTCGGAGTTCTTCTTGGCGAGCAGATATTCCTGCTCGGTAGTAACGAGATCGGGACTGTAAATGGTGAAGAGCGGTTGCCCTTTATGGATGTACTGGTAGCTGGCATCGGCATAGACTTTGCGAATCCATCCCTGGAAACGGGTTTGTACATACGCAATGCGGCGCTCATCAGCGTCAACTGTGCCGGTCACGCGGAGTTCGGCGTCAACCTGCTTGACTTGTGCCGTCCCCAGCTGAACGCCAATGCTCTGCATTCTCTGCGGCGTCAGTTGCACCGGAGCCAGCGGTGCGTCCGGCGTGGATGCCGCATTAGCGTTCGTGGCAGCTTGAGAACCGCCAACCGCTTCATTTGACGGCGCCACCGGCTGGCTTTCGGGTGCGTGCTTCTGCGTCTTCCACCACCACGCTGCCAAAACCACTAGCAACACCAAATTCAAGAGCACTGCCAGCCTGAAAGCATTTCGATAACCGCGGTTTTCTCTGATGTTCATGGCAATGTCACTCCGGTGAGCGCCTCGATTTGGGCTAGAGCGGATTCATGGTCCGCCAGCTCTCGCTGGTATTGGAGATCAAGGTCCAGGGCATCGAGAAAGGACGAAAGCAAAGTTTGAAAGTCCTGCCGATTGGCTTGATAGGCGGCCAATGCCGACTGGAAGGTTGCCGCAGCCTGGGGAATCAGTCCCTCTCTATAGATCCTCAATTGTTCTGCGGAGGTCTGAACAGCTACGTACGCTTGCTGTACCTCGGCCATCTGCCGCTGAATTTCGGCCCGTAGCTCCTGTTGCGCACGCTCCTGCTTCTCGCTTGCTTCCGCCAGCTCGGCCCGGCGGCGTCCCCTATTCGGAAGGGTGATACCAAAGGTCAGCATGTAGTAGTCGCGAAACTTGCGGTCGGTGTTTTGATACACGTATTGAAGGCTGAAATCCGGGCGAAACTCTTTTTGTGCAAGCGCCACCTGGGACTGCGCCTGCCTGAGCATCGCCTGTTGCGAATGGATGTCAGGGTCCTGCTCCTGTGCAAGCTGTAAAAGTTGAGACGATGAGTATGGAAACACCCTTCCCGTTAGTGGTTCTGCAAGGATGTCGGGGGAGTCTTGGGCGCGGTCCAGCAACTGCTTAAGCTGCGCTTCAAGTTGTCCTTCGTCGCGCCGGCTCAACGTGATTTCCTGGAGGATCTTGGTGTGCTGGAGTTGAGCCTTGAGCACCTCTTGCTGGTTGCCCTGGCCAACGCGGTAGTGAGACTCGGCAATCTGTTGCATCTCCCCGAGAACCTGATCGTGATGCTGGAGCACCTGGATCGCCTGCTGCACGTATGCCAGACGAAAATAGGCTGCCTTCACCCGCTCAATTACGTCGCGGCTGGTGGAGCCTATTCGCTCCTGGAGAGCATCGGCCCCACGTCCGGCCACCTCAGCCCTCAGTTTTCTCTTGCCTGGATAAGGGAACTCCTGTGAGGCGCCGATGCCGATGTAGGCAAAGTCGCTGTTTGTGTACCCGGCAAAAGGACGTGGGCTTCCCACGGATAGGTGCTGGATCATCAACTGGGTGTCGGGAAGCGCCGCTGCATATTTAGGGGCTTCGTCTGGAAAATCTGTGGGTGAGAAACAGTATATGGAGCGATTAACTCGACCTTGCGTTTGATTTGCTTGCCCAATAGAAGAGGAGCAGTAGCCGTGGCGGTGGGAATGTGGGAAGCGCGGGGTTGGCGCTTTCC
>DATGJZ010000023.1:0-29210 GCA_035294925.1 Candidatus Angelobacter sp. | reverse complement strand
GGAAAGCGCCAACCCCGCGCTTCCCACATTCCCACCGCCACGGCTACTGCTCCTCTTCTATTGGGCAAGCAAATCAAACGCAAGGTCGAGTTAATCGCTCCATATACTGTTTCTCACCCACAGATTTTCCAGACGAAGCCCTAAATTCAGCCAACTCATCGGCGGCGATATTGTCCCGGTCTTTTTTGGCGAACAGATATTCGCAGACCCAATACTGGCCTCCTTTGGCCAAGATGATGGAGCGGTATAGGTTCTTGCGCAGTCGCTTTTTGAAGACTCCACCTCCCAAGTCGTCGGCTTGGCCCAGCATCACTTGGCGGATGGCGGCACAAAGCTCATCGTCGGCGATGTGCGCCTTCTTTGCCGCTTGGGAAAACCACGCGGTTTTGAAAACCCGTTGTGCTTTCCCAGCCTCGGTGGCCATAAACAAAGTGTAGCACCTGGTGCAACTGCAGTCCATTATCTCGTGATAAACTGCGGTCCACTCCAACGGCAGAAAACTTATAGAACCAGCTTCTTCAAAGCCTCCGCCGCCTGCGCCACGCTCTCCGGCCGCCCAAGATCGCGCCAGTAATATTCGTCGGCGCGGAAACCGATGATCCTTTCACCCTGGCCCGCAAGACGCAGATACGCATCGATGATGGGAAAAACGCCTTCCTCGGTCATCCGCTGGAAAAGCCGTGTAGAGATCACGTGGATGCCGGAAAAAGCGAGTTCGTAAGCCGGCGCTGAAGCGCGGACCAACTCGGTTTTCTTTTCCTTCACCAGCCGTCTTCCGCACAGCTCAAGCTGCTGGTCAAAAAGCAGGTAGCGGGAGGTCTTCCTTTCTTGCACCGCCAGCGTAACCAATGCCTGGCTTGCGCGATGAAATTGCTCCATGCGATTGAGGTCAATGGTGCTGATCACATCAACATTGTGCAGAACGAACGTGTCATCCGGTCCATCTCCATCGCCATCCTTGAGAAAAAACCACGCTGCCTGCTTCAGCCCGCCGCCTGTATCGAGCAGCAGCGGCTCGCAGGAAACCTCAATGCTCATGCCGAAACTCTGGTTGGCTTTAAGATATTCCACCACCATGCCCGCAAAATGATGGGCGTTGACGATGACGTCATGAATTCCAAAGGCTTTCAGGCGAGTGAGCGTGATCTCCAGAAGCGTGCGCCCGGAGATTTCCACGAGCGCCTTAGGACGATCGTTGGTGAGCGGCCGCAGACGCGTACCCAGGCCGGCCGCCAGGACCATGGCCTTCATCCGCCCAGCCTCTCCATCTCCAGGTGGCGCACCGTAACTTCCAGGCCATTCTGTTTGCGCAGGCGCCTGGCCAGTTGCTCGGCCATATAAACGGAGCGGTGCTGCCCGCCCGTACAGCCAAAGGACACCATTAGATTCTTGAACCCCCGCTGCCGATAATTGATCACGCTGGCATCCACCAGAGAAGTGACCCCGGCAAGAAACTCGCGCGCGCGCTCCTGCTGGTCAAGATATTCAATCACCGGCTGGTCTTTCCCGGTAAGGGCCTTAAACCGCTCCTCGCGTCCGGGATTGGGGATGCTGCGCGCGTCAAAGACGAATCCACCGCCATTTCCGCTGTCATCCTTCGGCTGGACGGCGCTATGGAAGGAAAAGCTGAAGATCCGCACGGAAAGAATTGGCGCCGGCAAGGGTCTTCCGTCCGGGGTTTGTGGTTCTGCCTCGAAGGAGAGCCGCTGCAATGTTTGCGATCCCAGCATGCCCTGGAAAGCGGCCAGTAATGTGGGCAGCGCGATTGGCAGCTCGACCGAGTGGAGCAGCCAGCGAATATTCTTGAGCGCGTAAGGAACACTTTGCAGGAAGTGCGGTTTACGCTCATAGAAGCCGCGAAACCCATAGGCGCCCAGGGCCTGCATGATGCGAACATACACGTAGCCGTAGTAATAGTGCATGAACGCTTCCCGATTCAGCTCGATGAAACCTGCCAGCGTGTCCAGATAGTGATCAAGCAGTTGCTGGCGCAACTCCGGGGGGAGATCGGCCTTGCCGTCGTACAGCAGTGACGCAATGTCATATTGCAAAGCGCCTTTGCGTCCACCCTGGTAATCCAGGAAGAATGGCCGGCTATCCTTCAGCATGACATTGCGCGACTGGAAATCCCGATAGAGAAAGTACTCCCGGTCGGCATTCAGCAAAAATCTGGTCAGGCGGCTGAAGTCCGTTTCCAAAGCCTGTTCGCTGAAGGGGATGCCGGCCAGCCGCAGGAAATAATATTTGAAATAATTCAAGTCCCAGGCGATCGACTGGCGGTCAAACCTGGCGCGCGGGTAAGCAAACTTGTAATTCAAGTCGCGTCCGGCCTCCACCTGAAAGCGAGGCAACCACGCCACAACATCGCGATAAGCTTCAACCACCGGAAGAGCAATGTCGGCTCCCGCCCGGTTCATGGACAAGAACTCAAACAGCGTTGTGTCACCCAGGTCTTCTTCCAGGTAAGCGCCGTGGGTGAGATCTTCCGCATAGATCTCCGGAACAGGCAGGCCGTGCCGCCGGAAATGCCGTGAGAATTCGAGGAAAGCGTTGTTTTCTTCGCGCACGCCGTAGAGAATGCCAATCGCGCTGCGCTTTCCTCCGGCAAGCCGGATGATCCGCCTCCCGGAGCCGCTTAACTCCCCTTGCAGCGGCTGTACCTGCTCGACAGTCGCCCCGAAATGCCGTTCGAAGAGCTGTGTGAGAACGTCGACGCTCATCCGCTCTTAAGATAACATCGGACAAGGAATTGAGTGGGCTAGGACGAAGATGAGGTTATCTAGCTTAGGTTGCTTAAATTCGCGTGCATTCACGTTGATTCGCGGCCGAATCGGTTTTATCAGCGGCTGATTTTTTGGTGGCGAGCGTTTGATTTTACTCTTGACCTTCAATTACCCATTTACCAACTTGCCCAATTGCCCAATTCTTCCCTTCAATGCCCCATCGGCGGCCCGCCCTGCTTGGTGGGCTTTCTCATCAGCAAGATCAGCGGCAGCATAAAGATGAACAGGATGGACAGCAGCAGAAAAGCATCCAGGTAAGACATCATGGCCGCCTGTTGCTGCACCATGCCAAATGCTGCAGCATAAGCCTGCTTGGTGGCGGTAGCAAGATCCATGCCTCTGGCCATGAAAGCGTCGCGCATGCCGTTTAATGCAGCCACAGAAGCGGGATCGGAGTTCGTTACGTGGCCGGCCAGGACGTTGCTGTGCGATTGGCTATGGCGCGCCACAATCGTAGTCACGCTGGCAATCCCGATGCTTGCCCCGATATTGCGCATCAGGTTGAAGAGGCTGGTGGCGTTGCCCATCTCCTGCCGGGGAATAGGATCGTTGGTGACCGTGGTGAGCGGCACAAACAATAATCCCATGGACATGCCTTGCAGCAGTTGCGGCCAAAAGATGTCCCAGTACCCGGCATCCAGGCTCAGCCGGGAAAGCATGTAGAGGCTGTAACTGCAAATGATCAGCCCCGCGCCCAGCAGCTTGCGGGGTTCGATCCTGGTCATCAATATTCCTACAATGGGCATGAATAGAAAAGAACCGAGCCCACGCGGCAACATGGCCATGCCGGCCTGCAAAGCCGAATAGCCCATGAGCGTTTGCAGCCACAAAGGAATGAGCACAGTGCTGCCATAGAGCACAAAGCCCAGCACGGTCATCAGGAACACGCCGGTACTATACGTCCCCACCTTAAAAATCTTCAGGTGCACCACCGGATCGCGCGTAATCAATTCGCGGAACACGAAGAATACGAGCCCGCCGACGGCGAGCGTTGCCAGAATCACGATAAAGTGCGAGGCAAACCAGTCATCTTCCTGGCCCTTATCCAGCATGATCTGCAATGCCCCAATGCCCAGCGCCAGAAATCCTATGCCCCAGTAATCCACCACCTTGGACGTGCGGCGAATATATGGCGGATCAAAGATGAACAGCATTGCCATAATTACGGCCAAAATGCCGATCGGCAGATTGATGTAAAACAGCCAGCGCCAGCTATAGCTATCTGTTATCCAGCCACCCAGGACGGGGCCGAGCATAGGCGCCACCACGATTCCCAGTGCCCAGAAAGCCATGGCTTTGCCGCGTTTTTCCGGCGGAAAAGCTTCCAGCAGGATAGCTTGCGAGAGCGGCTGCAATCCTCCGCCGGTTGCGCCCTGAAATATGCGAAAGACGATCAGCGCCGGCAGATTGGGCGCAATCCCGCACAGGAAAGAGAAGAAGGTGAAGCCCGCCACCGAGATCAACAGGATACGGCGGCGGCCAAAATAGTTGGCCAGCCATCCGGTAAGCGGCAGAACGATGGCATTGGCGACGAGATAAGAAGTAAGGACCCAGGTAGCTTCGTCCGTGCTGGCAGAAAGATTTCCCGCAATGTGCGGCAGCGAGACGTTCACCACCGTTGTGTCCAGCACCTCCATGAAGGTACCCAGCATCACGGAGATGGCGATAATCCAGGGATTGATCGTTCGCTCAGGCATTGGCCAGAATTGGGTAAGTTGGTAGGTTGGTAACCTGGTAATTGAAGAGCAAGGCCGAAAAACACAACCTTACCACTGAGGCCATCCATCGGCTGACACCTTGATGACAAGCTACGAAAAACCGAGGACACGGAGGAAGGCCGGAGAATTGAAAATCGCTTTGGAGGCAGGAGCGCATTTCTATTTGACAAATACTGTGGGATCAACGGACATGCCCGGCCGCAGCAGGTGATTGGGATCCTGGCCCTTATCAAAGCGAATGCGCACCGGCACGCGCTGCACCACTTTCACGTAGTTACCGGTAGCATTTTCCGGCGGCAGCAGGCTGAAGCGCGCTCCGGTTGCGCCGCCAATCGATTCCACCGTTCCAGTATAGTCACGGCCATAAGCATCCACGCTGAGAGTGACCCTCTGCCCCGGCCGCATGATTTTCAGCTGTGTCTCTTTAAAGTTGGCCGTGACCCAGATGTCATCCAGGTTGACCATGGAAAACAGCGGCTGTCCCGTCTGCACCACCTGGCCCTTTTCCACGTTGCGCTTGCTCAGAATCCCGGACACCGGGGCCACGATCTTTGTGTACTGAAGATTTAATTCGGCCTGGGCCAGGACTGCGCGATACTTTTGCACATCGGCGGAAGCCGCGCTGGCCCGCGCCCGCGTCACCCTCAGCTGCTCAGGAACCGTGCGGGCAGACGCCGCCTGCGCCTGCGCCTGGGCAGTCCGGCTCTCGGCATTGGCCAGCATGGCGCGGTTCGATTCAAGCGCGGCGCGAGCTGCCGCAGCCGCCGCCACAGCGGCATCATATTGCTGGCGTGAAACTTCGTCTTTCTCCACCAGCTGCTCCATGCGCTTCAAATCAGCAGCAGTTTTGGTATAGTTGGCCTCCGCTTCCCGCACCCTTGCCCGGACGGAATCCACCTCCCGGTCCGCAGCTACTACGCCAGCATCAGCCGCCAGAAGCTGGCTGGAACTGGTGGTGCTCATGAGCGGCACGCCCACTTGCGCAGCCACGGCATTGGCCTCGGCATCAGCCAGATCGGCCCGCGCGCGTTCCACGGCTACCTGGTAATCTTTCGGATCAAGCTCCACCAGCAGAGTGCCCGCCTGCACAAGTTCATTTTCATCGTGCAGAACGTTCAGCGCGGTTCCCGAAATCCGGGCGCTGATGGGATCAATGTGGCCGTCAATTTGCGCGTCGTCTGTAGATTCACGCAGGGAGTAGTAGTGCCAGATGAAAATGACTCCGACAACCAATGCCAGCGCCAGCGCCAGCAGCACCCACTTGGCGTAAGGACGCTCACGAAAGAATCCTGCTGCCCGCTGCGTACCGGAGCCTTTCTGGTCCACCTGCGCCAGGCGTCTTTCTCCTTCCTCTTCTTCGTAGGGCGGCGAAATCTTGACCGGTTCTGCCACTTATTTTCCTCCCAGAAATGCTCGCGTCTGTTGCTCAGCCACTCCCAGGGCCCGGGCCAGACTGAGCTTGGCAACGTTATTTAGATATAAAGCCTGAATATAAGTTTCGTTGGCTGTGGCCACGGCTTCCTGGGTTTGCACCACCTCCAGGCTGCCGGAGACGCCCGAGGCAAACCGGTCCTGCGCCTGTTTCAACTGCTCCGCCGCCAGATCAATCGACTGCCGGGCCACCATTACCTGGTCGGTGGAAGTCTTTACGTCCAGCACGGCCGAACGCACTTCAAACTCGATCCGCGTATGCAAGTCCTGAAGCTGGCTCTTGAGCTGGTTCAAATTGGATTGTGCCTGCAGCACATCGGCCTTTACCCTGCCCCCCTGAAACACCGGTACGTGTACGCCCGCAGCCACGCTGTAGGTCTGCCGCGCACTGCCTAGCGTTGGCCCAATCACTCCATAGTCACCGCTCACGTCCAGGGTCGGCAGCCGCTCTTCCCGCGCCGCCGTGACCTGCATTTCAGCGGCATGCGTACGCGCCTGGGCCGCCAGGTACTCCGGCCTGCGCGTGTAGGCACGCGCCAGCGCCTCTTCTATGTTGACCTCCGGCAAAGGCGCGTAAGGAACAGTATCCGTCAATTCAAACTGCTGGACGAACGGCATCCCAATGGTTCGGGCAAAGGCCATCCTTTGCTTTTCCACCTGATTTTCAGCCGACAGCACCCGCTGTTGCTGCTCCTGCATCTGCACTTGCGCCCGCAAAACGTCAATCCCGGCCACCACGCCCGCTTTCTTCATGTCCTGGGCCTGCTGGAAGATGGCTTGCGCCGTGGCCAACTGCGCCTTCACGGTCTCCAGGCGGGCGGCATTGGCCAGAATTAACAGATATTGATTGCCCACCACCAGCACCACCAGCTCCCGCGCATCCTGCACCGTGAAATTTGCCGCCTTCTCGTTTTCAGCGGCGGAGCGCAGCCGGTTGAGGGCGCTAAAATCCAGCAGCCGCTCCGTCATGGTTGGGCGCGCGTCAAAAATAGCAAAGGGGCCAACTATGTTGGATCCGTTCACCGTAACCGGGATTCCAAAGGCCGCCAGGTTAATTTGCTGGAGCCTCTCCGAGCTTGTGAAGGCCACCTTAGGCAACAAGGCGCTCAGGTCGCGCAAGTGCTGGGCGCGCGCGCTCCCTGTCTGTTCCTGTGAGAGCAGCAGGCCCAGGTTGTGTTTCAGCCCGCGATCAATCGCATCCAGGACTGAAATCCTGATCACGCCGGGAACAAGCTTATCCAGGCTCCCGCTTCCGTTGAACTGATCGAGCGATAGCGCCGGAGACTGAATGATTTCCGGCCCGGACGGCTCCTGATCACTGCCGCCATTGGAGGGCATGGTGGAGTTCTGAGCCTGCGCGGGAGCAGAAAGAGCGGCGGCCAGGAAGAATGAGGCAAGCAGGACAGCTTTCGTCCTCGTCATTGTTTTCACTTCGTTTTCACTTCCGAAGAATCATCATACTTGGATGCGCGCTCGTTCCGCAGGCTCGTTCCCGAGCCCACCCATCCACTTCGCCTTCTTACGGACATCTCTCCTCGCGTGGTGTAAATAATTAATTAACTAGTTAGTTAGATTATCAGCCAGGGCTCAAGGGATGCAAATCTTGTACTTTATCGGTTAGCTCGGTTAGCTAAATACTAAGTACTGAATACCCCTGGTTCTGAACTCTTCCCTGCCGAAGGCCCGCCGTGGCGGGTAGCCTATCCCCTATCCCGGGTTTTTGCGGTATAACGGCCTTAGTGCCCCCGACCGCATCCAACCCCTTTGAAATGACTCCCTCTCATCCGACGCCTCCAGACTCCAAATGGCCGGATGCGCTGCGGGCCCTGCGCCACCGCAATTTCCGGCTATTTTTTGCCGGACAACTGATCTCGCTTATCGGCACATGGATGGACCAGGTGGCTGAATCATGGCTGGTGTACCGGCTGACCGGGTCTCCCCTGTTACTGGGAACCGTAGCCTTTGCCGGCCAGATTCCGGTGTTCCTGCTGGCGCCCATCGGCGGCGCGGTAGCGGACCGCTTCAACCGCCGCACCATCCTCGTAACCACCCAGTCCACCATGATGGTGCTGGCCTTTATCCTTGCCGGCCTCACCCTCACTCACGTGGTCCGGGTCTGGCATGTGATGCTGCTGGCCGCGCTCATGGGCGTGGTAAATGCCTTCGACATCCCGGCACGCCAGGCTTTTATTGTGGATATGGTGGCGCGCACAGACCTTGTCAATGCCATTGCGCTTAACTCGTCCATGTTCAATGGCGCTCGCGTGATTGGTCCGGCAGTTGCCGGAATCGTGGTTGCCCTCATTGGCGAAGGCTGGTGCTTCTTTGCCAACGCTGTAAGTTTCCTCGCCGTGATTGCGGGACTTTTGATGATGAGAATCTCCCGTCCGCGTATGGCTCTTGAAGGCTCGCCGCTACAAAACATTATTGAAGGTTTCCGCTTTGTAGCGCACACCGGCCCGATACGAGCGCTTCTGCTGCTATTGGGACTGGTCAGCTTTACGGCCATGCCCTATGCCGTGCTCATGCCGGTTTTTGCCGACCAGATTCTGCACGGCGGAGCCAGAGCTTTGGGCTTGCTCATGGGCGCTTCGGGCCTGGGCGCCTTGGGAGGGGCGCTCACTCTGGCTATGAGAAAGAGCATTCGCGGCCTGGGGAAATGGGTGGCTATCGCCTGTAGCAGCTTCGGCGTGTGCCTCATCCTGTTCGCCTATTCGCGCATGCTGTGGCTCTCGGTTGCGCTGCTCATTCCCACCGGATTCTCCGTGATGCTGGAGATGGCATCATCCAACACTTTGATTCAGAGCATGGTTCCTGATCAGCTTCGTGGACGCGTAATGGCCGTCTATTCCATGATGTTCATGGGCATGGCCCCTGTTGGCGCGCTTCTGTCCGGCAGCATAGCCCATGCCATAGGCGCTCCCTTGACGGTGTCCATCGGCGGCGCAATCTCCATCTGCGGAGGCATAATCTTTGGCGCAAGATGGTCATCCCATCGTCCGCTGGCCCGCGAACTCATTGTGGCCCAGCAGATGACCGGCGGCGCACCCGCCCAGGAAATGACGGCGAGGGTATTTTCCAAAGACCGCACCTAATCAGAGCCGGTTTCAGAAATGGTGGAGCAGGTACGAAAACGAATTGTCGTCAATCGTCGCCCCTTTCACCGTGCAGCCGCCACCCGAATGTCTTCCCAAACCATCCAATGCTCGTTAAGTGGTTGAGCACCAAACTTCGTGTAGAGGCCGCGGGCGGCAACATTCTTCGGATCAACATTCACACATACTCGAAGCGCGTTCTGCTGAGCAAACCAGACAGCTATTTTCACCAGCAGAGTGCAAGCTACTCCTTGACCGCGCTGTGCTTCGGCAACATTGATCCATTGCAATTCACCCTCACATCCATACCGGCGTGTGCCGTGTCCCGCAACAAATCCCACCAGTGCACCGTCTTCCACTGCAACCAATGCAGTGCGGGCGGCCAAGGCTTGCTGCGGCGAATGCTCCCCTCTTAGCTACCACCCGATTCGCACCTCCCAAAAAGCTGAGGTCTCCCACTCCTGGGCACGAAGCGCTGCCATGGCTGCGATATCAGGTTCTTCGGCCACCCGGACTATAACTGGCATAGCGATCCCTCCGCGCCTCCAGAATCGCTATTTTGGCTGAGCGCGCGGAGAGCGCGCAATGTCCTTCCCCAAAAGCCACGACGGCATCCAGCGCGGCCAAAGCGTGGAGGAGCGGTTAAGGAAAATCATGAGGAGCTGCCTGGTGGCCTGACCTTCACTCCTAATCCCGACGACCTGTTTGAGATTGCAGAACTCTTAAGATAGTTGAGAAGATCGAGATTTTTGGCGTAGGCTCGCAGGCCTTGGTGTAGAGTTTGCCGCTGTGCTCAAGACATTTGTTTCTTCAGCAGCGCGATCTGGCCCGCATGGTACAGGCTGTGCTGGACGATTCCGTGGAAGAGATAGTAGAAATCATACTGGCGGCCGGGAACGGTTTCCTTCAGGCGCGCGTCCTCGAATTGCTCGATTGCAGCCGCGAGTTGGTCCTTCGCCTCAAACAACCGGTGCTGAGCCTCGTTCCACGCTTCAGGGCTTGAATCCGAAACAACCGGCCAGTCTTCTTTTGTGCCGACGATTTTCGCCATCGCCTGTCCCTGCGTAGCGCCCACGGCTGCACGCGTCCAAACCGCGATGTGCAAGACCAGCTCCCAGATCGAATGCGCGCCGGCAAGAGGATGGGCATGTGCTTGAGCTGCCTTCACATCGGATAAAAGCTCACGCAACGCCGATCCATGCCAGGCCTTCCCATCAAAAGCCCGGCGGAGTTGGTCGGCAATACGAGGACATTCAGCATTCATAATAATTGCTAGCTCTAGCTGATTGTGTATTTCCCTGCCTCAAGGATCCTGTTTGCAATTGCCTGCGTCAGCCCGATGGTATTGAAGGGCTCGTACTTAAACAGACGGCGCAGGATCACCAGTTGCGTGCGCAGCATGTCACCTTCCGCGACCGCGGCTACCACCTTCCTGGCTGCCGCCTCGATTTTGTTGAGGGAAAGCGCCAGGCTCACCTGGGTCATCGCCAGAGCGTGTTGCGTCCTCGTTTCGCCCTCACGTTCAATTAGCTTCTGCGTTCTCTGCACTACTGAATCCATCGCATAGGTCTCAATCACCATGTCGGCAATCGCCCCCAGAATTTCCTGCTGGTCGGAGAGCCCCATCATGTACTTTTGTGAAGCCGCGCCGGCAAGCATCAGCCCGGCTTTCTTGGCATTGCTGACCAGTGTGCGCTCTGCCGCCAGCGTGCCCTCCAGCGGCTCGCTGCCGGCCCCGGACATGATCTCATCCGTCAGCTTCTTGATGGCCGGCAACAAGGCCAACTGGCCGCTCATGCCGCGTTTCAGCAGCCATCCCGTGATGATCATGCGGTTGATCTCGTTGGTGCCTTCGAAAATGCGGTTCACACGCGAATCGCGATAGGCGCGCTCCGCCGGGTATTCTTCGACGAAACCGTACCCGCCGTAAATCTGGACCGTCTCATCCACAACATAGTTCAGCATCTCCGAGCCCCACACCTTCAGGATCGAGCACTCGACTGCGTATTCTTCAATGCCTTTGGCAATCTGTTTGTAAACGTCAGCGGCGTTGCGGTCGATATCCGAGAGTGCGGCGTCAATCATCCCCACCGTGCGGTAGGACATGGATTCGCCCGTATAGATTCCCACCGCCATCTGCGCCAGCTTTTCCTTGATCATGCCGAAGTCGGACAGGGTCTTGCCGAACGCCTTGCGTTGTTTGGCATAAGCAATGGAATGGTTGAGCGAATTGCGCGCGCCGCCAATCACGCCCGCGCCCAGCTTGTAGCGGCCGATGTTCAGCGTGTTGAATGCGATCACGTGGCCCTTGCCGATCTCGCCCAGCAGGTTTTCTTTGGGCACGTGGCAGTCATTGAGAATCACGGGCGTGGTGGACGAACCCCGTATGCCCATCTTCTTCTCTTCCGCACCCGCCTGGCACCCGGGGAACTTGCGCTCCACGATAAAGGCGCTGAACTTCTCGCCATCCACCTTGGCAAACACGATGTACACATCGGCAAAGCCGCCGTTCGTAATCCACATCTTTTCGCCATTCAGGATCCACTCTTTGCCGTCCGCGGAGAGCACAGCCTTGGTGCGCGCATTCATGGCGTCAGAGGCGGAGGTGGATTCCGAAAGCGCATAGGCGGCGATCCATTCGCCCGTGGCCAGCCTGGGCAGATACTTCTTCTTCTGCTCCGGCGTACCAAAGTACACAATAGGCAGCGTCCCGATGCCCGTATGCCCGCCAAAACTCACGCTAAAGCTGCCAGAGACGGACAGGTGCTCGGCAATGATGGCCGACGAAATTTTGTCCATGTCCGAGCCGCCGTACTGCTCGGGGATATCCACGTTGCCGATGCCGATCTCGCAGGCCTTGCGGATCAGCTCGCGCGTGACCGCAAATTCCTTGTGCTCGATCTTCTCCAGGTTGGGAATAATCTCATTTTTCGCAAACTCTTGCGTGGTCTGCGCAATCTGCTGGTGCTCTTCGCTTAGGTCTTCCGGGGTAAAGACGTCGTCATTGTTGTGTTCCTGAATCAGGAAGCTGCCACCAGCAAGTTTTGTCTTAGGAATAACCGCCGTCGCCATAATTTCTCCTTGTTAACTGCACAAAAACCGTTGAACCACAAAGGACACAGAGGTTCTTTAGCCATGCCCTTCAACGAATCTCTTGATTCCGTCTTTGGAGGTGCGGAACATGAAAATTAACGAGTAAACTACCCCTCTTGTCACTTAGCTTCAGATACGAAATGATTTGCGCTGCATAAACCAGGATCATTGGAGATTCTCGAAAATGCCGGCTGCGCCCATGCCGCCGCCAATGCACATGGTCACAATTCCGTAGCGTCCGTTCCGGCGTTTGAGTTCGCGAATCAACGTCGCCGTCAGCTTGGCTCCAGTGCATCCCAGCGGATGTCCCAATGCCACCGCGCCGCCATTGGGATTCACCTTGTTGGGATCGAGTCCGGCTTCCTTGATCACCGCCAACGCCTGCGCCGCAAAAGCTTCATTCAGCTCGATCACGTCGATATCCGCCAACTTTAAACCGGCAATTCTCAACACCTTGGGAATTGCGTACACGGGCCCCAGCCCCATCTCCTCCGGCAAGTAACCGGCTGTGGCGAAAGCCACAAACCGTGCCAGAGGCTTGATGCCCAACTCTTTGGCCTTCTCCGCCGACATCACCACTGCCGCCGCCGCGCCGTCAGAAGTTTGCGATGAATTTCCGGCAGTCACCGTGCCCTTGGCATGGAACGCCGGACGGAGTCCAGCGAGCGCTTCGAGTGAAGTCTCGGCCCGCGGCCCTTCATCCACTTTGAACACAATCTCCGTGCGCTTGGGCTTGGAGCCGTTGGGCGTGGTAAAGCTCACCGGGACGGGCACAATTTCATCATCAAACTTGCCGGCTTTGATCGCGGCCAGCGCTTTCTTATGGCTTTGCAGGGAAAACTCGTCGGCGGCCTCGCGGCTGATGCGAAAACGCTTTGCCACACGCTCCGCTGTAAGCCCCATGGAAAGATAGGCATCCGGATAGTTGCCCACCAGCCACGGATTGGCCGAGACTTTGTGTCCACCCATGGGAATCATGCTCATGGATTCGGTCCCACCGCCAATCATGATCTCACCGCGGCCTGCCATAATGCCTTCCGCCGCCTGTGCAATGGCCTGCAGCCCGGACGAGCAGAAGCGATTGATGGTCATGGCCGACACTTCAACCGGCAGCCCGGCGCGCAATGACGCAATACGGGCCACATTCATCCCCTGCTCGGCTTCAGGCGTGGCACAGCCGATGATCACGTCCTCAATCTGGCTTTTGTCCACCTGCGGGACACGCTCCAGCGCGCCCTTGATGGCCACCGCGGCGAGATCGTCAGGACGCGTAATCCGCAGGGTCCCTTTAGGCGCCTTCCCTACGGCAGTCCGAACCGAACTTGCAATAACGACTTCACGCATAAAATCAAACTCCTAACCACCAGTTCATTCCCAACCAGCGTAAATCAGCGGTTAATTTCTTAAGGGCTTCCCCGTCTTCAGCGTGTACTGAATCCGCTCCTGCGTCTTCTTCTCGCCGCAGAGCGATTTGAATCCCTCGCGCTCCAGATCCAGAATATATTGCTCGCTCACCGGCATTCCCGGCGATACGTTGCCGCCGCAGATCACCTCCGCGACTTTCGTCCCCACCTTCACATCGTGGTCGCTGATGTACTCCGCCTGGCGCATTAGATGAATTCCCAGCTTGAGGGTCGCCAGGATGTTTTCGCCCGGCGCAGGTATATCAGTGCGTGGCGTGGGCGCCTTGTATCCGGCGCGGGCCAGCTCCAGCGCCCGCTCTTTGGCGTCGCTCAGCACGCGCTCACGGTTCATGGAGATCAGGTCGCCATCGGAAAGGAAGCCGAAATCACGGGCCTCATACGCTGAGGTCGAAACTTTCGCCGTACCAATCAGCTCAAAAATCCGCTTCATTCCCTCCATCAGTTCCACCGACTCAGCCCGCCCATCCGGCCGGATGGCGTGAGCATTTGCCACTGCCCGCAGCAGCATCTCCTTGCATCCGCCGCCGCCGGGGAGCAAGCCAACGCCTACCTCCACCAGCCCCATATAAAGCTCGGCATGAGGTTGGCGTGCCGCCGAGTGCAGGGAAATCTCCGTGCCGCCACCCAGGCACATGCCAAAGGGCGCGGCTACCACCGGTCGCGTACAGAACTTGATCGCCTGCGTCATGCCCTGAAACTGCTTGATGGCCAGGTCTACCTCGTCCCACTCTTCTTCCTGCACCGCCAGCATCAGCATCATCAGGTTGGCACCCACGGAGAAGTTCGCCGCGTCGCCGGTAATGACAAAAGACTCAAACTGGTCTCCGATACCGCCGGCCTTGAGAGACTGCGTGACCATCTGCACAATGTCGCCACCCAGCGCATTCATCTTGCTGTGAAATTCAATGCAGCCAACGCCATCGCCCAGATCAACCAGCGACGCGCCCGCATTTTTCTTGACCACGCCATTCGACTTCTTGGCCACTTCCACGGACCAGACGCCTTCCGGAACCTGGACGGGCTGGTAATCCCTGGTTTTCAGGTCAAAGTAAGCTCGGCCGGCGGGCGCGGCCGGATCATCCGTGTACCAGCCCTTTTTGCCCGCCGCCAGCAGTTTTTCCGCGTTGACCGCTACCGGCTTGCCTTCTTTCTGCAAGCGGGTGACCGTCGCCTCCACTCCGGCCATGTCCCACAACTCGAATGGACCGAAATCCCAGTTGAATCCCATGCGCAGGGCGCGATCGATCTCCACCACATCATCGGCAATTTCCGGAATGCGGTTGGCGGAGTACGTCCAGAGCTCTGAGAGGCTGTTCCAGTGGAATTGCGCGGCCTTATCGCGCGGATCGCCGTTGATCAGCATGCGCACCCGCTCGGCTGGATCTTCCACGTTCTTCACCATCTCCAGCGACGGGAATTTAGCCTTCTGCACCGGGCGATATTCCAGGGTCTTCCAATCCAGCGCCATCCGCTCTTCACCGGCGGGAGTCTTGGTCTTTTTGTAGAAGCCGCCCTTGGTCTTGTCGCCGAGCATTTTGCGCTCCAGCATTTTTTGGAAGAACTCCGGCAGCTTCAAGTCAGACCGTTCATCCTTCACGTTCTTGAGCAGGTTGCCCACCACTGCTCCCAGAACGTCCAGGCCAACCAAGTCGATAGTGCGGAAGGTTGGCGACTTGGTCCAGCCACCGGCGCTGGTCAGGGCGTCAATCTCCTCCACCGTGAAGTCCATCTCCTGCATGAGGCGAAAAACATTCAACCCGGAAAATGTGCCGATCCGGTTGGCGATGAAGTTGGGCGTGTCCTTGGCGTAGACAATTCCTTTGCCCAGGCGCACATCACAGAAATGGGCGATGCTCTCGACTGCCAGCGGGTCGGATTCCGGCGTGGGAATGATCTCCACCAGCCGCATGTAGCGTGGAGGATTGAAGAAATGCGTCCCAAACCAGTGCTTGCGAAAGTCATCGCTGAACCCTTCGGCAATGCTGTGCACCGGTAGGCCGCTGGTGTTGGTGGTGACAATGCTTCCCCGCTTCCGCACCGCCTCCACCTTCTTGAGGAGGGCGCGCTTGATCTCCAGGTTCTCAGCGACGGCTTCAATGATCCAATCCGCGTCGGCCAGCAGCTTCAAATCTTCCTCAAAATTGCCGAGGGTAATCAGCTTTTCCAACCCCTTTTGGAAGAACGCAGCGGGCTTGGATTTCACTGCTGCATCCAGTCCGGCAGCAACGATCTTGTTGCGGGCAGTTTTGTCGCCGGACGGGGCATCAGGTGGGACGATGTCCAGGAGGTAGCAGGGCACGCCCGCATTGGACAGGTGGGCGGCAATTCTCGCTCCCATGGTCCCCGCGCCCAGCACCGCAGCCTTATGCACTCGCTGATGCATAAGCTTCGCGTCTTTGTGGCTGGAATGGGGCTGGACTGGATTGGTCGGCGACTGAACAGGATCGGAAACGGCAGCGTGACTCATCAGCAATACTCCCGTGTGGAGAAGAAGAATGCCTCTCCCGAATGTGCCGAATCATAACAGTTTTTCCACGCTGCTGGACTGTGACCGGCAGGAATGATGATTGCGCAGTGCAAGCGTAAAGCTCCTTACACAGAATCCTAAAGGTACGTTACCGGGGAAGGCGTTCGCGGCAATTAAAAAGTCCGCTATGAGTCCGCTGTTGCCAGAAAAAATTGAGCCCGGCGATACGCCCTTTTACACGGGCTTGATTATAATGAATGAATGTTCATTCAGTCAATGATAGTAAAGCTAAACCATTTATTTACATATACATACATATTCTAAAGACCTTAAACGGCAGACAGGAATCGGAACAGATCTCGCCATTCATGTTGGGCAGATCTCAACCATTCGTTTGTAGCAGATCTCAACCCATTCGCTTGTGACAAGTCTCACCCTTCACTCTTGCCAAATCTCACTTCCAGGTTTGACAAGTCTCACTTCCACTTTTGACAGAGGTCACTTCACTTTTAACAAAGCTCACTTCACCTTAGTCTCGCTTCACTAGTCTCGCTTCACTTTTGCCAAATCTCGCCAAATCACGTTTGACGAATCCCACCCTTCACTTTGACAAATCTTGCTATTCACTCTTGATAGGTCTCGCCCTTCGCGTTTGACAAGTCTCGACATCACTTTTATCGCTCGAGCAGCAGCTCCTCGGCGTGGGCCTGGACATACTCCTGCGCCTGCCTGGCCATCTGTTTTTCGCCTTTGTAGCTGAGCTTTCCCGCGGCTTCCGGCAGCGGCAGCCAGAATGCGCGCCGCACCTCGTGCTTCATCTCGTCGGTGATCTGCCCGATGCGGCCGGAGTGATATTTCATAAGGTAAAAAGTGACAACTTTGAAGATCTTCTCTCCCCCGGTCCATTTGCGGGAATAGACGTACCGGATATTGGCCAGCCTGGTGATGGTTTTGGCGTGGATGCCGGTTTCCTCCAGGACCTCACGGAAAGCCGCCTGCTCCGGTTTCTCGCCGGGGTCCACATTGCCTTTAGGAAGGGCAAGAACATCTTTCCGGTCCTCAGGTTCACAGTGCCGGCCCGGCTCAATCACGGCTATCCACCACTGTTTTTGCATGTAGCGCAACACCAGGGCCCCGGCGGAAAACTCTCGAAGCATCGCCATCAACTTAGCCTTACACCTACCCCTGAAAGGTTACTTAGGTTACTAAAGGCGGTCCTTCCTTAGCAAAAAATAAAGGCAACAAAAGCAAGCCGGTATCGTTATATACAGAAGCAGCATCTTACAAGAAAGTAGCTGGAGCAAGCAGACCGGCCATTTGGGGAGTCTGGTTTTGAAGAACCCACTGAATAAAATCGTGCGTTCGGTTCAGGCCTTTGGACGCGAACTCAAACGCCAGCACCAACCGCTGCTGTCCGCAGCAGGCGAGGTCGCGCGCCGGCCGTTAATCGGTGTAGCCCTGGGCGGCGGATTCGCGCGCGGACTGGCGCACATTGGCGTCCTGAAAGTCCTGGAGCAGGAGAACATTCCCATAGATTTCATCGCCGGCACCAGTGTTGGCTCGGTGGTTGGCGCTGCGTACGCCAGCGGCATGTCGGCCAAGGAACTGGAAGAGATCGCGGCGCTGGTCCGCTTTAAGCATTTCTCGCGCTGGACGTTCTCCCGCTTTGGCCTGTTCAGCAACGACAAGATGGCCCTGTTCCTCACCAAGATCCTGCGCTGCAAAACCTTTGAAGAGCTGCGCATCCCGCTGGCAGTCACCGCGACCGACATCATTACCGGGGAACCTGCGATATTCACAAGCGGCAATCTGATTGATCCAGTTCGGGCAAGCTGCGCTTATCCGGGGATGTTTCTGCCCGTGAATATCGATGGCCGTCTGCTGGTGGATGGCATGTTAGCCCATGCGGTTCCGGCCACGCCATTGCGGGACATGGGCGCTGAGAGAGTTCTGTCCATTTACCTGAGCGCTAACTGGGTAAGACCCAAAGGGCCGCGCCATGTTTTTGATTTGCTTGGGCAATGCTTTTCAATAGCTCAGGCGAAGATGTGCGGGCCATGGAAGGCTGCTTCCGACGTGATTCTGGAGCCGGCCATCGGCCAATTTGGGTATGACGATTTTGCGCGGGCCCCGGAATTGATCCGCACCGGCGAAGCGGCGGCACGCGCCGCGCTGCCTCAGATTCGCCAATGGCTGCCTGAGGCCAGACCGGCGCAGCAGGTGGCGATGGGCGGAGCCGCGACGCTTACGTCGGTGCCGGAGTTGCCGTAAGAGCAATCAAAAACCCTACCACTGATGACGGTGATTTGACGGATCATCACTGATACCACCAGATGATACCGCCAAGAGAATAGCTATATATGATCGGCTTGGACAAAGCTTTTTTGCGGCACGTTCTTAGAGCAGGTCGAAATGGAACCTGGTCAAGCGCTCACCATTGGGCGCTAACACTTCCAGCACGCACCGATCGCTGGCCGGCAGTTGCTCCACGTTGAAACTCACACGATAGACACGCTCGTCATAGGGAATATCCGCCGGCACGCCAATCATCCGCACATCATCCGGCTGAATCTCCCGCACTTCCAGAGCGTGATGGGCTTTCAGGCGAAACTTGAGCTTGAGCAAGAGGTCCTGCGGCTCTTCTGAACTGTTGAATGTGGCCGTTGGCTCGACCATCAAGGTCTTACGCAGAGATACGGTGATACGGAAGCTGAAATTGCGGGGAAAGTGGGCCAGGGGTTTCCCATTCGTATTCACAATCCGGGAATGCTCTCCTTCAGCAATCTGCTGCGCGCCTTCCAGGTCCGGACACTCAATCAGGGCAAGGAAGGAGAGCACCGCTCCGCCGGGCTTGAGGACCAAGACGTCATAACCGGCAGGGGTAGCTGAGTGAAATGTTGGGGCCGAAGAGTTGGAGGCTGCCAGACCGCGAAGCGCCAGTGCGCCGCCAAGGAATCCTACGAAGAAGATTGCTACCTTCATTGCGGTCCTTCCAGGCCGGCTGTTATGGCGCAGCCTGCCAGCGGCGTGTTACACATGAGGATTGCGTTCCCGGACAGGCGGGTCGTCAGAGCGGCCACTACCCATGTGAGAGAGGAATATACAGGAAAAAGATGCTTCGGATGCTATGTATTACTGCACACCCGGACGATGAGGCTGGGAATTTCGGAGGAACACTGTTTCACTATGCCCAGCGGGGGGTGGAAACACACGTGGTATGCCTGACTCCCGGCCAGGCCGCCACACACAGAGGCGGAGCCAAATCGGATGATGAGCTGGCGCAACTGCGCCGCCGGGAGTTTGCCGCCTCATGCAAGCTGTTGCGCCTAACCGGCACCGCAGTTCTGGACTACCCAGACAGCCGGCTGGACCAGCAGAACTTCTATTCCACGGTCGGCGACCTGACGCAACGGATACGGCAGATTCGTCCGCATGTGGTGATTACGTACGGGCCGGAGGGCGGAGTTACGGCTCATCCCGATCATTCCATGGCCTCCGTTTTCGCCACGATGGCCTTTCACTGGGCGGGACGCATGAACCGTTTTCCGGATCAGCTACAGTCCGGACTGGCGCCGCACCGCGCTCAAAAGCTCTATTACGGAACCGCCTTGTTCGCTCTGCATGGACGCCAGCCAATATCGCCATCGCCCGCCAGCGCGGTGATTGAGGTGGGAAAAGAAGGGCTGGAAATCAAGATTGCGGCTTTCAAATGCCACGCTTCACAGGCCCCGCTCTTTCCCATATTTGAAGAGACTGTGCGGGGCTGGGGCAATCAAGAGCTTTTTCCCCTCGCCGCCACCATCAAGCCAAGAAAAACGGAGATGGAGACGGACCTGTTTGAAGGAGTGGCAGAGATTTTTGATTTGTGATTTTTGATTTTTTTCGTTGCTAGTTGATTGAGACAAAGAGTCTTTGAACAGCGGAGCAGATTCCTCGTCGCTACGTACGCGCTGACGACCACTCCATCACGCGCAGAACAAAAACCGCATGTGCTGGGGACCCGCAATACCGTTCACTTAAGAAGTATCGAGCCTCTCTGATCATTGTCTAGAATGGTTTCCGGGATTCTGTGACCCAATAAAACTCAAACTACATCGAAGATCGGTTCCGCTGCTCTGCCGGATGTTGAGAGCGCTAGCGTCCACGTTCTAGCCCCTCACGGTTATGCCAGCTTCGTCGCAGACTCCTTGGTCCGCGGAGCAGATTCCTCGCCCCTACTCGCGCGCTGAAGAAAACGCGCACGAGCTTACCGGGGACTTCGGAATGACAGAGCATTCAGATTACCGAACGCAACGACGAGGAGCGGTGGCAAAGATCTTGGCCGGGAGATGGGGGGAGATGTTCATAGGAGAGCAGTCGATTCAGATGGAGCATGAATTTCTTCGAAAACGTTTTCGCGAGAATTCCAGCATAGACAGGTTCAGCAGCCTCGGGATCTTTCGGCTCCGCTCAGTGGCAGGGCTACGGACGCCGAGGTACGCAGAGGAAGATCAGGGTTAGGCGACAGGAAATAGAAGGGTATGCTTCATCTCCTGCCAGACCCTCCGCCCGTCCTTTTGTTCGGATATTCGATGAAGGGGTTTTGCACTTTTTGCCATTGGAGTGTGCAGGGCAGTTTTTCAGGTTGGCCCGCCACGCTCTAACACGTAATGCTGACGGCGGCAACTTTAGGTGCACTAAAGTTGCAGTGAACTGAGAAATTGTTGGATATTGTCCCAGGCTCAAGCGTGCTATGCAGAATGGGAATTATCGCAGCCTGATCGGGATGCTTGTCGGGCGAAGCTTCGCTGCTCGGAGTTCCTGTTCGCAGTTCGTTCTTGAGATGATGGGCCCCAACAACATTGAACGGAGAAAGCAAAAGTGAAGATGAGATTGAGTGGGTTCTGGAGGTTCGGCGCAGTCACTCTTTTGGCCGCTATTCCAGCATTTACGCAGACAGTCCCCGTCGAGCCAGGGTTCAAACCCTACGGATCTTTTCACGGCAGCGACATAGACCTTGTGAACCTGCATGACGGGGGGTTGAACCTGAGAATCCCCCTGATTTCATGGCCGCAAAGGGGAGGGCTGCATCTGGGTTTTTTTATCGGCTTCAACGATGCCAGCCTGGCGTTCATCAAGGATACAAGGTCGGCTCCATGCGACAGGGGTTGTGGCAAAGATTTCGCGGCGGGTGTAGCGGATGGGGTTATGGTCTTTCCCGACTTCCTCCCCAGCGTCCAGTTTTCAGGGCCGTTCCAGACCTCGGCCGGTGAATTGCTCGGACAACCCGCCGGTATCTTCGACGGCATGGGGACGCTGCATTCATTCTTTAACCTTTTTAACGCCGAGTCGGGGGCCAACAATCCTCCGCCTCCTTCCAATACACCTATCGCAGCTCTTGATGGGTCGGGATATACGATGACACTACTGCCCGGCTCCTGCCCAAGTATCTCTAACTACATTTCTGCCATGGTGCAAGACCGCCGAGGGGTCCGCTACACCTACCCAACCTCCTGCTTGAATCCGTTGAACGTTAACATCGAGGATCCAAATGGCAACCAGATAACCGTCAGCAATGTTGCCCTTGGCGACCTATTCAACGTCGTCATCCCTAATGATCCAGCTCCTGGAACATCTACCATCACAGACAGCATGGGCCGCTCCATCGTTGCGCCTCCCGGGCCCGACCGGGGTGTCGCCGTTGGCTTCACCCCTTCTGGGACTGCTGCCCCAATTGCCCCAGCGACTTTTGCTACTCCAGGTCCGGCGGCCAGCACCAACGGTTGCACGGGCAGCCCCGCCGCTATTTCTGCCCAGCTCTGGACCGTTCCTGGCCCTTCGGGAGGGACAGTGACTTTTAAGTTCTGCTTTACCCAAATCTACATCAACATTTCCGCATTTACGGAGTGCACCTTCCATCCAACAGGGGATGCAAATCAGAACTGCTATGTCAACTACGGACCGTATAATCGTCTATCGAGCGTCGTTCTGCCCGATGGCACCGCCTGGGGCTTTATCTACGACAGTGCCCCTGCAAACTCCAACTCAGCTCCGGGCGCGCCCCTCCAGATCGGTGACCTCTCAGGCATCACGTTGCCTACCGGCGGCACGATCAACTACACGTGGGGCGGATGGCAGGGCACGGATGCAACCCATCGCAAAGGCGGAGTAATTACCAGGACCGTCAATGCCAATGACGGCGCCGGTCCGCAGCAGTGGACTTACCAGGGAGTGGGTAGCCAAACTCAGAATGCATCGGGTGGGCTCAACCCCACACAGGTTGTGGCCACCGTAACCGATCCACTGGGCAATATTACCGTGCACACGTCTACCGATCTATCAGGTGCGCTGAACCTCTACGAAACGCTCACCCAGTACGAGGATCCCTCAGGCAACGTTCTTAAGACTGTCCAGACCGCTTACTCGGGGGCAATCACAACGGCCTCCGGAATATCACCCGGTGGGGTAATGAATGTCTTTCCCACCAGCATTACCACCACGCTCGCGAACGGGCTGGTATCAACGGTCCAAAAAGATTACGACTTTAATCCGCCAGGCAATCAGGGAGGGGTCAGCTTCGGAACCGTCCTTGCCGAGCGCGAGTTTGATTATGGGAACGGGTCGCCGGGACCAAAGCTGCGGGAGACCGATACCACTTACCAGTGGCAGAGCAGCGGCGGCTATCTCTCAGCTAACCTGCTGGACCTGCCGGCTTCCGCCGTAGTCAAAGACGGCAGCGGCAATCGGGTCGCAGAGACCGACTATACCTATGATGAGTCCAGTTATCTAACCGCCTACACCGGGACGCTGCCCCAGGGCACCCATGTGGCTGCACCCAATGGCTCAGTGCGGGGAAACCTGACCACAGTCAGCAAGTGGCTGAATACCAGCAGCAACCCGGTGGTAAGCCACACCAATTGGTATGACACGGGCGAGGTGTATCAGCAGATTGATCCACTCGGGAACACGACCACGCACAGCTACGATCCGGCCTATGCCGGCGCATACTCGACCAAGACCTGCAATGCTCTGAGTGAGTGCGTGAGCGGGGCCTATGACTTCAATACCGGGCTCCTGACCAGTCTTACCGACGCCAATGGAAACACTAGCAGCTACAGCTACGATCTCATGTCGCGCATGACGCTGGCGCAGCTTCCGGCTGATCCGTCAGGAAACCGGCCGCAGACTACGTTCACCTATTCACCAGCCAACAGTTTTCCTGTCACTGTGCAGCGGCAGAAGACGATCACAAGCAGCTTGACCGACAGCGTGACGACCTATCTTGACGGCCTGGGGCGTCCGTATGAAACGCAACATGCCACACCCAACGGAAATGCCACGGTGGTAACCACCTATGATGCGGCCGGCCGTGTAGCGAGCACCACCAATCCCTATTTCACCACGTCTGATCCGACCTACGGCGTAACCCAGAGCCAATACGACGGCCTGGGGCGCGTGACGCAGACCATTAAGCAGGATGGAAGCGTAACTGCAGCAGCCTACGAACAAACTGCGGGAGTTTCCACCAATGCCGACTGCACCATAACCGCAGATGAGGCAGACAAGCAGAGAAAAACGTGCACCGACGGATTAGGCAGACTTATAGAGGTTAACGAGCCACAGGCTTCCTCCGTGGGTACGAGCGCCACGGCAAGCGTGACTATCAGCGGGACCCTGAACTCTGCTCCCAGCACCGATCTTCTGCCTGCTGCAGGGACATCCTTGACCTCTTATGTAGCTGCCGACGGTACTCCGCGTGTTGTCTACTTGGGCGCCAATCAGCATGTCTACCAGCTCGCCTGGAGCAGTGGCGGGGGCTGGCAGGGACAGGACCTCACGGCCCTTACAGGGACCCCGCTGGCCGGTTCCAGCAGCGGACTGGCGGCCATCGTCAATGCGGGTGGGTGTCCTCACCTTGAATACGTGGACATGAACCAGCACGTGAACGATCTCTATCTGCCGAACACCAGCGGAGGTTGTTTAACTAATTGGGCCAACGAAGATCTGACAGCCCTGTCCGGGAACACTCTGGCATCCGCCGCAAGCCCGCTGGCCATCAGCGGTGCAGGTGGCGACAGTCTCATGAACATCTACTATGTGGATTCCAATCGTCACGCCAACCGGCTGTACTGGCCCAGGAGCGGCGGCTTTCAAAACCAGGATCTGACTGCAGCAGCAGCCGGCCCGACGGTGGGCTCCGGGAGCGGACTGGCGGCCATCGTCAATGCGGGTGGGTGTCCTCACCTTGAATACGTGGACATGAACCAGCACGTGAACGATCTCTATCTGCCGAACACCAGCGGAGGTTGTTTAACTAATTGGGCCAACGAAGATCTGACAGCACAGGCGGGGAACACCTTGGCAGCAGTCGGCAGCCCGCTGGCCATCACGGGTGCAGGCGGCGACAGTCTGACAAACGTCTACTACCTGGATTCCAATCGTCACGTCAACCGGCTGTACTGGCCCAAGAGTGGCGGCTTTCAAAACCAGGATCTGACGGCAGCGGCAGCTGGCCCAACAGTGGGCTCCGGCAGCGGACTGGCGGCCATAGTCAACTCCGGCGGGTGTCCTCATTTTGAATACGTGGACGTGAACCAGCACGTGAACGATCTCTATCTGCCGAACACCAGCGGAGGTTGTTTAACTAATTGGGCCAACGAAGATCTGACAGCACAGGCGGGGAACACCCTGGCAGAAGCCGGCAGCCCGGTGGCCATCATTGGGGCGGCCGGCGACGGCTTGATGGACGTCTTCTACATGGACTCGAATCACTACCTCAATCGCCTGTACTGGCTGGTTAGCGGCGGCTTTACCAACCAGGATCTGACGCTTGCCGGCAGCCTGGTGGCAGATGCGGGAACGGTATCGACAACGGTTGGAAGCTTCACGGCGACCGCGTGCTATGGCACCAGTACGAACGCAGCCTGCAACGGCCAGCCGGTCAATAACACTGCAGCCCAGGTAGCGGCGGTGCTGGCGCAATCGCTCAATAGCTCTTCCTCGCCGGTGAGCGCCACGGTTTCAGGTTCAACGATCAGCATGACCTGGATCACGCCCGGCCCGTTTACTCCGGCAGTCAGTGCATTGAGCACGGCTCACGACAACCCTGGCCTCTTCCCGAATCCGTCTTTCACCAGCCCGGCGACTAACTTCAGTGGAGGCACGGGAGGCACGCTCAGCAATCCTTACGTCACGCTTTACACCTATGACGTGTTGGGCAATCTACTGTCGGTCAATCAGAAGGGCGATGGCAGCCAGGCAGCGCGGGTACGGACCTTTACCTACGATTCGCTCTCGCGCCTGCTGACGGCAACCAACCCCGAATCTGGGCAGATCAGCTACAACTATGACGCTGACGGCAACATGCTGCAGAAAACCTCGCCCGCGCCCAACCAGACGGGCTCGGCCACTCAGACCATCAGCTACTGTTACGACAAGCTCAATCGCGTCACCGGCAAGGCCTATTCGGCGCAGACGTGTACTAACGGCCAACTGCCGTCAGGGACTGCGGTAGTCACTTACGCCTATGACGCGGGCGCGAACGGCATCGGCCATCTCACCAGCCTGACCGACCAGGCGGGTTCAGGCAGCTACAGCTTTGACGCGTTGGGCCGGATCGGCAGTGAGAGCCGGACCATAGCCGGAATCCAGAAGAATCTCAGCTACACCTACAACCTGGATAATTCCGTGGCCACGCTAAAGTATCCCAGCGGCGCGGTCGTAACCTACACTCCGGACGCGGCGGGCAGGATTCTCTCGGCCGTGGACTCGGGCAACAACATCAACTACATCACCGGAGCCACCTACGGGCCGGACAGTGCCTTGACCAGCTTTGTCAGCGGCAACAGCAACAGCTTTGCCGGGATCGCGAACACCTTCAGCTACAACACCCGCCTGCAGCCCTGCCGCCTCTCCGCAACCACTGGAGCCCCGCCTGCCTCGTGCACGGATGGGACAAACATCGGCAACGTAATCGATCTGAGCTACGACTTTCACCTGGGGAGCGGGGACAACGGCAACGTCTTCCGCCTGGTCAACAACAAAGACCTCACCCGCATCCAGACCTTCACCTACGATGCGCTGAACCGCCTGACCTCCGCGCAGAATGCCGGAACGGATTGCAGCCAGACAACGCTAAACGGCAAGACGAAGTTCTGGGGCAACGCCTATGTGTACGACGCCTGGGGCAACCTGCTTCAGAAAACCGTGACCAAATGCAGCGCCGAGAATCTGAGCGTAACGGCCCTGGCCAATAACCAGTTGTCTGGCTACAACTACGATGCCGCCGGCAACATGACCCACGATGCCACCACCAACCTGAATTATTCCTTTGACCAGGAAAACCGCATCACCGGCGCCGCCGGCTACACCTACACCTATGACGCGGATGGCAATCGCGTCGAAAAATCCAACGGCAGCACAGGAACGATTTACTGGTACATGTCACCGGGCATCGTGGGTGAAAGCGATCTTACAGGCTCGCTGAAGTCGGAGTACGTCTTCTTCGATGGTGAGCGTGTAGCGCGAAAGGATTTACCTGGCAGCACCGTTTCCTACTATTTCTCTGATCACCTTAAAACAGCATCCGTCATTACCGATTCAGCGGGAATCATCAAGGAAGACGAAGACTATTATCCTTGGGGCGGTGAGCTGCAGTTCGTCAACAACGACAACAATCACTACAAGTTTACGAGCAAAGAGCGGGATTTGGAGACCGGCCTGGACTACTTCGGAGCGAGATATTACGGAAATTGGCTGGGACGATTTGTGTCTGCCGATTGGGCTGCCAAGCCGGAGGCTGTCCCATACTCCGATCTACATGATCCGCAATCGCTGAACCTCTACAGCTACGTGCGCAATATCCCGACAAGCGATGCTGATCCGGACGGGCATGCCGGTGCTATGCCGGAGCTGAATGAGGGCGATGGCGACGACGCGCTCAGAAAAAAGAGCCCGTCAACCTGCCCCGGGCTGAGCGATTGCTCAAGTAGCCCTGGTGCGACTGCTCCACAACGTAGTACGGCCGCAAGCGTTGCCATCGGAGTTGGAAAAGAGGCTGCCAACCAGCTCAAATCCATGACCGGAATGGCTGGCTTGGGGATGTACATCCAGCAGCCTTGGAATTTTGGTTTGCTAAGGGACGCGTTGGCCGTTATGAGCTTGCCTGATTTCCAGGCTGCTAACCCCACTCAGGATAAGGCGATGAAGTTTACGTTCTGGGCATCGTTCCTGATTCCTTTCGGCGGGGAAGAGGCGGCCGCAAGTAAAATCGAGGGTAAGGTAGTTTCTGTTTACTTGAAATCCTTGACTGAATATGTTGGTATAACAAAGAATCTACTGAGTCGGCAAGCTGCGCACGGCGAGGAACTCCTTCCGATTGTGAAAGGCCTTACCCGGACTGAAGCCAAGGGAGTCGAGCAGGCTATAATCGAAAAGAGAGGTTTGGCTAAAAACGGCGGAACGCTCACCAACAAGATCAACAGCATTGCTCGAACGAATCCAATCTACGAAAAGGCGGTGCAGTTCGGGAGAGATCTGCTGAAATCCATGGGCCTTCAATGAAAAGAACGAGTAAAAAAAAGGCGCGCATCGGCGATATCGTCGAAATCAGCACACCTACTGGGTTGGCCTACGTTCAGTACACGCATGACGGAGGAAGCAGTGGCGAACTGGTCAGAGTATTCCCAGGACTGTACGTGAATCGCCCTGCTGATTTTGCAGCGCTTGCCCGGCAAAAAGAGTTGTACTTCGTTTTCTATATTATGAACTATGCTCTTCGTGTCGGCTTGGCAGAGATCATATCCAACCAACCTGTTCCAGAATGGGCGAAACCCTATCCCACGATGCGGCATGCCGTGGCCTTGGATGATTTTGGTAGAGTGGTTTGCTGGAGAATCATCAGCGCGGCGAATCCGCTCACAGTAGAAGAGCTGATTCGCGCGCCGCGGTTTACGGAGCTGACGCTCGAGCAAACAAGGCTATCCATTTATGAAATTTGGCCACACGCCGCCATGGTAAAGAATCTGGCTCGGGGTTGGATCCCGGAACGCGCGGAAGAACTGCATTTGAAGGATAAAGCCGAACTTGCTGAGAAGAGGAAAAATCAGGCTGTAGCAGACGAGTCCTCATACCAGGGCATGCGACACTTTCTGTACTTCTCCAAAAGGCGGAACGCGCAAGAAGCAGGCGAACAGCTCCACAATCGCGGGTTCTCCGTTGAGGTTGGAAAAAACTCGGATGGAGAACAGTGGGCTCTCGTAGCGACGAAGGATGCCCCGAAGACCGGAGAGGAGATGGATGAGCTTCGCGAAGAGATGGAGGGCCTGGCGGCCCAGTTCGGAGGTGACTATGACGGATGGGAGGCCCCGCTGGACTCGCTCGGATCCGGGGGCTCTGAGCAGCGCGAAAAAACCAACTAGGTCAGCTGCGATTTCCATCTGGCGACAACGACAACATTGTGGAAATCACGTGAGCGATAAACCAGCCCCATCTTGCTTTTGTGGCCAGCTGAGATAGCAAGCTGGCCACCTGACCCAAGCAGCCGAAGGAACGCCTGGGGCAACCTGCTGCAAAAAACCGTGACCAAGTGCAGTGCCGAGAACCTGAGCGTGACGGCCCTGGCCAATAATCAGTTAGTCGGTTATAGCTATGATTCTGCCGGCAACATGACCCACGACGCCACCACCAACCTGAATTATTCCTTTGACCAGGAAAACCGCATCACCGGCGCCGCTAGTTATACGTGCACGGTAGCCTGTCCTGAGCTGCCAAGGCGAAGGAACGCGGACGGCAACCGCGTCGAAAAATCCAACGGCAGCACAGGTACAATCTACTGGTACATGTCTCCGGGCATCGTCGCCGAGAGCGATCTCACAGGTGCACTGAAGTCGGAGTACGTCTTCTTCGGCGGTGAGCGGGTGGCCCGTCGCGATCTGCCGGGAGGCTCCGTTGCCTATTACTTCTCCGACCACCTGAAAACCGCGTCTGTGATTACCGACGCAGCCGGAAACATCAAGGAAGATGAGGACTACTACCCCTGGGGAGGCGAGCTGCAGTTCGTCAACAATGACAGCAACCACTACAAGTTCACCGGCAAAGAACGCGATTCCGAATCCGGCCTCGACTACTTCGGGGCAAGGTATTACTCCAACGGGCTGGGAAGATTTGCGAGCGCAGATCCGCTACCCTGGCTACACTGGCAACGTGGCAATGACAAAGAT
>DATGJZ010000022.1:0-54649 GCA_035294925.1 Candidatus Angelobacter sp. | reverse complement strand
GACTGCTTCGATTCACCAGTTGCTTCTGCTATCTCAGCACGCCTTGTGCTATCCATACATTCCTCCTGGACACAAAAGTGTCCTCATTGAGGATGATGATTTCTTAGGCATTTATCCAGACGGTCGGAACCGAACGCTTACGACTCAAGCTTGGCTGAGCAATTTGCAGAACACTTTCGTGCGTTGGGGCATAAAGTTTCAGTGGAGGTTACTGAAACCGACCAAGACTTCCCTTGGGATGTAGTTGTGGTTCAACACATGGTGCCTCCTATGATGGGATCACTAGTTTTGAGAATTTACTGCAATCCGTTGCAGACGCTTGGGGAGGGCATAACGATGGTTGGGGTTGTTTTTCCGGTTCGAGGACACAATAGAGGCTCACGAACGCGAATTTGATTCTCAACGTGAAGGATCTTTAAGGGCTTGGGGAGTAGTAAGAATGCAAAGAGCTTGGGCCAGGCTTCAATGCGAGAACGGTAATGACAATCCTGAATTTGTTTTGGAACCGTGCTGATAGGAAGCATCATGCCAACAGATCAAGATCTTTGGAGCCTGAAGAGACACCAGCCTAAAGGCTCATCTGAGTGTCACTTTTTTCGCAAGAATCTTGCTCCTAAGGTAGGTGTTCGTCATCCTCACTACTGCTTCATTGTTTATCTGACGTTTGCCTACTCACCCGAGGATGCGAGGGGGCTGCCTTCTCCAGAAGATGAGGACACGCTTTTTGAAATCGAAAGTGTCGGCCTTCGCGAACTTGAAGCAGACGGACTGGCACTCCAAGTGGCTACAGCCACCAAATGCGGCGTCAAGGACTTCCTCTTTTACACTTCGGATCCCGAGCAGTTTTTGCTTAGAGCGGAGAAGCTCCGTGATTTATATCAGCAGTTTCGGGTGGGCTGCGAGATTGCATCCGACCCGGAATGGAAACACTATGAACAGTTTCCCTAACGTTTTATGGCTCGAAACGCTTTCGGTGGACAACACGTTGTCGGGAAGGCAGATCGCACGTTACCCAGGCTTGGAATCCGCCCGTCTGCGGCGGTTATAGCGCATGGCAATGTTCATGAACACGTTGCCGTTAACCGTATCAAAGCACATGACCAGCGATTCCTGGTCTTCGGTGCTCTTCTCGCCGGTTGAGGCGTCGTGGACGACGGGTGGCTGGATTTTAAAGCGGAAGCCTTGATCATTGAGTACGGTCACGGCGCTGCCGATGACCATGTTGGCGAGTTCGCAGACGGTTTCCCGCACTACGTCCTCGTTTTCAGGCATAGGACTGCCTGCCAGATAGCTGGCGACCTTGGCGGCTGTGGGCGGATCAACATCAAAGATGATGCGGCCTTCTATATCGCCTTTGATCGTCACCAGCGAGGCCACACCTTTCTTGCGGTAGGCTTCTTCGTCCATGGTGACATCGCCGACGTGGGTAGGGCACTGCAATGTCTCCGCCAAAACAGCGTCAGCGGCGTTGATAAAGGGTTGGATCAGCTCCATCTTCATTCGAATCAGCTCTCCTGGACAGCAGGCACAGACACTACGGCATCGTCGCCCATGACGTACTTGATGACTTCATAGAGGATTTCCGCCTTCACTGGTTTCTGGACAAAATGACGAGCGCCTTTCTGCAGCGCAGCCACAATGTTCTCCTGATAGCCAACGGACGAGACCATCACGATGCGGGCTTCAGGATGGGCGCGCACGATGCGCTCCGACGCCTCAATACCCTCCATCTGCGGCATGGTGATGTCCATGAGAACCATATCAGGACTGATGCGGTCATATTCGGTGATGGCAGTGCAGCCATCGCCTGCCTCACCAGCAATTTCACCGCCGAACGATTCCACCATCTTGGCGACGTTCTTTCGCGCGAAAACAGAGTCATCCACCACCAGGTAGCGGATCGCTTTGCGGTCCTTCCGAAGCAATACAGGAAAATGGTCCATACTCTCTCCTAAATTTCCGGGCTTTTGGCCCGCCTTCTCACTATTCTCTCGGACTTACGTCCGCTCATCCCCTGTGCGACGCATCCTGGGCTAACTAAAGCCGAGGACTACAGTCGGGGGACCTCTACATCTCAACCTCTACTGTCCGCGCAACCCGCTGCGGGCTGCATTGGATATTCAGCGTGTTAGCCATCATGTCCAGGGCTACCACACGCGTTGCATATCCTCTCTCGATTGCCGCCTTGGGCATGCCATAGACGACGCACGACTCCTCACTCTGGGCGATGGTAACGGCTCCCGCTGATTTCAAAAGCCCCAGGCCATACGCGCCGTCGTCGCCCATGCCCGTCATGAGAACGCCAACAGCGCGAGTGCTGAACTCCGTAGCTACCGAGCGGAAGAGCACATCCACGGATGGACGGTGCCCGTTCACTCTCGGTTCATCCGACAGCACCGCGATGTTTCCCATCGGCATGCGGCGGACTTTCACGTGGCGGTTTCCAGGGCAGATCAACGCGCGTCCGGCAATCAGCAAATCGCCTGACTGGGCTTCCTTCACGTCAATAGCGCAACATTCATTCAGGCGGCGCGCGAACATTTCCGTGAACCCCTCGGGCATGTGCTGTACGACCACGATGCTGCCGGGAAAATTGCCGGGCAGCTCTGCCAGCAAGTACTGCAAAGCGTTGGGACCGCCGGTCGAGATTCCAATGGCAACGAGTTTAGTCGGTTCTTTTCTGGGCCGATTTGCCAGCTTGTTGGCAGATCGTACCGGTTCCAGCAAAGCCCCTGGTTGTGGGGGCATGAGCTGGGTCATGGATGCAGCCTTGATTTTGCTAATCAGGTCATCCGCAATCGTCTCCATGTGCGCCGAGGCAGCGTCGTGCGGCTTGGCAACAAAATCGAATGCACCCAGCGCCAGCGCCTTGAAGGTGGCTGAAGCTCCTTCCGTGCTGTGGGCGCTGACCACGATTACGGGAAGCCGGTGCCGCCGGGTGATCTGCCGCAGCGTCTCCATTCCGTCCATGCGGGGCATGTCCAGGTCCAGGGTGATGACCTGTGGCTTGAGTTCCTCGATTTTCTTCAGTCCAAACGCCCCATCCATGGCCGTTCCCACAACTTCAATGTCGCTATCGCGCTCCAGAATCTGCGGAATCAGCTTGCGCATGAGAGCAGAATCGTCTACCACCAGGACTCGCACTTTTTCGCTCATGCTGTGGCCTCCACCATCCGGCGAATTTTACCCAGCCGGTTCACCACGCTGGCCAGGTTCAGAATCAGAACCACCGTTCCGTCTCCCAGAATAGAGGCGCCACTCACCAGATCGGTAGCCACCAGGTTATCGTCGAGGGCCTTAATCACGAGTTCTTCTTCCCCAACCAACTGGTCCACCACCAGCCCGAACTGGCGATCCCCCATGGCCACAATCACCACGAACATCTTCTCGCCTTTGCCTGGTTGCTTGGTGAGCACATTAAGGTGCACCAGGGTCAGCACCTGCTCACGAACCTGGATCACGTCATGGTGGTCAACCGTGTGGATGTCCTTTTGTCTGGCCCGGGTGATCTCAACAACAGATGCCAGGGGCACCGCATAAATGCGGCCACTCACGCGGAAGAGAAGCGCCTTGATAATGGCCAGCGTGAGAGGAACTTTCAAGTAGAACGTGGAACCTTTGCCTGGTTCCGTGGTGATAGTGACGGCGCCTTTGAGACGATCCAGGACAGATTTGACTATATCCATCCCCACACCGCGGCCGGAGATGGCGGTTACCTGGGCGGCTGTGCTGAGCCCTGGATGGAATATGAGGTTGAGCACCTGGCCCTCACTCAGGCCGGCGGCATCGGCGGAGGTAATAACCCCGCATTCGATCGCCTTTTCCAGCAGCTTGCTCTTGTCAATGCCGCGCCCATCATCGTGGACTTCAATCACAATCTGGTTTCCTTGATGGTAGGCGTCCAGCTTCACCGTGCCCTGGGCGGGCTTGCCGCTGTTGATGCGCTCCTCAGTGGATTCAATCCCGTGGTCCACGGCATTGCGCACCAGATGCGCCAGCGGTTCGGCCAGCATATCCAGAATGCTCTTATCCAGGTCAGTATCCTGGCCGCTAATCACCAGCCCGACTTCCTTGCCGCAGGACTTGGCAACATCACGCACCAGGCGCGGGAAGCGGCGGAAGAGCTGCTCCACCGGCACCATGCGGATTTTCATAACAGACTTTTGCAGGTCATTCACGATTCGCGCCTGGAATGCCATGGCATCGGCAAACTTCGACCGCAGCGGATCTTTGGGATGCTTCTTGTCAAACTCATTGATCGCCTGGTGCAGCATGCTCTTGCCTATAATGAGCTCACCCACCAGGTTCAGGACTGCGTCAATCCTTTCGGCATCCACACGCAGCACCGTCTCCGAGACATGGGAAAAGCTGGCTGATTGCTGCTCCGCGGCCGGCGCGGCGGCAGCCTGCGGCGCAACAGAATGTGTTTCGCTTCGCGTAGCGCTGCCTACTGGAGATTCGCTTCGCGTAGCTGCATTTCCCGCGGTGTCGTTGCGCAGAGCGTCATTTCGTGGAGCTTCAGTTCGGGGATCAGTGGAACTCGTCTCCTCCGCGAGGAGTGGCGGCTCGGTTTCTGGTTCATCCTCCATCACATGCTTGAAGATATCGAGCACATCATCCGAGGGATCTTGTGGCAGGGGACTCACCGGCTGTACGAGAATGTCCGCGATGACCGCGGGAATAAGGCACTTCTTCTTCACCCAGTCAGGGTCGTGCTCGCTGGCGATGGCCGCCTCAACCACATCAAGATCGTTGGTCAGTGTGCTCTGGTCGGGAAAGATGGCCAGCAAGCGTCCGCACTCCTGCACAACGTTGCGAATAAGCTGCATGGCGGCTCCTCGCATCGGGCAGTGAGGATCAATGCCAAAAGCGACGTTGTAGACCGTATCGCCCTTGCTCATGGCATCGTCCATCACCATCTGCTCATATTCGTTCCACGCAAAGCGCCCCTGCAGTTTATAGGGTGTGCTGCTGGCCGGCTTGCGCGTGAGTGAGAGAATTTGCTGGCGCAGCTCCTCTCCCGATGGTGGCTGCATATTGCCGCGATAAGCGGAAAGCATCGAACTGAAAGTGTCTGCGGCAATGAGCACAGCTTCCGCCATGGCTCCGCCGCTGCTTTCGGCAACTTCCGGCGTCAGCAGATCTTCAAGCTGGTGGGCGAGTTCGCTCAATTCCTGATAGCCGCATGCGGCCGAATCCCCTTTCAGCGTGTGCACAGTGCGCCGCACCTGCCGGATGATCTCCGCGTCACCCGGACGCTTCTCCAGCTGGAGACCTTCTTCATTGAGCACCTGCAACAATTCGGTTGCGCTCTCAAAGAAAAGTTCTCGCAGCTCGGAGGCTCGCTCGTCGGAGAAAAAACTCACGTATGCGCCTCCATCCGCTGATAGGCTGTGCCATTGTTCTGATGGATCATTCGGAACTTATCGGACAGCCCGAACAGGCTCTCCGCGTGGCCGACAAGCAGGTACCCTTCGGGGTTCAAGCAGCGGTAGAACTTATCGATCAGTCTTTTTTGCTCTGCCTCATCGAAATAAATCATCACATTGCGGCAAAAGATGATGTCGTTCCGCTGCGGAAGGAATTCGGTCTTGAGATTGTGGAAGTCAAAGTGGACCAGGTCTTTGAGCGGCTTCTTTACAGCATATTTGTCGCCCACCTTGTCGAAGTAACGCAGCCTGTAGGCATAGTCCACCGGCTCCATGTGGGTTTCCGGATAAACCGCTTCCTGGGCCGCCCGAAGCACGGAATAGTTGATGTCTGAAGCCAGGATCTCCACTTTCCAGGGAAGCGGGATCAAAGGTTTGGGTGAGGGCATTTCAAACGGAAGAGGATTGCGCAGGTAGTAGTAGGCCAACGCATCACAAACCAGCATGGCCATGGTGTATGGCTCCTGGCCGGTTGAACATCCGGCGCTCCACAGCCGGAGAGTCCAATCGCGGCGCTCTTGTTTGCGATGCAATACCTCCTCCAGAATCACTTTGTGGAAGAGATCAAGCTGCGGTTTATTGCGGAAGAAGCTGGTCTCGTTCACCGTCAGATTTTCCAGCAGGGCGACAAGCTCTGCCTTGCCTTCATGACTGGTCAATAGACGGTAATAACCGTAGAAAGTATCCAGGCCGCAGTGTTTCAGGCGCCGGGACAGCCGGTCCTGAAGGAAATGCGCGCGGCGTTCATCAAAATACATGCCGCATTCCTGGTAGATGAGACTCTGCAACAGCTTGAGTTCAGCTTCGGTAATTTGAATTTCGATGCTTGGTGTAGCCATCTGCCCCCACAGGTGTTGTTCGTCGCCGGTTCAATTATGCAGACGCAGCCGCAGTCGCAGCCGCCGCCTGGGACTCGGAGAGCTCGTCCAATCGTCGTAACTCGCCTTTTTGCAAGATCTTGGTCAAATCAATCATGATGATCAGCCGTCCACGGAGCTTGCCCACCCCCGTGACATAGTTCAACTCGCCTTCCTCGAAGATGTTCGGTGGAAGGTCAATCTCTGTTTCCGGGACCTTAAGCACTTCTGAGGCCGCGTCCACAATCAGCCCAACCATCTTGCGGTCCACTTCAACCACCAGGATCCGGTTCTTCTTGCCGGACGAAATTTCTCTTTCACCAAAACGCTTGCGCAAGTCGATCACGGAAATGATCTTTCCACGAAGGTTGATTACGCCTTCAACGTAATCAGGCGCTTCGGGGACAGACGTGATGTCCGGCACGCGCACAATCTCATGGACCAGTGAGATGGGCACGCCGAAGGTTTCCCGCCCTACCCGGAAGCCGACAATCTGTAGCTCCTTGGACATCAGGAAATCCTCCGCAACTTAGTTATAGGATGGCGTGGCAGTTGCATACCGACCCGCCCCTCCCCTCTGCGCCCGTTGTTCATCGCCGCGCCGGGACATCCCATTGCGGCCGTCACCGTTGTGGCTGGCCTCCAGGATGAACCGGTCCATCGATTCCAGCATGGAGCGCGCCATCTTGGACATCTGTTCCGATGAAGCGGCCAACTCCGTAGACCCCGAAGAAGAACGCTGCACGAGTTCACGCATTTTCTCCATCGACCGGACCACAGCTTGCGCCCCTGAAGCCTGCTCTTCCACGGAAGAGTTGATTTCATGGGTAATCTCATTCAGCCGGGTTGTGGCCTTGCCAATTTGCGATGAGCCGCGCGACTGCTCGTTGGTGGCCGCCCCAATTTCCTGGGCGAACTTGTAAACCTCAGCCACAACGTTGGAAATCTTCTTGAGTGCGCCGCTCAAGTCACCACCCAGGGTCAGCCCTTCATTCACAATGGTGGTGCTCTTTTCCATGTTCTCCACGGCCTTGCGTGCCTCTTTCTGAATGCTTTGAATCAAGTCGGAGATTTCGCGCGTGGACTGCGCCGATTTTTCCGCCAGCTTTCTCACCTCATCGGCCACCACGGCGAATCCCAAGCCGTGCTCGCCGGCGCGCGCCGCCTCAATGGCTGCGTTCAGCGCCAGCAGGTTGGTCTGCTCTGCCAGATCGTCAATCACTTCAATGATCTTGCCGATGTCATCCGCGCGCTGGCCCAGGACGGAGATGATTTCTGAGGAAGAGACGATTGCGGAATTGATCCGGTTCAGGCCATCCGTCGCCTTTTCCATGGTGGTGATGCCGCTGTGCACCTCGTCCCGCGAGCGCTGAGAAATATCCAACAGCACTTTGGCGGTATCCGCTACCCGCTGAATCGAGGCCACCATCTGATCGATGGAGGCCGATGTCTCACTCACGTTGGAGGACTGGAGTTGAGTGCTCTTCACCATGTTTTGCACGTTGATGCTCATCTCGTGCATGGTGCTGGTGACTTCATCGATTGCCGAGGCCGCCTGAACGCTGATCTTGGCGGAGTCATCGGACGCGCTGGCCACCTGGTTGGAACCGCTGGCCACCTGGGCTGCGCTGTCACGAACATTCTTGACCAGGCTGCGAAGGCCGAACGTCATCTCGCGGAAAGCATTGCCCAGAGTGTCACGCTGGGAACGCGGACTAATCTCCGCGGAGAGATCGCCTCCGGCAATGGCTTCTGAGATTGCCGCCATCTCGCGCAGATAGTCCACCATGTTGTTAAAAGTGCGCGCCAGGTCGCCGATTTCATCTTCAGAGTGGATTTCAACTTTCTGGTCCAGATCACCGGAGTTGGCGATCTGGCTGGAGACTGAAATAAGCTGCGTCAATGGAGAGGTAATTGCCTTTGCCGACCGCAGGGCGATGGAACCACCCAGCACCAGCACCAGCAGGAAACCGATCACTGTCACCAGCATGGTGGTAATGCTGGCCGTTCTGTCTGAGGTTTGTGATTTGTCCATCATGGACCTGATCATTCCATCCAGGTCATTCAGTGGACCCACTTCCTTATCCAGCCAGGAGTTCGGCTCTGCCTGGAGGTAAGCAATCTGCAATTCAGCCACTGTGGAACTGCCGCTATCCACTTTGCGGCGCTTGTCCATGAGTGGATTGGCAAAATCTGACAGCCAGCTCTCTTCAACCTTGCGTACCTGGTCGAGTAAGGCCCGGGCGCGAGCGGCGTTTTCACCCAGGGCGGAGGCTTTGTCTTTGGCGGTATCAATCAAGCCGGTCAATTCCGCTTCGGCGTCGATGAGCGCCTTGGATTCGCCATTGTCTCCACTCAAAAGGAAATTGCGCAGCCGGAGCTGGTTCTGCATCCTCACCTGGTCCAACTTCGCCTTGGCCTGGACCAACTCAATCACCTGGTCGGCCAGCGTTTTTGCGCTCCGTTCGTGCACCACCGCAAAAATATTGGCCATGAACAGGATAAGGACGATGATCAGGATCGAACCGAATCCCCAGTACAGTTTCTTGCGAATACTCATGTCAAAACCTCTCTGCGCCGCCTTTAGCGCACGTCTCAGGTAAGCGCCTGCTTGTCCGCAGCCGTTGTCACACCCAAGGCAGAAGTCTGCGGACACAATTTCCTGACTGAGAAGAAAAGCAATGACAGGGCCACGAACACGAGAGTAGGTACTTTCGGAACCTGTATGTATCTAACTGATTGAAAATAAAGGGTAATACTTAGACCCAGGCGAAGGTTTGGGTAACCAGGAGGAAGCAGATGTCTCATTTGGCGGCCCGATTCTCCGGCCCGCCATCTCAGACTGAGATGAAACTTGACTCTGAGAGTGCACACGAAGGTTCTAGACCCGATTTGTATTGACTCAAAATGAGATTTCAGAGTACTTTCAAAGTTCCCCCAAAAAGTTTTGCCAATCCAGATCTAAATGACACAGTCAAGGAAACCTGGGGCACGCCCCATCACCGCGGACATACCTTCCAGCCCCATGCAAAAGGTGCTGGAGGCCTGCACTCAGTTGTCGCTGCTGAGTGGGGACCAGCCGGCTTTGCGCAGCTACATTGCTGAAACGGCACGAGATACGCTGCAGGCACTCGTCGCGGGCATGCTGGTGAGAGAAGACGAGACTTACGTACTGGGCAGTCTTTCAAGTGAAGGAGCCGCGGACCTTACAACGTCCTCTTTGATCTCTCACGCCAAAGCATTTGCCATTCAGGCCATCCAAAAGAAGAAACTGATGAATTTCAGTTTGAGTTCCAGTGGGGAAGTTGAGACGGCGTATCACGGGCTGGCCGAACCGGTCATAACCTCTCATTCCGTGACTGTTTTGGTGGTCTTGAGAAGCCAGGCTTTCTCAGGCGATGAGATTTCGGCCTTTGGCCTCCTGGGAAACATTGCCCGGCTCGCGCTGGAGAATGCGGAACTGGCCGGCCTGGCCTCCGCTCAACAGCAGCACCTGAATCAACTGCTGGCAATCTCTACGGAACTCGGGGCCACATCCCATTTGGACAGCTTTTTGAGCAAGTTCGTGGTTCGAGCAGCGGAATTTCTGGGATTTGACCGGGTGTTTGTAGCGCTGGTAGAGGGAATGGAGTGCCGGGTCCGCTGGGGATGCATCAACGGGGTGGCCAATCCTTTAAATGTGGAGATCTCCACCGCCAGCAGCCGTCGCATTTTGGAAAATAAGGAAACCTATGTAACGGATGACATCAGTGAGTTTCCTCCTGCTGACCAAAAAGGCGCTGAGATGCAGTCCGGGCGCCGTATGAGGCAATATTTGGGCGTTCCTCTGCTTACCAGTGATGGACGAAGCCTGGGCATTCTTGGTTTGCTGGACAAAAAGGATGGCGCCAGGGTTGGAGAGAGCGATGTCGCGCGGGCCAGGGCATTGGGCGCGGAAATAGCAGTGGCGCTGGAGGCGGCACACAACCTCCATCTATCGGAACAGCACAGAAAGCGCGCTGAAAACCTGATGGAAATGGCGCTGGAACTGGGGTCGGCGCTTCGCTTGCCGGAGTTCGTGAAGAGCTTTACCGCCCGCGTGGCCGGCATGATGCAGGCCAAAAGCGCGGTTCTGGCGCTGGCCCAGGGAAGCAGGTTGGAAAGCGTTGGTTTCTTTGGCATCAAGCTGGAGCGGCACCTGCAACGCAAGCTGAGCGCAGCGCTATCGCAGTATGCGGAAAAACATCCCGATCTCAAGATTACCGGCAGCGGTGTGCCGGCGTTGGGAAAAGAAGTCACCGATAGTTTTGGCTGGGAGAATCTCACCTTGGTGCGCTTGGAAGGGACTGAGGGAGACCTGGTCGGGATCCTTTGTCTGGCGGATATCAGCAAAGAGCTGCTGCCCAACGATCTCAATTTGCTACAGGCGTTAATCGGCCACGCTTCGGTGGCCTTGGAGAATTCTCGCCTGTTTACACGCATTACCCAATCGAGCCGGCAGTGGGCGGAAATTTTTGATTCCATCACTGACTTTATCGTGGTCCACGACGACCAATACCAGGTGCTGCGCGTCAACCGTTCGCTGGCGGAGTTCATTGGCGTGCGGCCGGCCGAGTTGATCGGGCTCGGCATGCGCGCCCTGATCTCGCTTTCTCCGGATACGGTGCAGCCCTGTCCTTTCTGCCGCAACGAGGACGGCTCGGACGAATACCTTCATCCCTCGCTGGAGCGGAGCTATCTGGTTTCCACCTCTCGCGTTCACGGCGCGCTCAATGAAGGATTGCAGACCGTCCATGTCCTGAAAGATATTACTGACCGCCGCGAAGCCGAGCGCCGCTACCGGGAGTTGTTCGATAACGTGCAGGAGGGGGTCTTTTTTGCCTCCCCGGAAGGCCGTTTCATTGAGGTCAATGACGCCCTGGTGCGTATGCTGGGTTACCAGAGCCGGGAAGAGCTTCTTAAACTCGATCCCGAAACCCAGGTTTACCTTTCCACCGAGCAGCGCGACAAGATTTTCAAGCTCCTCAATGAGCAGGGATCTGTCCAGAATTTTGAGGTATCGCTGCGGCGCCGCGATGGCACGCTCATCCATGCTCTTGAAAATGCCTTCGTGGTGCGCGATGGGCAGGAGAAGGTCCAGCAATACCGGGGTGTTCTCCTGGACATAACCGACGTGAAGAATTTTCAGGCGCAGTTGCAGCGGGAGCGTGACTTCACCAGCAAGATTCTGAACAACACGCAGACCATGATCATGGTGGCGGATACGGCCGGATTGATCAGCTATGCCAACCGCCGTTGCTATGAGGCGGGCGCATTCGATCCCCAGGCGCTGGTGGGAAATCGCCTGGACAAAATCATTCCTGCATCGCACATGCGCCAGTTCTCGGAAGCGTTTAACAACAGCCTGCATGGAAGCCAGGTGGACAATCTGGAAATCTCCATCGTGCGCGGCAACGGTTCGCAGGCTAGATTTTCCGTCAACCTGAGCCCCATGCGGGACGAGGCCGGTGACGTGAACAGCGTGGTGGTGTTGCTTACCGACATCACGGACGCTGCCATGATCCAGGCCAAACTGATGCACACCGAGAAAATGGCCGCTGTGGGCCAACTTGTTTCCGGCGTGGCGCATGAAGTGAACAATCCGCTCACGGCGATTATGGGCTTCTCTGACCTGCTCATGGAAAATCCGGACATTCCCGAGAGCGCCCGCAAGGACCTGAGGGTGATTCTGGAAGAGTCAAACCGCACGCGTGAAATCGTGAAGAATCTCTTGAGTTTTGCGCGGCAGCGTCCGCCCCAGCGGCAGGGCCTGCAGATCAACGCGGTCCTGAACCGGACAGTCGCCCTGCGTGCATATGACTTCGCCAATTCCGCCATTGAGGTGATAAAAAAATTCGATGAAGGTCTGCCGCATCTGGTAGGTGATGCGCATCAGCTCCAGCAGGTGTTTCTCAACATTCTGAATAATGCTTTTGACGCTGTGCGTTCCACGGGAAGGCCGGGCGTCATTGAGATTGAGACCCGCCATCGCCAGGACTGGGTGGAGATCCTGTTCCGCGACAATGGCGAAGGAATTAAGAACCCCGAGCGCATCTTCGATCCTTTCTTCACCACCAAGGAAGTTGGGAAAGGTACAGGACTGGGCTTGAGCATCTGCTATGGAATCGTTCGCGAGCATGAAGGTGAGATCGTTTGCTCCAACAACAAAGAGATGCCTGGAGCCACGTTTACCGTTCGCCTGCCGGTCAAGGCCAGGGCCGGGCAAAAGCTGGCGGTAGCGGCAACGGTGAGAGCGTGAGCAGTCCAGCCACAGAAACCTTGCCTCTGTTGCTCATCGAAGACGAGCGGTCAGTGATGGACTTCATCCGCACCGCCCTGGAGCGGCACGGGTATTCATGCCGTACGGCCAGTTCGGCGGCTCAGGGTATCACCATGCTCGAATCCGGAAGTTTTAATGGGGTGATTTCGGACATGCGGACACCAGGTGGCGCCAGCGGCGCGGATGTCTATGCTTGGATTACCCGCAACAGGCCCGAGTTGAAGGAAAGAATGCTCTTCATCACGGGCGACACAGTGAATGAAGAGACGCTGAGGGCCTTGAATCACACAGGCGTCCCTTATATTGAGAAGCCGTTTCGCGTGAAGGATCTGATTGCCAATGTCGAGAAAATATTCGGAAGGGCGAAATGACGAATGACTGACGATCTCCGGGCACGATTCCTGATTGTGGATGACCATCAGAGCATTCGCAAACTCTGCATGACCGTCGGGGGCTCTCTGGGTCTTCACTGCATGGAGGCGGACAGCGCGGAAGAAGCGCTGGCTTACATGGAGACCGATTCGCCGGACATCATTCTTGCCGACCTCATGATGCCCAACATGAGCGGCCTGGAATTCCTGCCCAAGGTCAAGCAGATCCTGCCGCGGACTGAGATTGCCATCATGACGGGCCATGGCTCGATTGAGACTGCGGTCCAGGCAATGAGACTTGGGGCCTATGACTACATCACCAAGCCTTTTCGTATTGAAGAACTCAGGCTGCTGTTGAACCGGATGCAGGAGAAGGTGAAGCTGGTGGCGGAAAACCAGTTTCTGCGCGAGCGCGTAGGCGCGGAGATGGAGTTGAACGGCATCGTGGGGTCATCGTCGAAAATCCAGGATGTCCTGCGGATGGTCGCCCGCCTCAAAGATACCCGCACGCCGGTGCTGATTACCGGTGAGAGTGGTACCGGCAAGGAACTGGTGGCCAGGGCGATTCACTACCGTGGATCCTTTGCCCAGCGTCCATTCGTTGCCGTGGACTGTGGCTCGCTGGTGCCTACCTTGATTGAGAGCGAACTTTTCGGCTATGAGAAGGGCGCATTCACCGGAGCGCTCAAATCGAAAGAGGGCCTTTTCCAGGCAGCCAGTGGAGGCACCATCTTCCTGGACGAAATTGGCGAGCTCTCCATGGAAATGCAGGCCAAGATGCTTCGTGTTCTTCAGGAAAAAGAAGTGAGGCCCGTGGGCAGCAATCATAAACTCAAGGTGGATGTGCGCGTGATCGCGGCGACCAATCGCGATCTGGAATCGGCGTATAAAGAGGGAAAATTCCGCAAAGACCTTTACTTCCGGCTCAATGTGGTCACTCTGCATCTGCCTTCGCTGCGCGAACGGAAATCTGACATCCCCACGCTGGTTCACTATTTCCTCGATAAGGTTGCCCCGGAGCGAATGATCGCCGTCTCCCCGGCTGCCATGGAGTGCATGCTGCAATATGAATGGCCGGGAAACGTTCGTGAACTGGAAAACGTGGTAGAGCGCGCCGTGGCCCTGGGCAGCCAGGACACATTGGAGATCCATGAACTGCCTCCGGCCCTCCATAACGGGTCAGGCCCTCCGCCGGCCATCGGGCACAACGGAGCTCAGCCCAAACCGGCGGGTTCCGGTACGGACTTGGAAGAACTCGAGCGAGTCACCATCCAGCGGGTCTTTGAGCAGGTCAACGGCGACAAGGTGCTCGCCGGAAAAATGCTGGGCATCAGCCGCGCCACGCTCTATCGCAAGCTCAAGCGCTACAACATCGCCATCGCGAAGGGTGCGACCGCGACATCATGATCCGGCCAAGAGTAATTATGTACTAGTCCTACCCAGTGTATCTCTGAGCAATTGGGAGCAGTTGGGCGTGCCTGCTTAGGTCGCGATATTCGCGGGATACCAAAGAGGCCGACCGTAAATGCGGAATGAGCAAATTCTTAAATAGCGAATACGCGATGGGTGGCAGACTCTGCACAGCTGCCGCTAACACTTGGCGGAACTGAAACTTCCCGGAAACTATCAAATGTTTCCAGCCGCCGCTACCTGCCGTTGTCAATTAACCAACTTTTAACAGACTTTCCGGAATAACCGAGGCCGCATTTCAGTCTGAATACATGCAGCGCTTCGTCCGTGCAATCAGACACTGAGTTCTAGCCTGAGACATCATGCTTTGAATGTCCTCGTTGTGGGTGGTTTGGTTGAAGCTCTGCCTTGGAGTTCTTTCGTTTAGAAGTTACAAATCATTCTCAGAGGAGGCTTACAAATTGAAACATGGAAAGGTTTCTTTCTCGGCGACCCTTTTGGCCGCTGCAATCTTTGGCCTTGCAGGAATCTCACAGCAGTCCGCCACCGAAGCGCCCGCGGGGTTCAGTACACCGACTCTGTCCGTCAATCCGGGATCGCAAAGCGAGAGCAACGGAATAGCCGAGCCGCCCGGCGACATCTTTGCAGTTGACCAACAACACTTCGAGCACCGCGAAGATGCCGCGAGTGGCTTGGGGCCGGTGCATAACGCAACCTCGTGTGTGGAGTGTCACCAAAACCCGGTCAGCGGCGCGGCCAGCCAGATAACGGAGATTCGCGTTGGGCATAAGGATGCGAACGGCAATTTCGTAAACCCAACCGTCCTTATCAACGACGGGGCGAATACGATCTCGGGGCGCTCGATCGTCAACGACCGGGCTACTTGCCCGCAGGCCCAGGAGCACGTGCCGTCGACGGAAGACGTCCGTACTCTCCGCGCCGTTCTGAACACCCTTGGCGATGGGTTTGTCGAGGCAATTGACGACAAGGTGTTGCTGGCCATCGCTGCGAACCAACCCCGGCTCAGCGGCGGCAGGATACAAGGTGAAGCCATCCAGGTACCTGTCCTGGAGGCGTCCGGCAGCACGCGAGTGGGCCGATTCGGCTGGAAAGATCAGCACGGTAGCATCCTCTCCTTTGCGGGTGATGCCTATCTAAATGAACTGGGTGTGACGAACCGCTTGCGCCCGAAAGATGTAACCACGGTGTGCAAGACGACCTCCGACCCGGAAGATACCCCGGATACCCTCGGGCTCGCGGATATCGATCACTTCGCACAGTTTATTCGTGGAACCAAGGTGCCTCCACGCGACGAGATTCTTGCCAGTACTGCGCCAGCCCAGGCGGGCCGCGATCTCTTTGAAGACCTTGGCTGCAGCATCTGCCATGTTTCCACTTTTACAACCCTGCCGGCAGGCACACAGATCAACGGAGGAGCGTTTACCATTCCCGATGCCCTCGGAAATAAAATCATCCATCCATTCAGTGATTTTCTGCTGCATGACATCGGCACTGGGGACGGGATCGTGCAGGTTGGGCCACAGGATACAGCCAACAAAATGCGTACGGCCGCTCTATGGGGACTCCGCATGAGATCGAGATATATGCATGACCTGAAATCCCTGACGCTGGAAAATGCAATTCTTCGGCACCGGCGCGAAGCGCGCCACGTCACTGTGCGGTTTGCGGAACTATCACCGGAAGAAAAGAACGAATTGTTTGCATTCCTCAACTCCCTTTAAACACTCAAGACTCTTTGGCCGGAGCGCACCTCAAACGGTGTGCTCCGGCTGAACGCCGCAACCCATCCCCTCGCGTTCGCGCGCATGTTCACCGAAGAAGGATTTCAGCAGGTAGACAAAAGTCCACTATGCAGCTCAATAGAAATGGCTCCGGGAAGATTCTCCGGAGCCATTTGTTTTAGGAAACAGGTTCAGGCCTGGCTGACAATTACCTTGCCGGTCATTTTGGGATGCAGCTTGCAAAAATAGGAGTACTGACCGGGGTCTTGGAACATGAACTCGAATTTTTCGCCCGTATCCAGCACGGGTGAAGAGAACCTGTGTTGTGTGCTTTCGACGTTATGCGGCACATCGTCGCCGTTTTTCCACACGACTTTTGTGCCGGCCTTTACTTTGATTGGGGTTGGGTTAAAAGAGAAATTGTCGATCTTGACGGTTGTTTCGCTACCCGATGATGATGATCCTGTGGAGGAATCAGCTTTGTATCCTTCCGGCGCATTGCCGGAGAGGGTAGAATCCACAACCGCAAGGTGATGATTGCCCATCACGTAGTTCACGTCGGTGACACCCAGTACATCGCGCAACTTCTCGGCAGGTACCTTCATCGGTCCCGGGGATGGAGCGCTTCCCGGTGCGGGCTGCGGAAACGCAGTGGACATGGCGGTGTGAAACGATACGTTGCCTTCCGACTTCTGCATGATTTGATGAATGTGGCCGTTCAACACCGTCACCGAGCCGAACTTCTTCATATACGACAAGGCTTGGGCGCTATCGTCGGTGCCCCAGCCCCACTGGAGATAAACCGCCCACAACGGAATGTGGGCAAAGACCACAAGAGGAGTGCTGTGAGATTTCCCTTTCAGGTCATCTTCAAGCCATTCGAGTTGCTCATGACCGAGCGAACCCATGCCCCCCGGCTTCAGATTCGCAACATTCACGAGGCCGACAAAATGAACGCCCTTATGGTCAAAACTGAACCAGCCGTTCCCTTTCTTCTTGTTCCCTTGCGGATCCTTCCCATAGCGATCAAGGAATTGCTGTCCGTTGTCGATGATGTCATGCTCTCCAGGCACATACACAACTTCCTTGCCGGCGCCCTTGAGCAATTGGTCCAGAGTATCAAATTCGCTGGGCTTTGATAAATGGGTGAGATCGCCGGTGTGGATAATGAAATCCGGTTGGCTGCTTATGCCCTTGATCTTGTCCATGGCGGCTTGCAAGGTTGCATTCACGTCGGTGTTGGCCGGCTTGTCGAAGCCGATGTGGCTGTCGCTGATTTGGACAAAAGTGAACCCCGCACCTTTCTCCGCCTTGTTGCGTGCCGCGCCAAACAGCGATGAGGTTGGAATTCCAGCGCCCATCGTCCATACGATGCCCGTTCCGGCCCAGGCCATGCACTTCAGAAACCCTCGACGGTCGATTCCGTCGGAGCTTTGTCCTTCAATAATGTCCTTGTTATCCGCTTTTTGGCCCATCTTGAACCCACCTTCCAAGAAACCAGGTATTCAGCTCATTTGTCGCTGCTGGATTAACAACTCGTGAGGAGGGTTTTTTATTCCGTACTCGCGTCAGATTTGTGTAATGCCACATTTTTTAGGGCAAAACCGAATCCTGAGGCCGCGTCGGAATAAAAGTGGGGATCGGGAAGTCTTTATCTCCGCAGTTGAATTATTTGGAAAGGCAGATGACCCCGACCCCCCATCAGGAGCGACTCAGAGATTTCGATTTGTTGGTTCTGCGTCACCTGCCTTCGGCACTTAATTTGGCGCGTTGGTATGTGCGCAACGATGACGATGCAAAAGATCTGGTTCAGGAGGCAATGTTACGCGCCTTCAAGGCATTTGCCACTTTTCGAGGCCATGACGGCCGAATCTGGCTGTTTACGATCATCAGAAATCTATATTTCAGCGCCGTTGCCAGGAAGCAACCGGAGCCGGCTGTCTTTGACGAAGAGACGCATCCCCCTCAGGAACCCGTTGACAATCCCGAACTCATATTGCTCAGACAGACCGACAGCCAGACCGTAAGGAAGGCGATTGAGAGTCTATCGGCTGACGTTCGCGAAGTGTTGATCCTGAGGGAACTGGAAGGCCTTTCCTATAAAGAGATCGCCGATGTCACCAAAGTGCCCTTGGGAACTGTGATGTCACGTTTGTATAGGGCTCGGGAGCAGTTGCGGCAATATCTGGCATCCTATTACGCCGTTAAGAGAGTGGGCTGAGCCGGTCTGAAGACGGATAGAACGGTGCAGCAAGCAAATAGAAACTCCAAACAAGTAATGTCGATATGAAAGGAGACTGGAATGCTGTGTCGGGAAAGCAGAAGGCTTCTTGGTGCTTATGTCGACACTGAGCTCGATCTCGTGACCAGTCTGGCCTTGGGAGACCACGTGGTGTCATGTGCTGCTTGTGCTCATGAGTTGGACAGCCAGCAGTTGATCAAGAGGTTGGTTCGTGACGCGGCCCCGAATATCGAGTGCTCGCCCGACCTGCGGCAGAAGATTCTGCGGACTCTGACAGCGCAAGAAGACAAGCCCACAAGTGCGCTCTGGCGACGTACTGGCGTTCAGCGTGCAGGAGCCATGGCTGCTGTCATAGTAGTCCTCTTGATCGCGGTCTACTCTCTCCGCACCGGCATCGATAAGATGCCCCTCAACGAAGTCATCGACAATCACATAAGGTCTATGTTGGCGAATCACCTGGCTGATGTGGCTTCTTCGGACCAGCATACAGTAAAGCCCTGGTTCAACGGCAAGCTCACCTTTTCACCCGAAGTTACGGATTTTGCTGATAAGGGCTATCCGCTCGTTGGTGGAAGGCTGGATTATATGAATCATGAGCCTGTCGCGGTAGTTATCTATAAAAGGCGGCAACATATTATCAACATATTCAGTTATCCGTCGACTGCTAGCATTAACGCAGTAGTCTCTGAAGAGCGCGGTTACACCATCATACATTGGAGTTATCGGGATATCGAATATTGGATGATTTCGGACTTGAATCGTCATGAGCTAGAGTCATTGGAGCAATTGCTAAGGGGTTAATCGGTGTCCGGCCGCAATGATTCACAGGAATTGAGAACAACTCGCGCCTCCGTCGAAGACCCATTTTGGAGAAAGCGTTGGATACGTGAAACTTAACGGTGACTTCTGTGATATTCAGCCGGCTGGCAATTTCTTTGTTGGAGAGCTGCAAGCGAACAAGCTCGCATACTTCACTTTCTCTCTTTGAGAGGCTTATATGTTGGGATCCGCCAGTCGCCCGCGCCAGGGAGGAATCAGCGACTGTTTCCTCATGGCGAGAGGCAGCTGCGAGCACTGCGTCTGGCAATCGCTTGAGATTGTCATATTCAACCAAATCTGCGATCCAACCGGGAAAAACGCGGCAGAGCCGGTCCCCAAATTCCCGGCTGCCGACAAGGACCAGGCGGGAGTGTGGAAAGCGGTTTCTGAGCTTACGGCCGCAAGAAAACCAGTCCGAGGCAAGAGAGGACTGGTCGATGACAAGGAGACAGCGTCTCGTGTCTGCAGGCAACATTTTTTCAGGCCAGGTGCCTTCGATGAGAGTTAAGTCAGCGACTGCATGTTCACTCAGAAGCGCATAAATATACTGCGCTGCAAGATAATTGGTTTCCACAATACAGATACGAGTGTGCCGCAAAGCAGAGTCCCCTAATCTTCTCTTATGTAATTAGTTGATGGTAATGCCGTTATGCCACATGCTTCATTTATTCCATGAATTGCATATTTATTTGTAAGGGAATTGTAATTTTCTTGTCACAAGATATGTTGATCTGCGTGACAACGCAAGATAGCAACATAAAAGATCGTGTCACTTAACTCTAAAGAACAATGTACCTATACATTTTTGTTGTGTTCCTATACGTTTTTTCCGGATACAGGTGAGTACCTTCTCATTTACTCTTTCGGTCGCCGTATAAACACCTGATTGTAGAAGGTGAAAATACTTTGGAGGAGTATCACGAATGAAGGTATCAAAGCTGGAGACAGCCATAGCAGCGAGTATATTAAGCCTAACCCTGTCGACTGTTGCATTTGCACAAAGGGATCCCGGCGTACGAGGCGGGTTACAGAACACAGGAGGTGGGCTGCAGCAGCAAGGCATTCCCATTCCTCCTCCTCCTCTCATCAGCCCTAATCCAAACCACCCGGATTTTAAGATCAGCGACAATGAAGTCGCGCTTTTCGAGGAAGGCATTAGACGCATGGGGCAGTTGGAATCCACATGCGACACCTGCTCCGTAGCCCCTTTTGGCGTGGGAGACGGCAATCCTGTTGACGATGGAACGGAACTGGATCCGTTCTTCCCTCAGTTCAAAACCAACTCCAATGGGCTGGGGACGCGGCACAACGCCGATAGCTGTCTCATGTGTCATGCGCAACCACGGTTGGGCGGCTCGGGCGGATTTATCTCTCCGCGGAAGGGCCAACTGGCCCAGAATCCGCAGTTTGATCTGATTCCGCACCGCTTTGGAAGGCTGAACGTCGTGCCTGGGTTCGAACAGCAGTTTGGCCCCATCCGCGAAGTACGGTTCAAATTCAACCCCGATGGAACCCGCGATGGTGGCGTACACGCGTTGTGGACCACGCGAGGCGATATCAGTGATCCCCTGAACAGGGGATGCGATGCCGTCCAACCCGATTTCGCGACGGAGTTGTCAAACGGCAATCTGTCTTTCCGTATACCGCTCCAGGAATTTGGACTGGGCCTGATCGAATCGATTGAAGACAGCGAAATCTTGGCCCATCACGATGCGACCGCCGTGCAGCGTGCTGCCCTGGGCATCACCGGCCACCCCAATCGCAGCGGCAATGACGGAACGATCACCCGTTTTGGTTGGAAGGCGCAGAACAAGTCCCTGGCCATCTTCGCAGGCGAAGCGTACAACGTGGAAATGGGCGTCAGTAACGACGTCTTCCCCAATGCGCGCGATGAAGACCACAACTGCGCTTCCGGTAAACCGGCGCCGAATGACATCAACCGTATCGACCCAACAGATGCCGAAAACAAGGGATTCAACAACCCGCTTCATGAACTGCCCGACTGGCAGACATTTCTGATCACCATGAGGTTCATGGACGCTCCGGCGCCCGCTCCTAGTCCGAGCCAGAGCGCGCAGCGCGGCCGTCAGGTGTTCTCCCAGGTTGGCTGCTCTCTGTGCCACACACCGGCGATGCAAACCGGAGGAGCCAATGGAATTGGCGGGCCTGCCAATAGTCCTGTGCTTGTCGACAGGCCAGTCAACTTGTTCTCCGACTTGCTGGTGCACCACATGGGACCTGCTCTCGCGGATGACGTAATCCAGGGCGCCGCCGGGCCCGACGAGTTCCGGACCACGCCTCTCTGGGGCGTCGGCCAACGGATCTTTTTCTTGCACGATGGGCGCACGAGCGACCTTCTTCAGGCCATCCTGCTTCATGCGTCGGGAGAGGGCGACGGCGGTACGTTCCCTCCTTCCGAAGCCAACGCTGTAATCAGTCGTTTTCGCAATCTGAACAAGAACGACCAGCAGGAAATCCTCGATTTCCTGCGGTCCCTCTAAAAACACAACGGTCCCGGGACAGAAAGCTGCCCCGGGACCTCATTCCCGACCCCAATATTCGTGATAAATCCCACCACGGGTGCTGATTCGCTGGATGCCGTTTGCTCGGCATAAGCGCCTGATATGATCAACGCTGTCCACACACAATGATGAAGGTTTCTCTGGAACTCAGGCAAAATTACTTAAGTTTTTTTCGAATGGTTTTGCTCGCCAGCTCTTGCATGAGCGCCATCGCCGCCGAAGGCCAAGCCCCGGTTTTCCAGCGCACCTTGGAATTGGATATCAAGTCCCCGCTGATACTGACGGTTGAACTGAGCCGGGGCGACATAACAATTGCGTATCGTAACGAAGGGCAATTCTCAATTTCCGGATTTGGCAAGGAGATAACCGGCAAGAGTCTGCCGGAAGAATTTTTCAAAACAGCCCTCCTCATCGATCAAGAAGGGAATCGGATCACAATTCGTGAGTCCCCGGAAGCCGCATTCGGGAACCCGTTGAACAGCACTGCCTATCGACTGGACGTTCCATTCCGAACTCAGGTTAGTTCTTCTATATCAGGGACTGGAAACCAAAAACTGATTGGCATTAGCGGTCCCGCCAAAATCACTTCTGGGGCCGGTGACATTGAGGCTCAGTTGGTTTCCCTTGGTTCTGTCGATGCCCACACCGGCAAAGGCAACATTTCATGCAGCCGCGTCTCAAAGGTCACCGCCGAAACGGGCGATGGAAACATCACGCTGCTGGAAACCGGGCCTTCCAAGGCGGTGGTAAGCTCGGGGCGGGGAAGAATTGAAGTGGCAGGCGCGCGAGGCAGCGTTGACGGATCGGTCTCAGCCGGCTCTCTTCACATCAACGCTGTCCCTCACGGCGCATGGAAGTTCAACTCCGTGTCTGGGAGTATCCGGATCGAGTTGCCTCCTAAGGCTGCCTTTAACCTCGATGCAGCCACGATTTCCGGCGAAATTGACGTTGAACACAAAGCGATGCAACAATCCGATCACGAGGTTCGCCACCTGCAGCAGCAAGTGAATGGGGGTGGCAAACAAATTGAAGTACGCTCTATAAGTGGTCTTGTCGTTATAGAGTGAGATTTTGCAGCAGAGAATTTGTTCCGAATCGGCCTTGGCTTGATTTTACTCATATCGTCCCCCATTCGCCCGTGCCGAATGGAGTGGAGTGCATTCGAGGCTGGTAAAGTTGCGATTGTGGAATCAAACTCCGCGCGTAAAGTGGCTATGCTGGAGTGCGGCGAGAGACAGAGCTTCGCTGAGTTCTTCAATGCGGAGTGGCTTTCTGAGATAGTGGTCCATGCCGGCAGCCAGGCATCTCTCGCGGTCACCCTCCATGGCATCCGCGGTTACAGCGATGATTGCTGGTTGCTGCGACTGCGGGAAGCGCTTCCGGACAAGCTCTGTGGCCTGCATCCCATCCATCTCCGGCATATGTATATCCATCAGGATCACATCATAAGCCTTGTGTGAGAGAGCATCCAGCACTTCCAGTCCGTTGGCCGCCAGGTCAGGGAAGTAGCCCAGCCGGCCCAGAATCTGCTGTGCGACTTTCTGATTGATCACATTGTCCTCTGCCAGCAGAATGCGGAGCGGTAGCTGGTTCGCTATGTTGCGATCAATCCCGTTCCTGCGGGCCGGTGAAGCTTCATCCACAGGCCGGACATAAAGCACCTTGTTGAGTGCATTGTAAAGTTGGGCCGTCTTTATAGGTATGGTCAGTTGTGCGGCGAACAGGGATCGATCCGGCGCGCAGTTGCTGCGTCCAATGAGATCGATGGCGATCACTGGGAGCGAGCGTATCTCCTGAATGAAGGAAGCGCAGCCCGCGTCCGGCAATTGCATATCCGCGTCCGGCAATTGCATATCAACGATGGCCGCATCCAATGGAATTCCTCGCCGGACCAGGGCACGGGCCTCAGAGACGGATGTTGCTGTGTAGGCTGTTATCTTCCATGATTGGAGATTATCGACGAGGATGCGCAGATTGGTGGGATTGTGCTCCAGAATGAGCAGGCGCTTGCCCGCTACCTCCGGTATGGGAACATGCTGGGCGCCACACTGCTGCGGGTCCGCGGCCTCGGCCAATATGGTGAAGTGAAATGTGGATCCCATTCCCGCCGTTCCTTTGCGTTCTACCCGGATGTCGCCTCCCATAAGGGCGCTCAAGCGCTTGCTGATGGCCAAACCGAGGCCGGTGCCCCCATATTTGCGCGTGGTGGAGGCGTCTACCTGCGTGAACGACTGGAAGAGACTGTCGAGCCGGTCTTCGGGAATTCCAATGCCGGTATCACTCACGGTGAAGTGTATTTCGTGGCGCAGAGGGTCTTTTAGCTCGCTTGTCACTGAGACAATCACCTCTCCGCGCTCTGTGAACTTGAGGCCATTTCCAACCAGGTTGAACAGGATTTGGCGGACGCGTGTTACGTCGCCCACAATGCGGGCCGGAGTGTGGTTGCTGACGAAGCAGGCCAGATTGATGCCCTTTTCCGCGGCTTTGGACGACAGCAAATCCAGCGTCTCTTCCACGCACGCGCGCAGATCAAACGGCTGTCGTTCCAGTTCCAGCTTGCCCGATTCAATCTTGGAGAAATCCAGGACGTCATCAATCACGGTGAGCAATGTTTCGCTCCCCACGCGGACGATCTGCGCCATCTGCCGCTGGTGGTCGTCCAGATTGGTGTCCAGCATCAGGCCGGTCATGCCCAATACGGCGTTCATCGGCGTGCGAATCTCGTGGCTCATGGTTGCTAGAAATTCACCTTTAGCGCGGGAGGCGGCTTCGGCCTCCTGCTTTGCCCGTTGCAACTCCTCTTCCGCGCGCTTGCGCCGGGTGATGTCGTGCAGGACAATCAGCCTTCCAATCGTTTGCCCTTGCCGGTCGCGGATCGGTGAAATCCGCAGATCGAAGCAAGCTTGCGCTTCACCGTTGCCGACCGAAATCTCGTCGTGCGCCTCAGTGGTGGCCTTATAACGGGCGATCAATTCCGATTGCCCGGCAAACAAGTGGCGGGCTGGGCGTCCAAGAACCTGCTCTGCCGGCTGTCGCAGCAGTTTGCAAGCCGCGTAATTTATGTCTGCAATTCGGTTCTGTTCATCCAGCACAATCACGCTGTCCTTCATGCTTTCGAAGATGGTATCGCGTGCAATCGGCGCCACGTGAAACAGCCGGTATCGAAAAAGACCCAGAATAAAGACTAAACCGGCGGGCACGAACATGATGCTGGAGACATCAATGTAGAAATACCGCCTGCTGAATACGTAAATGAGCGGGCCGGAACAACTGAGGAGCAGGCCAATAATCAAAATAATAGGTTGTCCGCGCCGGCCTCGAGGAGACCGCCAGGCGGCCCTGACCAGAATGATCACGGCAGCTAATATCACGCAGTAGCCGTAAAAGAAATAGATCCAGTACCAGATGCCCGGGGTGCGCTCCACAATCTTCAGCGATCCCACCGTGCGCAGATATACCGAGTGGCGTAGCAGCCCGTGGTAATTGCTGGTCCAGACCACAACCAGCGTGATGGCCGGCAGAAGCGCTTGCCAAAACAAGGTCCGGCGGGAGAGGCGCCCCGGACGCGTGAATTGCAGAGCCAAAGCCCCCCAGGCTGGAACCTCAATGGCAACTCCTGTCCAGGCCAGGTTGGCAAAGATCAGCATGGAGGAAAGATCGGAACGGCAGATGACCAGCGCATACCCGGCCGACCACAAAACCGAGCCTGTCTGCATCAGCGCGAAAGCAGCCGCGCCTGGAATGGCCCGGCGTCGCCAGGCATAGACCGCCATCCAGCCCGCCAGAACTGCGCCGGCCACGTAAATCCAGACAATCGGTGCATATTGCCAGTGCATGTAGGCTTCAGAACCTTAATCCAGAACTTGCCTTTAAGGGCGTGGAAAGGATTGTGCACCCAAGCGGGGGGATTGTGCACCCGAACTGCCACGGAGTCAATGATTTCTCTCACCTTTTGATCATATCGGAGACATAATGTTGCTCCGGCCTGCTCCTTCTTAGAACATGCCGTATCGTGGGAAGTAATCTTCCAGGCTTCCCTCCCTGAACAAATCAGCCGTTGAACAGTGGAGACCTCCTCCAAATGGTGCCACATCCCAGAACGGCACCGGTATCACTTCAAATCCCAAATGGTCCAGGAGTTCCATCTGTGCGGTCTCACTTTCTTCAACAAAAACTGTATTGGGGTCCAGGCTAAGCATATTCATCGAAAGCCATTGGCTGCAAAAACACAGTGGCGGCAGTGTTTCTTTTCTCCGGGCAGGCACAGCGCCTTCAACGATATCCCAGTCATTCTTATGAAAAAACCTGATCAACTCCGGACTGGCTGTTCTCTCACCATTGTGTAGCACGAGTCCGGGCCTGAGTGGCACCCAGGTTGCATCAATATGGAACGGGCCGTCTTCATCGAAAATTACTTCATGGATCCGAAGATCGGGAAAATGCTTGCGCAGCCATTGAATGCCGCTGCGGTTCGTAACCATGGAAAGCTGAACAAACAGATCTTTTCCAAAGCGTGAAATATCGGCGGCATCAAAAAGCGGCTCGGCTTCGGTCAGCAACAAATCATTTTGCCGCACTTTGTTCAATCTTTCATCCGGCGGCAAGCTCCGGTATTCCTCCCAGAACCCCGGTTTATACGATTTCTCCGTAAGTCTGGGCTTGGGCGCGGCCTCCCATTTCATGTTTCGATCTTCACGAAAATATTGCTCAATCAGGGGGCGATAACAGAGATATTCGAACCACCGGCTCCGAAATGACATGGTGGCTTCCAACAACTCGTTGCCGATGATCAAAAGCACATCTCGCGGTGGCATGCATCCAAACATGGATTCCTGGACCCAATCCGGTGTCATCACAGTTTGGCTGAAGTCGAGGGGCACGGGGCGATCTACGCGCACGCCACGCTTTTGCAGGATGGCTGCAAGATTGTCCAGTTGCGCGTTGGCTGCATCCACCATGTCCTGAGGTATAGGGCCATAAGACCCCAGCGGAAATCCGTATTCCGGCCAGTCTCTTTGTACCGCTATTTCCGGCGCCTGCACTACCGCGCCATCAGCGCGGCCCACGATCACATGCTTCAATGGATCCCATTCATTCCAGGAGTTGATGGTTACCGTGCGCTTGCTGATCTTCGGCTGCTTTCGCGCGCCGGGACTGGCGGGCAGTGTTCTGGTGGGGTAAGCCATGGTCACTGCCTCAGTATTCACTACGATCCTATTCACAGGTTGCATACTGGGCTCCTCAAATTAAAAAGTTTTAATAATTAGCGGAACCGGATATTAGTGCGATATCCGTCCGTAAGTCAACTAATTTTTTTCGGGAAAATAAAATTTTCAAAACAGGAACCACATCGAGGCATGCAAAGAATTATTGAATAGTATGTATAATATTGAAATATAAAGACATATATTTGAATAAAGCCGATGTTGGCCGTCAGCGTCGAACCCTCCAAAACAGGCTGGCGAGGGTGCCCAAGATCGATTCCCGTTTTGTGAAGCTGATCCCGTTACCAATTGTTCCATTCTGTAAATTATTAGTATTTTCCAATTATGCAAAGATTTATTCCCGTTTTTTCAAGTTTGTTCAGATTGGGACATTACGCCAAGTGTTGCGATGCTCACGAGCACAAGTGCCGCCCATGCCCGCGCACTGAGGTGTTCGTGCAGCACGATCACGCCGATCAGTGCGGCAACTGACGGGTCCGCGCTTACCAGGATGCCGAATGTTCGTGGAGTCATCCGCTTCAATGCAAAGAATTCCAACGAAAGCGGCATCATCGTCGAGAGCATTGAGACCCAAAAGCCATTCATCAGCAGGGAAAAGTCGAGCAAAGACCTGCCGCCACTGAGAAGACCGAATGGCAGAATGCTCAGGGCGCCAAAGGTCATGGCCAGGGTTAAACCGCTCGTACCAGAAAATATTGTCGTCGTTCGTTTTGCGAGAATGAGATATGCGGCCCATCCTGCTGCTGCAACAAAGGCAAACGCCATGCCGGCCAGGGATAACGATTTTAAATTGCCGGTGGGAGCCAGCAGGAGAATTCCGCCAAGGGCCAATACGGGCCAAATCAGATCTTTCGCCTTTCGCGACCCGGCTACAGCTACCATGAGGGGTCCCAGGAATTCTATGGTCATGGTTATTCCCAAAGGAATGCGTGAGACGGACTCATAGAAAGCTAGACTCAATCCGGCGATCACGATGCCCAGTGCCGCCGCATGCAGCCATTGACGTTGTGAATATTGGCGCATCTGCGGACGCGCCACCAGCCAAAGTACGATTGCGGCAAATCCGGTACGCAGCAGCACGATGCTGAATGCGGAGTTTGTTGCCAGGAGGTTCTTTGCTATCGCTGCTCCCAGTTGGGCTGACAGAATGGAGAGCAGCACCATAGCCTGTGGAGGCAGGATGTTCACCATGCTGTTCGGCTCAGAAACCGGCAGGATTCCCGGCCGGGCCACTTGAGAGTAGTCGTCTACCACTTGTTTAGAGGACATAGGATGTTGGGTCACCGGTTAAGAAACGGCTGGTTCACCTGATTTAATAGCCGCGCTGCTTGTCCACCTCGTTGAGCAGCGGTCGGCCAGCGAGAAAGTGGGCCATATTTTCAAAAATCAATTCGTAATGGCGTTCCCATATGCTCTCAGTAGCTGCGGCGAGGTGAGGAGTTATCAACAGGTTATCCAGGGACCAAAACGGCGATTCCGCTGGAAGCGGTTCTTGCGTGAAGACGTCCACAGCAGCTCCGCCAATGCGCCGGTTTTGCAGCGTTTCCAGCAGCGCGGCTTCGTCAATCAACTCTCCTCGGCCAACGTTGATTAGGTAGGCGCTTGGCTTCATTCTCGCCAGGCGGGCGCGATTCATCAATCCAATGGTTGTCGGCGTGACCGGCGTGCAAAGCAGAACGTAATCGGCTTGCGGCAATAGGTCATCGAGTTGCGCTGGACCATAAACGGCGTCTGCCCCGTCCGTGCCTTTCTCGGGATGCTCGCGGATTGCAAGGACTCTCATGCCCAGTGCCTTGGCGCGTGCCGTAAACTCAGAACCGATACTGCCCATGCCGATCAACAACACGGTGGCGCCGGCGACCTGCCGGGGACGAGGACGTTCAGCCCAAAGCTTCTGCTGTCCCCATTCCTTCCCAGCCTGGCAGCGCACACATTGAGGAACCCTCTTAGCCAGAGCCAACATGCAAGTGAGGGCGTGTTCCGCCACCAGGGGTGCGTGGACTTGGCGGGCATTGGTGATAACAACGTCGCTGCTGATCAAGTCGGGCCGCATGAGTTGATTCACGCCTGCGGCTGGTGAATGGATCCATTTCAGCTTGCTTGCGCCGGCAAACTGCTCCGGCTCGATCGACCATGCGATGAGAACATCTGTGTCGGCGATTTCTTCAGTCAGCAGGTTCTCTTCAGGCAGGTGTACCACGTTGAGCTGCGGAAAATCTTGTGCCATGCGTTCGCTGAGCCAGGCGGGCGCCGTCCAAAGCTCAAACGAATGACGGTAGACGATAACAACCTTGTTGCTAATTGACGTCGAATGAGCCGTACCGCCCTTCCCGAACCTCATTCCCCCTTCGAGAACAACTGCGGCCGTTGCAGACATAAGAACCCCCAATTTAAATTAGTCTTTTCTAATAATTGGGGGAGAGAGTGGCATATTACCAAAAGCGTAATTATTCGCACAAGATAAAAATACTCTAATTTTTAAATGGGAAGTTGCCAAACTCTCGGGGTTTTGTTTAGGGAATTCTAATTTTTACTATTGACATCGGTCGTTTTGCGCTGCTAGATTGATCGCCTCAACTCTGTCGATTAGATATTCTTAATGTTTATGGCCGAGAACGGACAGAGATCTCTCGGGAATCTGCAGTCGGGTGCCTCCAGAAAGGAATCAGCGATGACGATGACAATGAACGCGGCGAACGGCCAGGATGTATCGGTTTCTATGCTGGCCCAGTTATTGGCCATGGGAGAGTCGTTGCATGGAACTGCGCTGTCGATTTACGTCCAGAACTACCCCCAGTGTTTTTGGAAGGAGCCGATCGCTTCCGGCGACGAAATCATAGCGGGAATACAGAATTCCCATTACAGCGATGTGCTCGGCTTGCAGTCTTTGCGCAAAGAATTGGCGGCCAGAGACGCCGCTCGGAGATTTCAGTCTTTTCTTTCCATCGACAATATCGCTGTTACACAGGGTGGAACCCATGCCATACAAATCTTGTTGCAGACGTTCGGAGGCCCCGACGCGGATGTTCTGATACCAGTTCCTAGCTATTCAGGTTACCGCGACATTTGTCAGGCTCTAAAGTTGCGTTATCGTCCCTACGGCATGGATGATTCCGGAACCTGGCTTACGGAAGAGCTTCTGGCGTCCCTTCGCCGGTCCTCCATCGTGATTATCAACACGCCGCACAACCCCAGCGGGAGCCAGATTGAAACCGGCCAATTGCGGCGCCTGGTAGAAGAGGCACGGAAGTCTGAGGCAATCGTGATCTTCGACTGCGTGTATGACGAACTTGTCTATGAAGGCAAGGCGCCGGAATGGAATTCGGTCCTCAAGACTGACGCTGATCTCTCCTCCTGCATCTTCATCAATTCATTTTCCAAGAATTATGGTCTTCCAGGCGTCCGGCTGGGATGGATTACAGCATCGGCGGCGACTATAAAACGCCTTGAGCCGATGATAGAAAGCAGTATTCTCTGTCTTCCTGATTTCATTCAACGCTGGGCATCTGTCGCGGTCAGGCGTGTGGCCGGCGCCTTAACTCAGGAAATGAGGGCGCGGCGGGACTACCTCTGTGCACAGCTCGCCGGCGTGGCGGGACTGGAATTCAAGCGCCCGCCGGCAGGTATAACCATGATGGCCAGGTTGCGCAGTGGATCGGGAATGGACCTGGTGCAACGGCTTCTTAAATCCAATGCGGCGCTTTTTCTGCCGGGTAGCGCTTACTACGGTGGCGATCCTGCCACGATTCGCTTGTGTTTTGGCTATCCGCGTTCCGAGATTGACAAGTACGTCTCTGTTCTGGCTTCTGTGCTGGGTCGCCGCCTGCAGGTGCGTTCGGGCAGCCGTGTTGCGGCGCAGCGGAGACCGTTTGCCAGCGCTTGACCCCCGCCCTCATTTTTGAAACGCCCATAGAGAGCGTGGGCCGGGCCGCTATCTTGAATGATCGTGGAAAAAATAGTTACAGACTTTCGTTTGGACTTGCGTATCAAGAGCGCGGCTAAAGCTTAACTGGTTCCGGTGAAGTCAAATTTCACTTCAACAATACTGTCTTTATCCGCGGGCTCATATTTCCATTTCTTGACAGCCCGAACCAGGGCATCCAGAAGAACAGGATTTCCCCCCAGTTCTCTCACATTTTTTACCGTTCCTGCAGCGGCAATCGTGACCTCGACGCGCACAACTCCCTTGATGCTCAACCTTCGGGCAAGCTCAGGATATTCAGGATCTACTTTGGTCTTGACCTTGCGACCCTCCTGCGCCTCCGCTGCGCCGCTTGCGACTAAAGCGAACATGCTGAGAACCAGCAGTCCCACGAACAGTGAGCGCCTGAAGGCCTGGAGAATCGAGAACCTCGTAAGCTGGAGTTTGGAGTTCATCGCTTTTCGTTGCCGATGATAATCCGTCTCTGCAGTGGCTGCAAAAGGAAAACGCCGTTCCAACAGACCAAGGTAATTAATACATTCTAATGTCCTGCCCAGTGTATGAATACGGGCCGTACAAGGGGATTGGCAGCTTTTTGTCACTTTCTTTCTCCGCTGTGGTTTTCTCGGTGGAACCGCGCCCCCGTTTGACGGAGGCGCGGTCATTTTTTATGCCGTCTGGAGAACTCAGAAGCTCAAGCGCACCGCCAACTGAATATCTCGTGAACCGCCGCCCCCGAGGAACGGGTTGCCTACTCCAACGTCGGGAGTTGCGGTACTTGAAAGGAAGCCGATTCCTCGCCCGGTTGGGTCAATGCCGTTCTGCAGGAAATCAACGGCGAAATTGGGCCAAAGCGGGTTGGCAAAATTGGGATGGTTGAAGGGATTGAACATGTCCATCCGGATCTGCATGCTTAGCCTCTCGCTGATGGCGGTCGTTTTGGCCAGGCTGAAGTCCAGATTCGAGTAACCTGGTCCCACGAACGCGTTGCGTCCGAGATTGCCGAAGTGTTGAGTGCCCGCAATGCAGTTTCCGGTGCCATCCAGGGTGCATGGCACCTGCAATGCGCTGAGGTTAAGCAGCTTGTTAAAACCACCGGTGCCGGCCATCGGATTTCCCACTACGTCGGGCCGCCCAAAGAACTCACCGCTCCCATTGAAGTTGCCTTCAAAGAGATAATTCACATTGTAGGGTTGTCCGGCGGTGAGCGTCAGGATTCCATCCATGGCCCAACCTGAGGTAAGCGTATGCCATTTCTTGTAGGCCGGGAATTGATAACCAAAATTCCACGTGAAACGCTGCCGCTGGTCGAAGTTTGAGCTGGCGCGCTCTCGATCTGGAGCAAAGCTATTGTCAGGCTGGCTGCCATTGGGAACGAAATCAATGCCGTCACTCGCGTTGTCAATCGAATGAGACCACGAGTAACTCAGCATGGAGGTCAGGCGATGCCAATTGCGGAACCGCATGGACGCCTGGAGCGCGTTGTAGCTGCTGGCTGCTGAAGTCTGGATTTGGTTGACAATGCCCCGGGTCGGAAATGCAACCGTTCCCGTCGCGGGATCAACCTGGTTGAGATCAACATACCGGAAGAGCTTGCGGCCTGCTGAGCCTACATAACCGACCTGGAGAGCAATATTCTTGCTGATTTCCCGCTCCAGGTTCAGGTTGAAATTTTGGACATAAGGTGTGCGCAAATTCTGGTTCACGGTAAACACGTCTGTGGCGCCGAAGGTGCCTGGAGCGAAGACGGGCACTCCGGGCTGAATGGTCGCCGCTGGTGTGAAGCTGAACGTGACTGGGTTGGGTCCCACGCCATTGTAGGCGGGGCCGGAATTGAAAGTATTGAACGGTAGCTGGCCGAGGAAAAAGTCCTGCGAGAAACCGTCATAGTAGACACCCCAACCGGCGCGCACCACGGTCTTGGAATCTCCCTTGACGTCCCACGACAGGCTCACCCGAGGCGCAAAGTTATTCAGGTCTCGTGGATAAAGCTGGCTGACAGTGTTCAGGTTCCCGGCAGAATCCAGGATGCTGAAGCGATTCTGTTCCTCTCCAATCACGCCAAAGTATTCCCAGCGCACGCCGTAGTTGACTGTCAGGTTGGAAAGTAGGCTGAAATTATCCTGAATATATAAGGAATTTGTGTTCTGGAAGGTTTGGCGGGAGGAATTGCCCTGAGCCTGGCGTCCGCTGGTGGGGGTGCCGGCGATGAAATCATCCAACGTGGCGAAAGACAGGCTGCCGCGATAACCGTTGTCAAAGAACCCGTCTACAAATGTACGGCGATATTCGAATCCGAACTTCCAATTGTGACGGCCCGCCGTATAGGTGTAATTATTGAAGAACTGATTATTGGTATCCACGCGGCCCCGAGGATCCGAACTGTTGGCGCCGAGCTTGGCAAAATTTGCCACGGTGATCTGAGGCAGGCCAAAATCCTGGGCCGTAGTGCCCGTGTCCAAACCAACGCTATTGGGATCGAAGGCCCGGTCCTGGGCGAGATGGTTAACGCTCAAACGGTTGTAACCCCAACGTGCCTCGGTGAGCAGGTGCAGGCCGAAAAGATGGGTGTACGAGAGCGAGGCTACGTGGACGGTTTCCGGTACAACGTCGTTAAATCCAGGCAACAGGCCACCGCCTACCAGGGCCAGAGGACCGCTCTGGTTGCCGGTGCCGTAGAAGTAACGGCCGGTGAGGTAATCGGAGCTGCCAAAATGTTGGTCAATCTTGGCGATCACGCTGTTTGTCTGGTTGGGCGATTGAGTGGAAGTAAGCAGGTTGTTTCCCTGGCTGTCCGGCGTGGAATTGGGCGAAGGCCACAGGCCATGAGCCAGGAGGCCGGCAATCACCGGATTCGTTACGCCTCCGTTGTCGGCGATGGCTTGGTTCAGTTGGGCTTGCGTAGGAACGCGGGCAGCGACAGGAAAACCGACGTTCTCGCGCTGTCCTTCATATGCTACGAACCAGAAAGTCTTATCTTTCACGATAGGACCGCCCGCCGAGCCGCCGAACTGGTTGTTGTGAAAAACACTCTGCGGGGTGCCCACGGTGTTGAAGAAATTGCGCGCGTCCAGGGCGTTGTTGCGGAAATATTCATATATGCTGCCGTGCAGCTTGTTGGTGCCGGATTTGGTGATGAAATTAACCGTCGCGCCGGAGTTGTGGCCGAATTCCGCTTCGGTATTCCCGATCACGGACATTTCCTGCAATGAATCGAGCGGCAAAATTGTCGCCGGCGTAGCGAACACTCCGGCTAGATTAATGGCCGGAAGATTGCGAAATCCATCGTTCATGTCGGTGCCATCAATCAAGTAGTTGTTGGACCGTCCACGGTTGCCGTTCATCGAAAACAGCCCGAAAGAACCAGCAGAGTCCGTCGAACCACCGGCGTCGTGTACAGCTCCGGCAAACTGGTCAAACAGGTGCTCAAAATCGCGTCCGTTCACCGGCAGATCCTGAAGCTGTCTGGCTTCCAGCACCCCGCCCAGATTGTCCTGCGTGGCATTGACCAACGGAGCCTGTCCTGTCAGTTCCACTACCTGCGTGGTCTTGACTTCTTCCTGCGCCACGGCCTTAGGCTTGAGTTGAAAATCAACACGCTGGTTAATGGACACCTCGACTCGGATCGCCTGCAGCGTTTGCTGCCGCGAGCCTTCCTTCTCTACTTTGATGTCGTAGCTGCCGATTGGCAGTTCAGGTATAAAGTAAGTCCCGGCTGCGCCAGTCTTGGTGGTGCGCGTCAGGCCGGTTTCCAGGCTCGTCACAGTGACGGTCGCATCGGCAACGGCATGTCCAGTGATGTCTGTGATGGTTCCCTGGATTCCGCCACGAAATGTTTGTGCTGGCAAGCTCGCTGCCACGCACAAAATGCAAATTGCACACAGTAGAGTTTTCATTGTTGCTGCCTTCCAATAAGAAAAATTCTGGGGTCGGAGTGAAACTATAATGAGTATCTTTCCGGAAATGTTAATTACGAAAGTACTGAAAACAAAACTTGTTGACCCATTACGGGAATTACAGTGCTGTAAAAAATAGTCCGTTACGGGAAATATGCTCGGTGTCGTTCTGGTGCGCGTGCGTAAATGTTGTGATCGCGCTGAATCGCAAAATGCTCTCCGTTACTCAGTGGGAAAAGCTGCTCGACGCCGCTAACTGCGCGCTCTTCGCCCAAAATGTAATAAATTGACAAAACCAAAAATGTGGACGAGCGCCACGCTGATGCATGAAGCTGAGCGTCAGATCAAAGCCATTATTTTGGGACTGGTTCCACTGAAAATGGCAGTTACTTCGAGCTTGGACTTTGGTCATGTGAGTTGGACGGCATCGCGCCGGAGTCCGGCGTGCATTTATGCTGAAGCTTTTTTTATTGAGGAGTTCGAAGCGGCCTGACGGTGATTGCGAGCGCCTGCAGTACAAAGACAGCGAGCGTGGTCACTCCACTCTTACTGGGCCATTTCAAATGATTATCATGTAAATCGGAATCAAAGGGGAAAGTGCTATGCAGGAAATCGCGATCTCTAGGAATGATTTTGAGGACCACCGCGATTGAAACTGCTCTCGGATACCCACATCTGGATTTGGGCAATGGACGAACCCAACCGCCTGGTTAACAGCGTCCATCGGTGTTGCGGGATCAGGCCAAGAATTATGGCTTTCGCCGATTAGCACCTGGGGAGTGTTCCTGCTGCGGATGCAACATTGCTGGCCTGCCCCGACCTTAAAGACTCTCAGCAACCGCCAAGTGAAGGCTTGAGCCGGCAAACCTCATGAGACAGCCCTGTTTCATCCTGAGACGTCAAGCCCGGATGACACCCGGCCACCACCGTATTTACCCTTAAAAATCAATAAGTTAGCTGCTTTTGACTTTGGCTGCGCTCTTGCTCTAAATCCTTTGGGGTATCTTCACGTCCTGGCAGCGTCTCTGCGCAGGTGGCAGGGATGGGGAAGTGAAGACGCAACAGCGCCAGGCTCAATGTGTCTGGACCGAAAGGACCGAAACAGGTGGCAAAGCAGGGATTCATTGCGTCTCCATCTGCGGAAGAGTCTTGCGTGGCCAAACTTGCGGAATTCTTTCCGCAGGCAATCGCAGTCCGGATTCCCGTGCGCGTCAGCCGTCATGGCGGAAACCCGGCCGCTGTAACGGAGAACACGGTCATTGAATTTGGCACGCCGCGGGAAGTCTTGTTTGCTTCCGGACTGCCTCTGGATTTTGAAGATCGTCTCCATCTCGAAAACTCGGACGGCTCCCTGAAGATTGAGGCGGAAATTGTGGCCATGCAGCTTCACCAGGGCAAGACTGCTGTCGCGGCCCGATTCTTGCAGCAAGTGACCAACTGGATCATTAAGTAATGACACCTGCCACGGCAACCCTGACGGAGATCGCGGCGTTCTGGAGGACGGCGCGGCGCCTCTATACCATCTATTCTGAACTGAACCGTAATTTTGAGATCGGCCTTCCTTTATGCACGGATCTTGAATACCCAATCGATCGCTCCGAGCCGGAAGTGACGGCCCGTGTCAGCCAGTGGCTCGAACAGATGGACGGGCGCGTACAGGCATGGCAGCTTCGCCAATTGCTGCAAAGCACCAATCTGCAGACGGAAGAAAACTTGCGCGCTTTGGTCTGCCGCTACCTGGATAAGAAAGACAAGACGGATATCGATCGCGACAAGATTGATTTCCTCCTGGTCCAGTACTTTGCCCACTGTGCTCCGCAAGGCCCCTATGAGCAGCACATTGAGCTTGCTAACGTGGGGCGTGTCCTGGAGCCTGTTCTCGGGACGGTTCCGGACAAATTTCCACCCTGGGCTGAGGGGCTGGATGGGAAGCTCGAGACCCTGAACCATTGCAACAGCCTGGAAGAACTGCAAAAGTCCAATGCTTTGGTCGACGTGAGGGAATTGAAGCTCTCTCTGGCGCAAGCTTATCTGGAGACTTCGGCGCTCATCGTTTTTACCCGGTTCAACTTTCTGGCGCGGCGTGCATTCTTTCGCGCCATGCATCTGGATCTGCACGCCATCCGCATTGCCCTGAATGAATTGGAGGGCCGCGGAGTTACTTGCATTGATTGCAAAGATGCGGGTCTCACGCACCAGGAATCGCTGGAGCACATTCGCCACGTGGTGCATCAATGGAAGACCCCGTTTCGCGCTCCATACTCAGGCGGCAACTCATTTCTCCCGCTGGTGGCCCTGCGCCACATTTTGCAACAGGAACTGGAGAGGCGTCCGCAGAAAGCCGAACCCAGTGCGCAACCGGTTGAAGAACCTGTTGCGGAATTCACTGTGAGTGCGCCAGACGTCCCACCGCCGGCCCGGGAAGATGTTGTAATTTCGTCCGTGCAGGAGGCCAAGCCCGAACCCAGGCACGAGGTCAAGGCCGCTCCCGTTCAGGAACTCAAGGCTGAACCCGTGCACCAGGTGAAAGCGAAACCGATAGCGCCTGTTGTTGACGTGAAGCCTGAAGTCCCGCCGGTGATTCCGAGCACCGCGGCTGTGGAGAACGGCAAGGCGCCGGTGGAAGAAGACGGGTATCTGGAGCAGTGCATCGGGGACATAACCCGGCAGATCATGGCTGCGCCTCCGAAAAATGGCGCCAGTGTCACACCTATTACTCTCGCTGGCTGCAAACTCCTGATTGCCACCTGGGAGGCAGACGCGTTTACCAGGGGAAATGATGATGATGCTGCCGCTCTACAAAGGGCGGTCGCGGCGCGCACCATTCTGCATGTGGGTGTTGAGCGCCACAAGAAGCACGAGCCCACCGATCTCTTTGTGGCCCTGGAACTCGCTCACGTGGCGGTCGAGGAGATGCGGCAGCAGGTGGCCCGGGCCAAAGAAGCGAAAAATATTGATGCGGCGGTAAGCCTTGCGGCAACCACCAAGCGCCTTTTGGGATTGATTGCTGAAGGCGAGAAACTATGCAAATGATGGAGTGTTCGTGCTCGACTCTCATGTTGTATTGATCATCGCCGATGATGCGGCTTTTCCCCGCGATCTTCTGGGGCGCTGGCAGACCGAGCGCATCGTCCCGGCTTTTACGGTCATGAGCACAGACCTGTTTCAGGGCGCGCCTTTGGGAAATTTTGACGTGGCCATCATCGGGCCGGTCCGCAATGGCCGCCTCGCCTCCATCCTCAAGAGCATGGATACGGGCTCGCATCCGGTAATCTGTGTGTTGGAAACTGCCAGCCGGCTCCACAGTCTCAGGATTGAATATCCACGCCTGCTTTTGATGCAACAGCATGAAGACTGGCTGAATGCGTTGTTGCTGGTGGCGTCGGAGTGCCTCAAACGGGTCGACCTTACGGCGCGCGTTCGCAAAGCGGAGCATGCAGCCGCTATCCATGTCCGGAACGCGACACTTGGACGCTACATGCTGGACAACCGCCACGGTTTCAACAATCTCCTCACCTCTGTTCTGGGCAACTCCGAGTTGCTGTTATCGGAATGCAACAGTCTCGGAGAAACGGCGCGTGACCAGCTTGAGACCATACACAAGATGGCTTTGTATATGCACGAAATGATGCAGCGCTTCTCGTCCATCGCTATAGAAATGCAGGTTGCTGAGAAAGAATCTCAGGATGAGACGTCTAAACTGTCTCACAGGTCCGCATCGAATTGATTAGCCTTCACCGATTTCCAGCTAAGTTACACATTTTAAGTGAGTTACCTGTGAGACGCGGCGGCCACACCCAGGCCGCCCGTTGGTTGTGCAATTGCATTGCAACCTAAATGGATACATCTGGGCGGATAATAGTGTTAAAGAAGATCCTCATCGTTGACGACTCACCGGCTGAAGTAAAGCTGATGCAGTCCGTCTTAGGCCGGGCCGGGTATGAATCTGTGGCAGTCAACGATCCCATGCGGATCGAGCAGATGATTGATGTCGAACGCCCTCAACTCATCCTGCTGGATGTTGTTATGCCCCAGCGGAATGGATTTCAGGCTTGCCGGGAGCTGAAAGGAAATGCCGAATACAGCCGTATTCCAGTGGTCCTGGTCAGCTCTAAGAGTACGGATAGTGACAGATTTTGGGCCAAGCAGCAGGGCGCTGATGGATATGTTTCCAAGCCCTTTACCAGTGAAGAGCTTTTGGGCGAGGTGCAGAAGTTTGTCGGGTAGTGGTGAAAGTAAGCGCGGCTCCCTTGCTCCGGAAGGCGCGGTTACGGCGTTGATAACGATAGCTTGAGCAGAAACAAGGTTTAGCAGTTTTGGAGCGTGGCGACACAGGAATGGCGGAAGAGCAACAACTCGAACCCCAGATGGAGGCAGAACAACTTGAACTGCTGCCTCACTCCGCGCCGGAGCGGCAGTACTGCGTTTTCCGGACGGGCCGCGAACGCTTTTGTTTTTCCGTGCTGGATGTGGAGGAGGTAGTGGAATGGCCGAACCTGACCAGAGTTCCGCTATCTCCTACATTCCTGATGGGCATTTTCAACCTGCGCGGCTCCATTGTTCCGGTCGTGGACATCGCTTTTACTGAGGGGCGCAGGGCGGACCTGCCGCCCCGGCATGTCGTTGTGGCGTCGCTTCGCAGTGAAGACGATCATGATGATTTGCGCATCGGAATTGCGGCCGATGAGGTGATCGGTACGTTCAGCACCTCGGATCCGCTGTTGGTGGATGAAGCGCCGCTGGATGTTCCTCACTGCTGCGGAATGTTGCGGCATGAGGACCGTCTGGCCCTGGCGTTGGATTTGAAGAGATTGACTGAGACGTTTCCCGTCCCCGTCATCTGAATTGAAGTCTTTTTTGAAGGTAGTGGCGAGGCCTGCAGCGTGTTCAGCGGCCCGCCACAAGGCGCTGAAAGCAGCCCGGGCATTCTCGGATCTCAGGTGATTGCAGCGTAGCGACAGAGTATTTGGAGGAGTTATGAAAGGTCGTTTAAACCAGGCCTTGTGGATGTTGGTGATGATTCAGGTCATCGCGCTGTTCGCCGTATTGTTTCTGGCCTATAGCGCGGGCGCCAACTCCGGTGGGCTCTCGATTGGAAACTTTGGCAGCCTGCCCCGGACTTCCGGTTATGCCTTGCTCGGTGCGTTCGTTATTTGCCTGGCCGCGGGCGCATTCACGGTTTTTAAGATCAACAACCGCGTGATGGCCCCCGTCAAGCAGCTGGCGGATTTTTCTGAGAAGCTTTCACAAGGCGACTTTCGCGCCAAGGCTGGCGTAGACTCCGCTGACGACTTTGGTTACATCGCGGAAAATCTCAATCGCGCGGCTGAAGAGTCTTCCCGGGCCATGTTCAACCAGCAAGCCCAGGAGAGCCTGCAGAAAAGCGTTACCGAGTTCCTCACCATCACCAGCCAGATCGCCCGCGGTGACCTGACGCTGCGTGGCAAAGTTACCAGCGACGCGCTGGGCAATGTGGTGGATTCGGTCAACTACATGCTGGATAACTTCTGCAAGGTGCTGGAGCGCGTGCGCAAGGCGGCCATTGACGTCCAGAGCAGCGCCAATGAAATCCTGATCGCTTCAGAGGAGATGTCTTCAGGCGCCATTCAGCAGGACCAGGAAATCACCAATACTTCGTCCGCTGTGGAACAGCTCACGGTCTCCATGAAGCAGGTATCCAACAATGCGGAAGCCAGCGCGGAAGCTGCCCGGCGTGCCCTGGATGCCGCCGAGCAGGGCAACCGCTCTGTGCATGACACGCTGGAAGGAATGCAGCGTATTCGTTCCTCTGTGCAGGCCACGGCCAAGCGCATCAAGGCCCTGGGTGACCGTTCGCTGGAAATCTCTGAGATCGTGAACGTAATCAATGACATTACCGAGCAAACCAACCTTCTGGCGCTGAACGCCGCCATTGAAGCTGCTCGTGCCGGTGAGGCCGGCCGGGGTTTCGCCGTGGTTGCCGACGAAGTTCGCAAACTGGCCGAGCACTCGCGCAACGCCACCAAGGATATTGCGGCGCTCATTAAAGCCATCCAGGCGGAAACGAATGATGCCGTGGTCGTCATGGAAGAAGGCACCAAGGAAGTGGAGATCGGGGCCAAGTTGGCCGATCAGGCCGGCAAAGCGCTGGAAGCAATTTCTACCGTGGTGCGCCAGTCAGCGGAATTGGTGCAGGAAATTTCGCTGGCTTCCAAACAACAGGTGCGCGGTACGGAAGGTGTGGCCAACGCCATGCAAATCATCTCCAACATTACCCGCCAGACTTCGCAGGGCGCGCGGCAGACCGCTCGCACCGTGGAACAACTGGTGCACATGTCGGAACAGCTCAACGAAGCGCTTTCGCAATTCCGCGTTTCTTCACTCGTCGAAGCACGGCCCGAACTGGTGGCGGCCGCGGCCCGCCGCTAGTGTTGCTGGATATCGAACTGGGGGAGGCAGGCACGAGTGACTGTTAGCGAACATGAATTGAGCGAAATACGCGGGCTGATCGAGCAGCGTTGTGGCATGCTGTTTGATCAATCGCGGGAACGTTTCTTTTCCAGCCGCGTGCGCGAGCATATTGAGGCCAGAAAACTGGCGCACGGCACCGATCTGGTGCGCCTCATCAAGAATTCCAACGTGGAGTTTGATTCTCTGCTGCAGCGGCTGCTCACCCAGGAGACTTCCTTCTTTCGTTATCCCGCAATTTTTGATGTCCTGGAAAGAAAAGTCCTGCCTGAGCTGCACATGAAGAAGTTCTGGGAGAATCCGCGCTCACTCCGCATCTGGAGCGCCGGATGTTCCACCGGAGAAGAACCCTACAGCATCGCCATGACCATTGCCGACGCTTTGGAGTTTGCCGACGCCTGGAACATTCACCTCCTGGCCACCGATATCAGCCGCGATGCGCTGGACCACGCTGAGCACGGCATCTATGACGCGCGCGAAGTCGAGGCCTTGAACGCTCGCCAGCGGGAGCAATATTTTTCCCGTACTAACGCTCACTATGTGGTGAAGCCGCGCATTCGCAACATGGTCACATTCGCGCCCATGAACCTGGCGCAGGTTGTGTACATGGGAAAGTTTGACTGCATTTTTTGCATGAACGTCCTGATTTATTTTTCTGAGGACCGCCAGTCTCAATTGATCCAGAGGTTCTACGAGTATCTGGAGCCCGGCGGATATCTCTTCCTGGGCCACGCTGAGTCTGTGGCCAGGGCTGACCTGAATTTTGAAACGCACATTTATAAGGATTCGCGGTTGTATCAGAAACCGGCCGCATCGCGCCGGGCCCTCGTGGCGGAGACGCAGGAGAAAGTGTGAACGAGCAGAGCTCAGAATTCGTAGAGATTTTCCTCCAGGAGGCATCGGAGCACCTGCAATTCCTGCGGGAATACTCGGGCATTCTTCAGGACCCGTATCCTCAGGCGCCGGATATCGAGCGCCTCTATATCTCCGCTCACACGCTGGCGGGCACCTCGGCCTCTTACGGCTTCCCGCTGTTCTCTGAAGTTTCCGGCAAACTCGCCCACATCTTTCAGTACGCGATGAATGCGACCATCGGACAGGATGCTGCCGGTCCGCTGGTCGAATTCATCTCCGAAGGCATTGCTGTTCTTGAGACCGATCTGCTGATGATCAGCGCCAATCAGGTTGAGGCGGCGGAAGATATCAACATCTTCAAGCAGAAATATCCCTTCGCCTTTCAGGCCGGGGTGCAAGCTCAGGCGGCTCCGGAGAACGTCACGCCGGACCAGCCGCAACCGGCTGCGGAACAGCAAGCGCGCGAGGTTGCCGAGCCCGCGATTCCTCCGCTGCCGGAGGATGGAGAAGTTCCTCCTGAGATTCTTGAGTTCTTTGTTCCCGAAGCGGAAGAGCACCTCCAGGTAATAACCGACTGTCTGTTGTCACTGGAAACCAATCCTAATCCCGATGAAATTCACCGCCTGCTGCGGGCCATGCACACCATCAAAGGCTCGGCCGCCCAGGTTGGCCTGCAACGAATTGCGCGGGTCGCTCATCGTGCGGAAGACCTCGTGGGCCGGGTGCGCGATGGCGCTCTGCGTCCCGGCGCTGAAATTATCGATATCTGTCTGGAAGCAGTTGATGCGCTGAAGAAATTCTTGTACCGCCAGTGGGCAGACGAGAGCGCCATGCAATCGTCAGTCCGGACACTGTTTGCGCGCATTGCCCGGCTGGTTCCGGAAGAGCAGGAGGCGCAGGCTGAAGCAAGTACAGAAGCAGCGCAGCCTGAAGCAAGCCCTGAAACGCTGCAGCTTCAGCTAAGTACAGAAGCGCTGCAGCCCCAGGTGAGTAAAGAAGCGCCGCCGCTTCAAGCAAATACAGAAGCGCCATCCCCGTTGGCACAAGAACAGAGTTCGCAATCCATCATCCCGTCAAGGGATGTCCTCGAAGCGGATCAAGGTTCACAATCCGTCATCTCGATGGAGGTCCGCGAAGCGGACATCCGGAGGGACCTTGCGTTGGCCCAGGCTCAACCCGGCGAGCAAATCCTGGAAATGGATACCCCGGCCCCCTTGCCTGAAGTCCCGGCCGTCGCGGCCCTCACCGTGACGCAAGAACCGGCCAAGCCGGCTGAAAAGGTGGAAGTAGCAAAAGAAGCTGATCGGAAGAAAGAACCTGCATCCGTGCCGCAGTCCAAGTCGGTTCGCATCGGGCTGGAACGGCTTGACCGGATGATGAACGCTGTAGGAGAACTGGTTATCAACCGCACCCGCATGCTGGGCCGCGTGGCGGAGCTGGAACGCTTGGCGGATGTGCTGAATTTCTCCAAGGCGCGCATGCAGGATAAAGTTGCGGAGTTCCAGGAGAAGTACGAGTTCAGCCGCATTACAGCTCTGCCGGCGCAAAAAAAATCTTCGTCCGAGATGTTCCCGTTGCGGGGTGGCTACTCCAGTTATTCCCATTCCTTTGATCACGCGCTGGCCGAATTCAGCGAGCTGGAAATGGACCGCTATGATGATTTCAATATCCTTTCCCGGTCGCTCACGGAAATCTCCGCTGACATCACGGAAGTCCTGACGCAGCTCGATGGCTTCGTGCGCCGCGTAGACTCCGATATTGACGAGTTCACCAAGCTGGCGCATCGCCTGCAAGATGAAATTACGCAGGCGCGCATGGTTCCCATCGGCAATCTATACACGCGCCTGGCGCGGACCGTGCGTGACGCAGCCAAGGCCGTCAACAAAAAAGTGGAGCTTACGCTGGCTGGCGCGGAGACCGAACTGGATAACAACATTATTCAGCAGATTTCTGATCCGCTCATCCATCTCGTGCGCAACGCCGTGGCCCACGGCATAGAGCGCGAAGAGGAGAGATACGGCTCCGGAAAGAGCGATCACGGCAACATTGCCGTGCGCGCCTACCATCGCGGCAACCACATCTACATTGAAGTGGAAGATGATGGCCGGGGCATCGACTTTGACCGCGTGCGCAAGACCGCCATTGAGAGCGGCCTCCTTAGCGCGGATGCAGCCGGGGAACTTGCGGCGCGCGATCTGCTCGATCTTCTCTTCCAGCCCGGATTCACCACCGCGCCGCGCAAGACTGAACTGGCCGGGCGCGGCGTTGGACTGGACGTGGTTAAGTCCAATCTGGCCGAGCTCAATGGAGAAATCGAGGTCGAGACGGAAAAGAACCAGGGCACTCGGTTCACTCTGAAAGTTCCCCTCACTCTCATTATTTCCCAGGCGTTGTTTGTCCGCTGCGGCAATCACACCTTCGCCCTGCCTCTCTCTTTTGTCGAGGAGATTCGCCGCCTGCGCATGAACGAAATAGAAGAGGTTGGCGGAAAGCTCTTGACCAAGGTCCGCGACATTGTCACTGAGGTCGTCCGCCTGGATACGGCCCTCGGTCTGGAGCAGGTAGAACCCATCAACGGCTTTTTCCGCATGGTGATTGTGAATGTCGCCGGACGCCAGGTTGGATTGGTCGTGGAAGACGTGATCCGCAAAGATGAAATTGTCATCAAGAGTCTGGGCGAGTATTTGCGTAATTTGAAGATGTTCCCCGGCGCCACCATCGCTCCCGATGGCAGCCTGATTCTGCTCATTGATGTAAATCGATTGGTCGCGGGCGAGTCCATTGAGCGCCGTCCGCTCATGACCAGCGCCAACGCCGCGCGAGTATTTGCGCCCGGAGCGGAAGCCGTGGCCAGAGGTTCTATTCCCGTGGCCGTGATTGATGTTGTGCAGGACGAAAAAGTTGTCGTCCTGGTGGATGATTCCATCAGCGTGCGCAAGTTCGTAGGTCGAATGCTGGAAAAGGCAGGCTACCGCGTGAAGCTTGCGTCGGATGGATTGGAGGCCCTCGAAATCGTTTCCCAGACACACTGCGATCTGGTGGTTACCGATCTCGAGATGCCTCGCACCAATGGCTATGAGCTGTTGAATCATCTCCGGCAGGACCCGGAAACACGCAACATTCCGGTCATGGTGGTTACGTCGAGGGCCGGAGCCAAGCATCGCGAACGCGCCGTGAAAGATGGCGCCGCCGCATTTCTGATTAAGCCGGTACAGGAGGACCAGTTCATTACCGCCGTAATGAAGCTGATCGGTCCGGGAGCGGATAAATTGGCAGCAAAAGCAGCTATGGCGCTGTAGTAGCGACTTGGTGGAAGCCCCGAACTTTAGTTCGGGGGAGTGGGCTTTCAAGCCCACGAAAAACGGCGGGCAGTATGTATTAGCGCTTTAGCGCTGGTGTGAAGCAGCCGCTGACTGGCATGAGGGTGTAACAAGAGATTTTGGGGCTTCAGCCCCTGCAAAGAGCAGTAAGAAGAAGTGATGACTGCAGGCAAGAGAATTCGGGTGTTGATCGTGGATGACTCGGCGTTCATGCGCAAAGTGCTGCAAGGCATTATTGCCGCCGATTCTCAGCTCGAAGTCTGCGGAGAAGCCCGCGACGGCCGCGACGCAGTCACGCAAAATGAAGTTTTGAAGCCGGACGTGATCACCATGGACATCAACATGCCGCATATGGACGGGCTGCAGGCGACAGAGATCATCATGTCGAGCAATCCGCGCCCCATTCTGGTGGTCAGTTCAGAATCTCGCGAAGGCGCGGAGGTCACGCTCAAGTCCCTGGAGTTGGGCGCCATTGATTTCGTGGCCAAGCCCTCCGGCGGTATCGATCTGGACATGAATTCCGTCAAGGAAGAGCTCTGCCGCAAATTGAAGATGGCGGCCAAGGTGCGCGTCGTGCGTACGGCCACGCGCTCCAAGGTGCAGCAGGAAATTGCCTCTTCCGCGCCCCGCAGCGAGCCTGCCGCCCGGACCTTTGAGCAGAGCCTCCAGGAAAACCGTTCCAACGGCGCAGCCGCCGCGGCGGCGCCGGCTCCTTCGCGCGCCAACGGAAAATTTCCCATCGTGGTGGTTGCCGCATCAACTGGCGGTCCGGCCACGCTGATGAAATTTGTTCCTGACTTTCCCAAGGATTTTCCCGGGGCCGTGGTGCTCGTGCAGCATATGCCGGGCAGCTTTACCTCGCAATTCAGCCAGCAGCTTGCGGAAATCTCCCGCATCCGTGTGAAAGAAGCGGAGGCTGGCGAGATTGTTGTTCCCAGCCAGCTCTATATCTGTCCTGGCTCGCATCACATGCGCATCTCGCCCACGGGCAGGGTGTCACTCGATGATGGCCCGCGAATTGGCGGTTATCGCCCTTGCGCGGACCTCACCATGGAGAGCGCCGCCGAATACTTTGGCCCTATGACCATCGGCGTAGTCCTGACGGGCATGGGAAATGACGGATCTAAAGGTGTGCAAACCATCAAAAACGTGGGCGGGCACGTCATTGTCCAGGATGAATCCAGCGCCGTGATTTTCGGCATGCCGCAGGAAGCCATCAAGACCGGCGCGGTCGACCAGACTTTGGCCATCGAGAGTATCTATACGGCCATTGAAAAGCGCGTGCTGTACATCTTTGGGGCGGCCAAAGTAGGAGCACTGTGAGACAGCAGCGCATACCGTCGCCCAAGGGAGCTCGGGAGAACGTGATCTTGTTCGCCGTGGCCGGTTTCAAGTTTGCCATAGCCGCCGGCGCGGTAAGTGAGATCAGGAGCATGGAAGGATTAGAGCGGTTCTCCGCCGGCCACGCTGGTCATAAAGTGGGCGCCAAGGTGGACTATACGCTGCAACGTAATGGAGTCACATTTTTTGTGGTGAATGCTGCGCGGCATTTTTATCTCCGGTCCACACAATCGAGTCGCGTCCTGGTTTTGCGGCACGCGGCAGTTGGGGTGCTGGTGGACTCCACCGACCGCATGGCGGAAATCTCGTTCCTTCACTCTCTCCCCATGGCGTTCACCGGCGAAGAGCGGGACTGGTATCGCGGCCTGGCAATTTTAAATGGAGAAACGCTGCCCATAGTCAACCAGGCTGCGTTCCTCAGCAGAGGAGAACTGGCCGTGCTGCGCGCCATGACGCTGCAGGCGCAAGGAGTGTCTGTCGGATGACCGTGACTGGCGAAAACTCGTTTGTGCTCTTTCCTCTGGGCGGCAAGAGGTTTGCTTTGCCCGCGGAAAAGGTCACTGAACTGGCCATCCCGGACAGCCTGCAGACCTTCCCGCACCGGACTCCGATGCTGGCTGGGGTGTTGGTGCGTCGTGGACGAATTGTTCCCGTGTGTGACGTGGCCCAGGTGCTCGTGGGGCCGGATGCGCCACCCAGAAAGTTTTATTTGATCGCCAACCGCCAGTTCGACTGCAGAAATGAATGGACGGCAATTCCCGTCACCGGCGAATGCGAGCTGACCAACGGCGAACCGCAACAGCCGGACAGCAGGTTCCCCGGCTATGTAATGGGCGTCCTGGCCCTGGAAAATGAAATTGTGCAAGTGCTGAGCCTGGAAAAATTGATTTCCCAGGAGGTGGCCAGGTAGTGGATTACCTCGCCAGACACGCACCAGGTGCCACCTCACTCAAAGTGGAGGTGCGAACCGGAAGCTCGCAGCAGGTGAGATTTCCAGCCTCCAAAACCTTTCATGCGCAATACTGTGCCATTTCTGAAAAACTCTTATACCCTGTCATCCTGAGCGTAGCCCGCCGCGGCGGGCGGAGTCGAAGGACCCCGAGAATTCCAATACCAACCATGCAGCGTCAAGGCGTTCTCACGAGGCAATCGTCCGCCTCAAGAGCTGTTGCCTTTGATCTTCAATTACCCGATTACCCGATTACCCGATTACCCAATTCTCTGCGGGTCCATACTGCGCAGCCCCAACGAAAGCAAAATCCGCGGTACAGCTGGCACAACGAGGTGGCCCCATGAGCCCAGCTGCCTCCGCCACAGCTCGTATTCTGCTCATTGACGCTAACGTCTTCTTTGCTCGCCGGGTCACGGAGGCCCTGAAGCATGAAGGCTTTGACGTGGTTCATACCACGCAGTCGGCCTATGCCCTCACCATGCTGGAATACGATCCGCCGTCTGCCATTCTGTGCTCTACCAGCTTGCGTGAGATGAATGCGCACGAGCTTCCGCCCATCATCCATGCCGATCCCAAAATGGCGCACATCCCGGTCATCGCCATTGGCGATGGCGGTGATCAGGCGCTGATGGAAGCATTCCGCGCCGGCTGCTCAGACTATGTGGACAAACGTCTGGGGCCGGAAGTGATCGCCTCCCACGTTAAGGCTTTCCTGCGCAGCAACACGGAGGGTTTTGAACCGGTGCAGATGCTCGGATCATCGGACACGGCCTTTACCGGCAATCTTTCTCATCTGGATCTGCCGGGAATATTGCAGATGCTGTGTCACTCCCGGCAGACTGGAGCGCTTTACGTGAATGCCGGAAAAATTGATGGAATTGTATTTTTTGAAAATGGCGCCGTCACCCATGCGGAGATCGGAGATATGATCGGCGATGAAGCTGTGGTGCACATCGTGAAATCCAGCAACGGAATCGAGACCGGCTCTTATAAGTTTGTGCCCGGTGAGAGCGCGACCACCCGCACCGTCCTCAGGTCCGCGACCGAACTGATGCTGGAGGCCCTGCGCGAGCTCGATGAGTCCGCGCAGGAAAGCGCCGAGGGAGGAATCTCATGAGCAGCACCCCGACTGTCTATTTCATTGATGACAGCGCAACCATGCGCGAGGTAATCAAGATCGCGTTCCGCCGGGAAAACATCAACGTGGTGGCCTGCCAGGACGCGGACACCGCGCTCCATGAAATCGAACAGGCGAAACCGGACGTGGTCATCACCGACGTCATCATGCCGGGAAAAGACGGCTATGAGGTCTGCCAGTTCATCAAGAACCATGCATCGCTGTCCAAGACCCCGGTGATCCTGATGTCAGGCGTGGTGAACCGCGCCGTGGCGGAGAGAGCTTTTGCCGTAAAGGCGGACGAGCTGCTGCGCAAACCCTTCCAGCCGCAGGACCTGATTACCCGGGTCAAGCATCTGCTCAAGCCCAACGGCCATGAGACGCCCAACCCGGCAACAGCAGCCAGCGCCGCTGCAGCCTTGACCAGCATATTCTCCGCCGCTTCGGCGGCCCAGCAGGCCAGGCCTCCAGCCCCACAGCCGGTCCCGCGTGCCGCCGCAATGGATCGCGGCGGAGTAGCTGGCGTAGAAGTTCTCGGCCCGCAACCGGTTCCCGCCGCGGCAGCGCCCCGCACTGCGCCCCAGCCGGGCCCGATTCCGGTCCCAACTCCAGCGCCCGCGGCATCCGCCGTGCCTCCCGCACGCACCGGTTTAGTGCGTGATGCCGTGGAAACGGGGTCCTCGGCACGCGCCGGTTTAGCGCGTGATGGGGTGGAGATTCCCATTACCGCTGCGCCAACTCTATCCAAGCCGCACGCCAATGGCGACACGCCAAAACTGAAGCTCGAAATCCTGCGCCTCGAAGGCCTGGTCAAAAAACTGCAGTCCGAACTAGTAGCGGAACGCGAGTACTCCCGTGCCCTGGAAGCCCACGTGAAGACACTCCAGGAAGCAGAGTAAGCGAGCTTACGGGACCAGCCGTTCTCTTCTAAGGTCGTTTAAGAAATAACCTATCCATCGAACCGGTGGAAGCCCCGAACTGTAGTTCGCTCGAAGTGGGCTTTCAAGCCCACGGAAAGCTCCGGGGCAATATTCATTAACGCTTTAGCGCTGGTGCGAAGCAGCCGCGCTCTGTCGGATATAGCATTTCCTAAATCGCTCTAAGAAATTCAGAATGCGGATGTCTCAATCACTCCAGCCCGCAAAGCGGGCGGCATACATTAGCCCAGCGCGCAAGCGCTGGGGAAAAAAGGGAATGCGGGCGAGCCCCAGCGGGGCGACAGAAGATTTACCTTTGTTCGCGACGGAATCACGTTGACCAAGAAGATTCATTGAGGCTTAAGTGAAACGGCAGTGCCGGGGCCTCTGACGCGTGCCGGTTTTGCGCGCAACGGGGTGGGAGGGCGGAAGCGCTGGGAAAAGGAACAAGATGTGGACAAGCGCCGTAGGGGCAACACAGACTTTACAGCTTGCACAAAAGAGGCTCTTCGCGGCACGCCAAGCGCCACACTTGTGGTGCTTGCCTAACCAGAAACTCCACTTCCTCGCCAATGACCTTTTGCCTTGGCATGGGTCGATACGTTCTTCCAATTGACTTCGTCATCGCGCCTCTGGCTTAATCAACGTGCCGCTGATGCGAGCAATTATGAGCACCGCAACTACCGCACCTCACGCCCGGCGGACACCGTATCGAAATTGGGGTCACACATGAACGCCGCATCCATGAACACTGCCGTACAAGTCGAACAGAAGAGCTATGAGATGCCCCCGAAGGAGGGGATCAGCATCGCGCATTTTCTCACCGTCACTGACATCGAGCGATCGGCTCGCTACTACGAAAAGGTCTTCGGCGCTCGCATTCTGAGCCTGGGTGACGGCAATGCGCCTGGGTACCTTCAGCTTGCGAACATCTGGATGATTCTGAACGTTGGGGGCGGGCCCACCCCGGACAAGCCGACAGTAACGCTCAGCGTCCCCGACCCGAATCACATCAACAGCTTTATGAATTTCCGCGTTGCCGATATTCAGGCCTGCTACAAACTATGGAAAAGTCGAGGAGCCGAGTTCATCACCGAGCCGATGCCCAAATACGGCGAGATTCGCTGCTACATCCGCGATCCTGATGGCTACATCATCGAGGTCGGACAGAGCACGGATCTTACCTACGGTTAACGCCGTTCTTGTTTCCGGAGTGCCGATCAATCAGCAAGTGTACGAGTGAATTGCACTCCTGGGAGCGCCAATTGCAACGTGTGTCCCTGCGGAAGACCGGGTCCGCGAGCGCGGTCGCGCGATGTGTTTTAGCTCCCTGCCAGGGTGTTGCGAGAATCCTCTTGTAGTAACGATCTTGGTGCAAGCGCGTTCGTAAGTCGTTGATTCTTCGTTGAACAAACTGCTAAAAATTCCTCTTTTGGTTCCTTTTTCGGAACCTCGCTGGAAATTCACTGACATTCGAAAAGGAGACCAATGAACAGCATAAGCGCAAGCAAGCCATCGATATGGAATCGGTCAGCGTGGAACCGGTCAACCGCATTCAGCGTTTCTGTTCTGGCCAGCGTAATCCTGCTGAGTGCGATTCCCGCTTCGGCATACCCCAAGGTCCGCTTGACAAACTTGACCCAATGGAACGCCAACGGCGAGGTGAATTATGCCGCCTGCCGTAACGACAGGTTCACGGGGCTTAAGCCAGGAGACACGTGGGTTCCCGGCCCGGCTCGCGGAGGCTGCCTGATCACCTGGATCAGGGTCACTTTACAGGGGGGCCCTGCCGTCAACCAATACTCATCCAGCGGTACCTCTTACAGCGAGTTTTTTATCTCCCCATCCGGATCCGGCTATCAGGTTTTCAGTTCGCATGAAACTCCAACCGGAAACCGCGCCCAGCCTCAAATCACACCGCAGTTCTTCAACATTGCGCACATGGTCAATACGGCGCAAGCGGTGGACTGGGCGGTCTCTCAGGGCGCGAACAGTCTCGAAATGGACTTGCGTTTCCGCTCCGACGGTACTCCCTATGAGTTCCGGCATGGTGGTGTCTGTGACTGCCTTTGCACATCGGGTGATAACGTCTGTAAGCACCTCAACCAGGGGTGCGAGTCCCGATCGGACCTCGCCGGCCAACTGAACCACATTGCCGGCAAAGCCTCGCAGGTGGCCATGATCGTCCTCGACGGCAAGGTGGATGACCCCAAGCTCGACCAGCGTGCGCAGAACGTCGCCGGAGTGAAAGTCGTCGAGACCCTGGACCAACAGTTGTTTTCCAAAGGCTATCGCGGCATCGCCCTCATCGCTGCGCCCAAGTGGGATTACTCCACTTATCTTAAAGCCGCCGTCGGACGGGCCCGCTCGTCGCAGTACAGCAGTCAAATCTACTTTGGCGTGGACATGGATAACGGCGGTGTGGATGGCGCCAGGGCCACACTCGAAAATCTGTGGCGCAACCTGGGAAGCCCGCTGTCCATATACGGCAGCGGCATTTCGGCCTGTGCACCAGGAAATTTCTACGGCGAAACCATGCTGGCCGGATGGTACCAGGCCCAGGGACGCATTAAGCTGGTCAATATCTGGACCCTCGACAACACAGACAGCATGAGAAGGTACATCTGGCTTGGGGCGCGCGGAGTCATGACGAACAAGCCGGGAAGCCTTGCCGGGGTAGCCAGGGAACAGGGAATGCAGCTGGCGCAACCGGGCTATCGTCCCTGAGTCTGAGCGCCCCAAAAAGATCGACCGGTATTGAAGGCGCGTGAAACTCTGAACCTTTCACAGCCACAGAATTGACTACAGCACCGGAACCTCGCCGGTATTCTCGAATGGGATTGTCTCTCTGGACAGGCACTTGAGGCGGAAGACCAGCGGCTTATCCGTTTCGGTTGGCGTCAGGTCGGCTGAAAAATGGCGCACGCTGAGATCGATCCCATTATCTACTTCGCCTTGGGCACGCAGCGCGGATCGGAAATTTCAACGCGACGGTTCTTGGCGCGCCCCTCGTCGGTGCGGTTATCGGCAACAGGCTTGGTCATTCCATAACCCTTCGACGTGAGACGCGCGGCCGCGATGCCGTGTTGGGTCAGCCAGGTCACGACGGCTGCGGCTCTCGATTCGGAGAGCGTCTGGTTGTAGGTGTCGGTTCCAACATTATCGGTGTGGCCTTGCACCTCGATGTTCAGCGTCGTGTTTTTTTTAAGCAACGCCAGAACCTGCTGCAGCGGCGGCTCCGATGCGGTCTGCAAAGTAGCTTTATTGAAATCGAAGAGCACTCCGTAGATTGCCACGTGACAATCGGCAGACAGGGTTTTGCCCAAGTCCCTGGCGCCGGCATCAGCAACGCTGAAATCCATCCTGCCGCCCCCCAGATGAAGGTAGGCCCACACATTACGGCCTTGCTGGCTGTAATGCGCGAGAATGGCCAAGTCTGCGCTGCTCGACTGCCGCACGATCAACCACCCGGCTTTTTTCAGCGCCGCGGGATATTCCGCCATGAAAAGCGCGTTGGTAAAGCCATCGGGTACCTTGTACGACTTATGGATAGAACCGCTGGCGACAACTTCTGGCTGGCCTGCGCCCTCAACTGGGACGGTGAAGGGAGCTGTCTCCAAAGCCCCGCCGGTGAGCTTGGCTCCGGGCACGCCGGTCAGATAGGGGAACTCTCCTTTAGCGGGATCAATCTGCTCTGGAACAGTCCCGGGAGCGACGAGAGTCAGAACATAGGGCGGCGGAGCCGGTTCGAGAATCTCGATCAAGATGTGCCTCTCATCGGCGATGGTTACGTTGGCCCATGCCTCTGCGCCTTTGTCTTTTTGCGCGAAATGCAGGGTTTCATACATCTGGCCGCCGCGAGGGTCGTCCTTCGCCATCGTCCAGCCGTGAGCCAGAAATGCCTCCTTTACCACCTTCCACGCGGCACGACTGTCGGCCAGGTCCTCCCTATGTCCCGTGACGGACCAATGTTTTCCGGACAAGAGCTTGCCGTCATAATGGGGAACCAGCAGCTCGTTCCAGGGCTCATAGTCGGGCGCAACATAAAACTTCATCAGGCTCGGCACGAAACTAGCCTCATCAGGAAGGGTCGTGGGAACAGCGGCAAAGCAGAGTCTCCCGGTAAGGCCAAACAACAACACCAACATTTTCACCGAACGGCGATTCGTAGCAAGCCGCATGTCTCTACCCCCGAACGCCAACTATACCATCTGATCCATGCCCGCAAGGATCAGATTCCGGTGAGCCGGGGACAGTCCCCGGTTTTCCCCCAGGAACCCATGTGAATCAAGGTCATAAAAGAATCCAGGCCCTTTTTGTCTACGCCCGCCTTTACGCCGTTCTGGTCGACGTCTTCATAGACCTTCTGAAATGCGTCCACCAGGTAATGATTGATTCCTCCATGGTTCGTTTCCACTGTCTGCCTCGCTGACTAAATTTGAGAATGATTCAACGCCAATCTGTTCTTGACGCCAATCTGTTCCTAAAGAGTAGTGACACCACAGGCCGAATCGTTACAAAGATTTCTCGAATAAACCGGCCGAATGCCGCCCTGCATTTTCCCAAATCCGATTTTGTCTTTGACGTTCAGTTACAAATTATCCCACCTGTCCCGGCATGCCGTGGATTACCAAATTCTCGCGGGGTCATCCTGCCGGATCGCAACCGGAGCAGAATTCACGTAACAGCTGGCAAAACGAACCTGATTTCGCCTTTGCCTTTCAATTACCAACTTACCAACTTACCCAATTACCAAATTCCCTTGAGGTCCGCCCGAGAGTCCAGCGACCGCAGTTTCATAGCCTGCACCGATTAGAGGCTTATAATCTTGCTTCGTCTGGAAAATCTGTGGGTGAGAAACAGTATATGGAGCGATTAACTCGACCTTGCGTTTGATTTGCTTGCCCAATAGAAGAGGAGCAGTAGCCGTGGCGGTGGGAATGTGGGAAGCGCGGGGTTGGCGCTTT
>DATGJZ010000021.1:0-3280 GCA_035294925.1 Candidatus Angelobacter sp. | reverse complement strand
TAGTCGCGCTTGCGTTCGTCTTCCTGAATTGGATCGCGGGCCGGGTTTTGAGGGTCGGTAGGTGCTTGGTTAGTTCCACCCTGGTTAGCTGTACCCGGGTTAGCTCCCCCAAAGGTGGCATTGAACTGAGCATCGGTCGTTGGCGGCGGATTAGAATGCGGATTGGCTGCCGCATTTCGGCTGGCCTCTTCGCTTTCTTTCAGCCGTGTCTGCACCTCGTCCGGCGAAAGTCCGCCAACGAGGGGCTTAAGCTGCTCTCCCGCTGCAGAAATGGTGCTGGGACTTGGTTTGCCTTTTGTGGAACTCGAGGAAAACCACAGCCCGACAGCCCCAACCAGAGCAATCGCAAGAAGAATCCACGATTGCATCTTCTTCGGGATAACGCCAGTGGCGGCGGTTCGTTTGTTGCTGACCGGCGCGGCGGCGGTTGAAAGCTCGGCTGCCTCCGGCTCAGGTATTGGTGTTGTTTGCGCCGTGGGGGACATAGTTACTCTCCTTGCCTTTCAAAGGTTGTCTTGTGCTTGCCAATCGAGAGATAGCCTTTATCCACAATGTGGTCGATCACATACACGCCATCTTGCAGCGTGTAATTCACAAGGGTTGGCTGTCCGTCTTTGATCTCGTAAAAGCTCGGCTTCTCGGTAGCGTCAGAATGAATGTAAGTAAGGAGGTCATCGTGGTAGATGGCCGATATCCGAAAAGGCTTTTTGTCTTTCTTGAACTTGTAGTCGAATTTCAGCGCGCGGACCGGATACTCGGTGCGGAAATGATTGCTCTGCTCCTGGGCGGCTTTGACTTCGAGCGCCGCAGCCTCCCGGAACTGGTCAACGTCGGATGCGGGGACTAATCGGGGTGTTCCGCCGGACGCACTCAACAATTTCTCGTCCGTGGGTTCGAGGAAAATCTTGAGGTCGGCCTGTCCGCTCTCCGCGCTGGTGCAATAAAAGGTGTAGATGTTGCCTGAGGCCGTAACCAGATTCATGCTGGTTTCAAGGCCCGCCTTGGTGGGCTTCAAATAGGCGAAGTTTTGCGTTCCTTCGAGTACCCACGCATCTTTATCCCCGATGACGAAGTCGAGGATTCGCTCCTGCGGCGGCAGCAGAATCAGGGTGGTAAAACGCGGCCGGGTTGTGACGCGGATGATGTCTTTAGCCGCATATTTGATGGTGCGCGCCTCCCCGGCGGCGCGGCTGGCATCCTGGGTTTGGGCCGTCGCAAGGACGGCGCTGAGTGAGATTGCAATGAAAGCAGTGAAGCGAAGTAGACGTTGCATATGATTTAGCTCCTCTCAAGTTGGCCTAAGAGTTCTAGGCCGTGTTCGAATCCGTGCTCCTGGACAACGGCGGTGAAACGCTCGTTGTCTTTGGGTGAATTGGTGTAAAGCCAGTAGCTTTTGCGGTCCACGTTGAGGACAAACTTTTTCCCCATCGTGGATGTCTTAATAAGTCCCTCGCGCTTGGGAATGAGGGTCTGGATCAATTCCACCTCGCGGGCATTCAGGTGGAATTTCTCGGTGTAAAAACCGTAGTCAGCATCGGCATTGGCCAGGAAGATCTTGGTAGGGAACGAATCCAGCAACGGAAGCAGGTTCGATTCCTTCAGGTCCTCCGGCGATTGGGTGGCCATGATGAGAACGCCGTTGTGTTTGCGCCAGGTCTTCGCGGCTTTGACCAGATAGTTGCGGATGACCGGCACAGTAAAAAACCTCCACGCTTCATCCAGAATGAAAATCTTGAGGGTGGCGCGGATGGCCGGGTCATAAATAACGGCGCTGGCGCGGTGAAGAACGTAAAAGAGCAATGCCTGGATGAGCTGCGGATATTCGTCCATCCCCTGGAAATCGAAGCATTGCAGGGTCGCGAGAGTTATGGTGTCTTCTACGTTGTCAAAGAGATGTCCGTACTGCCCGCCTTCAATCCATTTGTGCAGGCGGTCTGCGAGATGCCGGGGCAATGTACCGGCGAGTGTCTTGAGCCGGCGGATGTCGGGGTCCAGGACATACAGCGTCTCGATGGCCTGGAAGATGTTGCGGTCGTCGTCGCTGGTGGTCTGATAGCCGTCGCTGCCCGCGATGAGGACCTGCACGAGCGAGAACAGGAATTCGATATTGGATGAGGTGGGTTCGAGGCGGAAAGGATTGATTTTGTATCCGGCGCTTTCTGTGCCAATCTTGAGATACGAGCCGCCCAGCAGGCGCGTCAGTTTTTCATAGCTGCCGCCAAGGTCAAAGATGAAGGTGCGGGGATCATACTTCTGTAAGGCCAGCGTCAGAAAATTGGCAAAGAATGATTTGCCGCTGCCGGTGCGCCCGGTAAGGAACGTGTGGGCTACATCGTCGCTGGTGCTGCCGCTGCCGTCCTGAATGCGCTGATGCAGGTTGACGTAAAACGGCGTTCCATCGGCGGTCTCCACGATGGCCAGGGCCTCGCGGTTGAGAAACGTATTCCAGCGCTGGCCTTCATGCAGGGTGAAGAGAAACGACCAATCGGCATAGTTGTTGTTGGTGATATAGAGCTGGCGGAAATTGAAATGCGAGTTGCCGGGGCAGGTGGCAAAGAAGGCCGATAGCTGGTTATACGTTTCTGAATACAGAGCTGCGCCGACATTGCTGAATGCCTTGCCGAAATCTGATACTGCTTTTTCGACTTTGGCGCGATCCCGGTCGTAAATCACAATCGTGAGGTTGAACTTTCCGAAATAGTTCCCGCGCTTCTGCACTTCTTTCAGGCATTCATTCAGGTCATCAACAAACTCGACTTTCGTTTCGTCCTTGAGCCGGTCGCCGCCGCTGGATACGCTCAAAGATGACTTGGTCTTGTGAAAATGAGTCCGCATGGACTCGATGTACTGGATTGCGTCGTTTGCCTCGACTGCCCGCCATTCCGTCACGATGTGATAGGTCGCGGGAATCCTGAGCAACTGCTGCAAGATCAGCGGCCGGCTGTCGCTCGGTTCCTCGCGGAGCGTCAGGACGCGCGTGTGATAGCCGTCAATGGTAAGGTGGTCGCTGTGCGATTCCAGCGGCGAGCCGACAAGATATTTATCCGTCATCACATCAAATTTGAGCCGTTGGTCTTGCTTCTCCGGATCGACGTTGAAGATCCTGAGCAGCATTTGAAAGGCGTCTTGCTTGTTCAAGAGCCTGATTTCCACCAGATCGGAGAGATAAGACACAAGGCTGTTGGCCTGGCGCAGCAGAATGGTTGTGGCCTGTTCGATCTGCTCTTCGACAAGCAGGATTTCTTTCTTCGAGCTAAACAAGGACTTCAGATTGGCTGCG
>DATGJZ010000020.1:0-42799 GCA_035294925.1 Candidatus Angelobacter sp. | reverse complement strand
TCCCGGCCTAGCTGATTGCCCGATTCAGAGACTCTCGGAACTGACACCCGCTGCTTGGCAAAGCCGCGCCCCTAATTCACCCGAGTGTCACTAGCAGAGATTTTGCTCGCCGAAAAGTCTGCGGTTCCTCTGACGCTTACGGTAGATGGTGGCTCCTGACCGAGCGGCATTTCCGTGACGGCCAACAAAGTTGGAAGATGGCGTTCCCAGGCGTTGGCGCAGGCGGTCCACGTATTCATCTTCATCGAGCGCAGGATAGCTCATTGGGATTTGCCGCGCAACTTTGATGCACCTAAATTTCTTCTTCATTCTTCAATAACTTAGAGGCAAATTAAAAACAATTGTAAGCGGATCATTTGGCAACTAGGCTAGGCTAGATCCGCGATGAGTGTACCGAGGCCAGCGCAAGCCCACACGCGTTTGGGACTATAATCACTAGCATGGCCAAGCATGTGATTCATATCTCGGAACTGGAAGCGGCGGGCAATTTCGCTGCGTTGCTGGCCCGCGTGCGCGCTGGCGCAGAGGTCGTAATCGAACACGATGCGCAGCCTGTAGCCGTAGTCTCGCCCCCTGCACCCGTACGGCGCACCATCTCGGAGTGTATTGCACTGCTTCCGGAGGACTCGACCGCCACCATCGATGCCGATTTTGCAAAGGATGTTGAAGCTGCTATTGAGAGTCATCGTGAACCGCTCGATTCGTCTGCATGGGAGTAATCCTGGATTCCAGCGTCCTGGTGACAGCCGAACGCCAGGGTAACAACGCGCGGCAAATGCTCGCCGCTGTTTCTTCGCGGCTTGGAAACACTGAAATCGCGCTTTCTGTAATCACGCTGTTAGAACTGGCCCATGGAGCGGCGCGCGCTGACACGCGCGAAAGAAAAGCCAAACGGGAGCAGTTCATTGGGGAGCTGCTGACGGCTCTACCGATCCATCCTGTTACGCCATCTGTAGCGCTGCGCACCGGGCAGATCGACGGCGAGAATCAGGCGAGAGGCGTGCGACTTCCGCTCGCTGACCTCTTGATCGGAGTGACCGCATTGGAGCTTGGCTACAGTGTTGCAACTCACAACGTCCGCCACTTCCGCATGGTTCCGGGTCTTTCCATGATGCGGTTCTGAACTTTCAAATGCAGAGTGGTGGTGACAGAACGACGCCACAAATCAAGGGCCACTTCCCGAGCGCAACGAAAGCCGATGGTGTAGCACCTGCTGTCGGGCAGGTACCAGTGGCGGTTCGATGAACCCACTTGTTCTGGGGAACCGTGCTCTTCAACTTGCAGAGCATTGAGAAGAAATGAATCGAAGGTTTCTAAAAAATGCCCTAATTCCTCCGTTCCTCCGGAATCCGCGCCAATCCAGGGGATTCCCCTGCCGGAGGTTTCCGGAGGAAGGGAGGATTCCTCCGAAATCCGCGTCCATGGCCGATGGCGCAGATGGTGGTTCCTGACCGAGCGGTATTTCCGTGATGGCAAACAAAGTTGGAAGATCGCGTTCCCAGGCGTCGGCGCAGGCGGTCCACGTATTCATCGGGTGCAGGATAGCTGATTGGGATTTGCCGCGCAACTTTGGTACACCTAAATTTCTTCTTCATTTTTCAGTAACTTAGAGAGAGATTAAAAAAAAATTGTAAGCGGATCATTTGGCAGTCGAGTCATTGCCAAAGCCCCTTGCGGTCCGCAAAACAAAAATGGCAGTCAAGTTCAACGACACAGCCAGTTGTGCCGGGACGGAATGCGTCGGTCTGCCGTCCCTTTATTTCTGTGACCTGACTGCTCATCAGCTTCCCATTAGCGTCCAGAGAACTGCGCGCAACCAGCAAGGCCCCGTTTCAATGATCCGGCAACGGCTCTTTCCATCTCCCACGTCCGACTATATAGGATGCTTCGTCAGTATCAAGGCCCTCAACTAGAAGGTTCTCTTTCTTGGGCTCGTTATCAGAATGGCGGAAGTGCCTAGTCTGACCGACATCCTAAGCTCAAGGATCTCGCTTTGTGCATGTTTCTTCTTGCGTATGTCTATCTGGGCATATTCGCCGTTAAACGACTCGCGAACAAATGGGAATACTGCCTGAATTGGGGAGCGTCGGGGGCCTTCCGCTCCGTTGTCTTCCTTAAAGTAGTCCACATCAACAGTAATTCCCCGATAATCAAGTGTAATGCCCCATTTCTCGCAAGCGCGCCGCAGCACTGTGCTCCCAGGGATGTTCTTCCCACTAAGATATTTGTAGAGCATCGAGCGATGTACACCCAGGACCTCCGCAGCTTCATCCCTCGTTAGAGCGTGCGCTTCGATTGCCTCATTGAGTTTACGTCCAATCAGCTTCGCAAACTCAAAATCTTCAGTGGTTAAGCGGTTTCTACTCATAGTTTTTTTAATCGAATCGCTCGGCAATAATACTTGATTTAGTCTATTTTTTGCTATACTCTCAAAAAGTAGACCATAATTGAAAGGTCAAAAAATTCGACGCTGCCGGGTGTGGGCCTCCAGTGGAACTCTTTTGACTTTTGTCGTAAGATTCGTTGGTCTTCGTGAGTTGATCGAAATGCCAGCCGTGAAAGGCGGGTTCTTATGCACCCAAGACGCCGATTCGCAGAACTCTCTGATTCCTTAAAAAATGGATTCCTCGCGGACGAGATCGTCTTGGCGCTGGCCCGTGCTGAGAATGGCGAAGAACTCAGCGAGCATGATCGTGCTGCGCTTGAAAAAGCAACCGCTATGCTTGAAGCGGCGATCAAAGGGTACAAGTGGCTTGATGATCCGAAGCTTTCAACAGAAACACGTGCATCAGCCGATTTTTTTGGGAGGGCGGTGGGTGCGTTGCCGCGAGTTTACACTTCTAGCGGATTCTTCCAGCAAGTTTCTGACTTGACACAAACAGTCAATGAGCTGTCGAATGGAGGCACGCCCAGTAAAGACAAGATAAGAGGCCTGCGAACCTTCTTCTTTAATGCGGCGCAATCGGAGCTTGATCGAACTGACCAGCTGTTAACGGGGGAGGATAGCACTGATGCCCTTGAATGGATAGCCATCGACTAGTAGCGCAGTTAAAAATCGAATCGGCACAGAATCGGGCCCAAGCACTTATCGAGGAAGTTGGTCGGATCAAGAACAGACCTTATTCTTCACCTGCTTCAAAGGACATTCTTGAATTCGTCCAGGAGGCTGCAACTGCGATCCGGTCTCTGCTTGAGTCTGAGAAAACGGTTGCCGATGCCAGCCCACTTATGCCCGCCGAATTAGAGGTGCGCCTGCACCGTACGATAAAAGTCATTCCTTACTTACACACCCTAATCGGTTTTATTGAAGGATCTGAGATTCCTAAATCGCCGGGGCAGCTAATTCAACCGCTAAGGCGATACGTTCGCTCGGTAATCATGAATTCTGACATCGTCGTCAGCTCAAAACCTGAGTTGAATTATTCGATACGCGAAGTTGTTGCTTCGATTCGCAAAGCATTCTCTGAGACGCCTCCTCCGCTGTCACAGAGTTGTGCCAAATTGCCGGACTTTTTATTCCTCGTGAACATCCCTGCAATCGAGTCGGAGCAAATTCTGATCCATGCGATCTTGTCACACGAGCTTGGTCATGCCCTTTATAACAAACATGACCTAGAGAAACGATTGCTGCCCGCAATAAAAATTCGCGACAAAATGATAAGGCACCTCGTCAACGTCATCACCACGGGGGAGACGGAATCGTCACCCATGAGTGAGATTTGGCTCAGGCAGTATGTTACCGACCAGGTTACAGAGCGTGTGAGTCGTTGGGTAACGGAACTATCGTCTGATATGATTGGAATCCAGCTATTTGGCCCGGCGCTCTATTTCGCCTCGACTACACTTTTGAGTTCATTCAGTCACATAGACAGGTGTAGCTCCAGCCATCCTCCACCTCGACTTCGTATCAAGTTGATGACCAGAATGTTGAAGAAGGCCTATACGACCGACAAATGGCACTCAAACTTAACGGAGCTTATAAAAGCGTGGGCAGACATTTCGGGAGAAACAATCGCCACAAGGCAACCGATGGACCAGATTGCAATCGAATCGCTGGATAGAGACGATGTGCTCGACCTAATTGAGACATCAGTCAGCGATGCCATTCCAGAAGAACTACGTTACAATTCGACGAAACTAGATGCTGACGTTCGCGATCTCGTCCCTTTGATTCTGAATTCAGTCCCGCCGGGCGAACTAGGTCCTATGGGCAGGGAGAAGCCGATAGAGCTGGTGTCCATCATCAACGCAGGCTGGTATGTCTACCTTTGCCAGTTGGCAGAGTTCGGAGCACGGTTGCATGAAAGTGCTGCCAACTCCCGATTAGCAGCCGCAACCGGGCTGCATCGGTTGATCCTCAAAGCTTTGGAGATTTCTGACATCCGGATATCTTGGGAGGAGGCTAAGCGTGATTCTGAGCGCGGAAAAGATTAAGAGCCTCCTCGAAAGCCCTCCCAGTGACCCGCTAGATCGATTGGTTATTAGTCCGGTCCTTGATGTTGCCAAACAACTCAAGCCGGGCACGGCTTCCATTGATCTCCGGCTCGGCCAGCACTTTTACGTTGCCATGCGCACGAAATTGTCGGAATTAAATCGTCTCTCAGAACATCATCAAGTGAACATGCAGCGCTACAAAGATGAAACGTTTGTCCCGCTTGGAGACTATTTTGTCCTTCACCCGCGGCAATTTGTGCTCGGCGAAACGCTCGAGTGGATACGTCTCCCTCGAAATCTGGCTGCTTTTGTAGTTGGACGATCCACTTGGGGACGAGATGGGCTTATTATCGCTACCGCCATCGGTGTACATCCACACTTCTCGGGTATTTTGACACTTGAAATCTCGAATGTGGGCGAAATACCGATTTACCTTTATCCTGGTTTTTCGATTGCTCAACTCTTCTTGATGTCGGTCGAAACCGCCAAGACTCTGGTCGAGCCAACGCCTTCAGCCTTTCAGATGCAGACAAGTCCCCGAGGAAGAATAGTCGATGTGGAAGACATTGATATAATCAGGTCATTTAGGAAGTTACGTGGCATAGCACATGATAAGGTTGAGTGAACTATGGCTGGCTTAATACTCACTCCGAAAGAAGCCGTTGTCCTTTCGGTTCTCACAAGTAGGCCCACATTCACTGCGGCACAGCTCTCAATGTGGACTCGTATGACTCCTAGTGAAGTTCATGAGGTGCTGCAGGGGCTCACTCAAAAGCAGCTCATCGTGCCAGTAGAAGGTGATGCGTTGAAGCTGACCGCCGATGGAATGGTAGCTGTGAGACAGGTGACCCGAAGAGATGAGAAGAATTTCTGGGTGGTTGGACAAGGGGAGTCTTTCGCAAGTTCAGGTTTGGACGACGCGTTAGACAGTTGGATCGAAAAGCACAACTAAAATTCAAGAAAGCACCACCGATGATCATCGACTGCGTGATTAGCGGCTCCGTCGCGAGCCTCCTCACAGTTTTTGACATAAGCCGTACATTTTACGTTCCGACTTCAGGCTCCAATAGGCGCCAGTTCTTCGCGTGGGCAGCGGGATTTATCGCTGCCAATGCTGCTTTGGCAGTGATTCTGTATTTGTCGATCAAGGACGTCGGAGCTTTGAAGCCTTTGAATAGCAGTTTAAGAGCGGTGATTATCGGAGCTGGTTATCTCGTCCTTGTGCGTTCGAAGCTTGCAACGATAAAGGTGCAATCGGAAGAAATCCCTCTGGGATTGGAATATGTGTATAACGCTGCGAAAGAATTTGTTTACAGAGGCATGAATCGCACTTCGATTGCTGCTCTGACTACCGAGGCGGCAAGCATGGCAAGCCAAAGATCGTTGAAAGAACTAGCCGTGCAAGCGAAGGCTTATATTACGAACAACAATTTATTAAGCGAAGATGACAAGAACCTCAGAAAGTCGTGGCTCTTGAAAGTGCTGCAAGACAGTACCAGTGAAGAGGAAAAAGGATTAACATTGGCCACTTACTTATTGTCTGAGCGCATGTAATGTGGCTGAAGTCCCATAGAATGTCCACCGCGCGGCGCAAACCTGCGAAAACAACGTTCACTATGGCTACTCGGTGAAGGGTGTCTATTCTTATAAGCAACGGAAAATGGTCGTTCGGTCGTTCGGTGCCAAAGCCAGCTTCCTCTCCTTCAAAGCATCCCAATCTAGCCTTCCCGACGTTGACAAAAAGCAGCACACCAAAACGCATGATCCGTTCCCGTCACGCCCTTCCATGCCATCTCGCGCCGTAGGTGATTCTCTTGCAGAAGTTGTGCAAGGAGGTGAGTTCGTTGCGCGTTAATTCGGCATCCTTCGGCTTCGCAAGCTAGCCTCGAGGAGAGGCTAGAGACTTCGCAGCCCTCAATCGCTTTGCTCATTCCCGGCTAAACGCTAAATTCGTGCCCTGGCACAGTTCTCGTCCGCCACGAACAGATTCTTTGATTCTTTCAGCAGCCTGCCAGGCCAAGGGCAGCGGACTTGCCACCCGGAATAAACCAGCAGATGGGTTGCGGACTGGCACTTAAGCTGCTAGGTTTTTCTGCATGGCATCAGTCTCCCTTGCCCCGGTCCTGACGCCTCACGGCCGTCTCACCCTAATTCACGAGGAGGACGCACCGGCTCTTGATCCGGAGATCGGTAAGCGGTTGGGAGATGCTTTCGGACGTGGTTCGGGCCACGGGCTCCTTCAACTCGGAGCGGGTGAGGCCGGAGTTGCTCTTCCTCCTGTATTTTCCTATTGGCGCGATCTGGGCGCCCGCTATGTTACCGCCCTCTGCACTTTGCCGGATGCCGGGGTAAGTCCAACCGGTGTGACCGCAACAAAGACACACGTTCCACCTCCGCCTGCGACGGAATTGGAGTGGCTGGCCATGGCCGTTCCTGCGATGACCGGGGCGGAGTACCTGACGCCAACGGTTCTTCACGCGCTGTGGCAAGAGCTGGACAGTGCATTCGCGGTTGAGTTGTCGGAATCGAAGTGCGGCGTGCAAGACTTCCTGAAGCGTCGCAACCCGGCGTGGAACCTTGTCGGCCGCGTGTACTTTAATCTCGCTGAAAACCGCAAAGATGAAGATGCGCCTTTCGCCTTTCTCGCAACTTACACCACCCGTCTATCGGCGCACGCCAAGGCGCAGCATCTTCCGCTCGGCCAGGCGCTGCGCGAGTATGCCGGCGCAGCCAATAAGGACCGTTTGTTGTCGCTGCTGCTTCCGGTTCAGCGAGCCGCAGTCAACTGCGCCTGGCTGAAGGCGCTGGTTGACGGAGGGGCGATCTTCCACCCGCTACGGTGGAAGCCCAATGAGGCCATGGAGTTTTTGCGAGACGTCCCGCAACTGGAGAGCGCGGGCGTGGTGGTGCGGATGCCGGCGACATGGCGAGCCAATCGTCCTCTGCGCCCTCAGGTGACGGCCAAGGTTGGCGGCAAGCCGGCCGGCGGGATAGGGCTGGATGCGCTGCTTGATTTCCGCATGGAGGTCACCCTGGACGGCGAATCGTTGACGGCGGCCGAGATCCGGGAATTACTGGCCAAGTCCGATGGGCTTGCGCTGGTTCGGGGACGTTGGATCGAGATAGACCGGGAACGCCTAACCCGTACGATCGAGCACTTCCAGGCGGTTGAGCGCGCAGCCATGGAGCATGGCTTACCTTTTAGTGAGGCCGTGCGCCTGCTCGCAGGCGCGAATGTTGAGAATCATGGCGCGTCTAGTGATGCCGATCCAGATTGGGCCCAGGTTTCCGCCGGCCCGTGGCTGGCGGAGACACTGAAAGGACTGCGGAGCCCGGAGGGATTGGCCCACATTGATCCCGGTCCGGCGCTGAACGGCACACTTCGGCCCTATCAGCACGTTGGAGTGCGCTGGCTTTATCTCCTCGCGAAGCTCGGACTGGGCGCTTGCCTCGCGGACGACATGGGCCTGGGAAAAACCATTCAAGTAATCTCGCTGTTGCTGGTGCTGCGAAGGCAGACTGACAGCATCAGGCGGCCAAGTCTGCTGGTTGCCCCCGCTTCGCTGCTGGCCAACTGGGCTGCAGAACTTGAACGCTTTGCTCCCAGCTTGAAAGGGCTCATTGCCCATCCCTCGGTCCTGCCCGCAGCCGATCTGAAAACGCTTGGGCCTGAACGTCTGCAGGATGTGGACCTGGTCATCACAAGTTACGGCTCACTGCTCCGCATTCCATGGATGGCAGACACAGAGTGGCGCCTGGTGGTTCTCGACGAAGCACAGGCCATTAAGAACCCGGATGCGAAGCAGACGCGGACAGTGAAGAAGCTGAAGGCGCGAGCAAGATTCGCGCTTACCGGCACGCCCGTTGAGAACCGGCTTGGAGACCTGTGGTCCATCTTCGACTTCGCTAACCCGGGGCTGCTTGGATCATCCAAAGAGTTCACGAAATTCGTGAAGAACATTACGGCCAAACCCAACAATCCTTACGGTCCCCTGCGCGAGCTTGTACGCCCGTACATTTTGCGACGGCTGAAAACCGATAAGACGGTTATTGCAGACCTGCCGGACAAGACCGAGGTCAAGGCGTTCTGCCACCTGGGCCGCAAGCAGGCCGCGCTTTACCAGCAGGCGGTGAAGGAACTGGCAGAACAACTGGATAAGACCGAGGGCATCCGGCGTAAAGGCCTGGTGTTGTCCTTCTTAATGCGGTTCAAGCAGATATGCAATCATCCGTCCCAATGGCTGGGAGACGGCTCCTGGAGCGAGGAAGATAGCGGCAAGTGGACGCGCTTGCGTGAGATTGCAGAGGTTATCGCCGCCAAGCAGGAGAAAGTACTCGTCTTTACACAGTTTCGCGAGGTGACCGGTCCGCTTGCGGCTTTTCTGGGAGCGGTATTTGGACGCCGCGGACTGGTTCTTCATGGAGAGACCGAGGTGAAGAAGCGCAAGCAGCTGGTGCAAGAGTTTCAAGAGGATGAGGCCATCGGGTTCTTTGTGCTTTCGCTCAAGGCCGGAGGCGCGGGCCTGAACCTTACGGCCGCGTCGCATGTAGTGCATTTCGACCGATGGTGGAATCCGGCTGTGGAAAACCAGGCTACAGACCGTGCATTTCGTATTGGACAAAACAAGAACGTCTTGGTACATAAGTTTCTGTGCCGGGGAACGGTTGAGGAAAAGATCGACCAGATGATCGAATCCAAGCGGCAACTCTCGAAGGACTTGCTCGAAGGCGGCGCTGATCTGATGTTGACCGAATTGAAAGACGATGAACTGCTCAGGCTAGTTGCGCTTGACCTGAGTACTGCGCTTAAGGAGGCTTGATCCATGTACGGTGGCTGGGGATGGAGACCTTATGTTTCCGTGGCAGAGAGACGAAGGAAAGCGACCAAGGAGATGGAGAAGCTCAGGAAGAAGGGGCATCCCGTTTCCCCTGTCGCCATTGAAGGACGGACCATTGTCAGGACCTTCTGGGGCAAGGCCTGGTGTGAAAACCTGGAACGCTACAGTGATTTTGCCAATCGCCTTCCGCGCGGGCGGACTTATGTGCGCAATGGTTCGGTCATCGATCTCCAGATTGGTCCCGGCGAGATCCAAGCCGCGGTGAGCGGCTCATCGATCTACAGGGTGACAGTAAAGGTTGTTCCCGTAGCGAAGACGCGATGGAAATCAATTTGCCAGGACTGTGCAGGGGCGATTGACTCCCTAGTGGAACTTTTGCAGGGACAATTCTCCAAGGGAGTCATGGAGCGAATCTGTCAGCAGAAAAGTGGCCTATTCCCTTCGCCGAGCGAGATCGAGCTCTCATGCAGTTGCCCGGACTGGGCTGCCATGTGCAAACACGTAGCGGCGGTCCTCTATGGAATTGGCGCACGGCTGGACAAACAACCTGAACTGCTTTTCCGGCTCCATAAGGTCGACGAAAAAGAACTGATTGCCAAGGCCAGCCACGCCCTTCCACTGGCGAAGAAAGGGCGGGCAGCAGCAGGCGTCCTCGGCGCGAACGAAGATCTCTCTAAACTCTTTGGATTGGAGATGGCAGGGAGCACGGTCGATGTCGCTGAGCTACCCCGTGTGGCGGTGGCCAGGCCCAAGAGGAGCCAGGCGCGGAGGGAAAAGAGAAAGACAGCACGGCCTGCCAAATAAAGCCGAGTGTATTGTGAAATTCACCCTGGCAGAGCGTTGAGAAGAAATGACTCGAAGATTAGGTGTTCAATTCGACGCCTCACAAGAGAAATGGCTCGAAAGCTCAGCTGCGCGCCCTCCAGATCTTCGCGCACAGGTACGAGATTGTTACTGGCTGGAATTCAAGCAAGCCGTGAGGTCAGACCTGAACTTCCAGTGGAGTCTTTACCAGATGTTCAATTTGGGGTCCGAGTCTCATGAAATCCCGAACATTCCAGGTGAGTAAAACGTCTGCTTTGGCTTTTACGGCACATTGAGCGATGAATGCGTCATATACGGCGCCACCGACAATAGTTGCGGATGCCGCCGAGTCCAGCGTGGAGACATATTCCTGTTCGTTGAGTGCAATGACGCTCAATCTGTCGCGAATCTGTTTCACGACGGCCGCGCCGTTTGCTCCAGTGATACGTGGACGCACAGGCAGGCCGGTCAAGACAGCGTAAACTTCACCGAGCGTGCGTAACGCGCAGAAATCATCCTTTCCAGCCGCGAGAAACAGCTTGGTGCTGGGGTCGTGATGCACATGATCGGCATAGAAAACAGCTACCAGCACCGAACTATCGAAGAAGCGTCTCAAGAAAGATCATCCAGGATACGTTCTGATCTCTCGTCGCGTGAGTGGCGGATGGCATCGTTGATGATATGAGTGAGGAGGGGCTTGCCGGTCCTGTACACAAACAACCCGTTTTCCCAGACCATGCCGTCGCCCTCGGACAGAGGAGCTTCAGGGGCCCTAATGGGTAGCTCTCTTTCCACAAGTTGCTTGAGATAGTCTTCCACCGAAAGCCCTTGGGCGTTCGCCAAGGCTTCCAATCCGGCCGCAATTTCCGGTCTCAGGTGCAAGGTCATACACTTTCTTCCGAGCTCAACATGATTCTTAGTGTAGGCCAAGGGCAGTGGACTGTCACCGGGAATCTACGGTAGGAGAGTTCCGGAGATTGCCTGGTGCTGCCTAGCCGTACCCTCGAAGGTGAATGCACGATGGCTCTCACCCTGCGGAGCATTGAGAAGAAATAACTCAACCAGCTTGCGGTATCTGCAGCAGTTGTCCCACCTGGATCAAGTCTGGATCCTGAATGCCGTTTGCTGAGGCCAGCGCATCCACGGTCACGCCAAATTGGGCTGCAATCGTGCCCAGCGTGTCTCCGGACTGGACCGTATAAGTTTGGGTGCTGGCCGCGGGAACGGGCGGAGCTGTTGCAGCCTGAGTTGAAGAGGAGCCGAGAAATGCGGTCAGGTCGTCGATCGAACCCTCGAAGTAATCCAGGTCCACGTTGCCCAACACTCCATTCATACGGCCGGTCTGCGAATATTGCCAGAAGTTCCAGTTTGTCCAACCCTTGGGTAATCTGGGGGCGGTTACGCCGTATTGGGCCACCCAGAGGGGATACCCGCCGAACTGATCGTTGAGGTGCTGATTCCAGAATCCCGGACTCGCATAGATCATTGGTTTTACACCAGTTTGCGTGGCTACGGCGTCCAGCCAGATTTTGACGCCTGACTCGATGACGCTATTGCTGACTCCATCCGCCGACTCAACATCGAGCACAGGGGGAAGGTCGCCGGGAGAGAGCTGCACTATTTGAAGAAAGTGCTGTGCCTGGGCGGCGGGGTCCTGTGACGGGTGGAAAAAATGATATGCGCCCCGGACCAATCCGGCATTTCTGATGCCCGTCCAGTTGGCGGCAAACTTAGCGTCAGTGTTGCTTACACCTTCAGTCGCCTTGGCGAAGGCAAATGTGACGTTTGCGGCCTTGATTTTTGCCCAGTCCACAACGCCTTGATAATGCGATACATCTATTCCGGACAATCTGGTTGCCATATGCGTTCTCTTCTGTGCTGAGTGCTAGAGGGGAGTGCTGGCAACGATACCGCTGTAACGAGCGTTCGTCAAACAAAAAGCAGGAATCGCTATGCTTCTCGTGCGCCCGGGGGGAAAGAGGTGGCGGGTGGCAACACCGGCATTGCGATTTCTGTACACTTAGATCAGAGGCAGAGCGGTCAGGCTGCAAACGTCTTTGTATCAAGAATCGGTGTATTTCAAGAATCGGAGATTACTATGGCAACTCGACCCCAAGAAGCCGACGACGAGCTGGTGGACGTGTTTGATACGCAACAGGAATCCGAAGCCATGGTTGTGCATAGCCTGCTGGAGTCCGCCGGCATTGAATCCATCATCACCAATCTCGATGCGCCACAGGACATTCTTCCGGGCGTCGGGGGCGTGCTGATCCGCGTGAATCCGGCGCAAGCCGACGAAGCCCGGCGCATCATTGAGGAATACAAAAATACTGCTGCCGCAGAGGGCGAAGACGAAGAAGAAGACCTGGACGAGCCCGACGCGCAGGTGTAAGCAGGCTTTGATTTTTGATGATCCGCTTAGCGCTTGGCGCTTAGCGTTTAGCTCCTAACAGAGACTCAGCCGAGGCGGCTGCGGTCCGCTTTATTTGTGGCTTCTATTTTTTGGCTTCCACCTTGCTTCCATCCAGCAAAAATGTAATTGCTCCCATGGTGTCTGTGCGGTAGGTGAGCACGTGGCGCTCCTGCAAGCGCTCCAGCACTTCCCGGCGCGGATGTCCAAATGAGTTGTGGGCGCCAACCGAGATCACGGCAAAGCGAGGATGCGTGGCCTGCAGCAATTCTGCTGTGGTCGAGGTGTTGCTGCCGTGATGAGGCACTTTCAAAAGGTCGGCATCAATCCAGCCTGCGGAAATAAAGCTCTCAATCCTCCTTTCCATATCGCCCGCCAGCAAGGCCCTGGTGTGGCCGTAAGTGATCAGGAAGGCGAGAGAGTCATCATTTTTGGGTTTCGCCTGCGTTTGCCAATTTCCGGGTGGCGAGAGCACGCGGATGCGCGTTCCTCCCCAATCGAAACTATCTCCCGCAACATGCTGCTGGACCTTCACATGGCCGGCGAAGGCGGCTCTGCGCAGCCGGCGCAGTGCCGCAGTTTCAGGATTGATACCCAGCCACAGCTCGCGCGGATGAAAATTCTCAACAACGCGCGGCAGGCCGCCGATGTGATCATCATGCGCGTGGGTGAGGACAACGGCATCCAGACGATCGATCCCGCGCCACCATAGATAAGGCGAGACCACATCCTCGCCATAGTCAAACTCACCGCGAAACGGGCCGATGGCGCCACCGCCGTCAATGAGCATGGTCTTGCCCTCGGGAGAGACCAGCAGGACAGAGTCGCCCTGCCCAACACCAATGGCGGTGACTTCGAGTTTGCCGGGCTCGATCCTGGCAGCGGGCCGGTAAAGCGCGGCCACGGCGGCAGAAAGAAACAGGGCGGCAACGCCAGCCAGCGCGACCAGACGCCTGCCGCGCACAGCGGCAAATGCAGCTACGATCCCAAGGCCGGCAAGAATGGAGACGGTTATGGTTGCGTCGGGAGTCCGCCATTGCGAGAGGTTCCAGCGGGACATGGAGGTGATGAGGAAGAGCGTCCAGTGCAGCGCAGTGGTGGCCAGCCATGCAGCCACACGGGCCAGCGGCAGCCACACATAACTCAGGGCAATAGCGGCCACGGCGCCATTCAGCAGCACGCCAGCCAGGGGCAGCACCACCAGGTTTGCCGGCAGCCCAACAATGGCGGCGCGGTGGAAGTACATGCGCATGGGCAGCACCAGCACCGCCTGGGTGATGGAAGATACAACCAGCAGCTCGCCAACAACCAGTGCCGAACGAAGCGACCCGATGATGAGAAGTCGCGCCGGGAGCTTACCCACAAAACGCGCGACCCTTCCGGAGATCAAGCGCAAGTCCAGCCGGAACTGGGCCAGCCTGGAATCGAGTGAGAGATCGTAGTTAGTGGAATCCAGATGCAGCAGCGCCCGGCGGTAGCGGGCGGAGGTACGTTCCAGAATCGGCAAGCTGACGCCGGAGATGGCCAGCAAGGCCAGAAAGGTCAACTGAAATGCCGGATCAAACCAGGCCGTGGGAGAGATCACCAGCACAACCAGTGCGGCAAAGCCGGTTGCGTTCAACGCTGCGCGATCTCGATAAAAAAGCCGTGCAATCAGGAAAAGCGAGAGCATCAGGACGGCCCGCATGATCGGCGCGCCCATTCCGGCGACAAAGGCATAGAAGACTGAGAGCGCAATGGTGACGGCGGATGCGGCCCACTGCGGCGCTCGCAGGCGGCGCGCAAGCCAGAAGACGGCAAAGGCCAGCAAGCCCACGTTCATTCCGGAAACCACCAGCAGGTGATACACCCCAGTTTGCTGAAATTCTTCGCGAACGTGCCGCAGGAGCAACGAATCATCGCCCACGACCATGGCAGCGAAAAGCGCCGCATCGTTTTCGCTCCACAGGTTCGGATTGTGCAGGTGCTGAAGAATGCTGCGGCGAATCCGGCTGCGCCAGGACCCCAGAAGCGTCCCGGAATTGCCCGGCAGCACCTCCACCCGATCAGCGCGGACTGACGCCAGGGTGGTGATGCCTAATGCGTGCAGGTAGCCTTCGTAATCGAATGCCTCGGGGTTACGGAAATTACGCGGCAGCCGCAGCTTGGCCGTGAGCTTGACGCGGTCGCCATAGGCAAGCTGGGGAAAACCGATTCCGGCGTCGGCATCATCGCCATCATCATCATCGTCGTTATTCGGCGGATTTTCGCCGGCGGATTTTGACGACTGCTTCACAAACACCGTGGCGCGGACTCCCACTGGCTGGGTAAATTTTGTTTCTCCTACCTGAATGATTTCTGTTTCCAGATCAAAGCGTTCGCGCGGCTCTGATCCGGCCAGCAAAGCGCCGTCATTGGTTACATGGCCGATGATTTCTATCTGAGCGCCAGAAAGTGAAATATCGGGAGGAAAGCCGAGTTGTGGAACCGGCATCCACACGCGGCTGCAGGCCCCGGCGCAGATCAGCGCGCTCACAACGGACAAGTAACCAAGGCGAACGCTACTCACAGCAACAGCAGCCAGCGCACACACGATCAAGAGCGCGGAGGCCATTCCCCAAAGCCATGGGGAGCGATGGAGATGGCCGGCAAGCCAGACACCTATTCCGAACGCCACAGCAGCTAACGCAAGCGGAGCGCGGGGTTGGGATTGGTGGATAGGTCTTTTGGGCGAGGTCATTCGTGGTTTCGAAGCCAAATGCAGCGCGACTCTCTCATAAATTGCACAGAAAAACAACAATTTGGGTGGGTTGGATTTCTGCTGATGATTCGTGAGCGTTCACGCATAACAAGGCTTGTAGCCTACGGCAGTGCGGAAAAGAGCCCAGCTCGACTACCTTTTTATGCCCTGAGTGAACTCAGGGACGGCACGAATGAATTTGTGCTCTCTCCAGAAGCTCCAGTGCAAGGGGTTAACAGTCTTGAGAGAACGCCTTGATGCAGCATGGCAAGGGACAGGTTCTCGGGATCCTTCAACTTTGCCGGGCTCCTAACGTCGCCCGGACTACGTTTCAGGATGACAAGGGGAAGGGTTATGGCCGAGGAGTGGAGTTCTGGTTTAGGCAAGCGCCGCTTTGCGGCTCTTGGGGCTGATACAAATCATCTGTCACCGTGGTCTGCAGCATCTCTATACATGCTCTAAGATTATCGTGGGATTCTTTAGTCGCGGAGCGTGACTTTGCAGCAGGGTCAGGCGACCAGGTATTGGGAGGTGAAAATGAAGCATTTTAGGACAGGACTCGTCAGCGTCATAGTCACGGCATTGTCACTTGCGATTGCACTCCAGGCGCCGGCAGTACAGAAGAAGCCGCCCGTCTCCAGTTCATCAGAAGACCTCACCGGCTCGGGCTGCGTTGAATCGGGAGTCGAGACCGGGTGCCTGGTTCTGAAGGATGCCAGAACCAAGATTCTCTATAACCTGTTCTTCAAAGGAAAAAAACCAGCCATGGGGAGCGCTATCCGTTTTACCGGCAGCAAACATGATGGTCCCACCACTTGCATGCAGGGCGAAGCCGTGGACGTGAAGGAATGGATTGCCCTCAAGATGAAGTGTCCTGCCGCGGACAAAGACGAAGAGTAGCCCTGGGAACAGAGCATGGGCTGCTTACTTCACCGTGCCAGCCTTACCAGGCTCTCGATGTGAAAGGTCTGTGGAAACAGGTCTATCAGATGGACTTCTTCTATCTTGTATCCGAAGTCCAGCAACAGGCGTAAATCGCGCGCCAGGGTGGTGGGATCGCAGGAGAGATAGGAAATCCGGGGCACGCGCAGGGCGGCCAGCAGTTTTGTTGTGCCTTCTCCCATGCCGGCGCGCGGCGGATCCGCTACAACCACATCCGCATTCAGGTTGATGGATTTCTGCAGGAATTGCTCCGTGGTTGCCCGGACGGCGGTAACGTTCTTCTGCGCGTTGGCTTGTAAATCGCCGGCAGCAGCGGGAGAAGACTCCACGGCAAAGACCTGATGAAAACGCTTGGAGAGATGATTGGCAAAGAGCCCGACGCCCGCATATAAGTCCAGCGCCATGCGGCCGGAAAGACCGGAGGTTACCGCCTGCACCAATTCATCTACCAGGAAGCGGTTGGTCTGGAAAAATGAGCCGGCGCTCACGCGGAATTCGCGGTCTTCAGCTCGATAGGCCAGAAAGTCCTGGCCCAATACTTCCCTGGCTTCCGGCGCTGCCGGACTGTGCGGGCCTGACAGCGTGAAGGCAGACAGGCCTTGTACTTCCGGCATCCGGACTTTGAGGTCGCGAAAAAATTCCTGCAAACCGGTGATGGGCGGTGAGCCGTAAACTTCCAGCAACAGCGCGGAATCGTCATGGTTGGCAAAGAATTCAATCTCGCCGATGCCCTGCGGGACCCGCTGTTCCCGGCCTAACTCCCACAGGTGGTAAATAAGGCGATTGATGGCGGGTGAGCTGATCGGACACTTTTCCACCGGCAGCAACTCGTGCGAAGCCAGGCGGCGATACCCGATGGCAAATTCGCGTCCAACCTGGAGCTTCATGCGCGTGCGGTTGCGGTAGTTCCACGGCTCCCCGGCGTGAGTGATGATTTCTTCCTGCCACTCGAACTTGCCGGTGCGCCGGAAGGTCTCCCGCAGAATGGCGCGCTTGATTTCCAACTGGTTTTCATAGCCAGTGTGCTGATAATGGCAGCCGCCGCAGCTTCCAAAGTAAGCGCAGCCGGGCTGAATTCTTTTCTCTGAAGGTGTGAGCAATTCATCCACGGTGGCCCTAGCGAATCCGGGTTTATCTTCCGCGATGGTGGCTGAAATTTCTTCGCCGGGAAGCACGAGCGGCACAAAGACGGCTTTGCCTTCCGCCTGGCGGGCCAGGCCGTCACCGCCGTAGATGAGTTTTTCAATGGTCAGGTTCACATGTAGAAGAGGCTGAGGCGTGGAATCTTAACCTTTTCGAATAGCAGTTTGTGGACAAATTGTTTATGAAGCTGCTCAATCTGGGCGGCCGGCATTTTGCTGCGATAAGGAGCGATCTCCCGGTCTGCTTCAGTACGGACGGCCAGCAGCTCAGCATCGGCAGCAGTCATGGTAAGCGCCGCAAGAAGTTTTTCTTCCAGAACCGTAAGATGCCGTTCCAGATCCTCCAGCCGCAGTGGGGCTGATTTTTTCCGGAGTTCTTCCGCCAGGCCCGTGAGCGTTGCCGCGCCGTCGGCAGCCACGGATTTTACCTGCGGCGAAGCCTGAATCTGCCGCAGCTTCTCTGCGTTCTCCATGAAGAATGCCGCAATCTCCTCCGCTTGCAGGCCCGGAACGGCGCCCTTCTCCTGCCGTAAGGCGCCGACCGCCGCTTCTTTCATGTCCTCGGCTGCGGCCAGCACTTCCTGGCAACAGAATGCCAGGCCGTTGATCTTTTTGGTCTTGGACGGGCGGCGTTCATAGTGATCAAAGGTGGTATCGATGCCCCGCAATACGGCTTCCAGCGGGATACCGGCATCCTTCCAGGTTTCGATCAAGGCCCAATCCAGCGTGGAAAGAATCAGTCCAGTGCCTCGACGGCGTTGAAACTGATCTTCAATCTCGGTGAAGTAGTTGAAGTAATTTTCCACGAAAAGTAAAGGATTGAGCCGCGCATCAACGCGAATGAACGCGACTCTCAAAACAAAAATTCTAAAACTGGTCTTAAGCTATCTGGTAATTCAGAGCACTGGATCGGTTTCGCCGGTTTTCACTCAACAGATCGCGCGCTCAGCGCATCACCCGATCTGTTATGGCGCAGTTTTCTTCTTCTGGGCAACCGAGTTGCGTTCCCAGATAATGCGCAGGCCGTCGAGTGTGAGCAGGTCATCTATCGTCTTGATGTATCTGGAACTCTCGCCAATGAGCCTGGCTTGCCCGCCGGTGGCCACGACATTGGTTTCCGGGCCGAGTTCTTTCAGCAGACGCTCCAGAATCCCATCCACCAGTCCCAGATAGCCGAAGAATAGTCCTGCCTGAATGCTGGCCACGGTATTCGTGCCGATGATCTTCGCGGGCTGGCGGACGTCCACCAGTGGGAGCCTTGCGGTGTGTTCGAACAATGCCTGCCCTGAAATACCGATGCCGGGCGCGATCACGCCGCCCAGGTATTCGCCTTTTTTGGAAATAGCATCAAACGTGGTGGCAGTGCCAAAGTCTACGACTACGCATGGGCCGCCAAATTTTTCAAAACCAGCTACGCCGTTTACTATCCTGTCTGCACCAACTTCCGCCGGATTTTCGTAGAGTACCGGCATGCCAGTCTTGACGCCCGGCTCGATAAACAGCGGCTTGAGATGAAAATAGCGTTCACACACTTCACGCAAAGTTGAATCCATGGAAGGCACGACAGAAGAAATCACGATCCCGCGCACGTCCGTCGCTTCAATTTTTTCAATGGCAAACAGATTGCGAAACAGGACGCCGTATTCATCCACGGTGTGGGTCTTAATGGTGGCTACACGCCAGTGGGCGGCCATGCGCGGTTCGCCGTTGGTTTTGGCAAAGCCGGTGCGATTCATGGCATACACGCCCAGCACGGTATTGCTGTTGCCTACATCAACCACTAGCAGCATCAGGTCTCCTTGGAAGCGGACGCACGCTGCCGGAGATTACCATGCGCACGCCATACCTGGTGCGAACGCGCAGAAATCCCTGGGAGTCCAGGCCATCCGTCACTCCGCTGTAGCCTCCATCTTCATCCACATGCACTTCTTTCCCAAAGGCATAGGATGAGCGGGCTTCCACTCGCTTCAAAAGCGGCTCAAACCGCCGCGCGGGGATGCGCTCCGGGCTGTTCACAGCCCGCAGCAGACCACGGTATTCACGGTCCAGCGACTTTAGCAGGGCCGCGGTAAGCTCCACGCGTGACCATTCTCTTCCGGTTTCCAGCCGCAGGGAGGTGGCCGATTCACGAAGTTCATCGGGAAAGGCATGCTGGTTGACGTTGATCCCGATGCCGACGATTGCATGGCGTACGCGGGTGGCCTCAGTGCTTAACTCGGTGAGAATGCCGCAAAACTTCTTATCGTTCGCCAGCAGGTCGTTGGGCCAGCGGATATCCGTGGGATGTCCCGTGACCTCCCGGACGGCGTCCTGCACAGCGACTGCCGAGATCAGGGAGATCCAGAGGGTTTCTGAAGGAGTGATGGATGGGCGGAGAATGACGGAACAATAAATACCAACGCCGCGTTCGGAGTGCCAGCTATGACCTCCGCGGCCACGGCCGGCAGTCTGCTCCTCAGCCAGGAATACCTCGCCCTCAGACGCAGGTTCAGAATTCTCTTCCGCCCCGGCTGCGGCACGGGATGCCAGCAGATTGGTGGAGTCGGTCTGAAGCCAATGACGTATATGGCCGGAAAAAATGGTGTTCCGCACCAATGGCCCAATGTTTTCCGGCGATAGCAGGTCGGATTGCACTACAGAGTCACTCATTCTAAAGATGAGTTTACCGCAAATTGCGGGCCGGACTCAGCAGACTCACTTCGCCGAGATCCTGAATCATTACCCGTTTTTCGCGATGACCGCTGTGTATCCAGGGCCGCTGTCGGGAATAAGCTGCGTGATCCGCCAGCCCGTCCCGGTGAGGATCTTCTTCATTTCCGCTTGCGATACCAGCAGGTAGTCAAACCATTTGCCGATGGTCCTGCCGTGCCGAAGCCTGATGCGCAACTGGCCACCCATCCGGCCTCGCTTACGGTTGAACCGGTGATAGCCCAGGTGTAAAGGGTCCTCGGTGCGGTAGGGATCAGTAGCCTCAGCAATGATCTGCCCGGCCGGCGATGTAATCCGATACAGGTGCTTCAGGAGTCGCCTGGCCCTCATGTACCCTCCAAACAATCCGAAATTGTTGCCCATCATGATGACGGTATCGAAAGACTCCGGCTTGAATTTGTGAATCTCCGCGATGGGCATCAGTTTCACTTTCCTGTAGTCCCTCAGCTTGCACACTTTCACTGCGCCTGGAGAATTGTCGATCCCGGTTACATCCAGACCCTTCTTTTGCAGGTGCAGTCCATGGCGTCCGGCGCCACAACCGATATCAAGCACGCGGCCCCTGACCAGACGCAAGGCCTGTTTCTCGCGCCTGGACCATGCGGAGTAGTTGCTGAAGTAGCGCTGAGGCCAGTTGGAGACGCTGATGAAATAGTCGTCCCTCTCAACAATCTCAAGGGTATTGGCTTCACCACGGTGAACGGCCATCAGCTCTGCGCCGTAGGCATCTTTCTGGATATTCATGATGGAGCATTGTCTAGCGGTTCAGAACCTGTTTTTCCCGCACGAAGTGCACACCTATGCTGCGGCCAGGCGTGACAAGGCTTCTCTGCAGCGAAGAACCTCTCCTTCGACTCGGTCCGGAGTCACTCTACTTTCCAGAACGACAGGAACTGATTCTGGTATCAAAGCGCTGATCTTCTGAAACGCCAATTCACCTGCATAAGACAGCGGATCATGCTGGCTATTGGTATTGACCTCGCTCACGTGCAGTTGGCGGAGCCTTGAGCCGAACTGTTCGAGAATCTCTAAGGTGACGCTCATAGTTGGATCTACCTGGCGGGCATGGCCCAGATCCAGGCATAGAGAGGCATGCGGCAACTTCGCAAAGATCAGCGCCAGTTCTCTCGCCGTGCGACCAATCGGCTTTCGCTTATCCATGTTTTCTATGCAAAGCAAATCTCCAAACCCAGTCCAAGCCTCAAAATTCTCGATCACGTCAGGATGGATAATCAACGGCCAGTTTTTTCGGGCAACGCGATCTAACAATCCGATCACCTGCTCTTCGTTCAAGGTCTTGAGCTTGCTGGGAGCGTGGAATGAGATGTATTCGAAGCCCTTCAGATCCAGATCTTCCAAACTGTCGATGAGCGGTGCAAGCTCGGCTTCCCTCAGAGCGGAGAGTTCAATGGTTCTCAACTTGTGATCGCGAATGATGGAAAGACCATGCCGAAAGTCTCCATAGGCCAAAGCACCCGTCGAAAATCCAATAGGTCTCATTAGAAGACACCGTATTTCTTGGTCAAGTGGCTTATATTCTGGTTCTCGAAGAAGAGTTTGTCCAGTCCCTTTTGAAATGCGTCGCTGACGCGGCGGATCTCGGCAAAGAGCAAATCGCTCTCTGCGTCCTCAACCCGCAACTTCTCCAGGTGCCTTCGTTTCTCGCCGTCATTCAGGATGCCGAGGAACTCATTGTAGGCATAGAAAATCTGGCGGCTGATTTCTCCATTGCTGTCATAAAGCAAGAGAGCGTGCGCCAACACTGCTAGAGGCGTGTTCTTAACAGCCTTGCGTAGATGACTGACCAACGCAAGCACCTCGTCGCTTTCAGAATGGACCTTGGAATTCAGATCCGTGTCCAGAGCACAGGAAAAGCAAGTCAAGAGACCGGCAACGTAAATGAGTTTTCTCGATAGTCGCAGCTTTGCATTCCGGATGCCCCAACCGAGTCCTCCCCGTACCCATTGCTTGCTTGCAAAATCGACTGCCATGGTTCTCCAGAACCGTACGACGTCGTTCAGCAGAAATCTTGGAACTTTGTATTGACTCTTCTCACGGTTAAGATGTGATACCTCCTGCTCAAGATATCGGTTGAGAATTCCTCGTACCACCCGGCCATATGCCGCGTCGCCTGCACCTTGAATGGAGCGGGACTCCAGCAACATGAGAATCCGTTGTGTGGTGTTGGCATTCGTATCTTCTGGACCGCCGATATCGTGAATTAAATGATGGCTGAAGGTCAGTCCGCCAAACGCCCCGCAGGGTTGGGCTGTTTGAAGATGTCCTCGATGGAAGATTCGATCTTTTGCGCCACCCTGCGATGATTAGAGTCGGCTGCTCCGTCGATGAGCAATGTCCAATCGGCATCGCTTCCGGAGGTGTATTCATCCCGGGCGAGGGAGCCGAACACAACCACACTGGTGTCTTCAGTCAGCAACTTTAGCGCGGGATATCTCGGTGAGTTGGAGCGACCATTTATTCGCCAATTGCGCGATTGGATCAGCTTCTGTGAAGGGTGATGATTGCATTAATTCAGATTTTACAAGCAGTTCGCGTTCTTTTCGGCGATTGTGGACAAAAAGCCGATCTGTACTCTGCGCTCTAGGTTCGCGGGGTAATATGAGCGCGTCACGCAGGAAAAATTCTCATGCTCAGGTCTACGGCTTGCGCCGAATGGGTGAGGGCTCCTACGGAGATGTAGTCAGCGCCGGTTTCGGCATAGGCACGCACGTTTTCCAGTCTGATGCCGCCGGAAACCTCAACCGGGATGCGGCGTGAATGGGAATTAATGCGCTCTACGCCACGGCGCACGTCTTCCACATTCATGTTGTCCATCAACACCGCTTCGGCCCCGTTGTTCAGTGCCTCTTCCAGTTCACCCAGGGTGCGTACCTCGATTTCAATGGGCTGCTCGCCCCGGCGGTTCTGGATTGCCTTTTGCAGCGCCGCGGTCACTCCCCCGGCGAGGGCAATGTGGTTATTTTTGATCAGCACTCCATCGGAGAGATCGAGGCGGTGATTCTGCCCGCCTCCACAGCGGACGGCGTACTTATCCAGCACCCGAAGTCCGGGAACAGTCTTGCGTGTATCCAGAATGTGCGCCTTGGTTCCCTGAACCGCGTCAACGAATTTGCGCGTCAAGGTGGCAATGCCGCTCAGGCGCTGCAACACGTTCAGGATCACGCGCTCACAGGAGAGCAAGACGCGGGCGTTATGGCGAATTACGGCGATTGACTGCCCTTTATGCAGGCGGACGCCATCAAAAATTTCTCCGTGGCTGATAACTTCAGGATGCCCGATGACGTGCATATCCAGGCGTTCAAAAATCTCGAGAATGCCGGAGACGGCGCCTAAGCCGGAGAGCACACAGTCCTGCCGGGCGATGATGGTGGCGGTGGCGCGCTGTTGTGCGTCAATGCAGGCGCGCGAGGTCGCGTCGCTGGTGGCTTTGTCTTCCAGCAGCGCATGCTCGAGAATGGCGGAAATTCTCCGGCTGTGCCAATCCATCGTCTAATCCAGGTCTTTTGAAAAGCTTACCCCAGGTTGTCCAACCCTGACCTAATCTTTCGTAACAGTACCTCAATTTCCCCAACCCGCTTGCGCAGTCCTTCCACGACCTTGGCCGGGGCTTTACCGAGAAATTGCTCATTTCCCAACTGCCGCTGGGCGTTGGCCAGCTCGCCCTCCAGTTTTTTCAGCTCCTTGGCCAGGCGTTCGCGTTCGGCAGCCACGTCGACCTTCTGCTCATAAACGACCACCACTTCAAACTTGGCTGTGGTGCGGGCTCCGGATATCTGCGCCAGGGAATCACTCGAGAACTCCAGCCGGTCAACTCCGGCCAGACGCTGGATCATCCCCTGATTTTCAGTCATCAGATTCTGCACCGCCGAGCCGGCAAAAACTCGCGCCGGAACCTTGACCTTGGGTTCAACCTTCATCTCCGCGCGCATATTGCGGAGGTTGACGATCAGGTCTTGAAGCACAGTCATATCCGCTTCCGCCTGGTCATTCAGCCAGCGTTGGTCCAACTCCGGATAGCGCATCACGGCAATAGACTTTGCAGGAGGCTTGCCATCGTAGACGGCATGCCAGATCTCTTCCGTAATGAACGGCATAAAGGGAGAAAGCAACCGCAGCGCGCCTTCAAAAATGTCGCCCAGAAAAGCAAGGGCCGGGCGGGCATCTCGTGGGTCGCCGGAAAGGCGCGGCTTGATGATTTCCAGATACCAGTCGCAGAATTCGCCCCAGAAGAATTTGTAAATCGTATTTGCTGCCTCATCGAACCTGTAGGTGTCCAGGTCTTGATTGACCTCGCCGGCCACACGGTAGAAGCGCGACATGATCCAGCGGTTTTCCAAACGCTGCAATTCGGCTTGCGGAGCGCCCTGGATGAGGCTGGCGCCCTCGCCTGCGCGGTCCAGATTCATGAAGACAAATCGCGCCGCGTTCCAGATCTTGTTGGCAAAGGCACGATAGCCCTCGGTACGGCTTTCAGAGAATGCAATATCGGTGCCAGGAGCAGCCATGGATGCCAGGGTGAAGCGCACGGCATCCGTACCGTATTTTTCCGTTACTTCAATGGGATCGATCACGTTGCCTTTGACCTTTGACATCTTTTGGCGTTCGGCATCCCGAATCAGGGCATGAATATAAACGTTGCGGAAAGGGACGCTACCTTGTGGGTGGTCGGCCATGAAATGGCAGCCCATCATGCTCATGCGCGCTACCCAAAAGAACAGGATGTCAAAGCCGGTTATCAACAGCGACGCCGGATAAAAGACCTCCTGGTCACGAGTTTTTTCCGGCCAGCCCAGGGTTGTAAATGGAAGCAGCCCGGAGGAGAACCAGGTGTCCAGGACGTCCTGGTCCTGCTCCAGCTTGTTGCTGCCGCACTTGGAGCAGGTTTGAGGAGCCGACCGGGCCACGATGATGTTGCCGCAGTTAGCGCAGTGCCAGGCGGGAATCCGGTGGCCCCACCAAAGCTGGCGGGAGATGCACCAGTCGTAGATGTTGCGCATCCACTCAAAATAGGTTTTGGCGTAGTTGTCGGGAGTGATGACAATTTCGCCTTTTTCCACGGCCTCAGTGGCACGTTGGGCGAGGGGCGCAATCTTAACGAACCATTGGGTCGACAGCCGCGGCTCCACAATGGTCTTGCAGCGATCGCATTTGCCGATGGCATATGTATGGTCCTTGGCGCCCACAAAGAGGCCGCGCTCCTGCAAGTCCCTCAAGACCATTTCCCGCGCTTCAAAGCGATCATGACCAGCGTACGGTCCGGCATTTGCATTCATCGTGCCCTGGTCATCCATGATGTTGATCTGCTCCAGATTGTGCCGCAAGCCAATCTGAAAGTCGTTGGGATCATGGGCCGGCGTCACTTTTACAGCCCCGGTGCCAAATTGAGGATCGGCAAAATCATCGGCGACAACCGGGATCTCGCGCTCCAGGAGCGGCAGCAGCAGTTTCTTGCCATGCAAATGGGTGTAGCGCTGATCCCTGGGATTCACCGCGACCGCGGTATCGCCCAGCATGGTTTCAGGACGAGTGGTAGCGATGGTTACGAACTGGCTGGGATCGCCGGAAATTGGGTAACGGATCTGATACAGCTTGCCGGCAAACTCTTCATGGACTACCTCCAGGTCGGAGATGGCCGTGATGCACCGCGGGCACCAGTTGACAATGTACTTGCCACGATAAATCAGCCCTTCTTCATGCAGGCGAACAAAAACCTCAGTGACGGCGCGCGAGAGGTTTTCGTCCATGGTGAAGTACTCGCGCTCCCAATCCACAGACGCGCCCAGACGCTTCATCTGCGCCTGAATGGCGCCACCGTAATGTTTTTTCCACTCCCAGACACGCTGGACAAATGCGTCTCTGCCCAGCTTCTGCCGGCTTGTGCCCTCACTGGCAAGCTGGCGCTCCACCATCATCTGTGTAGCGATGCCGGCATGGTCGGTTCCGGGAAGCCAAAGGGTCAGAAATCCTCGCATGCGCCGCCAGCGGATCATGATGTCGATCTCTGTCTGTTCCAGCATGTGTCCCATGTGCAGCCGTCCGGTCACGTTGGGAGGTGGCAGCAGGAGGGAAAATACCGGCTTCTTCGCCTCGTCCGATCCAGGTTCGGGCGTTCTCGCCGAGAAGAGCTTTTCCCGGACCCAATATTCGGCCCATCGCGGCTCAATGGCGCCAGGGTCATAAGTTTTAGGGAGTTCGTGTGGCATTCTTCTGCAGAAGGAGCTAAGTCACGATATTACAAGCGCGAAGCGGCGAGGAGCAAACGGGGACGACCCGGCAATGGCTCTCGGCCGGTACGCCAGCTTGTTCGGAAATTTCGTTCCCGTTAATTACTCATCTTATCCGCCCGGCGCCCGGCATTTCGCCATTTCTCCGCGGCTTTCCAGTTCACTTTCTTAGGCCTTAGCCTTGAGTGCTTAGCGGCTGCGAAGGTTTGGGTACAATCAAGCACCAATGAGCGTTGGCCCACAACCCACGCAAGCCATGCACAATCTGTCCGCAGAGAAAACCGCCAGCCAGGCAGGGCTGGCTCCCTGGCTCGTTGGCGCGGCCATCTTCCTGGGCGCATTCCTGTTGTTCCTGGTGCAGCCCATTCTCGGCAAAATGATTCTGCCATGGTTTGGAGGTTCGGCCGGAGTCTGGGCCGCCTGCCTGCTTTACTTCCAGGCTTCGCTGCTGGCGGGTTATGGTTATGCGCACTGTCTCCGCCACTTTTTGCCGCCCAGGTGGCAGATGCAGATTCATATTCTCCTGCTGGCGGCCAGCCTCCTGCTCTTGCCGATCCTGCCTTCGCCTGCGTGGCGGCATCCGGGCCATGCTGATCCTGCTCTACGGATTCTCGGCCTGCTGGCCGGCACTATTGGCCTACCCTATCTGCTGGTCTCCTCCACCAGTCCGCTGCTGCAGGCATGGTATGCCGCACTCAGGCCGGGGGCTTCCGCTTATCGCTTTTATGCTCTCTCCAATCTTGGCTCCCTGCTGGGCCTGATTTGTTTTCCCCTGGTGGTTGAGCCACGTTGGGCTTCCCGCGCGCAGGCCTGGGGTTGGTCCGCTGCTTATATGGTTTTTGCGCTGCTCTGCGCCGTGGTTGCCTGGTATGCCTGGAGATATCGAGAGCCGGATAGGAACGATGCCGCGGAACACGCGCGCGAACGAATTGGATCTGCGTTCCAGCAGAGCATTGGTCTTCAGCTTCTTTGGATCGCACTGGCAGCTTGCGGCGCCGCGCTCATGATGGCCACCACCAACTATCTTTCCCAGAACCTTGCGCCCATCCCATTGTTATGGATTTTGCCGCTGGGACTCTACCTCTTCAGCTTTGTGCTCTGTTTTGAGATGGAGCGCGTCTACCAGCGGCTCATCTGGATACCCGCTATGTTGGCAGGGCTGGGCGCCATGGCGTGGGCCATGTTCTATCACGGTGGCACTACCAACCTGAAGTTGGCTATCCCAGCTATGCTGGCAGGTCTGTTCTGCTGCTGCATGGTCTGCCACGGCGAACTGGCGCGCCACAAACCGGAAACTCGATTTCTCACTTACTTCTATTTGTTGACTTCAGCCGGAGGGGTGGTGGGAGGGTTCTTTGTCGCCATCATAGCTCCACGCATCTTCAAGACTTACGTGGAACTGCCTTTATGGATGGTCATCTGCTGTGTCCTCACCTTCATGATTGTGTGGAAGGAAACAGTTGGCCGCGGCTGGACCGCAAGAGTGGCTGGGCGCCTGGCTCTGCTGATTTTCACCGTGGCTCTCGCCGCCTACATGAGCATTCACAAGCACAGAATGGATGGTGACTATTATCTTCACGTACGAAACTTTTACGGTGCTTTGCAGGTGCAGGACCTGGAAACCGGCGACGAGGATGGCCGGGTAAGATCGCTGGTACATGGAACCATTGAACATGGCGCTCAGCTTCTTGATCCCGATCGCCGCCACGAGCCCACGATGTATTACGTCCGCAGCTCAGGCCTTGGCCTGGCCATGCAGTTTGTCAAGGCGCGTTCGTCCGGTGTGCGCGTGGGCGCCATTGGCCTGGGCGCCGGAGTGCTGGCCAGCTATTGCCGCATCGGAGACGTGTATCGCTTCTATGAGATAAACCCGGAGGTTGTGAAAATCGCGAATTCGCAGTTCACTTTTCTGAAGGATTGCCACGGCCAACTGGACGTGCTGCTGGGCGATGCGCGCCTTACCCTGGAGGGCCAGGAGTCGCAGAATTTTGATCTGCTGGCCGTAGACGCATTCTCCGGCGATGCGATACCCGTCCATCTCCTCACACGGGAGGCCTTCGTCGAATACTTCCGCCATCTCAAGAGCGATGGAATCCTCGCCATCCACGTCTCCAACAAATATCTGGATCTGGTGCCTATCGTGGCGGACATCGCTGAAGACCTGCATAAGGCTGCGATCGCGGTCTATGACGGCGCCACTGAAGGCAGCTATCCTGCTGCCAGCGATTGGGTGCTGGTGACCGGGAAACCAGAAATCTTTGACGACCCCTCTTTCAAAGTGGAATCAGTTGAGGTTGCTAAATCAGAGCCGAGAATCCGTCTTTGGACGGATGATTACAGCAACCTGCTGCAGATCCTTAATCTCAACAAAGCTAAGGAAGAGGAAGAAGCAGATCACCCAGAGAAATAGCAGAAGTGCATGGCCATGGTTGCCAGAATTGAAAACCCTGGTCTAACCGCTGAGTGTGGACATAAGTTCGGGCGCGGGCGCGGGCGTAGCTTCTCCCAATCGTTCTTCAAAAAACCGCTCTACGCTTGCCAGAATATCCGGCCCTTCCCGTGCGTCATAGACGGCTCGGCGCAAGGCATTGCCATTGGGCACGCCGTGGGTGAACCAGGCAACAAACTGCTTCATTTTGCCGGCTGAGCCGTGCATTTGCTCTTCCACCAGCATTTTGAAATAGGTGCGGATCATCTCGTAACGGTCCGCTTCCATCGGCTCGTCGTAGCGTCCGGTTTCCGCGTGCTGGCGAATCTGGCGGAAAATCCATGGATTCGAGGCGGCGGTGCGTCCAATCATCAAGCCGTCACAACCCGTCTCGGCCACCATGGACACCGCATCTTCAGGAGTGCGGATATCGCCGTTGCCGATCACTGGAATCCTCACGGCGGCCTTCACCGCCGCAATCCACTCCCAGCGGGCATTTCCGCTGTAGCCTTGCTCGCGCGTGCGGGCGTGCATGGCCACCGCGTTTAACCCGCAGTCCTCCGCCATGCGCGCCAACTCCACGCACACAATATTGTTGTCGTCCCAACCCAGGCGGAACTTGACCGTGAATGGAATCTTCACCGCCGCGCGCACCGTCTCAAAAATGCGGCCAATCACCGGCAAATCCTTGAGCAGCCCGGAGCCGCCATTGCACTTCACCACGCGCTTGGCCGGACATCCCAGGTTCAGGTCAACCAGATCAAAGCCGGCGTCTTCAACAATCTTGGCGGATTCCGAAAGCGTGTAAGGATCGCTGCCAAACAATTGCGCGGAAATCGGGTGCTCATCCTGATAAAAGTGCAGGTAGCGCTTGCGCTTGGATTCGCGCGTCCGGAACAGGCCGTCCGCTGATGTAAACTCCGTCATGATCAGGCCGCAACCGGAAACTTCTTCATTCTTGAACCCAGCTTGGGTGAATGATTCCGGCCCATCGGTATTGTGCGCCTCGGGCTCCGACATGATGGATTCAGGCTTCTGCACAAAGCTGGCATTGCGGATGAAGCGGCGGAAAACCGTATCGGTAACTCCAGCCATGGGCGCGAGAACGGTGGCCGGTTCAATCCGGACGTTGCCAATCTGGAGAGACTCCGGCACCTTGACGCCGGCAGGCGCGGTGTTGGAGTTCAGCGGAGTTTCCCAGAATTTATGCATGAAAAGCTGCCGTTGGCACTTCGAATTCTACTGTGGCCACTCGTCGTAAAAAGAGCAAAGCCTCCGCCGCAGCGGAGGCTCTTTGAAAACCTTGCGGCGTTACTTCTTGGCCGCTTTTTCGTACTTGCGGCGGTAGCGTTCCACGCGCCCGGCGGTATCCACCAGCTTCTGCTTGCCGGTAAAGAACGGGTGACAATTGGAGCAGATTTCCAGGTTGATGTCCCCTTTGTGGGTGGAACGGGTAATAAACGTGTTGCCGCACGCGCAGTGGACGCGCACTTCGTTATATGCGGGATGAATTGCTGCCTTCATTGACTCGTGAACCTTTCGTGTAAAAGCTTTATTTTAACGAATTTGCGCCGTTTTGGCTATCTGCAGCCAGCCCATTGGATGGAATTGGCCAGGTGAAGGATTCAGGGTGGGCAAGTGAGCAGCGGGCAGCATAGCCTTGGCAACCCCCAGAGAGGGGCCATTCGCGGCAAAATGGGGTCCTCGGCACACATCTGCGGCTAAACTAGGTTTTTGCTGAACCATTCCATACCGTTCTCCCCTGTCCACCCGCCGGAGTTCTTTGCCCAATTCTCCGCCACACCCGCCGTTTTTGTGCTGCGCGGAGCGGATGAATCCGCCGAGCCTTATGTAAGCAAGAGCGCCAACTTGAGAAAACGATTGCAGCGGCTGCTGGCCCCTCCGGAATCGCAATCCAAGCGCCTCAATTTGCGCGAGCGCGTCACCCGGATTGAATACTCCCTGACCGGCTCTGATTTTGAATCCGTTCTGCTGCTATACAAGACGCTGCGCCGGGAGTTTCCCCGGAGCTACCAGAAGCGACTGCGCCTTCGCCCCGCTCCGCTGGTGCGGATGAATCTGGATAATGAGTATCCCCGCGCCTACGTCACAACCAGGATAGGCCGCCTCACCGGACGTTCTGCTTACTATGGTCCATTCCGCTCCAGGGTCGCGGCGGAAAAGTTCCTAAATGACTCGCTCGATCTCTTCAAGATGCGTCGCTGCACCTTCGATCTGAATCCTGATCCCAAATTTCCCGGCTGTGTTTACTCGGAGATGAAGATGTGCCTGGCGCCCTGCTTCAAAGGCTGTACCGATGAGGCGTACGCCGTCGAGGTCGGGCGCGTGCAGGCTTTCCTGGATTCCTGCGGCGATTCACTCATCCAGGAATTGGCAACCGAGCGCGACCGCCTGTCTGCCGCTCTGGATTTTGAGGCAGCCGCTCAGCATCACGCTAAAGTGGAAAAGGTAAAAGGCATTGTCTCGGGGGCGGATGATATCTATAGCCGTCTTGACCGGCTGGATGCCGTCATCGTACAGCCTTCGCTGGAAACAAAATCGGTCGCACTCTTCCGATTTAGCAACGGTGAGTTCGCCGGCCCGGAACATCTCCTGATGGAAGCCGAAGATGCCGCGCCGGCGTTGGAAACACGAGTTCGCGCGGCCATCGAGAGGCTTTCAGCCCCTGGTGCGAGTTCCCCTCAGCAATTTATGGAAGAGCTGGCGATTCTAAAGCGCTGGCATTACCGCAGCCACAAGGTGGGGGAGATAATCTTCGCAAAGGATAGTGGTGGTTTTCCGATGAGAAGGCTGAGCAATGCTGTGGGCAGGGTTTACCGAGGCGAAAAAGATTTGGAGACTGCAAAGGATACGCTGGGACATGAAGAGCAAAATCAGCCTCAAGCGTGATCCTTCGCATCCCTCCGCGGTTAAAGATAGTTGGAAGGAACCTGCATGGCGAAGCCTTACACCGTTTATGTTGACGACAACTTCCACTACATGGACAAAAGTGAGAGGTATAAGCTTGGGGAATTTGATGATTGTCTTTCGGCGGTTGCTGCCTGTAAGCAGATCGTGGACGAATGTCTGAACGCATGTGATGCCAGAAACGGCGCGGAGGAGATGTTCAAGCAATATACAACCTTTGGCGAAGATCCCTGGGTCAGCAGCGACGATCCAGACTGCAAATTCTCAGCCTGGAACTATGCCAAGGAGCGCTGCCAGGAACTGGTGCGAGAATCTGACGGTTAAACACGTTGATTTTTTTTGTGGTTCCTTCGTCTCCTTTGTGGTTAGTACGTTCACCTCTCATTCACGCCAGAGGAGCCTTCCTGAAGATCACTTTGATCCCCTCTCGCCAGCGTTCGTCCACTCCCACCAGCGTCCAATGGATCTCCGGCGAGAAATATCGCAACACTGTCTCCACTGCCGGATGCACCCGCAGGGCCGGGGCTACTAGAAACAGCAGGGGCGGTTCGGGAGAGAGCGGCACACCGCTGAAGTAGCCGTTTTTCTGGAACTCGCCCCGCGAATGATGCCACCACACGCGTGCCCAGTAATCCAGCCCCTGAACGGGCAGATGAATGTCTTCGTCTGCCTTCAGCTCCAGCACCGCCAGCCGGCCCTCACGCGTGCAGGTCAGCACGTCAATCAACGACCGGTCAGAGGCGGAAACGGCGGGAACCTGGGAGTAAACGTGAGACGCATCCAGATGCGAATCCACCGCCGGAACGGTTTTCACGATCAGGGACTCCAGCCAGCGCTCCGGATACATTCTCCAGAGCGGATCGCGTTTGTCCGCGTCCGCCCGTCGAGCCTCCACGATCCGTTGGACGAATCCCACGAAGGAAGCCTCGTTCGAGGGGGTAAGGACTTCCTCAAAGCCGCCTGTTCCAAAGACAATCTCTTGGCTGGTTTGGAATGAACCCGATTGGGCGGCAAAGCGGGCGCGGGCAAACTCCAGTCCGTTCAGTCGGAAGGAAATTTCTGCCGCTGAAATCACAGCGATCTCAGCCCCTGCCGCTGCAGCTTTTACTTTGGCAATAGCATCGGCGAACTGCGTGTGTGCGTGTGCCGCATCGGTGCAGCGCTGCAAGCGGCTCTCAAGATCGGCCAGGATCGTGAGTTCCTTTTCTTCCACGCTACCATCTGCTTCCTCCAATTCGTAGAGTTGAAAGCGGCCAATGCTCTTATTCAGATATGCCATTCGTAACCGCAGGGTGGCGGACCTTTGCGGCGGCACGTAGAGCCTGAGACCCTCCACGGTGGACCGTCCAGCTTCCTTCTGGCGGCAATCTTCAAGCCAGAGCAGGCCAAAGGTCAGAACTGCATCCATGGATGCCTGAGTTTCCTGCTGATTGACTCCCAGGACGGCCAGCGTTCTCTGGCCTTTGCGCAGCAGCCCCCGCGCGTAGACGGGTGAAAAACTGCGCTCCAGGTTCATGCTGGTAGAGAGCTTGGCCAGGGTCCATTCCGGAAATTCGCGCTGGAGGGCGCGCTCCAGCGTCCGCGCATAGTGGCTGCGCGCCGTCTTTCTAGCTGCAGGAGTGCGCCGGTCGCGCTCACGGCATATTTGCAACTGGTGCGGACGTGACTGGGCAAATTTTCGCACCGAAACCCGCAGCACGTCTTTTTTCACTTCTTTCAATTCCGCATCCAGCACCTCGCGGACTATGTTCCGTTCCGCTGACCACATGTGCAGCAAGCATCTCCCGCGCTCCGCGGAAATGGAGAACCGGGCAGAATCCAGGTCAAAAATGATCTCTCCTGCTTCCACCACTACGCCATGCCGGGATTCGGCCAGGAATTGTTCCAGCGTGCGGGCCAAGAGGTCAGGAGTCATGAGGATTTGGGGTAATTGGCTAACTTGGCAATTGAGTAGTCTAGAGCATTTTCAGGACTGGTGTATCCATTCCCGGAAAGGACTGCAGGCGGTTCAAGACAAGATGCTTGCGCAGATGGCGCGAAAATGCGCTCGCATCCCGGCAGGACCGCAAACTGTGCGCAAGATGCTGTTATACTCACGCCCATGGCGGCGGCTCGTTTTACCTGCATCAGTTGGGCTACCCAATCTTATAAGCACCTGTTTGAAGGTCTTCGCAGCGATTGCCGGCGATGGGGTTATCCCTGCCACCTTTACGAAATCGATGCCGAGTATTCCAGCCTGGTAAAAGCCTGGTGCAACCACCCGAAGATCATCCGCAGAGGAATTGAGGAATTTGGGACTGTGCTGTTCATGGACCTGGAGTGCCGCATCGTCGCTCCCATTCCCGACCACTGGTCAGCGCCGCTGGTGTCGGTGCGAAGGCCGAGGCAAAAGTTCTGGATTCGCTACAACACCGGCACAGTCATGGCAGACCGGAGCTGCCTGCCCTGGGTGGATGCGTGGATCGGACTAATTGATGATTGGGAGATGGGGACTCTCGAATCTGGCGACTACATCGAGTGGCCGGGAGATATCTGCGATGAGCTGGCCCTGGCCGCTGCGCTCGCGGCCCTGGGTGTAGGAGTGAACACTGTGGAGCTTGAATACATTGACCGCAAGACACGGGCCGAGATCGTTCGCGGCCTGTGGAAGAATGAGCATACGATTGTTCAGCATCCCACCATTCATCACTGGATCAAAGAACACGACCCGGTCGAGTGTAAAAAGCTGTTTGTTCAGAATTATCCAGGCGAACCGGCGGAGGGCGACGAAATTTTTGCTCGAGCCCGCGGGTTGGTACAGCGGAATCACTGGTTTTTTGACACTGACCGCCGGGTCTATGCTCCGGCCGACTATTGGGGCGCCGATGCTCGTCCCTGGATTGACGAACCAGTAACACTTTCTTCGGCTCAACGCTGAAGGGCGATCGTGCGATTTTCCCGGATTGACGCGACTATCGCCTCGACAGCCCTCAAGTCGCCCACGCAAGCCTGCGGCTGGTTCCTGAGACGATTCTCTCCTTCCAGGGCGTTGAGAAAAGTCTCGGCTTGTATCTCAAAAGCGTCCCGCGCATGGGTGAAGTCGAGTGTGGAGGATTCACCATGCCGGTAGAGCTTGAGCCAACCGTTGTCCATTTCTGTTGGGTACAGTTGAATGCAGCCATCAGTTCCCAAAAAGAAGACCGTCCAGCTTTCCGGTTCTCCGTGGCTCACATATCCCGCCACCATGCTAAGCAACACGTTCCCAGGGAAGGCCATATTGGCGGCGCACGTCTCCTCACGAACGGATTGGGGCGTCTGATGTTTTTTTGTGTTGGCGAAGGCTGAGATTTGCAGCGGATCGCCCATGATCCAACGCAGAGGGTTGAGAAAAGCATAGCTAATGTGGGTCAACGGCATGCCCTGACTTCTCGCCTGGGAGTAGTACCAACTCTGCGGGTCTCCGTTCCACAACGCTCTTGACTGCACCGCGATCAACTGGCCGATCTCCCCAGCGGTGATCCGGTCGCGCGCGGCTTCCCAGCAGGACTTGTAGCGGGCTTCGTAGCCTGCCTCCACAATCAGGTTGCGGGCAGCTGCAATCTCAGCAATGCGCTCCACTCCCTGCAGCGACGTGGAGATTGGCCCTCCCACCAGAACGGGAAGGTCATGAGCGAGCGCCCAGTCAACCATCTCGTCCTGCACTTCGTGGGGAACTTCAATCAGCAGGGCGTTGGGCTTAGCCTGCAGCAAGTCGCGATAGTCGCTGGTCCGGAAGTCGCAGTGGAGAGCTGCGGCCAGCTTTTCCGCGGTGGTTTGCCGTTTCGCTGCTACGCCGCAGATTTTGGTTCGGGGATCTTTAGAGAAGGCCGACGCGCGCTTTCCGGCCATCATGCCGGCTCCTATTACAGCCAAACGAATTTCGTGGGCCATGCTTATCGCTCCGCGTCAGCCAATTCGCCAGCGTCGTTCTTCGTCATTGGCTTGATCTTTGGTTCCGTCTGTGTTGCAGGCGCGCTGATTGACTGGTTCGGTGGTGCAGCTCCCGTCACCATGCGAATGACACAGCGGGCCATCAGGTAAACCAGACCGGCCAGAGAGAGCCAAAGCAGCCAATTGGATGGAGTTGGAAGCTGCCAGAGAATTGCAATATTCCCCATGGTCCAGATCGCCAGGACGCCGATGGTGAACGGCTTCCACTCTCGCGCCCGGAGAGGATGTAGAAACAACATGCCGGGAACGAACGTCGAGATAGCAAAGAAAACCACAAGGGCCAAATTGATCCAGGCCGGCGGGTGAAATACGTAAAGGTAAAAAGCCAGGACGTTCCACCACGCAGGAAAGCCGCGGAAATAGTAGTCCGGAGTTTTCTGGTCGAGGTTGGCGGAATGGTATTGGGAGGCCACGAGAATGAGTGCCGCAGCGAACAGACTCCAGTTCTCGGGTAAAAGATTGAGACGGTAGAAAAAGAGCGCCGGGACGATCACATAAGTGAGGTAATCCACGATCAGATCCAGGCTCACTCCGTCAATTCTCGGGAGCACTTCGCGCACGTGAACCAGCCGCGCGAGAGGACCATCTAACCCATCAATGACCAATGTAACCAGCATCCAGAGAAAGGCGGCTTTGGCATGTCCGTTTTCAACCGCCAGGAGCGCCAGTAATCCAAATAGCGCTCCACTCGCCGTAAAAAAATGGACGCCCCACGCCGCCAACCTGAGACCACCAGGATTTTTTCCCCGTTGCATGATTCAAATCTACTCGAATCGGTACCCTGGCGGAAGTCTGCTGTCACCCGGATTCCAACCGGGACCTTTAGGGCGCGTCCTATCCGCTTTGGCAAAGAAAGCTTCGTGATTTCCGCCTCCGATCCCGCCGATACGCTACCAGACCCTGCGTTGTCTATGAATCAATTTGGCAATCTGATATAAATTTACGCATGTCGTGGAGAATTTGACTGCTTATGAAAGCTTCTCCTGAGGGCGTCTCAGCGGCCCCTTCCAATTCCGGGCACCCAACCAACCTGACAAGCAGATCACGAGGACCTCGCAACAGTTTTCTTCCATTCAGCCGGCCAACCATAGAAGAAGATGAAATTGCCGAGGTAGTTGATTCGCTTCAATCTGGCTGGATCACCAGCGGTCCCAAAGTGGTTCGCTTCGAGGAAATGTTCTCCAAATATTTTGACGGCGCCGAGGCTGTTGCAGTCAACTCGGCAACCGCCGGACTGCACATTGTGCTTCACGCGCTGGGCATCGGAGCCGGCGACGAGGTGATTGTGCCGTCGATCACCTGGCCTTCTACAGCCAATGTAGTCGAGTTGCTTGGCGCCAAGGCGGTCTTTGCCGATGTCGATTCCAGTACATTGCAAATCGATCCGGCGGAAATCCCTCGCCTGGCCACATCGCGGACCCGCGCAGTGGTTCCGGTTCACTATGCGGGAGCCCCCGCGGATATCGATGAGATTCGCCGGTTGGCAGCTCAGAGGAACCTGTCAGTCATTGAAGACGCGGCCCATGCAGTGGGTACCGGCTACAGAGGGCGGCAGATTGGCTCCGACAGTTTTGCCGCGGTGTTCAGCTTTCATCCCATCAAAAATATCACCACAGGAGAGGGCGGCATGATTGTATGCCGCGATTCCGAGTTGGCCCGGCGGTTGCGCCTGCTGCGTTTCCACGGCACGTCCAAGGATGCGTGGCGGCGTTTTCAGGGACGTGGCCCGCAATACGAAGTGCTGGAACCCGGCTATAAATACAACATGCTCGATCTTCAGGCCGCCCTCGGTCTTCACCAGTTTCCCAAACTGCAACGCTTCAATTCGGAGCGCAGGCGGCTGGCTGCGTGGTATGGGGAAGCGCTGGCTTCCATTCCCGAAATTCTGCCTATCGGTTTAGTGCCGTATCCCGCAGATCATGCCTGGCATCTTTATGTGGTCCGGCTGAAGTCAGGCGGATTGACTGTGGACCGTGACAAATTCATTGACGGGCTGTCGCAGGAGAACATTGGGGCGGGGCTCCACTTTTCGGCGCTGCATCTGCATCCGTACTATCGTGATCGTTACCACTACCACGACGGCGATTTGCCGAGGGCTGAGGCTGCCGGGGCGTCAATCCTTTCTCTTCCTCTTTATCCTACTCTGACACATGAAGATCAGCAGGATGTGGTGGATGCTCTGGCGCGCGTAATTGCCCGGCACCGGCGGGCAGATTGAGCTGCAAGCGAATCATAGAAAGGACGGGTGTCCAGGGATGAAAGTTGTCATCATCGGCGTGAATGGTTTCATCGGTCACAGCCTTTTGGCGCGGATTCTGAATACCACCGACTGGGAGGTGTTTGGAACTGACCTTAACAGCGACCGCATCCAGCCCTGGCTCAACTCGTCGCGCTTTCATTTTGAGCAGGGTGACATCCGCAAATGCCGGAATTGGGTAAACCACCATGTGTGCATCGCCGATGTAGCCCTTCCGCTCGCCGCCTGTGCAAGGCCTTCTGAATATATCCGCGATCCGATCGCCATTTTTGAGCTGGATTTCGAGGAAAACCTGGGCATCGTCCGCGAATGTCTGCGGCATGACACCAGGGTCATATTTCCTTCCACCTCGGAGGTATATGGCATGTCGCGGGACATGCCTTTCAACGAAGAAACCAGCGCTTTCGTCTTTGGGCCAATCGCCAAGCAGCGCTGGATTTATGCCTCCTGTAAGCAACTGCTTGACAGGCTGCTCTGGGCTTACGGGGAGCAAGGATTGCAGTTCACCATTTTCCGCCCGTTTAACTGGTTCGGGCCGAACCTGGATAACGTCGATGCCCCAGGCCATGGCAGCTCACGGGTGGTGGCACAGTTTCTCGGCCACCTCTTGCGCCGCGAGACGATCCGCCTGGTCGAGGGCGGCCGGCAAAAGCGCTGCTTTACCTACATAGATGACGGTATTGATGCACTCATGCGCATTCTTGCCCAGAGAGACGAAACCACTGCGGGCCGGATTTTCAACATCGGCAACCCAGGCGCCCATGTTTCCATTCGGGACCTGGCCCACACCATGATCCGCGTCCTGTCTGAGTTTCCAGGGCACACAGAGATTGCGCAGAATGCAGCGATCCAGGAGATATCCGCAACTGAATATTATGGCGCTGGATACCAGGACACGGAGGACCGCGTTCCTGACATTACCAACATACGCACCGCGCTGGGCTGGTTCCCCCGCGTCTCGTTGACGGAAGGCCTGCGGCGCATGACGGCATTTTATCTGCAAGATCCCGCTGTGGCCTGTTCAGCAAACTCGGCTTCGGCAAGGCTGTCCATCTAATGCAGCCGTAGATCAACCCATTCATTCCGAAAGGAACGCTAATCCCGCGAATAGCAGGGGTGCGAAGGAATTCTATGACCAAAGGCCAGCATCAAGTTTCCCGCCGGGCGAGGGCACAAAACATGCGACAATAGTAAGGTGTTGCTCCCTCGGGAGTGGCTCGCGCATCTAACAAACGTGCACTCATGACCCAAAATCAGAATCTTTTCTTTCAGAAATTCGGCATTGCTCCTGCCGATCTTCAGCGATATCTGGCGGAGGCGCTTTCCGCGGGTGGCGACTATGCTGACCTTTACTTCGAATATCTCACCAGTACCTCCATCAGCGTTGATGAATCAATCGTGAAATCCGCGAGTCAGGGGATTTCAGCCGGATGCGGAGTGCGCGTGCTGGCCGGCGACCGCACCGGATACGCCTATACGGACGATCTTGCGCCGGAAAAAATCCTGCGTGCCGCTCGCACCGCTGCTTTGATTGCCCGTGGGCCATCGCAACAATCCGTACAGGGATTCAAGGAGAGCAGGGCGCACCAGCTATATCAAGTCGCTTCGCCATCCGTGGATGCCGACGTGAGCGCCAAGCTGGAACTGGTGATGCGTGCGGACAAAGCCGCGCGAGCCTACGATCCGCGCATCGTACAGGTACGTGGCTCTTATGCCGACGAGCTTCGGCAGATCCTGGTGGTTGGTTCGGATGGAACTTTTGCCACCGATGTCCAGCCGCTCGCGCGTTTCAATGTTCTTTGTATTGCCAAGGCCGGCGAGAATTCCTCCCGGGGCAGTTCAGGCGGAGGCGGCCGCGTCAGCATCGATTACTTCCTGACGGAAAAAACTCCTGAATCGTTCGCCAAAGAGTCTGCGCGGCAAGCCATTATCCAGCTGGACGCACGGGAAGCGCCTGCGGGCGAGATGGAAGTGGTGCTTGGCCCGGGTTGGCCCGGAATCCTGCTGCATGAGGCCATCGGGCACGGCCTGGAAGCTGACTTCAACCGCAAAGGCACATCTGCTTTCAGCGGATTGATCGGCAAACGCGTGGCTTCAGAGAAATGCACGGTTGTGGACAATGGTACGTTGCCTTCTCGCCGCGGCTCCATCAACGTGGATGATGAAGGCTCCCCGACTCAGGAAACTGTGCTCATTGAGAAAGGAATTCTCAAGGGTTATTTGAGTGACAAACTCTCTTCCCGGCTGATGGGAATGCCGGACACCGGCAACGGACGCCGTGAAAGTTACGAGCATATCCCCATGCCCAGGATGACCAACACATACATGCTTTCGGGTGAGGACAATCCAGAAGACATTCTCCGTTCGGTCAAGCGTGGGGTGTATGCCGTGAATTTTGGCGGCGGTCAAGTCGACATTACCAACGGAAAATTTGTCTTTTCCGCTTCGGAAGCTTATCTCATAGAAGACGGTCACGTGACTGCGCCGCTCAAGAATTGCAGTTTGATTGGCAATGGTCCGGATGCGCTGACCAAGGTTTCCATGGTGGGCAACGACCTTATGCTCGATGAAGGGGTAGGCACCTGCGGCAAGGACGGCCAGTCCGTTCCCGTAGGTGTGGGCATTCCCACTCTCAAGCTGGACAGTATGACCGTGGGCGGTACTGCCCGCTAGTTTGCCATGGCTACATATTCTGAGGTTCTCTCCGTAACAGAAACCGATTTGCGGGATCTCGCAACCGATGTTGTCGCCCGTGCGATGAAGGCCGGCGCCACGGGGGCTGAGGTTGTGGTTCGCGAGGGCTCGGAATTCTCGACGCTCGTTCGCCGGGGGCAGGTGGAGACCCTGAAAGAATCAGGATCGCGCGCCATGGGTCTGCGCGCATTTCTTGGTCAACGGGCTGCCAGCACCTATTCGAGCGATTTCAGCCTGGAAGGAATAGAGCGGCTGGTCAAAGGAGCGTTGGACCTGGCCCATGTCACCTCTGAAGATCCTTACGCCGGACTGCCTGATCCATCGTTGCTGGGTTCTCTCCCTGGCGATCTGAAGCTCTACTACGAGGATGTTTACTCGCTTCCTCCGGAGCAGCGGATTGACTGGGCCCGCCGAGCGGAGGCCGCGGCGTTAAGCGCCGATCCGCGCATCAAGAACTCTGATGGTGGCTCTTTTGACGCCGCCACTGGCTGCAAAGTCCTGGCGAATTCGCTGGGATTTGTAGGCGAGTACAAGCGCTCGTCCTGTTCGGTTAGCGCTATTCCCATAGCTCAGGACGAGAATGGGGCGATGCAGCGGGACTACTGGTACTCCTCCGCGCGCACATTGACGAAATTGGAGTCACCCGAATCCGTGGGAAGGAAGGCTGCTGAGCGTACCGTGCGCCGCCTGGGAGCCCACAAGATTGCTTCCACGCGGGTACCGCTGGTATTTGATTCTGAGAACGCCCGGTCGCTTCTGGATAACATTTTTGACGCCGTCAATGGCGATGCCATTTACAGGCAGTCGTCTTTCCTGGAAGGCAAACTCGGCCAGAAAATTGCCTCGGAAAACGTGACCATTGTGGATGATGGCACAATTCCGGGCGGCTTTGGAACTTCCCCCTTCGATGGTGAAGGAGTTCCCAGCCGCCGCACTGTGGTCATTGAAAAGGGAATTCTGAAGTCGTATCTTCTGAATACTTACACTGCCAAAAAGCTGGGATTGCAAACCACCGGCAATGCCGCTCGAGGGTTGGCGGGAAATCCAGGCATCGGATACAACAACTTCTTTTTGCAAAGAGGCGCGCGCACTGCGGAGCAGATCATCTCCGATATCAAGCAAGGCCTGTACGTCATCGATCTGCTCGGTTTCGGCGTGAATCTTGTGACTGGGGATTACTCCCGGGGAGTCACTGGAATCTGGATCGAGAACGGCGAACTCACCTATCCTGTAGAGGAGATCACTGTAGCCGGCAATCTCAAGCAGATGCTGAACAACATTTCAGAAATCGGCAGTGACCTGGAGTTTCGCTCCGCCCTCGCATGCCCCACCCTGCGCATTGACGGCATGACCATTGCCGGCGAGTAAGCCTCTGCACTGGCTTTGGAACACAAACGCCTGAGTGGCCGTCTAATAAGTCTAAAGGAACCTGCCCGGTAGTAGAATCGGAACGGAATGGCCGACGCTGAACAAAAACCAACCACCACCGACGGACCCTTCGGTTCTGCCGGCAGTGAGCAAGAAGACGGTAGGAACTGGGTTCCGATGGCCGTGGGCGTTGCCCTGGTCATTGTGGCAGTCGCGCTTATCGTTATCTTTGCCCGCAATTCAACCTCTCCCAACCCGCCGGATCCCTACGCAGCCAAACTGCAGATTTCGAATTTGCACATGGAGACTGCAGAGAACTTTGCCGGAGGCTCCGTTACCTACATTGAAGGCACGCTCGCCAATACCGGGGATAGAAAAGTTACAAGCGCCCGTGTTGAGGTGGTCTTTAAGAATTCGCTGGGCGAACTGGTCCAGGACGAGCGCTCGCTGCCCGTCATGGTGCTACAGCCCGATACCCCAATCGTAGACTATGGCCCCCTGGATCGTGCCCCAATTGGCCCCGGCCGGGCACGTGACTTCCGTCTTACCCTGGAGCACATCACCAGGGATTGGGACGGACAGATTCCACAAATCAAAGTGGTGGCTGTAAGCGGCTCTTAGCTTTTGGCTCTTGGCCATTAGCCGTTGGTTCAACCGCACGGAATATTCCATCCCCCTTTCCCGGATCTCCGCCTTAGTTTCCCAATCGCCGGATCACCCTCGATCACGCGCGATCCCCCCGGCGACGTGGATCTCCCGATTTCACGATGCTTTAGGCCGTTATGCACGCGATTACGAGAATTTTGTACTCGTTACGGCAAAGGCAGGATCGTCGTCTCCGAGAATTGGGTAATCGGGTAATTTGGTAATTGAGTAATTGAAAATCAAAGGCGAAAATCCTGATCTGCAATG
>DATGJZ010000019.1:0-4173 GCA_035294925.1 Candidatus Angelobacter sp. | reverse complement strand
GGTAAAGTGGCGTTAATAGCGCGGATCTGCTGCACCAACGCCTCGCCCCCCATGTCGGGCAATTGGCAATCGAGGATGACTCCCTGGACGGGCTTGGAGGAGATCAGTTCCAAGCCTTCCCGCGCAGTTCGGGCTGTCAGCACAGAGTAGCCGAAATCCTCAAGTATGGGTTTGCGCAGGGTAACACCGGCAATGTGGTCGTCTATCCAAATCAATGTACTCATAGACCACCTCCACATCCATGCCACACAGGGTTCGGACCGACGAAGAGGGCGCGTGCAAATGGCTGGAAACCTACAAGGTATTATTCACCCTATCGCGATCCTGTAGAGGCCGTCAAGGCCGCAAGAACGGTGCAGTAGTGAGCTTTAGCGAGGCGCGGCGGGAACCTGGGAATCAGGATCAAACCGGTCTAAGCCCGTCAGTTACGAGCCAAGCCTCTAAGGAAAAAGGGGAACAACCTGGCCCCCGGGCGCCGTGCGGGCAAGTGGATTTTGTAGATGTCGCCGCAGCCACATATTGGCCATGCGACGAAGCGATCCCTCCCATCAGGAATTCCGCCACAAATTAAGTTTTTTGGGCAGCCCTGCGCAGCGGTTGCTTCCGGAGTTTCGGCTGCGCAACGGTTTCGCTCAGCTCTGAACCCGGGATTGGGTTCCGGAAATGGAGAGTGCGGGAACTGGTCAGGGGAAAATTAATATATTGCCGCACCAGGGGCACGCGGACAGTGAGTAGCCACAGAACAGCCCGCTTGCCCTGGCTTTTCTGACTTGAAAAGGAACGGCTGTTAAGCAGGTCAACGTAGGCCAAGGCATACCGATAGCCACGCTGCTGGGCGTCCTTCCTCATCGACCAGGACATGAGATGTTGCAGCCCGCGTCCGCGCCAAGGCGGAAGCACAAGAGCGTCGTGTTGCACGATTTCCCGAGGTCCAAAGATCAAAGTGCGTCCAATTTCATCGACATAGTGCGCCCCACTGGTGTTCATCCACACATAACCGGCCGTTTCCCCGCGGCAGAGCGCGATAGCGACTCGGTCTCCGCGCTGCAGGCGGCAGGCAATCATGGCTGGGGTCAGGCGTGTGCCGCGCAGCAATGCCACCACCGTCTCCAGCTGGTCCGCACCCTGGTACTGACGGACTTCCACATCCTCGGGAAAAGCTCGTGAAGCCGGAATCTGTTCAAGATCAGACTGAAAAAACGCATGCACCGCGAAGGTCTCAAGTGTAAGTTTTCGCAACACCTTTCCCAAGACGATCCAAAATTTCTCCCGAGACACAACCTCAACCAGTCGAGAAATCCTGCGACCGAGCACTCCGCTCATCAACCCAACCTCCCCGTACCGCCTGCCATGCTCCTAACAATCGAGCGCTGGCATCCATGGCATTTACACGGCAACTGAAGTACCACTGCAAGTTACTTATTATGAAGAGTTTAAATCAAAGGCATACTCCAGGTGTGAAAAACTTTGCAATCTCTTAAGGACCTTCTCTGAAGGTGATTGCACCAACGTTCCCGCTGCCCTGCACCTGTCTTGGGTGATTTCTTGTGCGATCTCGGGGAAGTCGGCGCCGCTCAGGAGTGGAAGGCACTAAGGTGTTGGCATTCTGAGGTAGGTCTGCTGGTTAGGGCAAAACACTGCTGCGGGTTAGGTCATTCTGCGGATTTGGGAATAGCTCACGACCATCTACTTTGACTAGCAGCACAGAACGGAATGCCTCTTCGTTTTCTTGCAACTGCGCCAGTAAAACCGTAGCCGTTCCAGTTATCTGCTGTCCTGCAGTCGCCTCTGGCCCCCGACCGACCTGTCTTGCGGTCTTAATTCCAAAAACCGAGGCTGAGTGAATGAACAAATACGATACCGCTGTCCACCCCCTGCCTAAATTTCTGGCAAAAAAGAGGGGCTTCACTGCACGCATATCCAGGTGGGCCATTGTCCTGTCACTGGGGTTAACCTGCGTTGCATGTGGCAATTCATCCCAACTCCCAAAGGCCAACGTCGCACCGATAGCGAGCGTGACCGTCTACCCTTCGACTGCCATACTGCAACCGGGCTCTTCTTTGCAATTCATCTCGGAGATCAGGGGAACAACAAATACGACAGTGACGTGGACAGCAACCCTGGGTTCAATCACTCCTTCCGGCCTTTATACAGCGCCAACAGCTACAACCGCAACGGTGGACACGGTATCGGCTGTGAGCGCCGCTGATCCCACGCACTACGCCACCGCATCAATTGAGATCGCGCCCGCAGAAACAGGGCTCAGCGCGTCAAGCTTAAGCGCCACCGCCAGCGTTAGTTCTCCTCCCTCGCCAACCTGGTTTCCTTACAATGCCACCACTTCGCTCAGCAATAAGCCGCTGCCCTCAGATGTACTGCTACATTGCTATGGCAACACCAGCAATTGCGCTCAAGGAGATGCCATGGCCAAGTACGCGCTGACCAGCAATGGCGCGGTCGGCCCTCCATATCGGCGCTCCGGCTCAACGGTGGGAACCATCACTTTCATGGTTCCCGGCGCAAGCGACTCGCAATTACCGATCTATTATGGGCAATCCACCGATCCGTGGTACACCCTCTCCAATTGCCTACACGACGCCACAATTAAGGTCAGCTTTCACGCGCCGAACCGAGCAAAATTCAGCTCAACGGCAGGAAACGACCAAGCCATCGCCATTTACGACACGGTTCAGGGCCTGCTCATCCAGGCTTACATGTACAACTCCAGCAGCACCGGGACGCTGCCTTACTCGAGCTGCACCTCGGGCCCGGGTTGCGCCGTGCATGTGTCCTACAACGGATGCTCGGCCGAGCGGGTGGGCGCGGACACCGACATCCAAAAGGCGCACTACAGTTACACCAACTCCTACGGAACGTACACGCTGGGAGGAGTCTCAGCGGAAGGGGGCTTCAGCTCGCTGGGAACGATGATCCGGCAAAACGAATTGATGAACGGAACGGTTAATCATGCCGTTGCCTTAGGCGTCTACTGTACGAACCCTAACTTCTTTGTCTTTCCCTCAAGCGGCCTGCTGGGCGGTTGCAGGAGCAACATTGCGAATGCACCGCCTCCCGGCGGGCTCATATTCACCGATTACACTCCCACGCAGATTTCCTCCATGCTGTCGGCGGGCAGGATCACCCACCCTCAGGCGACTCTGCTTACGGCACTTAGCACCTACGGTGGCTACCTGCTGGTAACCGGAGGGGGGTCGTGGACGGGAATGAGCATCGGCACGGAACTGGTGGAATCTCAGGACGCGTACAAATTCTACGGTAGAACTCCACCCATCGTACCCTGGGGATGCCAGAACGGCATGAATGACTACGGCCAAAGCAGTTGCTCAAACGGCGTGGTTACGGGACCGTTTAGTCCCAGCCTGAATGCCCTTGGTGGCTTGCCTCTGATGACCGGCCCGGAAGGAAGGGACACCAGCGGGCGTTCCTGCAGGGTTGCTCCTGGCTGCGACGTGAGCGGACATATCCACATGGCCGATAGTTGCATTGCCAAGCGCTTGGCAGGACTACCGGGTAAGTGCTAACCAGGGCTGACACGGGCGTTCTGTCTTAACAAGCAGCCGCCGGGCAACGAGCGGAGAGAATGGAGTATCTCTGCTGACTGTTGCCCGGCGCATTTGCTTTAGCCATTTTTTCATATTGCGCCCACCAACCCAGGCGGTTAGATTGGATTGGCGGAGGGCACGGAGCCGAGCCCCTGCTGGACAGCCGCTTACCAGCCTCATGGACATCGCCGGAAGAGCTTTCCTGGGCCTCACCCAGAAGTTGCGCGGTTCGCATAGCCTCAGGTTACTGCAGCAGATTCGCTCCACTCCCTTTGCTTCCCGCGACGAGATTCTGGCCGGCCAGTTACGCCGCCTAAGCGCTCTGCTCGATGTGGCGGAGAAGCACGTACCTTATTATCGCGAGATGTTCCGCAATCTGGGAATACGCAGCTCTAACATTCGCAGCCTGGACGACTTCGCCAGGCTGCCTATGCTGACCAAAGACACTCTCCGCACCAGATTGAAGGATTTGGTGCGGGAAGACCTGCCCAAGGACAAACTCATCGCCGGCAACAGCGGCGGCTCAACCGGGGTGCCGGTACGATTCTATCGAGACCTTTCGGTACTGGACGCCCAGGAAGCGGGCACTTTCCGCAACTTGTCGCAGTCG
>DATGJZ010000018.1:0-94470 GCA_035294925.1 Candidatus Angelobacter sp. | reverse complement strand
AAGGGCAGGAAGATCTCCGATGTAGAACTGTCCGCCATTAACCTCGTGCGTCATTCCTTCCACGGGGATTGGAACTACACCATATCGGGGCAAACAGCTTGAATCATTTATTTATGCACAAAGCCTAAGTACTAAATACTCTTGGCTCAACCATACACGTGTGGCACAGCCCCCGGCTGTGTCTTCGGTTTTTCCCTCTGTGCCCTCTGTGGTGAAGAGATCTTGGTACTGATCTTCCCTATCCCCTGTGACCTGCTGAAAGTCCGCCGTGGCGGGTAACCTGATCTTGTCCATCAAGTCCATGCCGTCCATCAAGTCCATGCCGTCCACAAAATCTTTCCAAAGCGGGAGTGTTACAATCCGCTACGATACCTCCTGGACCACTGATGACCGTTGAGACTCACTCGCAGCTCGCGAACTTCATTTGGAGCATCTGTAACCTTCTTCGTGGTCCATACAAGAGGAACGAATACAGGAAAGTCATCCTTCCTCTCACCGTTCTTCGCCGCTTTGACTGCCTGCTTGCACCCACCAAAGCCGAGGTGCTCAAAGAGCATGCGCGAATCAAAGGCAAGCCGGAGAGCGTGGTCCGTAGCCTGCTCGAAAAGATCACAGGGCATGCCTTCTACAATCTCGCCAAATTTGATTTTTCCAAGGCGCTGGATGATTCAACCCAACTCGCTGCCGGCCTGAACAAGTACATCAACGCCTTTTCCGGCAATGTCCGCGAAATCATGGACAGGTTCGCCTTCGGCCAACAGATCGAGAGGATGGCCGAAAAGAATCTTCTGTACGAGGTCATTAAGGCATTCTCACGCATCGATCTCTCGCCCGAGCACGTGGACAACATGCAGATGGGCTACGTCTTTGAAGAACTGATCCGGATCGGGGCCGAGCAGGCGAATGAAGAAGCGGGAGAACACTTTACTCCTCGCGAAGTCATCCGGCTCATGGTCAACCTGCTGCTCTCTCCGGAGAACGACCTGCGGCGCAGCCATGTAGTGAAAACCATCTATGATCCGGCCTGTGGAACCGGAGGCATGCTTTCCGTTTCTGACAATTACATCCGCAGCCTCAACCGCCATGCCAATCCCCTGCTGTTCGGGCAGGACTGGAATGACGAAGCCTGGGCCGTCTGCAAGTCGGACATGCTCATCAAGGGCGAGGACTCTGACCAGATACGCCTCGGCGACACCTTCTCCAAAGACGCTTTCGACCGCGATCCCGAAGGCAAGAAATTTACCTTCGATTACATGCTGGCCAACCCGCCCTTCGGGGTGGAATGGAAACAGCAACAGCGATTTATCGAGCAGGAGGCCGGCGGCCTGGGCTACAACGGCCGCTTCGGTGCCGGTCTGCCGCGCATCAATGATGGCTCTCTGCTCTTCCTCCAGCACATGCTCTCGAAGATGCGCCCGGAGAAGCGCGGCGGAAGCCGCATCGGCATTGTGTTTAACGGCTCGCCGCTGTTCACAGGTGATGCGGGCAGCGGGGAGAGCAACATCCGCCAGTGGATCATCGAAAATGACTGGCTGGAGGCCGTGGTCGCGCTACCCGACCAACTCTTCTATAACACCGGCATCTCCACGTATATCTGGGTTCTCACCAACCGCAAAGAGGCACGGCGCAAGGGCAAAATCCACCTCATGGATGCGCGCCAGTTCTTTGTGAAGATGAAGAAGGGCCTGGGTAACAAGCGCAATAAAATCGGCGATCCACAAGATGACCAGCGAGAGCCGGACCATATCGGCGAGATTGCCCGCATCCACGGCAACTTTCAGCACGGTGAGGCGCGGACGTTTACCGTTGATGGGCGAGAAAAGAGTCTGGTGGTCAGCAAAGTTTTTGACAATGCCGATTTCGGGTTCCACAAGATCACGGTGGAGCGTCCTCTGCGGCTCAACTTTCAAGCCAGCGCCCAGCGGATTGCCCGGCTTGATCTTGAGCCAGGATTCGCCGGCCTTGCCTCAAGCAACAAGAAGAATGAGAAGGCCAGGCTTGAGGAGATCGAGGAAGGAAAACGTCGCCAGGAGTCGATTCGAGCCTTGCTGAAGGAGTTCGGTAGGGTGACGGGTGAGAGGCTCTTTAAGAACCGTGAGGCCTTTCTTGCCGAACTTCGAGGCATAGACATTGAGGATGAGCCCGTTGACCTGACCAAATCTGAGATCAAGGCGATTCAGAACGCACTAGGTGAACGAGACGAAACGGCCGAAATCTGCCGCGACAAGCATGGAGAACCGGAACCAGACCTGGAGCTGCGTGATACCGAGAGCGTACCGCTTAAGGAGAGCATTGAGGAATACTTCAAGCGCGAAGTACTCCCGCACGTGCCGGATGCCTGGATCGATCACAGCAAGACCAAGGTCGGTTACGAGATTCCGCTTAATCGTCACTTCTATGTGTATGAGCCGCCGCGACCGTTGGAGGAGATCGAGACTGAAATCAAGAAACTAGAAGGCGAGATTGTTGCGATGCTTGGTGAGGTTACGGCGTGAAGTATACGACATATCCGGAGTACAAAGACTCTGCCGTTGTGTGGGTGGGAGAATTACCTGCTCACTGGCAGAAGGTCTCTTTGCGGTGGGTATGCAGGCGATACGCAGGGGGCACGCCTGACAAGACGAAAGACTTGTACTGGGACGAGGGAACGATCCCGTGGATCAACTCCGGGGCAGTAAATCAAACCCTGATTGCCTACCCCTCCGCGTATATAACGCCGGCAGGCTACACAGGCAGCAGCGCCAAGTGGATTCCTGCAGGTGCATTAGTGATGGCTTTGGCGGGACAGGGTAAGACGAAAGGGATGGTCGCACAACTCGGCATCAGCACAACCTGCAATCAATCAATGGCTGCTATTGTCCCAGACCACCGGGTAAATGCGCGATTTTTACTCTGGTGGCTTTTTGCAAATTACCACACCATTCGTAATCTAGCCGGGGGAGAGCAGCGGGATGGCCTCAACTTGGATATTCTCGGTGCTCTTCCTGTTCCTGTGCTTTCTGATTCCGAGCAAGTTGCCATTGCGTGTTTTCTGGACCGCAAAACAGCAGAGATAGACACACTAGTAGATAAGAAAAGGATTTTGATCGAAAAGCTGAAAGAGAAGCGTTCCGCGCTCATCTCTCGCACGGTCACCCGCGGTCTCCCGCCTGAAGCGGCTCGCGCCGCTGGGCTTAATCCTCACCCTAAGTTGAAGCCCTCCGGCGTTGAATGGCTCGGCGAGGTACCCGCACACTGGAGGACTGCCCAGCTTCGTCGCTTTACGCGCATGGTCACGAGCGGCTCACGCGGGTGGGCAGAGTACTACACGGATGAAGGCGACATCTTTATTCGCATCGGAAATCTTACGAGGAACTCAATACAAATTGACTTGATGGATGTGCAATACGTTAGCCCGCCGCAAGGAGCAGAAGGGGAACGGACCCGCATCAAGGCTGGCGATCTTCTTTTCTCGATAACTGCCTATCTGGGTTCGGTGGCAGTCGCGTCCGCATCGGTAGTCGGCGGCTACATTAATCAACATATCGCTCTCGTAAGGTTGGATACGACAAGACTTCTGCCCGAATTTGCTGGTTTCGCTATGCTGGCAGACTTGGGGCAAAACCAGTTTGCTGGATTTGGATATGGCGGCACCAAAGTTCAGCTCTCCCTCGATGATGTAAAGTCGCTCTGGTTGCCAATTCCTCCGGTCTCCGAACAACGTATCATCGCTGACTTTCTCGACCGCGAAACCGCCAAGATCGACCACATGGTGGCAAAAGTCGAAGAAGCAATCGAGCGGTTGCAGGAATACCGAGCGGCCCTGATCACCGCTGCCGTAACGGGTAAGATCGACGTGCGGCAAGAACAGAATAGACGCAAGAACAAAGGGGACAGCAGCCCTGCGCGGGTGGGCTTTCATGCCTGAGAAGGAATCTCTCATCCCCAGGCACGGCGGCTACCGCAAGCTGAAGAGTTTTCAGGTGGCGCAACTGGTTTACGACGTGACCGTCCGCTTCTGTGACCGCTACATCGAGAAGCGCAGCCGTACCCACGACCAGATGGTGCAGGCCGCTCGCAGCGGAGTGCAGAACATAGCTGAGGGCAGCAAGGCCGCGGGCACCTCCAAAAAGACCGAACTCAAGCTGACCAACGTAGCCCGCGCCAGCCTCGAAGAACTGCGCCTCGATTACGAAGACTTTCTCCGCCAGCGCAGCCTTCCCCTGTGGGACCGCAAAGATCCGCGCCGGACACACCTGATTGCCCGCCGCTGCGCCACCGCCGACGAGGTAGCCCAATGGACGCGCCAACAACACGCTCAACCCCCTGCCAAGTCCATGTCGTCCACAAAGTCCATGCCGTCCATCAAGTCCATGTCGTCCACAAGGTCCACTCCGCCTACCTTCCCTGAACTCGCCGCCAACGCCGCCCTGGCTCTCATTGCCGTAGCCTGCAGCCTGCTTGACCGCCAACTCACCTCGCTGGCAGCGGCCTTCGAGCGCGAGGGCGGCTTCACCGAGCGGCTCTACCATGTCCGCAAGAATGCCCGCGGAACCGCCAAATGACCCAAACCAACGAATACGCCTTCGAGTCCCACGTTGAAACCATCCTTCATGATCAGAGCGGCTGGCGTCCGGGCTCCAGCGCTGAGTGGGACGCGCCGCGTGCATTGTTTCCTGTCCGAATCTTCTCCTTCCTGCAGGGCACCCAACCTAAGCTGTGGGCCGACATGAAGGCGCTGCACGGCGCAGGTCTTGATCCTCTGTTGCTGAACACACTGGTCAAAGAGCTGGAACTAAAAGGCGCGCTGCACATACTGCGCCACGGCTTCAAGTTTTATGGCAAGACCTTCCGCATGGCGTACTTCAAACCGGCGCACGGCCTCAACGATGAAGTGCTGGCTCTCTATGCCAAGAATCACCTCACGGTCACGCGCCAGGTGCTCTGCCATCCCGGCAAGCACGATACGGTTGATCTGCTCTTCGCCGTCAATGGTCTGCCGGTTGCAACCTGCGAGCTGAAGAACCCCGGTACAGGCCAAACCTGGCGAAACGCGGTCAGACAATATCAATCCGACCGTGATCCGCGCGCGCCGTTGTTCCGTTTTAAAGAACGGGCGCTGGTCCACTTTGCCGCCGACCCGGAGGAAGTCCACATGACCACGCGGCTTCTTGGGCCGGCAACGCGCTTTCTGCCCTTCAACCGTGGCAGTCATCCAGGCGAGGTGCAGTGCGGCGCGGGCAATCCGCAGCATCCCTCCGGCTATCGCACCGGCTACTTCTGGGAAGAGGTGCTCCAGCGCGATAGCTTTCTCGACATTCTCGGCCATTTCATGTTCATCGAGAAAACGGAAGAGAAAGTTGACGATGGCCAGGGCGGACAGCGGTGGATTGAAAAGGAAGCCGTGATCTTCCCTCGGTATCACCAGCTTGACGCGGTACGCAAGATCGTAAGAGTGACCGGGCAGGAAGGGACAGGAAAAAACTACTTAATCCAGCATTCGGCAGGAAGCGGTAAGACCAATAGCATCTCCTGGCTCTCGCACCGCCTGGCCAGCCTGCACGATTCCTCTGACAAGAAAATCTTCGACTGCGTAATCGTCATCACCGACCGCCGCGTGTTGGATAAGCAGCTCCAAGACGCAATCTATCAGATTGAGCACGCTCAGGGTGTCGTCAAAGCGATTGATCAGGACTCGAAGCAGCTTGCGGAGGCCCTGATTGATGGGACTCAGATTGTCATCACCACCCTGCAGAAGTTTCCTTTCGTCGTGCGCGGGCTTTTGCGCGCCGCCGGAGCGGAGAGCCGGGAAAAGGCCACCGACCTGGAGAAGCAGAAAGCTAAGGAATGGGAAGCATCCATCGCGAGACGCAAGTATGCCGTGATCGTGGACGAGGCCCATTCCAGCCAGACCGGCGAGAGCGCCCGCGAGCTGAAAGAAGTCTTGGGAAAGGGTGCGAGCGCAAACGAGGAAGGCGAAGCCGACTGGGAAGACCGCTTGAATGAAATCATGGAGTCGCGAGGGCGGCAGCCGAATCTTAGTTTTTTTGCCTTCACCGCCACGCCCAAAGGCAAGACCCTGGAGTTGTTCGGCAGGACGGGCGCGAGCGGCCTGCCCGAACCGCTGCACATTTACAGCATGCGGCAGGCTATTGAAGAGGGCTTCATTCTTGACGTCCTCACCCATTACACCACTTACGCCATGTACTACAACCTCCTCAAAGCTGCCGAGGATGACCCTGAGCTGCCGAAGAAGAAAGCAACCCGGGTGCTGGCCAAATTCACCACTCTTCACCCCTATAACATCGAGCAAAAGACTGAGGTGATGATCGAGCACTTCAGGCATAGCGTGAAGAACCGCATCGACGGAAAGGCCAAAGCCATGGTGGTCACGTCTTCCCGCCTGCACGCCGTCCGTTTCAAGCTGGCGTTTGACCGCTACATCGCCGAGAACGGCTACACCGACGTGAGGCCTTTGGTGGCGTTCAGCGGTACCGTGCGCGATCCGGAGACCGGGTTGGAATATACGGAGCCGGGCATGAACCGTGACGTTGTCACCGGCAAACCCATAGGCGAGAACCAGCTTCCGGAACGGTTCGAGTCAATGGACTATCAGGTCTTGTTGGTCGCCAACAAATACCAGACTGGTTTTGACCAACCTTTGCTGCACACGATGTATGTGGACAAGCGGTTGGATGGGGTGCAGGCAGTACAAACGCTGTCAAGGCTGAACCGCATGATTCCCGGCAAGGACGAGCCATTTGTCCTCGATTTCGTAAATGACGCGGAAGACATCTTGCGCGCATTCAAGCCCTACTATGACAAGACCGGGCTGCAGCAAGCGTCCGATCCTTCCCAGCTCGAAAAACTGAAACATGAGCTGGATCTGGCGCAGATCTACCACCGCAGCGAAGTGGAGGCATTTGCGCAGGTCTTCTATAAGCCGAAGGAGAAACAGAGTCCGGCGGACCATGCCCACATGCAAGGCCACTTGCAGCCCGCGGTGGACCGTTTCAAGGGACTGGAGGACGAGGACGAACGCCAGGAAATCCGCGACAAGCTGAGTGGCTACGTGCAACTCTATTCATTCTTGAGCCAGATCATTCCCTATGGCGATCCTGAACTGGAGATGCTGTACAGCTTTGGAAAGTTACTGCTGCCGCATCTTCACCTGGACCGGGATGCCACTATCATCAATGTAGGCGATGAAGTGGAGCTTCATTACTATAGGCTCGAACGCGTGTACTCCGGCCCCATTGACCTGAAGCAAGGCGAGGCGCAGGGCGTGAAAAGTCCGACGGAAGTGGGCACCGGCAAAGCAAAAGACGAGAAAGCGCCGCTATCGGAGATTATTGGTGTGCTCAACGAGCGGTTTGGGACCGAATTTACGGAGGAAGACCGGTTGTTTTTTCAGCAGATCAAGGAACGGGCTTGCAAAAGCGAACAAGTCATTCAGACTGCGTTGGCCAATCCGCTCGATAAATTTGAGCTTGGCATTCGCAAACTGATCGAAGACTTAATGGTGGAAAGGATGGAGCAGAATGACAGGATCGTTACCCGATACATGGCAGATCGTGAGTTTCAGGCCGCGGCTTTTCCAATCCTTGCGCGGGAGATTTTCGAAGCGGTGCGTGGCCATGAAAATCGCTCCACAGAGGGCGCTGGCAACTGAGGAATTCCACCCACCATTCGGAGTGTTACCCACCAAGTCCTGCTGAAAGTCCGCCGTGGCGGATCCATCACGTCCATGTCGTCCACCAAGTCCATGTCGTCCAACTCCGCCCTGCTCGCCACCCTCCACGACGCCGAATTCCACGACGCAGCCCGCTTCGAGAAACTGCGTCTCGCCGGGGAGCACCGCCCGCATCCAAAAAAGAAAAAACCAGCACCACCAGAACCCGGCAGGAAGCAGAAGCAGCCGGCAACCGCCAGGGGCTGCTTTCTTCTAGAATTCGCGTCCCTTCGCATTGATTGGGACCAACCGCTGGAAGTCGGATTTTGCCTGTGCCTCTGCTCTCCCTGTTCCCCGTAACCTGTGACCTGTAACCTACCCCGCCAGGGGCTGTATTTTCTTCTCTGTGCTTTCTCCACGCCTCAGCGTACATCAGATAAATCAGCGGTAAGAACAAGGGTGTTGTTGGAGAACCAGGTTGGAATCCCCGGAACAATCGGCATCTGGTCCTTCGAGCTGATTTCCCTCGAGCGATGAAATCTTAATTAAGAACACGACTTTAACCAGTGCTCTTGAAAACTATAGACTGGCGCCATGAGTATCCGAGAAATCGACGAACTCTTCACGCAAGCGCTATCCGGTGCCTATGAAGATGACGCGCCATGGGAAGCCGTCCATGCCTTGCGCGCGATCGGAACTTGGCAAGTGTTTGAAAGAGCTGCGGAATTGTGCAAATCAACCGATCCGTTATCCAGAGCACGTGGTGCAGATGTGCTAGCTCAACTCGGAAAAACCTCCGAACACAGGGCTGACAGGTTTCTGGAAGAGTCCTACTCCGTGATTACGGACCTCGTCCGGAGGGAAACCGAGATTCAACCGCTCTCTGCCGCCATCGCTGCGCTGGGCCAATTAGACAATCCTCTTGCTGTTCCGTTGATCACGAACTTCTCTTCACACTCTAGCCCTGAAGTTCGATTCGACGTGGCATTCGCCCTGGGATGTTTTCCCAATGATCGTCGTAGCGCCGAAACTCTGCTGCAGCTAACGCAGGACAAGGATAAAGATGTTCGAGACTGGGCGACCTTCGCCCTGGGCGTCCTAGGTGATGCTGATTCTGCTGAAATTCGTGAAGCGCTTGTCCGGCTTCTTAACGACTCTGACGAAAACGTCCGAGAAGAAGCTATGGTCGGGCTCGGAAAGAGAAAGGACCAGCGTGTAGTAACAACCCTCTTGGCCTCATTGGGGCAGCCCGCAACGACCGTCAGGGTGATTCAAACCGCATACCTTATGCTCGGCATGGAGGGCGAGCAAAAAGGTTGGACTAAAGACGATTACGCTGCGGCCCTGCGTCAATGCTTTTCTCGCTGATATTTCTCGCGAATCTTGCGTGAATGGTTCCACTTCCATGATTTTCCTTGACATACTAGTTAACTAGTACTATAAAATTGAATTGTTATGCGGCCCAAACATGCCACCCTTACCCCGCAGGAACTCGAGATCATGAAGTTGGTCTGGGATCGCCAGAGCGCGACGGTGCGGGATATTTATGAAGCGCTGCTCGAACGGCGCAAAATTGCCTATACGACTGTTATGACGGTGATGAAGACACTGGAAACAAAAGGCTATTTGAAGAAACGGCGGCAGGATCGCGCGTTCATTTACCGCCCAGCCCACGCGAAGAACCAGGTCATCAGCGGCATGATACGAGAATTCATCGATCGTGTTTTCAACGGATCCTCAGAGCCGCTGCTCGTCCATCTTGTGAAAACGCGCCATATTCGGGAGAAGGATTTGCAGGCAATGGCGCGCATGATCGACGAGATAAAGTGAGCGCGCCCGAAGCTATGGAAGTAATTCGGAGTTAAGGATGAATATGCCGTTGTGGTTTTCGAATCTCGCGTTTTGGAGCGTCCAATCAGCTTTGCTGGTGGCCGCCGCCGGATTTCTTCCGTACCTTCTCCAAATTCGCCAACCCCGCGTGCTTCTTGGGTATTGGCGGACGGTTCTTGCCATTACTCTCTCACTTCCATTCCTGCAGCCTTGGCATCACGTACACGTCATCGGCCTCGGCGCGATTGCCATGGCGCCGGACATCGCCGGTTCCAGTCTCACGCCGCCACCCGATCCCACGGTTACCCAATGGCTTTTCCTCAGCCCTCAAATCATTGCCGGGATTTTCGGCTTCGTGATTTTGACGGGAATCGCCGGGCGCCTCGCAATCTTCGTTCTGGGCCTTCTCAATCTTCGCCACTTCCGTCAGGCTTCTTCGCCAATTTCCCCTTTTGCTGAAGCTGCCGCAGTTTTCCAGGAAATAAGCCACCGTGTGAACGCGCGCGCTGAGTTCCGCCTTTCCGCACAGGTGGATTCGCCCGTCACTTTCGGGTTTGCAGCGCCGGTGATTCTTCTTCCTGGACGGGTTACATCCATGAACCCACGATTTCAGGCCGCGATTGTCTGCCACGAATTAGTGCACGTTCGCCGTCACGATTGGACCCATCATTTAACCGAAGAGATTGTTCGCGCCGCCTTCTGGTTTCATCCCGCCATCACCTGGCTCATTGCGCGCGCGCGTCTGGCGCGTGAGCAGGTCGTGGATCTCGAAGTTGTAAGAATCACCCAAGCGCGCAAGACATACCTTGAAGCTCTGCTTGAATTTGCTACCGGTTGTACCCGCGCAGCCGCTATTCCTGCGCCACCATTTCTTATCGAGCGTCAGCTCGTCGAGCGTGTTGCGCTCATGTCCAAGGAGGTTCATATGTCCCGAGCAAGACTCATCGTTTCATTGGCGGCAAGAGTACTCCTGCCCGAAAGTCAGACGGCTGGAGTGCGGCTCAATCAGGACGCCGTTGTGGATACGCACAAAGGTCTCGTGAAGGGCCATGTCAGCCGTATTAGTGCGTCACCTTCAAACGGAACACGTAGCGTGGATATTGCACTGGATGCAGCGTTGCCCGAAGAGTCGGCTCGGGTCTTCAGGTCGACGGCATGATCGTCCTCGAAAAGCTCGACAACGTGGTCTATATCGGACGCCCAGTGCACGGCGCCGAACACACTTCCATTTTCCTGTTCAAGCTTGTCAATCATGGCACAGAAGCGGTCCGCGTCAACGTGAGGCTCGGGCGCTCGTCCGTGGACGCGGTCGAAGTCCTGGACGGATTGAGCGTGGGCGATAAGGTCATCCTCTCAGACATGTCAAATTGGGAGAACGTTGACCGGATACACATAAGGTGAGCGCCTCCTGGTTCAGTCAAGAATCGACCAAGGCCAGATGCTGGTTCGTAGGCTTCTGGAACCTGAGGATCGGCGTTGCTTCTCAAATACTGCTAGCCCCGTACGCGGGCAAACTCGGAAGGGATTTGGCGAATAGAAGAAATTAGCTTGCGTTCTCAGCCACTGGCAAGGTAAAGCATCCACGGTCCTGGTTCGTTGGCCCGTTTTGAAGTGATAATCATTGGTCGCGTCTGAAGCGATCACTGAGGCTCGGTTTCACCTGCGTGGTGAGGTTTTGATGTTGCTCCTCCTTTCTCCGTATGGCTCCGTGCCTCCGCATCTCCGCGGAAAGTCCGCCGTGGCGGATACCTGGCCTGCCAGGGGCTGGATTTTCTTCTCTGTGCTTTCTCCGCGCTCAGTGTCTCTGTGATTGAGAGATGTCGGTGTTGCCTTTGGTGTTGATCTTCCCTGTCCCCTGCTGAAAGTCCGCCGTGGCGGGCTGCAAGTCCGCCGTGGCGGATAACCTGCCCTGCCAGAGGCTGGATTTTCTTCTCTGTGCTTTCTCCGCGCCAGTGTCTCTGTGGTTGAGAGATGTCGGTGTTGCCTTTGGTGTTGATCTTCCCTGTCCCCTGTCCCCCGTAACCTGTAACCTACAGGGTTGACGGGCCAGACTTAGCTCGCTCCAACTTCCATGGCTTAGGCGTTGGAACATCGCCGGCGACATCCGCCGGTACCACGATTTGCAGCTGTGCCTGATCCGCTCCAGTGACCTTCATGTCAAATTGAAGGGCATCCTCTTCAGTTTCAGTGATCCGCAGTATCCCGTTCGTAAGTATGGCTTCCACGTTAACGTCGCTGCCATCAAGCACCTCAACGTCGGTGAGTTCCCCGCTTTTCGGGTCCACCTTGATATCGGCGTGAAACTTCACGGTCCCGGTCAGTTTGTCCCGTTTTTTCTCTAACTTGATCGTCTGAAAGATCTTGCCTTTGAATGTTGCCTGCCAGGTGCCGACAAACGGCTGCAGATTAGCATCCGCGTTGTGGGGCTGAGTCACCTGAACGGAAAACCCCGAGACTCCGAGACACGCCGTGATTAACAGTCCCAGGGCGCCAAGGGCCAAAGCTCGTGCCCATATCTTGCGGAGGCGATTGGCTTTTGCCAGTACATGCATGATGCGATCCTCCAGTGTGTTTGTGTCGAATAGTCCCAAAGCATACCCAACAGTTGCCGGGCGCTGCTTCGCCGCCATGGACTGGGCAATGCTCAAAAGGGAGCGGGCGTATCGCGTGCCTGTGGACAGGCATTCCGTCGCGATCTCGTCGCAGGCTAGTTCCCGTGTTTGATCGATGCGCGACTTGATCAGGGCAGCGGCAGGATGAAAGCAGATAGGCAGAAGGAACAGTTCGTAAACCAGGTTCAGAAAGAAATCGTGCCGCCGGATGTGCGCCAGTTCATGGCCCAGGACGGAAGAGAGCTCATCCTCCGATGCTTGCGAGAAGAACCACTCCGGCAAAACCAGAACCGGATCGTGGATTCCCATCGTCGCTGGCCCCTTCCCTTCCAGTGACAACAATATCGGTACGGGCCTCATGCCCAGCAGCGAGTGACATTGCTCCACCACAGTTCGCATTGCCGGTGGCATCTGCGGCTCGCTTGACTTGCGTAACATTGCCCGGAGTGACTGCCATCCGCGAAAGAGGCGAACCGCTCGATGGAAAATGAAGCCGAAGTAAAGCAGTGCGACAAACCGGACCCAGGGCGCGCCGAACTGTACCGGATGGCCGCCATGCCGCATCCCCCGCCAGAGTGCCCAGGAGGAGGCGCCCCTGAAACCCTTTTCTGCCGGCTGGACCGTGTTCGCTGCTGCCCCGGACTCGGGCCTGGGCTTGTCATTGTTTCCCGAACCACGCAAACTCGCAAAGGGAAGCAACACGGCAAGCAGCAAAGCCGCAACCCACAGTGCATGCCGATGCGAAGCAGGGCCGCGACGCAACGCTCGCGAAAGAAGCACTGTGACTGCCGCGATGACGCATGTCATCCACAGGGCGTTCGTCACATATGTGACAACCATCTCATTCACCGGATTCATTGGGCTTTCCCCTCCTTCCCGCGCTCGTGCTCCTCTACCAAAGCGCTCAACCTCTCAAGTTTTGTGGGATCGAGTTGCTCGTTCTTGACCAGGCTCATGAGGAGGCCGTCCACCGAACCGCCAAAGAGGCGATGAATCATGTCACCGATTGCGTTGCTTGCGGCCTTCTCTCGGGTCAACACGGGTGCATAGTCGTACGCCCTGCCCCGCAATCTCCGCCGTACCCTTCCTTTACGGTGAAGAACGTTGAGCATCGTCTGCACCGTGGTGTACGCCAGTTTCGGCGATCCGGCCAGTTTCTCTTGGACCGATTGGACGTTGGAAGGACCGCAGTCCCATAGCACATTCATGATCTGCAACTCCAGGGGCGTGAGTTGCTGCTGGGATTTTTGTTTGCCGCCCATTTCTATCTCCTAACGTGTTAGGAGAATAGCTCCAGGAATTTGCCTTGTCAACTAAAAATTTAGGACTAAAAAGTTAGGAGATACGGTCGTATCTCTGTGGTGAGGTTTTGCTGTTGCTCTTCTTTTCTCCGTGTGCTCTCCGTGCCTCCGCGTCTCCGTGGTGAGGTCTTGCCCTCTTCCCCTGCTGCAAGTCCGCCGTGGCGGGCTGAAAGTCCGCCGTGGCGGGCTGCAAGTCCGCCGTGGCGGGCTGAAAGTCCGCTGTGGCGGGCTGAAAGTCCGCCGTGGCGGATAACCTACGGGCCTTCAGTTGGCTCTCCCCTGTGACTTGTAACCTATAGGAGTTGACCTATCCCCTGCCCTGTGACTCTTTATTGGTCGCTCGCTAAACCTTTGAGAATCACGCCAGGAATGTCTTTGTTGTTGCCTTTCAATTTTGGCAATTTTGGCAATTACGGCGATTTTGGCAATCTCCCTGTCACAGCTTGTTCGACCCGGTCAAAACCGGTGGCAGGGCTGTCCCCTGTAACCTATGGGGAACAGCGGTCCACCACCATGCCGGGTGAGTGGGACCGCTGTGATTGTTAAAAGTCAGGGTGAAAAGGCATGCTGGGGAGTTGCGTCATTTGCGTATTGCCTTGCCCCAGTATCTTGTGTAATTCCTCGGCGGTGAGTTGACGGGCATTTCTGCGGCCGAGTACGCGATTGTCGTTGTTGTTTGTCATACATTTCTCCTTTCCACATTTGGTCTTCGTAACTTGGGAGCCAGATGCAAGATGCAAGATGCAAGATGGAAGATGCCGGATGGAAGATGCCAGATGCCAGATAGACGATGAACAAGCTTTGCCGTGAAAAACGCACCATGACCCAGCCATCATTGACAGGCTCCTGACAGGAGGCCAATTCTATGCCGCCCCAATCAGTTCAGCAAGGTTCCAGACATGCCGCAATCCATGTCACCAGTGCAGCCTTTTGAGACCCGGCACAGCATCGAAATGCCGGTCGCGGCTCACCACCGGGAGAGAATGCTGGCGGCACAGCGCTGCAATCCAGGCGTCATTCGATGGAATCGGTGTTCCGGCCTTTTTTAGCTCTCTACGAACGGCAGCGTACGAGATCGTCGTTTGTTCATCAATGTCCAGGATGCGGAATTTCGCCAGGTATTCGCCACAGCCACTGCTCGTATCCTTTTGACGCTTGGTGGCAGATAATGAAAATGCAAAAAGCCAACATCACAAGCAATGATATCGCTCCCACAATCACGAGTGCCTGCCTTGCCAGGCGGGCATCCTTCTCGTACTTATCGAACCTAATGTATCCAAATGCTGCCACGAGCCCCAATACGACCTCTAAGTACATTTCAAAATCTTTGTAAATTCTTTCGCTGTGCTCTTTAGTATCTCTGCCCGATCTTTGTTGGCAGAACGCGCTTGCCAAGGAATCAAGACCCCAGCAAAAGCACCGAGAAAAGCCAAACAAAGGAGTGGGATTCCGTATATGCCGAGCTCGCCCATAATTCGCAAGAATACTACGTGGGAACGGCCAGTTGAAGTCTGAACGAGTGTCCTCAACTAAGAGTAGCGGGCAAGGCTCGGACACCCAAAGCCAGCAGTCTGCGCGGCGGAACTAATGCGGGACGGCTTCATGATCATATCCAGCTTGATATTACTGTCAGGTTTTCATACGATTCCTTATTGATGAACAAACAAATTATCACCATCTCGCCTGAGATCATGGGTGGCACGCCGGTCTTTGCTGGTACGCGCGTCCCGGTGCAAACCTTCCTCGAATACATCAAAGCGGGTGAATCCATCGATAGTTTTTTGGATGGATTTCCATCCGTGAAACGCGAACAACTGATTGCCCTTCTTGATGAAGCTGGAGAGCGAATTTTGGCGACAGTTCAGTGAAAGTCCTGCTGGATGAATGTGTGGATCGGCGGTTTCGCCATGAACTATCGGGCCACGACATATCAACGGTTCAGGAAATCGGCTGGGCGGGCAAGAAAAATGGCGAATTGCTGAATCTGGCGCAGCAGAGTTTCCATGTCTTCATTACGGTTGATCGAAATCTCTATTTCCAGCAGAATCTGCCTAAATTCAACATTGCGGTTCTTGTATTAATCGCCAAAACCAACGAACTGGCGGATCTTCGACCGCTGGCGACTCAGGTTCTCGATGAATTGTCGAGAGTCCGGGGTAATGAGTTTGTGATCATCGAGAAAAAATAGAAGTACCCGCCCGCTCTTAGCCTGCTGAAAGTCCGCCGTGGCGGGCTGAAAGTCCGCCGTGGCGGATTTTCCTCCGTGCCCTCTGTGTCCTCCTTTCCTCTGCGTTTCAAAGGTCGTGGGTTTTGCTTTTGCTAAATACCAAATACTAAGTACTGAATACTCCCATCTTTTACAATACTCAAGGGACCCGCATGCAGGAAGAAGAGGTACTCGGCAAAGCCTATGACAGCCGCCTGATGAAGCGGCTGCTGGGATACCTCCGGCCTTACAAGTGGCAGGTGGTGGTGCCTTTGGTGGCCATTGTCCTCAAGGCCGCCTGCGACGTGGTCGGCCCCTACTTCACCAAGGTTGCCATTGACAAATATCTCACTGCCACCGGCGGCAAGTCTCACGGCTTGCTGGATGCGTGGCTCAGTTCGAATCCCCTCACCGGAATCGGCCAGATTGCGCTGCTCTATGTGGGCGCGCTGCTTGCCAGCTTCGTGCTGGAATATACCCAGACGTACCTGATGCTGTGGACCGGGCAGAAAGTCATGTTCGACCTGCGCAGCCAGATTTTCCGTCATCTTCAGCACATGCACATCGGCTTCTTCGATAAGAATCCCGTTGGCCGCCTCGTCACCCGCGTCACCTCGGACGTGGATGCCCTCAACGATATGTTCACCACCGGCGTGGTGGCCATTTTTGAGGATGTATTCGTGCTGGGCGGCATCCTCGGGATCATGCTGTACATGAACTGGTGGCTGGCTCTGATCACCTTCGCCGTCCTTCCCGGAATCTTCTGGGCCACCGCGCTCTTTCGCCGGGTGGTGCGCGACTCCTACCGGCGCATTCGCGTGGCCATTGCCCGCATCAACGCCTATTTGCAGGAACACGTCTCTGGGATTGTAGTATTGCAGCTCTTCAACCGTGAAGAACAGGCCTACCGGCAGTTCGACAAAGTCAACGCCCAGCACATGGACGCCTTTAAAGATGCCATCTTGGCCCACGCCATCTATTACCCGGTGGTGGAAGTGCTTTCCACCATTGCCATTGCGCTGGTGTTTTGGTTTGGCGGCCTTCGCGTGATTGCCGGCGCGTCCATGCTCGGCGTCCTGGTGGCCTTCATGCAGTATGCGCAACGTTTCTTCCGCCCCATTCAGGATCTGAGTGACAAATACAACATCCTCCAGGCGGCCATGGCCTCCAGCGAGCGCGTCTTCAAGCTGTTGGATACGCCCGTTGAAATCGTCTCGCCTGCGCTTCCCGCCAAAACCACCGGCCAGGGACGGATTGAATTTGACCATGTATGGTTCGCCTACCGGAAGCTGGAAACTCAACCGCCTGCCGGCGCGAACGGCGTCCACGCTCCCGTCAGTGCGAATGGCGACGCAAATGGCGGTTCAAATGGCGGCGAACCGGATTATGACTGGATCCTGCGCGATGTCTCCTTTGTGATTGAGCCGGGCGAGAGCATTGCCATCGTGGGCCACACCGGCGCCGGCAAAACCACCATCATCTCTCTTCTCCTGCGCTTTTATGAAATCCAGCGCGGCGCCATCAGGATGGATGGCGTGGACCTCCGCGATATGGACCTCAAGGATTTGCGCCGCCGCTTTGGCGTCGTGCTTCAGGACCCCTTCCTGTTCAGCGGCACCATTGAAAATAATATTCGCCTCGGCTCGCACTGGGTTTCCGATGAGCAGGTGGAATCTGCCGCGGAGAGCGTGAACGTGGCCGATTTTATCCGCGGCCTGCCGCAAGGCTTTGCCGCGCCGGTGCTCGAGCGGGGCAGCACCCTCAGCACCGGCCAGAAGCAGCTCATCTCCTTTGCCCGCGCGCTGGCCCACAATCCAAAAATTCTCGTCCTCGATGAAGCCACCTCTAGCGTGGACACGGAAACCGAGCTGCGCGTTCGCGACGCCCTCAGCCGTATGGTTGAAGGCCGTACCTCCGTGATCATTGCCCACCGCCTTTCCACCATTCAGCGCGCTGACAAGATCATTGTCATGCACAAAGGCCAGGTGCGCGAGATCGGCAATCACCAGGAACTCCTGGCAAAACGCGGAATATACTGGAAGCTCTATCAACTCCAGTACAAGGAACAGGAACTGGAAGAGATCGGGGCATCGGGTCACCGGGTCATCGGATCATCGGACACGGACTAACACATCCGCATCGCATGCTTTTCAATCACCAACTTACCAGGGTCGCAAATCATCCATCTCTTAAAGTCAATTGCAGCTCAAGCCTTGTCATTCCGAGCGGCAGCGAGGAATCTGCTGTTGATTTTTCCTGAGCTCTCGCGGGCCGCCAAACTCTCTCCGGCAACTTACGAAATTACCCAATTCACTGCTCAATCCAATTAGATCGATTTAGGTAATACCGTGCCCACGACCAAAGTCGCCCATTCCAGGCTTTCGTCATCCCGAGGCTTCTCCACGGGAGTGGAGAGGCGGAGGGACCTTGTGCTTTCTTTCTGTTCGAAGCGGCACACTATTTGCTAAAACGCTCTAGCCCGTCCAACTGAAATGTAATAATCGTCGAGCATGCAGATCCTGATTTCCGCCGGAGAGGCCTCCGGCGATAACTACGGCGCGCAACTCATCCAATCGATTCAACAGCTCGCGCCGGACTCCCGGTTTTTCGGCATGGGCGGCGAGAAAATGCGCGCCGCCGGATGCAAACTCCTGGTCAATGCCAGTGAAGTCGCGGTGGTTGGCCTGGCTGAAGTCCTCACCCATCTTCCCGCCATTCGGCGTAAATTCAAGGGTTTGGTGGAAGAGGCCCGGAAACGCCTTCCCCAGGCTGCCGTCCTCATTGATTTCCCTGACTTCAACCTGCGCCTCGCGCGCCGGCTTCACCGGTTGAACATTCCTGTTTTCTATTTTGTCAGCCCTCAGGTGTGGGCCTGGCGCACCGGCCGTGTCAGGCAGATTCGCAAGTATGTTCGCAAGATGATCGTGATCTTTCCCTTTGAACAGGAGTTTTATAAAAGCCATGGCATTGAAGTCTCTTACGTGGGGCATCCCATGGCCTATGCGCCCGAGCCGGTAATCTCGCGCCAGGAATTTGCCGGCCGTTACGGGCTCGATCCGGCAAAGCAGTGGATCGCCCTGCTCCCCGGCAGCCGGAAAAAAGAAGTCCAGATGAACCTGCCGCCCATGCTGCAGGCCGCGGAAAAGCTTGGCGGCCAATATGAATACGTTCTGCCGGTGGCGTCCACGCTGCAGGGCGATTGGCTGCGGCAGCAGCTCCTCTCCGCGAGCGCGCAGATCAAGCTGAGCGTGAACTCCCGGCTCACCTTGAAACACTCTCATGCGGCGGTGGTGGCCAGCGGAACGGCCACCGTGGAAGCGGCCCTGGCGGGGACCCCGTTCGTGGTGGTCTATCGCCTCTCTCCAATCACCTGGCTGTTGGGACGCCGCCTCGTCCGGCTGGACACCTTTGCCATGGCCAACCTGATCGCCGGCCGCCGGATCGTCCCCGAGCTGATCCAGCGCGACTTTACCGGCGCAAATGTGGTGCGTGAGTTGAGCGCCATCCTGCCCGAGGGCCCGCGCCGCCAGCAGATGATCGCCGATTTGCAACAAGTGCAGGCCCGGCTGCGCGATAGCGACCCTGCCGAGCCACCCGCCATGCGCGCCGCCCGCGAAATCATGGGCGTATTTCAAAAATGAGTTGACGCGAAACCCTCGGTGAAAGCCCCATGCTGGGCTTCAGCCCAGCATGCGTCAGCATCCGGGGAGCGCCCTTCCCAGCCCTGAACGAGGGTGCTGCCACGGGTGTCTGCCTCGTCGTCATGCTCGATTACATAAGCGCTCTGTCATCCAATCAAAGGTCCCGTAAAGCGCACGCGCGTTGTCTTCAGCGCGTGCGTAGAGTTGTTAGCCTGTCCTGAAGCGACCTTGCGAAACTGAAGGAAGGGATCTGCTCCGCCCAAGTTTCGGTTCCCCAAGCAGTTGGCAATACCGGAGCCTCGAGGATCATTGGGTAACGGCTATTCGTGTTCTCGCGTCCCGCCCGTTAACGAACGAGATTCAACCGGATGCATCGATAACCAGCGATCCGCATCGGGCGCGGTTCTCGTCCTTGCGCGTGAAGGGAGTGCCCCCAATTGTTAAGAATTATCAAGTCCTCAGATTCTATGCACTCCAGCCAATAGCAGAACGTTCATCAGGGTGCGTCCACAAACTTGGCCTGTGACTTTTTTGAGTCGTCGATTAAACCGTTTAGAATCAGGACGGCGCGTGATGCATTGAGGCTCTGGGTGTTTCTTTTTGATGACCCGATGCACCGATAGCCCGATGCACCGATTGCATCCCCGATTAGGTCCCAGCCGAAGTCACAGACGATTGCATCCGCTTAAAAACCGGCGCCGTCGCTGTGGTGCAAACGCAGCTTTTCTGTAAGAATTTACATCTAAGGCAATTATCGCCATCAGCTTTGGAGTGTCTCATGCAAACTGCACGACCGCCCCTGCGACGTGCTTATCTCTTAGTTGGCCTGATGTTTTCTCTTCTCCTTCCCGCCCTCGCGGCGGAAAGGTCACGAGTCAAAGCCGAAGACTATTTGATAGACGCCGAGATTTACCCGCAGACCCATCAGCTCACCGCCCATGTGCGAGTCAAGTTCACTGCCCTGGATGACACTCAATTTGGCAGCTTTGAGTTGAACAATGCCCTGCGCGTCACCAAAGTGCTGGACGCGAATGGGAAGGCGCTCTCCGCTGAACGCATCAGTCAGGATAACGTGATCCGTGTTGCCTTCCCCACCGGCTTGACCAAGGGTGCATCCGGCACCATTACCTTTGATTACGAAGGCAAGCTCGCCAGCGCGGACGATAGTCCCGTGGAGGGGCTGAAGCTGGCTTATATCGGCGAGGAGTCCACCTACCTGCTCTATCCGGGGCGCTGGTTTCCTATTACCAATTACGGCATTGACCGTTTTACCGCCACCATCAATGTAACCGCGCCTGTGGGCACCATCATCATCGGCAGCGGTCTGGTTCCGGCTTCCAAACAGGTCCCTGCCGCCAAGACCCTCGCCACCTTTAGCTGGACAAAGCCAAGCTTCCCCGGCACCATCATTGCCGGCCCCTTTGTTGAGGCCGATAGCGGAACGGTGCGGGTTTTCGTTCTTCCCGACAAAAAGCCGTATGCCGCCGCCTACGCCGACACGGCCAATAAAGAACTGGAATATTTCTCCGGCATTTACGGCCCCTCAACCACGCCGTTTTTACGCGTGGTCCAACTGCCGGGCGATACCGTTCCCGCCTGGTGGGGACCGGAAATTGCAGCCATTGCTGGCCGCGACATTCAGGAAAAAACCAACTACCGGCTTCTGGCCGATACCATCGCCCACCAGTGGTGGGGCGTGGCCGTAAACCCGGCCAGCAAGGATGATTGGTGGCTGGTGGATGGCGGTGCGCGCAATTCGGAGATGCGCTACGTACAGAACTTTGCCGGCGAGCAGGCCTTTGAAGAAGCCACCAAGGATATGTCCGTCGGCGCGCTCGCCTATGACACCGTGCCGCTCTCCAGCATCAACAAGCTGGAAACATTCTCCTCCCAGTTCCAGGCCCTGGCCATGGACAAGGGCGGCATGATCTTCCACATGCTGCGTTGGGTCATCGGAGACGCCGCGTTTGATAAGAGCATGAAGGAATTCATGTTTGCTTTTGGCGGAAAAGCCGCCAGCGTTGCCGACCTCCAGGCGATTGCGGAAAAGAACTCCGGAGAAAAACTCACCTCCTTCTTCTCTCAATGGGTGGATGGCACCGGCGCCCCTGAATTCAAATTGAAATACACCGTCTTCCGCATCAAGAAGGGCTTCCGCATCGTGGGGCAGGTTTCCCAGGACCTGGATCTCTTCCGCATGCCCCTGGAACTCAAGGTCGATACCGACGGCCAGAGCGAGATGAAGCGCGTTGAGGTGGTCGGGACCCAGTCGTCATTCTCGGTGGAAACCTTCGGCAAGCCGCGCCGTCTCACCCTCGATCCCAACAATTGGGTGCTCAAGAACTCGGCCGATCTGCGGGTGCGGGTAGCCATCCGCCGCGGCCAGGAGTTGACGCAGCAAGGCAATCTTTCCGAGGCGCTCACTGAATTCAACAAAGCGCTGGAAGTGAACAAAGGCAGCTCGCTGGCCCACTATCGCATTGCGGAAGTTTTTTATGTCCAGCGCAACTACCAGTCTGCCGCCAACGAATACCGTGAGGCCATCAACGGCGATAACGATCCCAAGTGGACGGAAGTCTGGAGCCACATCGGGCTGGGCAAAATCTTTGATATTACCGGCCAGCGCGAGCGCGCGGTCAACGAGTACCGCCAGGCAATCCAGACCAACGACAATACGCAGGGTGCCCTGGACGAAGCGCGCCGCTATCTTTCGGCGCCCTACCAGCGGGACACAAAGAAAAACGGGATGTAAACCGCATCCGCGATCAATGCTGCTCGTAAGTTATTGTATCTAAAAGAGATACAATAAAGTCCCGCGCGAATTGTTTTCAAAATTACGGACATCTACCAGACTTTTCAGTGCTTAAACGCCTCGTCCGATTCTGCCCCCGGTCGTGGCTTCCACTCCAGCGTGTAGTATTCGCCGCGATCGCGCGCCCACGGATCGAACACGTCGATCACATTTTCCAGTTCAGGAGCTAACTCAGGGATGTTCCTGAGCAGGATGCGCTTCAGCGGCGAGACTTCCTGCTCGTGGCCATTCGGCTTGCCTTTCTCCATCATTGGGCCGTCGCCATTCTCCGTGACCCATTTGATTCCCAGCGTCGTATAGAACTCGGGCCGGAAACTGGAGGTAAAGAAGCGATCGCTGAAGAGGCGGCGGGATGCGTTGAGGATGAAGATCTGGAACTGCGTCTCGGAGATGGCGAAGCCGTGCGGGCGCGTCGTTTCCGCCAGCCAGCCTACTACGGCGTCCAGGTCTTCCACGTTATCCACCAGGCTGCCGTTGGGATGGCCGAGGCAGTCGTTAATCTGGGTGCCATCATCGTTGAGTTGCACGTCTGTGATGATTTTGGAGGCGTCACACTTGTGCTGGCCGTAGACCTCACGCAGGGTCTTGACCAGATCTTCCTGCTGCGAACGCGCCGGCGTGCCGGCGGCGAGGTGCTGGTCCACGTAGTCATCAAAGCTGGTGAGCTGCCTGAGTCCCAACTCCCGGCGGAGCTCGTTGAAGCGCGGCACGCCCCGCTCGCGATCGCGGAGGATATCCAGCGCCGGGACATCCAGCATGTTGGTTTCTGTATTCAATCGGGGCATGGGCAGGTTCTGGAGAAACTGCGGATGGTTCTGCAGGGTGAGAGTGCCGGAGCGCTGCCGTCCCATACTGAGCGCCCAGTTGGCCAGGCCGTTGGATTGCATTTCCCCGGTTGCGCCGGAGCGGAAGGTCTTGGCTACCGGCACTTTCTGGCGGACCACATTGGGATCGTTCTGCCAGTCGCGCAATTCGATCAGGTCCGGCACCAGAGGATGCAGCCGGTAGACAGTAACGAATTCCTCGGGAAAATTAAAGGGAACGCCGAAATGGTTCGTGCCGCCGTTGATGTCGTCAGGGTTGGCGATATTCCATCCTGGTTTATTGCTCCCCTGGCCTACGATTCCGGGTCCGGAGGCAAAAACCGAATACCATTCATTCGATTTAGCGCCGGTGTCACGACCGATGTGGCTGATAACTTCCTGCAAGGCCTTGGTGGCAACTTCGTTCTTCCCTCTCAGCAGCCCGCTCCAGTTCGCATTCATGCCCTGATATAGAGGTTCGTTGTAAAGAAGTTGAGTAGTCCACTCGATGGTGTGGATCTTGGCAATTTCCGCCGCCACTACCAAGCGCGCCACCTGGAACAGTTCCTCATCGGTCACATCCTTGTTGCGAATTATGCGGTCGGGATTGCTGGGATTGCGCAGTCCGGAATCCTCATCCGGAGCGGCGGCTGTCTTTTTCCGGAAGGCATCCACGAAGGAGTTGTGCTCCCGGGCAAAGAGGTTGTGGTAAAAGCTCATGCCGATGTTCCAGTTGTCAGGAAAGGCCGTTGCTTCCTGGCCGGCCCATGCAGGATTCATGGGATCGCCCGGCTGCAATAGCGGCAGCAGCGTATCTTTCCCGCTTTTGGTCAGCAGCAGCCTGGCGTTGTCCTTGGGGTCTCGCTTGACGCGCTTCAATGAGGTTTCATCGTAACCATAGAGTTGGGAGGCGTCCCACCATGCGGTGACGTTGTTGCTGGTGGTCTTATAGGCACGATTGATGTAGGTCTTGCCGTTGGATTGAAAAGTTCCAGGGTCAGTCGAATTGGCGATGAAAGAGCTGTCCACGCGATCGCCAGGGCGGCAACCCAGCTTCTTTACATCTTCCGGACTCAGATTCTGGCAGCCGGTGGATTCCATTGCAGGCGCGTTATGGCCTTCTTCCAGGTGAGAAAACCAATCGTGGGTCATGAACTGGATCCAAAACGCGGCCAGCACGTTGAACGCAGGAGCGGGACTGTAATCGCACTCAGCATCTTTGGAGTTGCCATCCAGCCCCAGACCGGCGCGGCATTTTTCCGGATGCGATTGAGGGCGGGTGAACAGCTTGCGACTGATGACCTGCGGATCGGGCTGAAACAAGCTGATGCGGCCTCCGTGCCGGTTTTTGGCCAACTCATTCTTGCCCAGGTCAGGATAGGTGGTTTCAAACTCGACCATGCGGGCAAACAACTGGTTAGTCGCGCCCATGGCGGGGTTTCGAATGTCATTGCAGATGCCGGTGAGGGTACGGAAGCGAACCAGGTCGCCGGTGCAAAGCTGGTCGTTATCACCGCCCACGGCTTTGTAGTTGGGATTGTCCCTGGCCAGCCGCATCTCCGGCCAGGCTTTCAGTGACGGGCCGGGAATTCCAGCTTTGCCGTTGGTGAAGGCTTCAAAGGTGTTGCTGTTATCGAGGATGTTGAACTTGATGAGTTCAATGCGCTGGTACTCAACGTCAGTGAGTGCGCCGAGGACGCCGCGCTGCGTCTGCGTGGTCCAGGGCAATCCTTTGGAATTCGCATCTGCGGTACCCCAATAGTTGGTCCAGTCAAGCCAGGGAGTGGCGCGATACTTTTGCGCGTTGTCGCCGCCCCGGCAGCCCGCAGTGTTCTCCTGTACTTTTCCCAGGAAGCGCTTGAGACGGTCGCCAATGGGACGAAAGCCCTCGTGGGCGACGCTGACGCAATCCGCCACAGAGGTTCCTTCAATCCACCACCACGTGCCTCCCACCCCGGACAGGGCAATCAACAGGCTAATCAAGACAATCCATGATTTCCGGCGCGGCGGTTTTGCGGTATTTGTGGCGGGTGCGGTCATAGCGATTTTCCTCCTGTTGATGAACGGCGGTTGTGTTGTTCTTTGTTAAAGGGAAAGAATGCGCGTAGTTTAATGCGAAAGTTGATTGCCGCCAAGTGCAAAGTGGGATTCCGTATTTAGCACTTGGTACAGAAGAAGGTAACAGGTCACAGGGGACCCGCCACGGCGGATTTTCAGCAGGTGATAGGGAAAGCAACACCCTGAATCCCAACACCTACCAGGGAGACTCGCGGGCACGGCCAAAATCTAGTTATTGGAAAAGATTGCGTGCGGATTGTTCCGGGAGGGTGATTTCCCTGGCGCATTCGGGGTCGTCGTTTTTAACGGAGTTCACGCGGGTGCTTACCGGGTACTTCTTCATCCATCGTGGATCGAAAGGCCTCAACAAATCAGCGATTCTGGCGGGGTCGCTTATGCCTGGATCCAGCCAAAAGTCGTAATCTTCTCGACGGAGAATTACGGGCATGCGGTTGTGAACGTCTGACACCAGGGCGTTGGCGTTGGTGGTAAGGATGGTGCACGATTCCACGGTCTGCTGGTTCGGATCTTTCCATCGGTCCCACAGGCCGGCAAAGGCGAACATTGAACCATCGGCCATGCCAAAGCTGTAGGGCTGCTTTTGCTTTGGACCCAAGGTCTTCCATTCGTAAAAAGCGTCTGCCGGAATCAGGCATCGCCTCCGTTGGATGGCCTCCCGAAATGCGGGTTTGGAAGCCGCCGTTTCCGACATGGCGTTGATGGTCTTAAATCCGATTGCGGAGTCCTTCGCCCAGTATGGAATCAGGCCCCAGCGGGCCAGGGAGAATCTACGCACCGGGCGGACGGAGTCTTGGCGGATGGTGGGAATCACGTCTGTCGGGGCGATGTTGTAGCGGGGCGTCCATTCGAGTTCGTCTTCGACAGCGAAGTCTTCTGCTACTTCTTTGCCATGCCGCGAGAGTCGGAAGCGTCCGCACATATTTTTGTCTTGCCGCAGATTTTCGCAGATGGTCGCAGATAAAAGCCAGTTTCTGGCCCGCACCGCGCGAGAGCGGCGTGAGACCAGAGCCATCAAAGTTACGCGATATAGATAGCGGTAGTAAGGCTTTACCGGCTTCGCGTCCGGAGGCGCTGAAGCAGATCAGGCGACGCAGCTGGTCCACCTGGATGATGTCTCGCTCGATCCACTCGCCGCAGGTGATCTGGTCTTTCAGCTTGCCTGTCTGGCCGTCATAGAGATAGAGGTGGCCCATCCATCGCGCTCAGAACCCAGACTACAACCTTGCCATCGGCGCTGACTGAATTCCATTGATACAACCAATCAGAAAAGTGAGATTGATCTAAAGAGGCACCACAGGCCGGGACATTTCATATTCGATCACAGCCGGGTCGTTGGGATAGGGTTCGGTGCGTCCGGTTAGGGTGAATCCCAGGCGATGGTAGAAGGTAATGGCGGTTTGGTTGACGCTCGTCACCATCAACTGCACAGTATGAGCCCCGCGCAGGCGAGCCCAGGCGATAGCCTCATTCACTATCAGACGACCGACGCCCCGCTGACGGTGCGTGGGAGCCGTCCACATGGAGACCAGTTGCGCACGGATTGCATCATCCGGATCGAGAAGCGTGCCGCCGATGCCGCAGGGGGCGTTCCCGGCGTCTCCATCCGTGGCGAGGTACAAGATTTTTCTCTCTCCGCTCCAATCGGCTGCGCGTTTGAACCAATCGGCATCCGTAAGCTGAGACTCTTTGGCGTAGGTCGAGCCGAAGGCGCTCGGAGCATCCTGGAGCGCGCGAAGGCGAGCGGCCTTGAAGATTAGTGCGTTTTGTCGGGTGATTGGTTCGAGAGTAATCATGAGCGTCCGAGATTTCCATGATAACGATCAACCTACAGTGTCGCTGCAAGAAATTCTCGGTTTCTCGTTCTTACGGTTGGGGGTGAGAATCTCATGTTGCGAATAGGGACGGAGAACAGGAAGCAACTTCTCTGGCTGATCGTGCTGTCGGCGACGGTCGCAATGGTGGCAATTTATAACAGCCGGCAATCGGAGCAAATGGCTTCACCTGTTCCTTCCGGCGCTGCAGCAAGCGCAGCTCCTCCGAAGAGGCCCGGTACACGGCAAAGAACTCTTGAGGAGGCAAGGTTTCTTGTGGATACCCTGCCATTGAGTCAGCAGGGGACATATGAGATCGGTGGAAGAAATATCTTCCGTATGCAAGAGACCAGGATCGAATCCCACAAATCCTCCGTAACCCCGCCGGAGAGCGGCAGCGGGACAAAGCCGGAAACAGTGCAACTTTCAACGCCAATCCCTTTCAAGTTTTATGGCTTTGCTGACAAGTACAAGGAATCTCGGCGTATTTTTCTCCAAGATCACGAGGATATCTTTGTAGCTACACCGGGCGATACCGTTGGAAGACACTACAAAGTTCTAGAAGTCTCAAAAGACAGCGTAACTATCGAGGATGTGCTCCATAACAATCGGCAGGTGATTCCGCTTACCGGGAGATGAGCGAGTCCATTCAATGCACCGGAGGTTCTGCGCCCATCAGGTAACGCACCAGGTAATCGTAGGTGCGGCGGGTTGTGTACTGGGCAAATTGGGTTGCGTGGCCTGCCCCCATCAGGTACACCAGATCAAAGTCTTTGTCGGCTTTTATAAGCGCATCCAGAAACTGGTTGGTGGAACCCGGCGGCACATTTTCATCCAGTTCGGCCATCAGGATGAGCAGGTGGCCCTTCAGGTTTGCGGCTTTTTGCCGCATGTCAATTATCTTCCAATTCTGCGGCACTTCGTTGGGCGTGGGGCGAAGGTGAGTGCCATCACTATAAACAGGCGGGCCCTGGTAGCCATACCATTCCTCGCAAGGATAGACATTGTGCATGCCTCCGGGGGGAACATCAGCAACTCCTACTTTGAAGAAGTCCGGGAAGTTCAGCATTCCCCAGATGGCACTCCATCCGCCAAAGGAACCACCCACGATTCCTACCCGGCCCGTATCGACGTAACTGAATTGCTCACTCAGCTGCTTGATCACGGCCACATGATCATCCAATCCAATCATATTGAGTTCGCCGTAGCCGGCCTGAGAGAACTGGCGGGAACGGTAGGGAGTGCCGCGGGCGTCAATGGCCACCACGATGAATCCCAGCTCGGCCAGCATTGCGCTCGTGGGGAAAGAGGGCACGCCGTAGATGGCGTGGAGAAAGTTTCGCGGGACCACCGGAGTCACCGGCGTGGCATATTCAAGATCGATGACCGGGTAGCGCTTCGCCGGATCAAAATCACTGGGCTTGTAGACCAGGCTCCAGAGGTCCGTCTTGCCGTCGGCGGCTTTGGCTACGAATTCTTCCGGCGGATGATAGTGCGCGGCGAAGAGTGCCGTGGCATCGGCTTTCTCGAAATTCGAGACCAGCTTTCCATCATCCGTGGAACGAATCACTGTCTGTGGAGGCTGATCGGGAGTGGAAAAATTGTAGACCACAAACTTGCCGCTGGGAGAGACTGCATCGTAACCCTCAACGGCATCCAGGCCGAGCGGTCTATCTTCCCGGCTGGTAAGCATGTGGTCGGCGCGCTCGGGTGAGAGCAGCGTGAGACCAGAGCCATCAAAGTTCACGCGATATAGATAGCGGTAGCAAGGATTCCCGGCTTCGCGTCCGGAGGCGGTGAAGTAGATCCGGCGGCGCTGCTGGTCGACCTGGATGATGTCTCGCACCAGCCACTCGCCGCGGGTGATCTGGTTCTTCAGCTTTCCTGTCTGCCCGTCGTAGAGATAGAGGTGGCCCCATCCATCGCGCTCAGAAAACCAGACTACATCTTTGCCATCAACGCTGATCCACACGTCGGGAGAATCCCAGGGACTCGGGCTCATCTCCATGCGCGGCATCATATGTTCTTCCACCACGGTGCGCACGTTGCCGGTGGCGATATCCACGTCGAACAAGAATCCTGACTCCATATTTTCGCCGACCGCCACGGCATATAGATGGCGACCATCGGCGCTCCACCACTTCTTACGAATGGGCAGGCCGTCAGGATCGACGGCCAGAAGCTTGTCATAGGGAAAGTTGATACGACGCCAGGTCCCGGACGGAACGTCAAAGGCCAGCCACTCAAGGACAGGCGGCTTCTCACCCACCAGGGCCATGCGTACGAGGTGCAACTTGGGGCGGAAGCTGCCATCCGCGGGGGCGGTCTCCACGTAGGGATAGTCGGCTACGTGACGCTCATCGGCATGGGGAACGATTACGGTGCGCGAGTCGGGCGACCAGTACGAGGCCATGGGAGGCAGATGGTGCCCAGCCTGGAGCGCGCGCTCGCGGGGAATGGAGGCGTCATCAAATTCGCCCAGATAGGCGCCATAGCCAAAATGCTCGACCCCATCGCGGGTAAGCTGGCGGTCCTGCTGCGTCCCGACATCGCGCAGCCAGAGATTGTTGTCACGGGTAAATACACCCCACTTCTTGTCGGGAGAGATCAGCAGACCCTCGTTGGGATCACCAGCCTGACCTGGCGCCCTGGGCGAGAAAAAGGTAATCTCCAAAGGAGGCGGCGGGAAGACCGGCGTCCCGGGAGAACAGCTCGCCGGTTGGAGCTTGCAGTCATACTCCTTGCCGCGAGCCTTGATGCGGACCGAGCTGCGATCAGCGGTGAAGGCAAGGTCTCCGAACGGCAAAAAGTCTGCTGTGGCCGGTGTTCCGCCGGCTTTGGCAAAGGCCTGCGCCAACGCCTGGTGGTCAAAGGCGGGCTGAGCGCGGCCGGTGGACGCGTCCACCAGAACAAATTCGCGGCCTTTCGTAGTGTCGCGAACATACCAGAACTCATCATGCTGGCCGATCCAGTGTGGTACCACAAATCCATTTTTCAGCTTGTGCAGGAGGACGCCGGCCTGCATCTGATTGGAACGTGCGTAGTCTTCAGCCGTGAGCTGTGCTCGCGTCTGCGGTGAAGGTGTTTGGGAGAGGCTTGGTAGGGGGAACGCTAGAAGCAAAAGGACCCATAACGGATTGGATTTCATTTGTCGCACTCCTGGACGGCGCAGGAACTCTGGAACATTTTGAAGAGTCTTTCCGCAAGCTGTAAAGTCAGCAACCGGGGAACCGCTTTAGCGCAGGGGGCGGAAGAATTCCCGTAAATCTTGCGCGAGAAGCTCGGGTTCCTCCATTGCCGCAAAGTGGCCACCCCTGGGCATTGCCGTCCAGCGCACGATGTTGTAGCCGCGCTCTGCCAGCGCGCGCGGCGGCATAGCAATCTCTTTGGGAAAGAGGGCCACGGCCACGGGAGGCTTTACGCGGTTGGTGGGTGAAAGCTGAAACGGGTGCTCGCGCGTTTCATAATACAGGCGAGTTGAGGAATGAATGGTCTGCGTGGCCCAGTAGATCATGACGTTGGTCAGCAGTTCATCCCGCGTGAAGATGCTCTCCACGTCACCCGAGCAGTCACTCCATGTGCGAAATTTTTCAATGATCCAGGCGGCGAGGCCCACAGGGGAATCGTTCAGCCCATATCCCAGCGTTTGCGGTTTAGTACTTTGAATATGGCTGTACCCGCCCTCGAGGTCCCACCATCCACGAAGTTCCCCAAGGTAGGATTTGGCAACATCGTCTGCCGGAGGCTGGTTCAATGTGCCGCCGAGAAGAAAGCGTCCGGCAATGTAGTTGAGGTGAATCCCGATGATGCGTTGAGCATGGTCGAGGCCGAGGGCTGTAGAAACGGCCGCTCCCCAATCGCCGCCCTGGGCAGCGAAGCGCTCGTAGCCTAGTTCTCCCATCAATCGGGCCCACAGTTCCGCCACCTTGAACGGATTCATGCCGCGCTCCCGGGGACGGTCAGAGAATCCATAACCCGGTAACGACGGGACGACCACATCGAAGGCATCTTCCGCTTTTCCGCCGTGGGCCTCGGGATCGGTCAGAAGCGGGATGATCTTCGCCATTTCCATGAAGCTTCCCGGCCAGCCATGAGTGATGATGAGCGGCAGCGGTTTTGGAGCCTTGCTGCGGACATGCGCAAAGTGGATGTGGAATCCATCGACGGCGATTCGATATTGAGGAAGTTGGTTCAGCGCCGCCTCTTGCCGCCGCCAGTCGTAGGTCTTCCGCCAGTACTCGGCCAGCGATTGCATGTAGCTGAGACTTGAGCCCATCTCCCAACCAACGTTGTCAAGCGCGTCCGGCCAGCGCATAGCATCGAGCCGTCGGTTCAGATCTGCGAGCACGGCTTCCGCTACGTTGATGTTGAACTTTTCGATGGCCATTTTTGATCATTCTCCCGATGTCTCTCGATTGCGACTGCGCGGTGCCAGGTCTCGGTTCGCCAGTTCTCGGTCCAACGCTCAACGGTAGGCGGCGGCCTGGATGCCGTACAGCTCCGAGTACTGACCGCCCTTGGCCATCAGTTCATCATGCGTACCTACTTCCACGAGCCGTGCGCCATCGAGCACGACGATGAGATCGGCCATACGGACGGTGGAGAAACGGTGCGACACCAGGATGGTGATGCAGCCGCTGGCGCTCTCGCCGGTGCTGCGCGCTGCAGCGGCATAACGCTCGAAGAGTGCGTGCTCCGTCTCGGCGTCCAGGGCGGCGGTGGGTTCATCCAGGACCAGGAGCAGCGGCAGATCGCGCATGAAGCCACGGGCCAGAGCAAGCTTCTGCCACTGGCCGAATGATAGCTCGACTCCGCGCGGCCAGGTGGGACCGAGCTGGGTATCGAGGCCTGAGGACAGCCGGGCGACGACGTCGCCGGCGCCTGCGCGCTCGACGGCCGCGACTACAGCGAGCTCGTCATCCAGCCGTGGAACATCGCCTAGACCAACGGTGTGCCCGGCGCGGAATTCAAAGCGGAAAAAATCCTGGAACGCGCCAGCGAGCCGGTCTCGCCACTCGGCGGCAGACACGCGGGCTAACGGCGTCTCGTCCAGCAGGATGGAACCGGACGAAGGCTCGTACATCTTGGCCAGCAGCTTGACCAAGGTGGTCTTGCCGGCGCCGTTCTCACCCACGATGGCGACGACCGCGCCCGCAGGCAGAGTAAGCGATACATCATCCAGCACAACGCGTGAGGTGCCGGGGTAGGCGAACGATACATGGTCGAGCCGGATGCCGTGGCGCAACACGGTGGGAGCCGGGAGACCGCCCGCCGCAGCGACGGAGGCGGCGTAGTCCTCAAGCCACGCGAGACGCCGCGAGCCGTCCATCCAGAATCCGCGCAGGAATCCAACCTCGCCCACAGTGGCGCCGATGTATGCCGACAACCGCGCACCTGCGGCGAGCACCAGCAGCACCTGGCTGGCAGGCGCGCCAAGGCTGGACGAGACGAACACGACCGCGCCCACATACGCTAAGCCGAATATGGCCCACGCAAGCGTATGCCACAAAGCAGAACCCCAGCGAGCGGCCGCCACCGGTCCGTAGCCGCTCTCCCACGCCGACCGGCGTTCTGAAACCAGCAGTTCTCCGATGCCGGTGACGCGCACTTCCTTGCCCGGCGGGGCAGTGGTGGCGATCGTGAACAGGTGACGGGCGAGCCGATTGGTTTGTGCTCCACGCTCCTGGGCGGACCTCTCGACCTGGGGCCGCCACGTGGATGTCAACACGGTCGGTACGGCAAACACCGCGAGCAGGATGAGCGCCGGATGGATCGACACAAGCAAGGCCAGGGTGACGCCCAGCCGCAAAATCCATCCGAGCGTGGAAAACACCGACATGTACATGTGGTCGAGCACGAACACCTGGTTGCGGAGCATGGAGAGCCGGTCGAGATACTCCGGGCGCTCCTGATGCGCGATGGTTGCGACCGATGCCTGCAGTTGCGCGACGTGCGATTCGAGCGCGATGGTCACCTTGTCACGGAAACGCCGCTGCACGCGGGTGCTGACGGTGCGGAGAAACCAGGTGGCGGCCGCGGAAACGCCGAGGCCGATGGCCGCGCCTTGCACCATGCCGGTCCGGTGCTCCAGGATGCCTTTGCCGAGCAGCATTAGCCACAATGCGAGGAGGGCATCGGGCAGGGCAGCGAGTTGCGAGAGGACGAACGATACGGCCATCAGACGCGGCTCGTGCCGATAGCCCAGCTTGCACAACCGCCACATCGACGAGAGCGCCGGAGGCAACGGCCCAATGGCGCGATCTCGATCAGGAGAGGACGTCATAGGTTGTTCCCTCCTCCGCTTCTGCTTCCCCCAGGACGTTGAAGCGCTGCGCCTGCATATCGAACATGGTGCGATAGCGCCCAGCCAACGCCATCAACTCGTCGTGCGTGCCGAGTTCGATGACGCGGCCGTGCTCGAGCACGCAGATTCGGTCGGCATGGCGGACGGTGGAAAAACGATGGGAGATCAGGATGGTCGTGCAATGGCGGGTGGCGGCGAGCAGACGATCAAAGATCTCGGCTTCCCCGCGCACGTCGAGCTGCGCGGTGGGCTCATCGAGCAGCACTACGCCGGCTCCAAGCTTGACCGATGCCAGGGCGCGAGCGAGGGCAATACGCTGCCATTGGCCGCCTGACAGATCAGTGCCACCGTCATACCCACGAGCCAGTATCGTACTCAGTGATGCCAGGTTCGTCGCTCCGGCGGATTCAAGCGCGGCGCGGATGACATCGTCCGGCGCGCCTGCCGGGGCGACATTATCGCGCAATGGCAATTCCAGGCGGATGAAATCCTGAAACACGGCCGCGACACGCGAGCGCCACGAGGCAAGATCGAACTCGCGCAGGTCAACGCCATCAATCTCGATGGCGCCTGACTGCGGATCGTACAAGCGGCACAGCAGCTTGGCCAGGGTGGTCTTGCCGGCGCCGTTCTGTCCCACGATGGCGAGTGACGAGCCGGCGGGAATAGTGAGGTCGAAGTGCTCCAGCACTGGAACGCCGCCAGGGTAGGCGAAGGTGACATCGCGAAGGCGAATCTCACGCGCAGGTTGCGCACTCGCGCGGCGATCGCCGGAGCGCAACTCGCCGGCAGGACGCATTGCAGGCTCGAGCCGCAGCACCGCGGCGACCGGGGCAGCCGCTCCATCGAGCGCCCAACTGAATCCGCCGAACGCGATCATGGATACGCCCACAGCGCTCTGCGCGTAGACCACGACCGCCCCAAGGCTGAGGTGGCCATGAATAGCGGCGCTCCCCAGCAACCAGAACACCAGAACGTTTGCCGAGACGACGAGGAGCATGCTCCAGATGACCGGACGCTCGCGCAGACGTGTGGCCGCATACTGAAGCTCGTGCAAGCGAGTGCGGCGGGCAGTGAAACGGTCGATCGTCCAGCGGGCAAGGCCGAACAGCCGCAACTCTTTGCTGGCGGGCGGGTCCACTGCGAGGCGGTAGGCGTACTCGGCATCGCGTTGTGCGCCGCGCACCTCCTCGGTGTTGCGGTCGCGCCAGACCGCGCTCTCGCGCAAAAGCCAGTGCGTGGCCAGCCACGCGCCCGCGAGCAAGATAGACGCCCACCACGCGTACCGGGCCAGGATTACTGCCGATGCAACACCGCCAATCATCTCCACCATGCCGTTGGCGATGAAATCCATGGAGATTGACAGTGGCGGACCGGTCATCCCGAGGTCGAAATCGCGGGCGACGGTGAGGTCGTTAGTGAGCTTAGGGTCTTCAAGATGACCCATTCCTGGCGGGCGCACGCAAGCCTCGGTAAGCCGGTCGTAGAGCCAGGCGGCGGTGCGGTCGCCGAGGTTGGCGCTGACTGCCTGATGAATCGGGCTGAGCACCTGAAGCAGCACGAAAACCGTGCCGGCAAATGCGAGTGGATCAGCGAGCGGCACGCCACGTTGCACGGCGCCGACGAGCACACCCATGGCGATAGCGAATGCCGCCGGCAGGGTCCCTCGAAGCAGGAGGACCGTCCACCAGGCAGCAGCGAGGCCGGGGGCTGCCTTGGGCAGGACTGCGAAGAACTTCCATTCCTTACGCTGGGTTAGTGGCTGAAACACAGACCGTTATTTTCCCACAGAACCGGCGGGCCCGAATAAAGCACTCACACGGATGCCGGCTGCAATGCCCATTCCTATAGGAAAATAGAATCATGACTTCCGTGCGGATGGACAAGTGGCTTTGGGCCGCCAGGTTCTTCAAGACGCGAGCATTGGCCGCGCGCGCCTGCGAACTGGGCAGGATTCAATCCAATGGGCAGCCCGCCAAGGCTGCGCGCGACGTCCGCATTGGAGACATGTTGCGAGTAACCAATGACGGCGGCGACTTTCACGTGGAGGTCCTGCTTCTGAGCGAGGTGCGCGGCCCGGCTTCCGTGGCGCAAACCCTCTACCGCGAAACGGAGACCAGCCGCGAGTTGCGGCTGAAGGCCGCGGCGGAGCGTAAAGAGAAGATGCGGTTCGAAACCGCGCCGGCGCCCGCCGGGAGGCCTTCGAAACGCGATCGCCGGAGGATCATCCAGTTCCGGGGCCGAGATTGAGTGCAGCGAGATCGCACGTAAACTTCCTACCGCCACCAGTTGTTCCCACCCGGTTAAACGCAGCGTAAAAATGCTATCTATATCGCATGGCGATATGTTAAGCTTCTTCCCGCAAAAACATGCCGTCGCAGCAAACGTCCGGCCAAACGCCGGATAGAGCGTGAAGCGAAAGCCGGACGCAGTCCAATGCACCTTCCGGAAATTCGCCGGAAAAGCTGAAACCATATTGAAGAGTGAGGTCACGCGCCATGGCCCTGTTCTCCTTTCTTGATCGCAGCCACTCTGTTGCTAAACCGGGATTCAGCCGATGGCTGGTCCCTCCGGCTGCCCTTTCAATCCACCTGGCAATCGGGCAAGCCTATGCCTTCAGCGTATTCAAAAAACCACTGAACTACCTGATTCACGTAGCGGGCGCGGGCGGAGGTCTCAATGCCCTGCCCGGAGTGGACAGCCCGAACCCTGCTGATTGGAAATTCACCGATCTTGGGTGGATCTTCAGCCTGGCAATTGTCTTCCTGGGGCTTTCCGCCGCGGTGTTCGGCAAGTGGCTGGAGCGCGCAGGTCCGCGCAAGGCGATGTTCGCCTCCGCGGTGTGTTTCGCCAGCGGCTTCTTTATCTCTGCCGTAGGCGTCCAGATTCACCAACTCTGGCTCCTCTACATTGGCTACGGAGTGATTGGAGGCATTGGCCTGGGGTTAGGTTACATCTCTCCTGTTTCAACTTTGATCAAATGGTTTCCGGACCGCCCGGGCATGGCCACAGGAATGGCCATTATGGGTTTTGGCGGAGGCGCGCTCATAGGCGCTCCGCTGGCCAGAAACCTGATGGACCATTTCCGCACCGAGCACGGCCTGGGCGTGGAAGCGACCTTCCTGACGATGGGCGCGATCTATTTCGTCGCGATGATGTTCGGCGTCTTTACCGTGCGCATTCCTCAAGAGGGATGGAAGCCCGAGGGTTGGACTGCGCCAGTAAAACCCAAAGCCCTGGTTACGGCGCACAACGTTGAGGTCAATGCGGCCTCCCTGACGCCGCAATTCTGGCTGCTGTGGATTGTCCTGTGCATGAACGTCACCGCGGGAATCGGCATTCTGGAGCAGGCCTCGCCCATGATCCGCGAGCTGTTCAAGGGCAGGGTTGGCCCCACGGCGGCAGCCGGCTTTGTGGCGCTGCTCAGCCTGTTTAACATGGGAGGGCGGTTCATCTGGTCCACTGTTTCCGACTACATTGGCCGGAAAAACACCTATTACATATTCTTTGTCCTGGGCGCAATTCTTTACTACCTGGCTCCCCGGACCGGCGTCAGCGGGCTGAACAGCATCCCCTTGTTTGTGGCCATTGTCGCCGTCATTGTGTCCATGTATGGAGGCGGGTTCGCGACGATCCCGGCCTACCTGCGCGACTTGTTTGGGACGATGGAGGTTGGCGCCATTCACGGCCGCTTGCTGACCGCATGGTCCGTTGCCGGAATTTTTGGACCGGTGCTGGTGAACTATATTCGCGAATATCTGAAAGACCGCGGCGTGCCTCTGGCCGATACCTACTCGACGGTCCTCTATGTCATGGTCGCACTGCTGGCCGTGGGATTCATAGCCAACGCTTTCGTGCGGCCCGTCGATCCCAAGCACTGGTACCAGGGGGAAAAGACAGCAAGCAGAGTCATGACTGGCGAGTTGGCATCAGCGGTGCAGCAATCTTGAAAGGAACCAATCATGGAAAACGATAAGAAGACACCGGCAATTCTGGTGCTCCTGGCGTGGTTGTTTGTCGGGCTTCCCTGGGGCTGGGGAATCACGCAGCTTTGGAAGAACGCGCGGCAGCTTTTCCAATCACCTCCGCCCGCGGCAAGTGCGCCAGTTGGCAGAAAGTGAAAGCCCGCGCCTTGTACTGCTATTTCGCTCGGGATGAAGAAATGTGTGTCACTTTCGGGCCAAAATAAGGTTCAAGGCGAAAAGTGCTACGATTTAGCGGGGTGGATGTGCATTTATGTCAATACCAAGTAAGGGCCGCCTGACTCAGCCACTTGTCCGCAAGAACGGGGGGCATCATCCTGTCACCTGGGACGAAGCCATGGACCGCGTGGCCAAGGGCTTGCGCAGATCAATTGAGAAGAACGATCCGCGCGATTTTGGGATGTTTAGCTGCTCGAAGACCACGAACGAGCTCAACTACACTACCCAGAAGTTTGTCCGGTCCGTGATGGGGACGAACAATATAGATAGCTGCAACCGGACTTGACACGCTCCCAGCGTCGCCGGTCTGGCGACGGTTTTTGGAGCGGGCGGCGGCACCAGTTCGTACCGCGAGATGGAAGAAACGAATGTGATCCTGCTCTGGGGTTCGAACGCACGGGAGACGCATCCTATCTTCTTCCACCACGTGCTGAAGGGCATACGGAATGGAGCACGGATGTATGTGATTGATCCGCGGCGCACCAGTTCAGCCCAGTGGGCCGATGTGTGGCTGGGGCTCACCGTAGGTTCAGACATCTCGCTGGCCAATGCCATGGGCCGGGAGATTATTCTTTCCGGGCTGGCCCATACGAAGTTTATTGAACATGCCACCAGCGGATTTGAGGCGTATCGCGCGCAGGTAGAGAGCTACACGCTGGAGCGCGCGGAGCGCGATACTGGAGTCCCGGCGGAGGTCATACGCCACGCGGCACATGCTTACGCTCAGGCGGAGCATGCACAACTCTGCTGGACGCTGGGCATTACCGAGCACCATAACGCCGTGGACAACGTGCTGGCGCTCATTAATCTGGCCCTGCTGACCGGACATGTAGGACGGTACGGAAGCGGCATCAATCCTTTGCGTGGGCAGAACAATGTGCAGGGCGGCGGCGATATGGGCGCAATCCCGGACCGGCTGCCGGGATTTCAGCACGTGGAGAACACAGACTTACGGGCCAAATTTGAAAAGGCATGGGGCGCGCAAATTCATCCCAAACGAGGCTGGCATTTGAGCGACATGTTTGCCGCTATGGAGCGCAAAGAGCTGACCACACTCTATGTGCTGGGTGAAAATCCCGCTGATTCCGAGGCGGATCGCCACCACGCGCTCAAGCTGCTGGGAGGACTCGAATTCCTGGTGGTGCAGGACCTCTTCTATACCAAGACCGCCGAGCTGGCGGACGTGATTCTTCCTGCCGCTGCAGGCTGGTGCGAGAGCGAAGGCACCGTGACCTCCAGCGAGCGCCGGGTGCAGCGGGTGCGTCGCGCCGTGCCTCCGCCTGAGGGCGTGCGCGACGATACCGAGATCATCTACGATCTGGCGCGGCGTCTTGGCCATGACTGGGGCGAGCCACACTCCGAATCCATATGGAACGAGTTGCGCACGCTGAGCCCTATGCACGGCGGCATGAGCTACCGGCGGCTGGAGGAACTGGGCGGCATCCAGTGGCCCTGCTATGACGAATCGCATCCCGGTGAAATGTATCTGCACGGCCGGCTGTGGCATGATCCGCTGATTGGTCCGCGCGCGCCATTCACCGCGGTAGAGTTCGAGCCGCCTGTAGACCGCCTGGATGAGCAGTACCCCCTCCGGCTCACCACCGGGCGGCGCCTGGATTCCTTCAATACCGGAGTTCAGACCGAGCGCTATTCCTCCCCGCTTCGCCGCCATGAAGCGCTGGACCTCTCTCCGGAAGATGGCAGGCGCTATCTGCTACATGAAGGAGAGAAGGTGCGGGTAAGTTCGCGGCGCGGATCAGTGATTGCTCCGGTGCGGTTTGATGCCGGGTTGCGCCCTGGCCTGGCTTTCCTCACGACACACTTTCACGATCAGGTGGCTACCAACGATTTGACGATTGATGCGGTTGATCCCAAATCGGGAACAGCGGAGTTTAAAGCCACGGCAATCCGGGTTGAAAAGTATCAGGAGGACTGATTGGATATTCACCTGACCCAGGCCGAGGCGACGCATGAAGAAGAACTTGCCGTTGACTCCGCATTGGGACCCCGGCAGGTGCAGCATGCGGACGGATCACAAGGCGCTGCGCTGAACGGACTGAAGAGGCGATTTCCCCGCCATCTGTTGCTGCCCACTCTGCATGCAATTCGTAACCGCATTGGCTGGATCAGCCCTGGGGCGCTCAACTATACGGCTGCCCGGATGGATATCGCGCCCGCAGAGGTATATGGAGTTGCCTCGTTTTATGGCATGTTCTCACTCTCGCCGATGCCCCCGATTGTGGCGCATGTTTGCGATGACATTGGCTGTGTGGTCCGGGGCGCAGAAAAAGTTTGCTCCCAACTCGAAAGTACTCTGGGGCCGGCAGGCTCGACCTGCGCCGGCGGCCGCGCAACCTGGCTCCGAAGCGCATGCCTGGGACTTTGCGAACGCGCGCCGGCAGCGCTGATCAGCTCGGCTGGCGAAAAATCTAAAGAGCGCGTGCTGGCTCCGGCGAGTTCTGAAGGGATCCAATCCCTGGTGAAGGACGCTGTTGCCGGACTGCTTCCCCATGAACCGGACACTCTCAGTACACAGCTTTCGGTCCCGCAGGCTGGATCGCCGAATCTACGACTGCTGCGCAGGATCGGAAAAACTGATGCTGCCGGCCTTGACAACTACCGCGCGCACAACGGCTATGAGGCCTTGCGCATGGCCCTTGATCTGGGACCTGAAGGCGTGATCCGCGAAATCTCCGACTCCGGGCTGGTGGGGCGAGGCGGGGCGGCCTTCCCTACGGCGCGCAAGTGGGAGGCGCTGCATGCGCAACGCCATCTCGGTCGCCCTCACTACGTCATCTGCAATGCCGATGAATCCGAACCGGGCACATTCAAAGACCGCATCCTGATGGAAGGCGATCCATTTGCTGTGGTGGAAGGCATGACCATAGCTGCGGTCGCGACGGGCGCGGAACGAGGCTACATTTATCTGCGCGGCGAGTATCCCCTGGCGGCAGAACGGCTCTCTCATGCAATTCACGTAGCGCGGAAGAGTGGCCTGCTCGGGGAAAACATTTTCGGCCGCGGGCTGCGCTTTGAAATTGAGCTGCGGCGCGGAGCTGGGGCCTACATCTGCGGCGAAGAGACTGCGCTCTTTAATTCCATTGAAGGTTACCGGGGAGAGCCGCGGAACAAGCCGCCGTTCCCCACCCAGGCCGGTTTGTTTCGCCGCCCCACGGCGGTGAACAATGTTGAGACCCTGATCAATGTGCCGGAGATCATCCGCATGGGAGGAAAAACAAAGAATTCCTCGAACGTGCGGCTGTTCTGCCTGTCCGGTCATGTTGTGCGTCCTGGCGTTTATGAGATTGAGATGGGCATGACGCTTCGCGCTCTTATCGGACTGGCTGGAGGCGTGGCTGGCAACGGACGTCTGCAGGCGGTCTTGCTCGGCGGCGCGGCGGGAGCGTTCGTCTCGCCTAAGGAGTTGGATACACCACTCACGTTTGAGGCGACACGCGCTATTGGCGCGACTCTTGGCTCAGGCGTGGTGATGCTGTTCGACGATAGCGTTGATCTGCGGCAGATACTCTTGCGCATTGCCGCGTTCTTCCGCCATGAAACCTGCGGCCAGTGCGTCCCTTGCCGCGTGGGCGCGGTTCGCCAGGAAGAAGCGCTGCAAAGGCTGGTCCAGGGAAAGCCGCTTGGCTCTGCAAGCCAGGAGATCAGCGCCCTGAACGAGATGGGCCAGGCCATGCGCGATGCATCCATCTGCGGCCTGGGGCAAACGGCTTCCGCCGCAATTGAATCAGCGCTGCAGAGATGGAGTTTGTTCGCATGAATCCTTCTAACCCGGTAGCGTCTGCAATGCCCGCCAAAGAGGAAACGGCCGCAGCGCCTTCGGCGTTGATTCCAGTCCCACGTGGTCCCGTGCCTGGCCCTCCGCCGGAGCATGCGCCGCGCATGATAGAGATCAAAATTGATGGCCAGGCAGTCTCCATGCCGGAAGGCTCGACCATTCTGGATGCGGCGCGCAAACTGGGCATTGAGACGCCGACTCTTTGTTTTCTTGAGAGTCTTACGCCGGTGAACGTCTGCCGTGTCTGCGTGGTGGAGCTGGAAGGATCGCGTACGCTGGTTCCGGCGTGCTCGCGCAAGATCGAAGCTGGAATGTCCATCAAGACGGATTCGGAGCGCGTCCGCCTCAGCCGCAAAATTGTGCTGGAGTTTCTAGCTTCCTCGGTGGATGTCTCGACGGCTCCAGCAATCAAAGGGTACATGGAGCGCTACGGCGCCCATCCTGAACGCTTTGGCCCTTCGGCCGAGACCCTCGCCCAGCCACCGAAGATCGACAATGATCTTTACGTCCGTGATTACTCCAAATGCATTCTCTGCTACAAGTGCGTGGAAGCCTGCGGCGTGGACGCGCAAAATACCTTTGCTATAGCTGTGGCAGGGCGCGGCTTTTCTGCCCGCATCGCCACGGAGTTCGATGTCCCGCTGCCTGAATCGGCATGTGTCTACTGCGGCAACTGTATCGGCGTGTGTCCCACCGGGGCATTGATGTTCAAAAGCGAATACGACATGCGGCAGGCTGGAACGTGGGATGAATCCCGCCAGAGCCAAACTACTACCATTTGTCCTTACTGTGGCGTGGGCTGCAATCTTACGCTCCACGAGCAGGACGGCAGGATCGTACGTGTCAGCTCACCCCTGGACCATGACGTCACTCACGGGAACCTTTGTATTAAGGGGCGCTTTGGCTGGGAGTTTGTGCAGATTGAGAAGAAGTAGAAGACCAGCGCTCAGCCATCTGAATCATGACAAGTCTCATCCCAATCAGCATGGGATGGATTAATGATCATCTTGACCGGGAAAAGGAAGAACCCCCCTCAGGGAGCTGAAACTCAGTTCGCCCAGGCCGCTCAAGAGCGTTGGCAACGGCTGGCGCAAGAACTGGCTGCGGATGTGGCCGAATTCAACTCCCGCCAGGGAGGAGCAAGCTTTTCCCGGCCTTCCGCCAACCAGTTCCGCGTCGCCAATTCGAACACTGGGCTGCAATTGACAATCAGCGCCGACTTTGATGCGCGAACCATTGGCTACGATTACGGGCAGGTCAACGAAAAAAGCGCGGGTGTACCTCAGGGCGGGATGCTCTCCATGCGCCAATTGAAGCGGGGAGGAGTCGAGTTTTACTCGGCTGATGAGCAGCTCACGTCGGAAGAAGTGCGTGAAGTCCTGCTTGAACCAGTCTTGTTCCCACCGGAGTTAGCAGCGTAAGAGAACCCGGGCAATCATTCAGCCAGGGAAAACGTTACGGTCCTCCTTTGTGGTTTTCAATTCTGGCAATGTAGCCTGCCCTCGAGGCGAGCTTGCGGGGGCGATTTTGGCAATCCGTGAATAATTCGCGTTCATTTCGCGTGGTTCGCGGCTAATTTTCCGCCGGAACCAACTTTTCTGCCAGATCTGCGACGCTGCGCACCCGAAGTGTCGGCATCGCTGTCCCGGGTCTTGTCGCTCCGAAGCCGGGCTTATCGAAGCGGCGGTGCACCCAGACCGTTTTTAGGCCAAGGGCATTGGCGGGGCCAATATCGTGATAGAGGCTTGCGGCGGCGTGCAGTATCTCTCCTTTCTTGATTCCGGACTGTTCGGCGTGTTTCAGGGCTGCCTGAAAATTTTGCTGCGACGGTTTATAGCTCCGGACCTGCTGGGCGGTAACCACAAATTCAAATGATGTTCGCAGCAGCCTTTGCGTGTCCGCAAATAGATCATCGTCCACGTTGGAGATGATTGCGAGTTTGTAGTGTTTAGCCAGAGACTGCAAAGCGTCCACGGTGTCGGGAAAGGGCTTCCATAGGCGCAAGGATTCAGCGAAGCGCTGGGCGTCTCCCGGTATGATCGGCTTTCCCAGGCGACGGCCGATTTCCTCCGCCACTCTGCCCAGCACGGCGCGGTATACAGTATAAGGGCCGGATTCAATCGGGGATGCGATCTCGGCATAGAGGCTCAGCAGCTTGTCATCGTCCAGGTCAGGAGGGTTGTGCAGCAGGGTCCGCAAAGAGTTGAGTATGCCCGTCTCCCAATCGATCAACGTACCGTAACAATCGAAGGTGATCAGGCGGATGGAAGAGAAGTCCATAAGTAGATAATAATGGAAACAACTTAAGTACGACCGAGGGCTCTGTTCTGTTGTGTCGTGCAGCCCGCGCTGATCCATGTTCCTACTTCTTCGTCTGGCTTGGAAGGATTCGCCCAGAGAATGTTCCGCAACTCATCCACCTTCACCGCCGATTTGCGGAATAGAGTGCGAGCAGCGTCATCAAGCGAAACTACGATTTTATCGGTCACCAGGGCTGCCTCGACGAGACGACAATCTTTTTCGAGTTCTATCCATTGTCGGCGGGTTTCTGTGGTCGCGTGGATCCGTCGCCTCAGGTGCGGATCATGTGGTGATTCTATGTGGCGCACCCGGCGACGAGCGTACATGGCTTTCCGCCACTTCCGGGCAAAGCGCGATTGATGGTTAGTCCACTCTTCCAGGAGTTCAGGCGATAAGACCAGGAAATGCCCATGCTGCCGAATGCAGTTAAGGCAATCTCGAGAACCTTTCGAGTCCAGAGACTCTTCAGGCAACCTTACAGCCTCACCGGCCGCACGCGCAATGGAAGAGTCCACCACCAGGTCAACCGGCACTTATTGGACCTTGAGCCTCATTTGATCTGCTGCGTCCAGATACCGGCTTTCAGACTCCAGTTCAACATCGGCAAAATCTTCGGGCCAGTCACCAAAGGCCCCCGTTGCATCCAGGCTTCCGCTTCGAACCGAAGTCACTCCCTCTTCGTCCCGTTGAAACCAATGTAGGCAAACATCCGAGGAACTGAGCTTGGCCTCGGCAACAGCGGTTTGAATCCCAAGTAGCAAGAGTGAACTGTGGGTTTCAACCACTACCCTTACACCGCGATGTACTGCATCGATAAGCACAACGGCGAATTCTCTTTGCGCACGGGGATGCAAGTGGATTTCAGGTTGTTCAAGATACACCAACTGGCCAGGAGATGCGGCGTGTAGGGCAACCACAAGTGGCAGGACTTGAGACAGGCCTAAGCCAACATCCGCAATGCTAACGTAGTCACGTATCAACCGGGAACGGCGAGGTAAGCGCGAAACTTCAATCTCAACCTGCGTGTCCTGGATCTGGCGCGCCAGCACACGCCAAGCGAGCCCCAGACGCTCAAGATCCTTCCCTACCATCGCCAACTTCTTGTAATTCTTGTCGAGTTGCCATCTCAGGATAACGCTAGCCGTATAAACCGGAAAAGTGCCTGAAAACTTATTCTCGACAGCGGTGACGGGATAGGTTCTCTCCGGAGTGCCTCTCAGTCCTGGTAGATGAATAATCGCAGTGAGGCGGGGCGCAAACACAGCTTCCGCGGTTGGGGCCGGAAGCCAAGGAAGAGGCCCATCCTCTCTTTCCTTGATTCTAAGGTTCCAATGAGGCGTAAGGAAACAGCGCTCTCGCACAATTTCCCACTCGAGTTTACCCGCACCAACAAAGTCGTCATCTGAAAACCCAAGGTTTTTTGAATACCAATTCTGAGTGCGACGATACTCCTCGGGAACTTCATCCTGTATCTGGGAATGGTTCATTCCAGGGCGAACCGTGAACGTCCCTACCGACGAGCCATACTCCATCGCCACAATTTCGATTCCGGATCGTTTTGCCTTGCCAAAAACAAACCGAACGCCGTGTCCTTCAGATGAGACCGCAATCTCCAGGTGCTCAGCTTTCTCTGTTCCCACGCTCGACAAAAACTGCGAGGCGGATGTGAAATTGATGTTCGGACCGCTCAGCAGCAGGCTGCCCGGATCGTAACTCGCTTCAAGGGTCTGTTTCAGCAGCAGCAGGGGTTGCATGACGCTGGATTTCCCGGAGCTATTGGCTCCCGCCAGAATTGTTAGCGGCGCCAAGTCCACGGACACTTCACGCGCAAGAGACTTGAATCCCTTGATCGCGATTCTCGTAATCCCGGCTTTCGTGTCTCTTCTGCCTTCCATCAGATTTCAATGCTAACAAAACAGCGTCCTTCTGCCTATCATCAACGGGCCTGTCGAGTGTTTACAGCCCGCTTACGATGAATCACCGTCAGACGTATACTCTTGCTGTGTCTACTCTCAGACGGTCCAAGACTCTAGGGGTGGTTTCGGTACTCCTCCTCGGCACCGCCGTGCTTTTCGGCCAGCAAACTTCCTCCAACCTGAATCACTTGGTCGCCTCTTACGTGGCGCAGCACCGGCAAGAGATCCTGCGCGAATTCGAAGACTTTCTGGCGATTCCCAACCTGGCCAGCGACAGCGCTAACATCCAGAAGAATGCTGACGCGCTGGCGGCCATGCTGCAAAAACGTGGCCTGCAGGTGCAAATGCTGAGGGTAGAGAATGCGCCTCCGGTGGTGCTGGCGGTTTTGCAGGGCGATCCCTCCAGGCACACGGTTACTTTTTATGCTCACTATGATGGCCAGCCTATCAACAAAGCAGATTGGAAGCAGGACCCGTGGTTGCCCACGCTGGTTGGAAACGGCATAAATGATCCTGAGACCAGGCTCTACGCGCGTTCTTCCGGAGACGATAAGAACTCGATCCTGGAATTGCTGACGGCGCTGGATGCGCTGAATGCCGTGCACGTTCCACCGTCAGTAAACCTGAAATTCCTGTTTGAAGGGGAAGAAGAGGCCGGCTCGCCGCATCTGGACGCCATCCTGGCGAAGTATGCGCCGCTGCTCGCGTCTGACCTGTGGGTGATTTGTGATGGTCCCACCAACCAGAATGGCGAGGCGCAACTGGTGTTTGGCAGCCGCGGGGTTGTCACCGCGCAGATCACGGCATTTGGACCGAACCGCCCTTTGCACAGCGGCCACTACGGGAATTGGGCGCCGAATCCGATTGTGGAGCTGGCCCAGGTCATTTCCAGGCTGCGCAGCAGCGATGCCGAAATCTCGATTCCCCACTTCTATGATCCGGTACGCCCACTTACCGCTACTGAACAGGCAGCGGTGAAGGCGGCGCCGAATGTAGACCAGCAACTTGAGACGGAACTCGGGTTGGGCCGCATCGAGGGCCACGGAACGCTCACCGAACAGATCATGAAGCCGGGATTGAATCTGGACCGCATAGAGGGCGGCGGTAGCGGTCCGAATGCGGCGAACGCGATTCCATCCTCAGCGACTGCTTACATAGACTTTCGGCTGGTGCCGAACCAGACGCCGGACATAGTAAAGAAACTGCTGGAGGATTATCTGCGTGGACAGGGGTATTTCCTGGTCGGCAAGAATCCCAGCATGGAAGAACGGCGCCAGCATCCCGGGATTCTGCAAATTGTGTGGGGCGCGGGCTATCCACCGCAGCGGACCGCCATAGATGCGCCGGTGTCCCAAGCATTGATCGCGGCAGCCAAAAGTGTAACCGGTAATTCGCTCGTGCTTTTGCCAACGCTGGGCGGCAGCACGCCTTCATTTACCTTTGAACAGCAGTTCAAGAAACCTGTGATCGGCCTGCCCACGGCCAACTACGACAACAATCAGCATGCAGCCAATGAGAATTTGAAGCTGAAGAACCTGTGGGATGGAATTGCGCTCTTTGCCGGAATCATGGGAACGCTGGGCGAGTACTGGCATTGATCAAGAAACTAAGTCTATCCTTTACGCAAACCGCCGTTGCATACTGTTAGTTCTATGGCCGTGCCGGTGGTGGAAAATCCGTTTGCCGTTCTGACCTTGATTGCCGCTCCTGCGGTATTTACCAATGCGTCCTCTGTGCTGGCTCTCGGGACGGGCAACCGCCTGGCACGCGTGGTGGATAGGACTCGCGTACTATCGCAAACTCTGCACTCCAATCCACCCGAACCGGCAGAAGGTGCGATGTGGGGCCGCCACATCGAACGCCTTGAGAAGAGAGCCGAACTGCTGGTCCGTGCAATGAGTTTTTTCTACACCGCCGTGGGCGCGTTCGCAGCCGCAAGCCTGGTTTCACTTCTGGGAGCAAGCCTGGCCGGTTCCCGCTACAACCTGCCGTTTACGGTCATTGCCGGAATCAGCTTTATTGTAGGAATCATCGGTTTTCTGGGTTTGTCGCTCGGCTGCACGCTCTTGGTCAGAGAAACGCGCCTGGCACTGCTCAATCATCACGAAGAGGCCCGGCTGGCGAAGAGTTGGCTGAAGTGAGAGTAAGGGGCAGATGGCCAATTCCCAACTTCAAAATATTCGTTTCAGCTTTCACCTTCGCGGTCTTGGGTCCTGCCTTTCCATTCACCGCCGCGTCCTGACCAGAACCTGAAGGCCGAGTGAAGGGTTGCGCCCATATAGAAGATGGCGGTGAGCGGTAGCGCCAGCCCCCACAACGGATTGAGGCGATAAAACCTGACCATCGGCAAGTAAGCGAGGGTCATCAACAGCCACGCTGATGCGCCCAACGCAACGGGCAGCGGACGATGTGCGAACACAAGAAGCGGCGGGAGCAGGTAGATCATCGTCAGGCCGATCAATGCCGCCAACAGCATCAAAACGGAATGATGTAACTGGTTAAATGCGGAACGCGAGATCATGCTTCCAACTTCGCGAAACGTCCTGTAGGGACGAAGGCTCGCGGTTGCGCCCGTCAATCCCAGCCACAATTTTCCTCCCTGATCTTTCACGGCCCGAGCCAGGGCGCAATCATCAATGATTTCATTGCGAATGGCTTCGATTCCGCCGGCGCGCTCCAGCGCCTCCGGCCGGACCAGAATGGAGCCTCCGGCAGCTCCCGCGGTCTTGCGGCGAGGATCATCAATCCATGAAGGTGGATAGAGCTTGAAGAAGAAAAAGACAAACGCAGGAACCAGAAACCGTTCCGCCAGCGTGTCGCAATGCAGCTTGACCATGAATGAAGCCAGGTCATAAGCACCCTGTTCGGCAACAGCAACCAGAGTAGCTATGTTATCGGGTGCATGCAGGATGTCGGCATCTGTCAGCAGGAAAAACTGCGGAGCAAACTCGCGGGCGCGCTCAATTCCCTGATGGACAGCCCACAGCTTCCCTGTCCACCCGGAAGGAAGCGGGCGGCCTTGAATGATCGTTAAGGTTGAAGACCGGCCAGATTCTGCCGCTGCCTGACCTGCGATTTCTGCTGTACCGTCGGTGCTGGCATCGTCGATGAGAAAAATGTGGATTGAATGGCTGCCGGTCTGATGAAGAATGGATGAGATTCCCTGCCCGATCACTTCCGCCTCATTCCGTGCCGGAACAATCACGGCAACGCGGCAGGAGGATTGCCCGGTCAGTTTGGCCGGCGGCAAATGCCTCCCGACTTGCCAAAATCCGCCACGGGCCAGGAGCAGGTAGAGCCAGGCGAGCACGCTGAAGATTCCGCAGAAGATGGCGAACATGGCAGTTTATTGTAGGCGCTTCGAGGGAACTAAGGCTGAGGTCCGTTTAGGCAGTGTAGAAGATCACGGTAAGCCGGAAGGAGGGAGTGCATGGATCTTATTGAGGTTGTAATCACCGTAGCAGGTAGTGTGATCATAGTTGTGGCGATTGGGATTTACCGGGCCTGGAAAAAGGCCCGCGCGGCAGCTCTCGCGGCTCCGTGCGCGCTGTTCGCGCCCAGTGGCATTATCGGGATGTTTCCGGATGAATGCCTGGGCGCCTGTGGCGGCCGCGCGCGATGCACGGCAGCAGGCACTCGCCCTTACTTTATCTTCTGGACGCAGGACATCGGGCCGTGCACCTGTCCACCGTTACCACCGCTGGCGCCGCTGGGACCGAAAACAGCAGGAGGTTCAGGGAGCAAGTAGACCCGCGCAGTGATGCGAAATCGATGGTGCTGGTACACCGGCGCGCATCCTGTTCTCGCGGACAGATGGCCGCTACTGCCATCCGCCCTTCTCGAGGTCTGCAGCCGCCGCGTCCACCGCTGCCGCGTAGTCCTGCAAAACCTTGGCCACGCGGGTGATCTCTTTTTCTGCCTCGGAGTAGCGCTTCTCTTCAATTGCTTCGCGAACGCCGGGGATGGTCTTTGCGTTGTAGCCGGTGTAATAACCTGGAGCATAGATCAGGTGCTTGTACCACGGGCGGCGCGGCAGCCCTTCGGGATCGGTGAGCCGGCGCTCGGCCTGGAGTAGCTGAGTATTCAGCCCCTGAAGCGCTTGCGGAGAAGGGTTAGCGCCGCTCTCGGTGAAAGCCCTAATGGCTTTCGAATAATGCCCGGCGCTACGGGTGATTGCGGCTTCAGCGTTATCCAGCGGAGCAAAGTTCAGAAACGGCGGGACCTCTTCTCTCGGCGGCGCAACCGTGGGACGGCGCGGATCGGAAGTGGCATTGTAAACGCCATCCTGCAGGGCCTGATTGCGCTCTTGAGTTTCATCCTGTCTGTTCTTCAGCATGGTCTTCAGTTCATCGGAGTACTTGTGGATGGTGTCGGCAAAATCGCTGAAGTCGTAGGGCAGCACATCGGCATCGGCAAAGCGCATCACCATGGTCCCCACGGTTTGCGCCAGCGCCCGGCCATAGACAAAATCGGTGTCGGAGAAATGCGTGTACCAGTAGAAATCGTCGTAAATGGAATGGTAGATCCCTTCCTGATCTTCTCCGCCGTATGCAACATTCAGGGAGGCAATGCCCAGATGGTCAATAAAGGTCGTGTAGTCGCTGCCGGTGCCCAGCGCGCCGATGCGCAAATCCGGACGGCTGCGCGCTTCCTTCTTCGCTTCCCGCTGTTCCGGCCTGTTCGAGATTAAGACCCTGGCCTGGCCACGCTTCCACACCGAGATGTTCTTTTCCGGGTCGGTAATATCGCGGGCCACGCTGTTGGTGAACTTCTCCAGTGAGTGCGAGCCTTCAACCTCCAGATAACCTCGGCCATTGCCATCTGTATTGATGTAAATTGCAGCATGCTGTTTCAATTCATCACCGTGGTACTCGGCCCACTCGGTTGAACCGAGCAGCATGGGTTCCTCACCGTCCCATGCGCAATAGATTATGGTGCGCTTCGGCTTCCATCCCTGCTTGAGCAGCTCTCCCAGGGCGCGCGCCTCCTCCAGCAAGGCAATCTGTCCGGAGATCGGATCTTCCGCGCCGTTGACCCAGGCATCGTGATGATTGCCGCGCACGATCCACTGGTCGGGGGATTCTGCGCCGGGGATTCTGGCAACGACGTCATAGATGGTCTTGATGTCCCAATTGGATTGCACTTTGAGATGGACTTTGGCGCGGCCGGGGCCCACATGGTATGGAATGGGCAATGCGCCGCGGAAATCCTGCGGCGCCATGGGACCGGTGATCGCTGCCAGCAGCGGCTTGGCATCACCGTACGAAATAGGCAGCACAGGAATCTTGGTGATGGTGGCCGCATCTTTGATGGCCAGCCTCTTGACGTCCCCCTTCGCGCCCACGCCGGGAGTCAGCGGATCGCCGGGATATACGGGAGCGTCCAGGACGCTGCCACGCTGCACGCCATTTTCATTGCGCATCGGCCCGTCGGGAAATACGCCATCGTCAAAATAGCCATCGTCACGCGGATCGGAGTAGATGATGCAGCCCACCGCCCCGTGCTCGGCGGCAACTTTGGGCTTGATGCCGCGCCAGGAATTTCCGTAACGGGCAATGACGATTGCCCCCTTCACGGAAACGCCAAGGCGGTCCAGCTCTTCGTAATCCCTGGGCACGCCGTAGTTCGCGTAGACAAGCGGTGCGGTGACATCGCCATCAATGGAATACGCGTTGTAAGTGGGCAGTTGTTCGCTTTGCTGATTGGAAGTGGGGTCCTGCGGGATGGCCGGCTCTTGCAGCTTGGCTGTATAGTGCGTGGGCTCAACCAGTTCGACGACTCGCTCTTTCGGTGTGGGGAACAGCACATCAAAAGTCTCAATCTGCGCGTCCAGCCCCCAGGACTTAAATTGAGAGAGGATCCACTCGGCATTCTGCTTGTCATAGGGCGAACCCACATGGTGCGGGCGCGCGCTGAGCCGTTGCATGGTGTCACGCAGGATCCTGGCATCGGGAATGGCTTTGAACTTATTCTCCCAATCTCGCTCTGCGCGAGAATCCGCGGAGGTAAAACCGTACAGCGGCTCATGATCATTGTTGGCTGCCGATAGCGGCAGCAGGATTGTCAGACAAAGCAAAGCGGCAAGTGAAGCGAGTTTCATCAAAAATCTCTCCTGAAGCAGGCGGCGAATGCAGCAAGAGATTGTAGACGAATCGGGGCATCGGATTATCGGAAAACCGCGACCGCCAATTCCGTATTATCATTTGACCTGACATGAAAGCCATTCAAGTGCAGCAGACCGGGGGACCGGAGGCGTTGAAACTGGTTGATCTACCTGTCCCCAAGCCCAAACCCAATGAAGCTCTGGTGAAGATTTCGGCGATCGGCATCAACTTTATTGACGTTTATTTCCGTGAAGGCCGTTATCCCTCACCGTTGCCGTTTGTAGACGGCCAGGAGGCCGCGGGAACTGTCACCGAAGTAGGCAGCGAGGTGAAGTCACTGAAGACGGGGGATCGCGTGGCTTACTCGAACGTTCTGGGCAGCTATGCCGAGTACGCGGCGGTGCCCGCGGAGAAGCTGATACGCGTCCCGGAAAAGGTCAAGGATCGGGAAGCGGCTGCCGCCATGCTGCAAGGCATGACCGCGCACTATCTGGTGTACAGCACCTATCCTCTGAAAAAAGGCGAGACGGCTCTGATTCATGCCGCCGCCGGCGGTGTGGGACTCCTATTGGTGCAGATGGCCAAAGCCATTGGCGCGCGCGTAATCGGCACTGCCGGATCGCAGGAAAAAGCCAAGCTGGCGCGCGATGCAGGCGCGGACGAGGTGATTCTTTATACCGAGCAGGATTTTGAGGCCGAAACAAAGCGGCTCACAGACGGTAAAGGAGTCCACGTAATCTACGATGGCGTGGGTAAGACTACTTTTGACAAAGACCTGAACATCATGCGCCCACGTGGATATCTGGTGCTGTTCGGAGGCGCCAGCGGAGCTGTGCCGCCCTTTGATCCGATCAAGCTCTCTCAAAAAGGTTCCCTCTTCCTTACCCGTCCCACCCTTCTTCATTACACTGCCACACGTGAGGAGTTGGAGCAGCGTGCAACGGACGTCCTGAACATGATTGCTGGAGGCAAACTGAAACTGCGCATTGAGCATGTTTACAAGTTGGAAGAGGCGCAGCAGGCCCATCGTGATCTGGAGGGGCGCAAAACCACCGGCAAGCTGCTGCTGATACCCTAATGTCAGGTCACAAGTGGATTATTAAGATGCATTAATTCTATAGCCGAAATTCGCGCTAATTGTGGCCGATATTTCTCTAATATTTCTTGCAAAATTAACGATCTCTAATATACTAGGCGACATACTAAGCGCACGCGTTGCCCAGCTTTCTGGGATGCTAGCTCTTTTGGCGATCGAATTGCGTAGCCATTGAGAGATAATCCGCGTACGCGCCATTCCCGGGTAAATTCCCTCGGCCCTGGGTCCAGAAAATTCCAGCAGGAGAATGCTAGTGGATACCGCAATTTTTGGTGCGGGTGTCGCCGGCTTGATGGCGGCCATTACCTTGCGATCAGCGGGGCACCGGTCCGTCATCTACGAACGAGTACATCAGCGCCACGATGCCGGCATGGGATTTATCGTAGTTCCCGAATGTATTGAGCGCCTGCAAAGCTTTGGTGTGGGCATCACCGGTGTGCCACTGAAGAGTTACTGCTCCCGCGATATTACAGGACGAATTTTGCATGAAGAACCCGTGCCTGCAGGCTGCCGCGCCATTCGCCGGTGCGACCTGATTGCCGCTTTACTCCGATTGCTGCCGACAGATGAAACTCTGACCTTCGACTCCGAGTTAGATGGCGTGCAATTCGACGACCAGGGCCTAATCTGCGACGCGCGGATCCGCTCAGGGGAGCGCATCTTGAGCGTCCGAGCCGACCTTTACGTGGCAGCGGACGGTGTTGGTTCACGCGGAAGACAGGCTTTGTTTCCCGGTTGGCCGGTGCCGCGAGCGCAGGTGCCAGAGGTTGTCGGCCTGGTTCAATCCAGTGAGGCCATCCGCTGGGCGGCCGGCAATTTCAACAAATTCCATGCTGCCTGTGGCGGAATTGCCGTTGGTGTTCTACCCGTAGATGCAGAGCACGTAGTCTGGTATTTGCAATTTGACGCGCACCGTATGCCTCCGCCGCAGGAGAGTGCGGCAGCATACCGTGATTTCGTCACCCATCTTATAGGTGATTGGGCGGATCCCATACCGCACCTTCTGGCGCATACAGACTTTTCGCGAGTCCATCTCTGGCTTCCCGTCGACGCGGACCTGGTCCCTCGTTTCAATCAGGGAAACCTGGTTTTGATTGGCGATGCGGCGCATCCGTTCCTGCCCTTTACCAGCCAGGGAGTATCAGCAGCAATTGCTGACGCGGTTGCGTTGGCCGATGCGCTGAGTACCGGAAGCGATTTAGCCGGGGCCCTTACCCATTACTCCGTCGAGCGCCACCAGCAATGCAGTCTGTATATCACCAGAGGGCGCCAGTTGATGCAGCATTTTCTCCAGCCCCAGGGAGACTTCAGGGAATTGCCAATTGCTTGAAGGAAAGCAGTCCGGGATCAGCCCGATCTCTGCGCTGAGAGCGCAGTTCATAAAAACCACTGACTTGCTTCCCAGCATATATTTGGTTGTGCGTGCAATCGGGTGATCGGCTGATCGCGCGTGACTTATTCCCCTCTTGCCTCGAAGCGCAACATTAGCGAGTGTGAAATGGATGGGGGTTTTTGGGGCAAGAGTCACCTCTGGCGGAGTTACCCGCCAGAGGCATGGTCTAATATCGGCTGTTTTCCAGAGTCCGGTAAATGGTCGTCTTACCGATTCCGAGCAGTGCTGCCGCCAGGATTTTATCGCCCCGCGCAACGGTCAGCGCTCTGGTTACTTCTCTGCGCTTGGTTTCAAGCAGCGGACGAACTCCGAGCTTCTTACGGAGCTTGGCAAGATATGATTCCGGCCGCTCCGCGCGTCTCTTCTGTCTCTCTTGTGATTTCATTAACCTCTCCTCAGTCCCGAAGGATTCTCCGGGCGTTTTGGACGCGCTCGGCAGGCGTCTTTTTGATACCTCCGGTGTACCCGTGTAGTGTGTCCGGGTGTATGGCGCTTAGGCTTGCCTGCCGAGTGACCGGCAAACACAAGCGATTCAACCGGTAGAGGCAGGGCAGCCGCTGATGGGGGATTTGGAAAGTCCAGCAGCGGCACGAACCGCCATACCTCAACTTCCCACAATGGTACAGGCACGTGCTACCCGGAGCGCAAGAGCAATCTTTACCTATTTGGGTAAAGTAATATTACGCAGGTATATCTTGACGTGGCTGAAGAAGCACCGGCGTCGATGGCTCAGATTGGTAACAGAGCGAACAAACGCACCAGCGGTGGGGCAATCTAGTTCCAATGCTGGGCGCCCCGCTCTGGCATTCGACGGGTGTGAAGAGGAACCAGTCTTTTTGGGACCGCGGGAGCAAGCAAAACCTCTGGCGGAGCCACCCGCCAGAGGTCATAGTCTAAAAGCGACCGTTTTCCAAAGTCCGGTAAATCGTCGTCTTACCGATTCCGAGCAATGCTGCCGCCAGGACTTTATCGCCGCGGGCAACTGTCAGCGCCCTGGCGACTTCTCTGCGCTTGGTTTCAACCAGGGGCCGGACCCCCAGCTTTTTCCGGAGCTTGGCAAGATATGTCTCCGGACGTTCCATACGTCTCTTGGTGGTTTTCCTTTGTGATTTCATTAACCTCTCCTCAATATGCGAATACCAGTCATCAACTCTCCAAGGCCGACGGCTGGTTGCGCTGTTTTGATATGTCTCAAGAAAATCTGAACTGGGCAAAAAATAAACTGCATTGAGAGGATGTTATCGCAAAACTCAAGAAGCAACAACAGAATTCCCATTGTTACTTCGGTGTTCCCAGCCATGCAGTACCCGCAAAATTGCGCCCTACTTCAAAACTTTAGGATCGATAGCGGTTTCGCATCATAAACAAAAGATGCGACAGGGGAAGTAACACACAATCAACGATCCGTAGCGCTGAATTTAATTTTAATCGTTGCCGTTTTGGGGGCAAGCTTAATTTGCGGTTTGCCCGTTCCTTTTGTGCAATGATCCAATTGAACACTTGGTTCAAAACGGGAACTTAAGAAGCAGCCACCTCCTTCCGGCCACCGGCGATGATCTGCTGCACATTGGCCGGCGATAAAAATTCCTGTACCGGTACGGTGTGCGCCAGCACGCCGAACCAGCGGCTCCTCTGTTCCGGACTTTCCACCAGGGCCGCCAGGAGTTGTTGCATTTCGGGGGGCGGGGGCTCAAATGTGGCCAGCTGCGCGGTGAGCTCGTAATAGGGCAGTTCGGCGTTGTTGCGTTTTTGTTCGTAACCGGCTAACGCCTTTTGCAGAGGCTGGCGGCCGCTGAGACCGTCATCAACAGCTTCAGCCAGCCATTCAGCGCTTCCGAAGGCATCCGTAATGCCGGATGCCGTGCAGGGATCCTTCTGGTAACCAGCGTCTCCCACCAGCGCCCATCCTGGGCCGAAAGGCTTCCGCACATGGGCCGGAATTGCGCCTCCCACAAAGCGGCTCTCGCGGCGTCCGCTTCGCATTAACTCCTCCAAGTCTGGCGCGTGTTCGGCAATCCCCCGGAGATAATGGCCTTCAATGTCACTGCGTGCCGCCGCCAGATCACAAGCGGCAAAAGCTACGCCGATCAGAGTCAGATTGTCGTTGGTCATGAAACCGAAGATCACGCGATGCGGCCTGATCCATAAATGCCAGCCTTGTAGTTTCACGCCGCTCCAGTAGGAATACCACGATCCCTCCAGCGCAGGCTTGCTGTTGTATTCGGGAGCGTTCACTGAGCGGGCAACCATGGAAAACATTCCATCTGCCCCGATGGTGATTCGCGCCTTCTCCGTAACGGTAGCTCCGTTCCTTTGATGGCCGCGAATCCCAACTACCTGGTCATTTTCCCAGACCACTTCCTGAACGGAAAAACCCTCTCGCAACTCCGTTCCCGCAGCCACGGCTGCATCGAGCAGGAGCGGATCAAGGACCTTGCGCCGGGGAGCATAGGCTTCCGCGACTCCCCCTTCAGCCGGCGGCGGCGAACCGGTGAGTGTGAATGCGCCGTAATTCCAATGATTGGTCAGAATGGGAGGACAGCCCGTGGCAGCCAGTTTCTCCAAGAGTCCCCAACGCTTCAGCCGGGCCGAGCCAGTCTGATGAATGTAATGATTCGAAAAGGGCATATCGCTGGGAAAAGTGGCGCGATCCAGTAGCAGAACTTTGTACCCTTTCCTCGCCAGCAACAAAGCGGTGGGGGAACCGGCACAGCGTGCGCCAACGATGATGGCATCGTACATGGATTCTCCTAAAGGACCCCGGAAAGCACCAATTCAGGCTGATTTTAGCTCAGATTAGAGAATCCTAATAGTATTTCTCAAAAAGTTGAACCTCAAAAATTACGTCTCATTTGGGCAAAGTGCCCGACTATTCGACTCCCATCCGGGGCCCAACATGCACAAAGCCCTTGCCGAATCAAAATGGGTTAAATGGGAGAGGGCGTCCGGCTACCAGACAACCGCACCAGAAGTAGCGCTACTATCGTAATGCCCGGCTGGGTTTGAGGCCATCTCACGGCGGAAGAGCAGTGCAAGGCCCGTTACGGAATAACAAAGTCTGAGATACATTTACAATCAGGTGGTAAGACCTGAAGCACGTGCAGCGCTTGGGTCTTCCCCTTTGCCGGCACCTGCAGATTACCTTACGTAAAACAGGAGCGCGCAGGCTGGAGGCTCTGGCTTGCATTCAACGTCCGGAGCAGTTGCGGTACGAGGGACGAAACTTCTCAAGAGCACAACTGAAAAATGAAGCTGACAAAAAGAAGAATACTGGTCATCCTTCTGCTTCTCGTGGGACTGGGGACCTTCACTGCCTTCCAGATGAGAGGTAAGGGGCCGGTTCAGTACTACACAGCCAAAGTGGAGAGTGGTGAAATCAAGCAGGTGGTGGAAGCCACCGGCACCATCAATGCCGTAATTACTGTCCAGGTAGGCTCCCAGGTTTCAGGGACGATCTCTGCCCTGCATGTTGATTTCAACTCGCACGTAAAGAGGGGCCAGTTGATCGCGCAAATTGACCCCGCGCTGTTCCAGGGCGCGCTGGCGCAGGCCAAAGCCGATCTGGAAAACGCCAAGGCGAATCTAGCCGTAGCCGTGGCTAATACTGCCAAGGCCAAGGCCACTGCGGTGCAGACAAAAGCAGACTATGAACGCGGTTTGGGGCTGAGCCAATCGGGCGTAATCAGCCCGCAGGCGCTGGATCTGGCCAGGGCAAATGCCGAGAGCGCGGATGCGCAGGTGCTGGGCGCGCTCGCGCAGGAGGAACAGGCGCGGGCTCAGCTGGAGCAAAAACGGGCTGCTGTGGAAGTTGCCCAAACCAATCTGGATTACACCACCATTCACGCGCCGATTGATGGCACGGTGGTGGCGCGCAACGTTGACGTTGGCCAGACGGTTGCCGCCTCTCTGCAGGCGCCCACGCTATTCACCATCGCCCAGGATTTAACCAAGATGCAGGTTTATGCCAAGACGGACGAATCCGATGTGGGGCAGATCCGGCCGGGGCAAAAGGTCTCTTTTAAAGTTGATGCTTACCCGCGTGATACCTTCTCCGGCACCGTGTCCCAGGTAAGAATGAACTCCACTGTGGTGCAAAATGTGGTCACGTACGACACCATTATTGACTTCAACAACCCGGATCTGAGGCTCTTTCCCGGAATGACTGCCTACGTGGCCATTCCCGTGGCCACAGCGGCCAACGTGATGAAGGTCCCGAACGGGGCGTTGCGCTACAAACCCGACTTACCCGCAGACGAATTGCGCGCCTTGTACCAGCAGTATGGAATTCCAGAAAGCAACACGCAGCGGACCCAAACCGCAGCGACAGTAACAGGGCAACAGAAAGGCGCAAAGCCGCCTGATCGGGAGGCGGCGGCCCCGGCGGAAATGCAGGTCGTATGGAAACTGCTTCCGAATAATGGTCTGGCTCCGGTGAGAATCAAGGCGGGAATTACCGACCACACTTTCACGGAGCTGGTCCAGGAGTTAAATGGCGAGCTGAAACCGGGAGATGATTTGGTAACCGGTCTGGCCCAGGGCCGTAGTTCGAACGCCGCTCCGCGTCCTGGTGGGCCGGGAGTACCGCGCGGGCGATAACCTTGACCCAATGACTGCAAACCCTCCCAACCCGGTCCTCGTTCAAGAAATTTGCCAGCCAGAGATAGACCGCGACCAGATAGTCATCCAGGTGGAGGACTTGCACAAGATCTATCACCTGGGTGAAACACAGGTGCACGCCTTGCGCGGCGTGGGCCTCGAAATCAGGCGGGGAGAGTTCGTCGCCATCATGGGCGCAAGCGGCAGCGGCAAGTCCACCTTCATGAACATCCTTGGGTGCCTGGACAAACCAGACTCAGGGCGTTACCGGCTGGAAGGCACAGACGTGGCGCAGCTTGAAAAGAAACAACTGGCGGCCATTCGTAACCGGAAGATCGGCTTTGTCTTTCAAGGATTCAATCTTCTCGCGCGGACCACGGCGCTGGAAAACACTGAGCTGCCAACATTGTATGCGCGCATCGATAAGACCGAGCGGCGCAAGCGCGCCCTGGCAGCACTGGAGATGGTTGGGCTGGCACAGCGGATAGACCATTTTCCTTCGCAGCTTTCCGGAGGCCAGCAGCAGCGGGTGGCCATTGCCCGCGCTCTGGTCAACCGGCCATCGATCCTGCTCGCGGATGAACCCACTGGCAACCTGGACAGCCGCACTTCCGTGGAACTGATGGAGATATTTCAACAGCTCAATGACGGAGGTCTGACCATCATTCTGGTGACTCATGAGCACGACATCGCTCAATTCGCCCGGAGAAATATTATCTTTCGCGATGGCAAGATCCGGCGGGATGAAATCATTTCCAACCGCGCCATTGCCGCCGACGTACTGAAAACCATGCCCGCGATCGAAGATTAGGAAGATCCATGGACTTGCTTTCCACATTGCGAATTGCCCTGCGGGCGCTGGCGCGCAACAAGATGCGTTCCGTTCTCACGATGCTGGGCATCATCATCGGGGTGGGGGCGGTGATTGCCATGGTGGGAATTGGCCAGGGCGCGGACCAGACGATGCAGCAGCAGATTGCGAACCTGGGTTCGAACATGCTGTTTGTCAGCTCCGGGTCGGTCAATTTTGGCGGCTTGAGGCTGGGATGGGGCGCCACGAAAACGTTGGTGCAGGCAGACGTAACTGCCATGGTGAGGGAATGTCCCGCGATTATCGCCGCCGCGCCGGGTACACAGACGTCAGCCCAGGTGGTGTACGAAAATGACAATTGGGGCACGCGCATTACCGGCAGCACGCCCGAGTATTTCGACATTCGCACCTGGACGTTTCAGAGCGGCGCCAGCTTTACCCAAGACGATGTGACTACGGCCGCCAACGTGGCGGTAATTGGCGATACGGTGCGCAAGAACCTTTTCGCCGCGGTTGATCCGGTGGGCAAAACCATCCGCATCGGCAATCTGCCATTTACCGTGGCAGGCGTACTGGTGGCGAAGGGGCAATCGGCAGCCATGAGCGAAGACCAGGACGATACCATCGTCATCCCGCTGACCACGCTGCAGAAGAAGATCTCTGGCCAGAATTGGCTTCGCTTCGTGATGGTTTCCGCCCGGTCGCGTTCCGCCAGCTACGCCGCGCAGCAGCAGATTGAAGCCCTGTTGCGCGACCGCCACCGCATTCGTGAAGGACAACCGAACGACTTCACCGTCCGCAATCTGGCGGACATGGCTGATTTGGCGTCCGAGGCCAGCAAAGTCATGACTGCCCTGCTGGGATCCATTGCCGGCGTGTCGCTGCTCGTGGGTGGAATCGGCATCATGAACATCATGCTGGTTTCAGTTACCGAACGGACGCGTGAGATCGGCATCCGCATTGCCATTGGCGCCACGGAAGGGGATGTACAGCGGCAGTTCCTGATTGAAGCCGTGGTCATTAGCCTGATTGGAGGAACAATCGGCATTATCTTCGGCCTGGGTGCATCGTGGCTGATAGCCGTTAGCGCCCAATGGCCCATCCTGGTTTCCAATGGGGCCATTGGCGGAGCAGCAGCAGTAGCTATGGCCATTGGCATCTTTTTTGGTTTTTATCCGGCCCGGAAAGCGGCGCGTCTGGATCCGATTGAGGCGCTGCGCTACGAGTAAGCTTTTTTAAATCACTTATGTCTTTCAGCACCATCATTCGCGAAGCCTTGAACGCGCTGATCCGCAATCGCATTCGCAGCATTCTCACCATGCTGGGGATCGTGATGGGAGTTGGCTCTTTCATCTGCGTGGTGGCGGTGGGCAACGCCGGTTCCAGCCGGGTGGAGGACCAGCTTCACAAAGTGGGCGATAACCTCATCTGGGTCGAAGCCGGCGCCCGCGCGCGCAACGGCGTGCGGGTTGGCAGCCGCGGAAGCAGGACCCTCATGGTGGGAGACTCTCAGGCTGTCCTGGAGCAGGTGCCGGGCATTAAGAGCGCTTCTCCCAATGTTGATGGACGTATCCAGGCAGTGTACGGAAACTTAAACTGGGGCACGCAGTATCGGGGCGTGAGCCCGGATTACTTTGAAATCCGGAAATGGGAAATCAGGCTCGGGACCGCATTTACCCAGGACGACCTGGAAAAGAGCGCTCCAGTATGTGTCCTCGGGCAGACGGTGGCGGCGAATCTGTTCGAGGACGAAGACCCTATCGGGCAGACGATCAATATTCAGGCGGTGCCGTTCAGGGTGATCGGCGTGCTCCAGGCCAAAGGATTTTCAGCCACCGGCCAGGACCAGGATGATTTTGTGGTGATGCCGTGGACCACCGCGCAGAAAAGGGTCACCGGGCAGGAGTGGCTGGATGATATTTACTTTTCCGCAAATTCGCGCGAAGAGATTCCGGAAGTCACCAAGCGAGTGATCGGCGTGATGCGGGAAAGACATCACCTGCGCAGCGGTGAAGATGACGATTTCAACATTCGCACGCCGGAAGAACTCATCCGCGCACAACTCGCGGCGGCCAACATCTTCCTGTGGTTGCTGGGCGGCGCCGCGTCGCTCTCGTTGATTGTCGGCGGCATTGGCATCATGAACATCATGCTGGTCTCAGTGACGGAGCGCACACATGAGATTGGCTTGCGCCTGGCCATCGGGGCTACGGAGCAGGACATCCAGATGCAATTCCTCAGCGAGGCGATTGTAATGAGCCTGCTCGGTGGAGCGTTCGGCGTGTTTGCAGGGGTTCTCGGCTCTTATCTCCTGAAGAGCACGCTACAGTGGGAGATGCAACTCTCAGCCCAGATCATGGTGATTGCCGGATTGTTTTCAGCAGGAGTTGGGATCTTCTTTGGCTACTACCCCGCCAGAAAAGCCGCTCAGCTCGATCCCATTGAAGGGCTGCGGTACGAATAGGTTTTTGTCAGTTCATTCCAACCGCAGGGAGGGATCGCTACCCGCTCACATGCAGTCTCAGGGCGTAGGCCCAAAAAAAGTCCTGACTTCTAAACCCGGAAGGAACCTGACTAGGCTTAACGTTAGCCACAATTCATTCCTGGTCGACGTAAGCGCGTTGAAAAACCTGCAAAGTTTTTTTTAATGTGCCTCTAAGTTACTGAAAAATGAAGAAACAATTTAGGTGCACTAAAGTTGCGCGGCAAATCCCAATTAGCTATCCTGCGTCCCATGAATACAAGGAAAACATACTTTCATCTTAATTTATGACAAGATCCGAAATCCGCTGCCCTGTCTCGGGCTCAGGAGTGCGCGAACGCCGGCAGGCGGGAGCCAGTTTGACAGCTTTCATCCGCCGCTATCTTGTACGCAATGATCAATGATCAATGACCACCAGCTCACAAATCCTCGCCTTGTGGACCGCCTGCGCCGACGCCTGCGCACGCCATCTTCCGACTTTGTTTGCCGGCACGGAAATACCGCTCGGCCAGGAACCACCACCTGCGCCATGGAACATGGACGCGGATTTCGGAGGAATCCTCCCTTCCTCCGGAAACCTCCGGCAGGGGAATCCCCTGGATTGACGCGGATTCCGGAGGAACGGAGGAATTAGGGCATTTTTAGAGATTCTCTGCTGCTATAGGAAGGACTACAGCAATCGTGAAAATGCTCTAGTGATACCATCTTTGTTCATCCGCTCATGACCAACTCCCCTTTTTCCGATGATGCCGTGCCGCTGGATCTTCTGCGTAAGCGGGCATTCAATCTGCGCTGGGCGCAGCAGCCCCCTGATGTGATTCCGTTGACGGCGGCCGATCCGGACTTTCCCATCTGTCCCGCCATTCAGGAACAACTCATACGGTATGTGCGGGACGGCGTGCTGAGTTATGGTCCGCCGGAAGGGCTGCCGCAGTTTCGCGAAGCTGTAGCCCAGTGGATGTGGGCTACGAGGCGGATTGAGTGCACGCCCGAAACAGTATTCGCCACGGACAGCGCTGCGTCAGCCATGGCCGTGGTGGCACGGGCCAGCCTCAAGAGCGGAGACGAGGTGCTCATACCGGACCCGGTGGATTTTCTTCTTCATCACACGGTGGAGCGCGCCGGCGCAACTACGGTGCGGGTGCCTGTGACTCCCGCCACCACGGCGGAAGAATTCATCGCCGGCATGGAGGCCCGCCTCACGCCGCGAACGCGAATGTTGTGGCTATGCAATCCTCATAATCCCTTGGGCCTGGTTTACTCAGGCAAGTGGCAGCAAAGCGTGGCCGAGTGGGCGTTACGGCACAAACTGCGCATTCTTTCCGACGAGATATGGTCGGACATTGTCTACACTCCACACCACCACTTCAGCATGGCGGCACTCTCGCCCGAGATTGCCCGCAACACAGTCACCGTGTATGGCTTCTCCAAGAATTTTGCTTTGGCCGGACTGCGCATTGGCTGCATTTTGTGTGCGGATTCACAATGGCGCAAAGAAATCGTGGCCGCTTCTGACGCGGAAAGCACGGTCTTTGGCGCATCTGTCTTGTCCCAGGTGGCAGTGATTGCCGCGCTCCAGCAAGGCCGCGACTGGCTGGCGGAATTTGTGCGACACCTGCGCGGACAGCGCGACTACGTTCTTGAGCGCCTTGCACGATGGCCGGGGGTTACCGTCCATCCACCGGAGGCGACCTACGTGGCTTTCCCGTGCATCCGCAGCCTGAACGACGACGCGGAGAAGCTTTGCGAATACCTGCTGGCGCACGCGCGCGTTGCCCTGGTTCCCGGAGCCGCGCGCTGGTTTGGCCCCGCCGCACGCGGCCATCTTCGCATCTGCTTTGCCACCTCACGAGGCATCTTGCAGGAAGCTTTTGACCGGTTAGAGCCGGTGGTGATGAAGATCGGATGATCGGGCCTACAATCGAACTCAGGTGCAGGACTACAAAGCGAGGAAGAAGAAACCGGAAGGTCAATAAATGGTTTTGACGCGAGATTTTAAGGAAACTATCCAAGCGCGAGCGCGGCGCGACCCGGCGTTCCGCAAGGAACTTTTGCGCGAAGGCATTGAGAGCATGCTAGCTGGCGACGTGGAGACCGGGAAAACCGTTCTACGTGATTACATCAACGCTACCGTTGGATTCACCGAACTGGCCCAGGCCACACGCCATTCTCCCAAGAGTTTGATGCGGATGCTCGGGTCCCGCGGGAATCCCAACGCGCGGAATCTGTTTGAGATCGTTGCCTACCTTCAGCATGAGGCAGGCATTCGCTTCAAGCTGCAACCACAGACCGCTCAAGCGAGTACCTGACTTTGGGAAATCTCATTTTTGCGCCAGAGATACTTCACCAGAACAGCAAAACGGCCGGCAGCATCCACTGTCGGCCGTTCCATTTTGTCTTACCTTACAAGGTCTACATGGAGATTTGGCGCTGCTTAACGGCGTCCTCCATGGCCGCCGCCTCCGTGAGACCCGCCGCCTCCGTGAGACCCACCACCACCGCTTCGGAACCCACCGCCGCCTCCGCCGTGGAACGCCTGGCCGCCACCACTGAATGCACGACCTCCGCCTTCGTGGAAGCTACGGCCACGACCATCCCGAAAACCACGGCCACCGTTACCCATCGCTCGGCCGCCGTCACGGAAGCCACGATCATCGCGGAAGGCGCGCTCATCGCCGCCACGGAAGCCTCGACCACCACGGAAGGCACGCTCATCGCCGCCACGGAAGCCTCGACCACCACGGAAGGATTCAAAGCCTCCCCGGAAGCCGCCGCGCCGGTAGAATTCAGGATGCGTGTAATAGAAGTGATACCAGGGGCCTGCGCCGATGAAGACGCCGCTCGCGAACCATTGAGGACCCCAGTAACCATAGGGTGCGCAATCAAATGGATAGTCCGGATAGTACCCGTAAGGGCAGTCCGGAGGCGGATTGTAATACCCGTAACTCGGACCTATCTGGACTCCCAGAGAAACCTGCGCCTGAGAGTAAGCTGTGGGGAGCACCACCAGCACAGCTAACAAAGCAAGATATTTTAAATGCCGCATTTTGTAACCTCCCTTCAAAGTCCGCGATGTCACCGCGAGGTTTGAAGACCTGCGAGTCAGTCACCGCTACAACTGCCGGGATGACTCACACTAGTGGGAACGCAAATGCGGGTAAAGAGTTGTGGTCTATGCCACCCTCCAAACAACTCTTGTTGGGGCCTTGACGAATCTTTACTGTAGTCTATGAAACTTTGGTTTGCGCGGTGCGGGTACGCGTTCAGCTTGTTTCATGGCTTGATTCTTTAACTGTCATCGGGCAGCCGCCAGTTTCCGCGGCGCCGTTTCTCTCATAAGTAATCCTGAGGCAAACACCAGGATGGCGCCGGTGGCAGCAATCCATAAGGGAGCGGCGAGGCCATGGCGATCGGCAATGGACCCGGAAATTGCAGGAGCCAGCGTTCCTCCGAATATCTCGCCCACCAAAGTTGACAGGCCGATGGCCGTCCCGGCAAAGCGAGGCGAGACGCTTTCCGTTGGAATCAGCACCAGGACCAGCGCGGCCATTCCCTGTCCTCCATTGGCGATGAAACCCGCCAGGCCCATAAGCCAGGGATGGCTGATCAAGAAAGGCATTTGATATGTGAGAGGCACGAGCGCGGAAACCAGCGCTACATAAAGCAGGACGGGTTTCCTTCCCCAGCGGTCAGAGAGCCAGGGAAAGATCCAGCCCCAGAGAAATTCACCCAGCCCGCTTGCGCCCAGAACAAATCCGGCAAAGGTGGCGGAATGCTTTGATACCTCTGTGATGTACAGCGGAGCAAATGCGTGCATCACCCAGAGCCAGGTCATGAAACCTGCGCTGGCAACGCAACAGAGCCATATATTACGATGACGGAACAGAGAGAGATAATCGGATACATTTACTTTTTGATGCGATGGTGTGGCGTTCCCTCCCGCCTGCCGGAATGAACTTTTTGGTTCACGGACATACCGCCATAAAAATACTCCCAAAATGATCCCGGGAACGCCGGCGACAAAGAATGCCACACGCCAGCCAAAATGCGCGGCAACCTGGGTGGTCAGGACCGGGGCAAGCGCATGCCCCACCAGAGCAGCGGCGCTCACGACAATGCCCACGTTGCGACCGCGGTGTTCGGGTGCTGACGACTCCTCAATGGTTGCGGTGATGGTGGACCAGGTTGGCCCTTCCGCCGCGCCCATGAGAGTGCGCACCAGGAGGAGCTGGCCGAAGCGTTGCGTGATTCCGGAGACCCAGGAAAGGACGGAAAAGATAAAGACTGTTGGGATTAAGATGGGCCGGCGTCCTACGCGGTCAGAGATTGCGCCAAAGATCAGGCTGGAGGCGGCCCACGCCAGCGCCAGCACAGAAGTGAGCAAACCAACCTGCGCATGACTCAGGTGAAGCTGGGGCACGATAAAGGGCGCCAGATAGACCAAACTCATGCGGTCGAGGAAGACTGTGCCCCAAGTGAGAAACAGCAACACAACTAAGCCGGTTTCGTACCGGCGTGAGTTCGCTGCTGGGGATTCTTCAGTGCTCTCGTTCTTGCTCAGATTCTCGTCCTCCTGCAGAGATTTTTGACAGTGAGCGCGCAAGACGCAGCCGAGGGCGCTGCGGTCCACTCTTAAGTTTTTCTATTTGTGAGGAGTCTGTTTCAGCTTATCCAGCTCCTCGCTCGCAATGTGAAAACCGGTATTGGCCGCGGGGAGACCGGCATAGACCGCTACTTGCAGCAGGGTCTCTTTCAGATCGCAGGGTTCCATACCATGCATCACGGCGGCGCGGAGGTGGAGACGAAACTCCTCCCATCTCCCCATTGCCGACAAGATTGCCAGCACGAGCAATCGCCGCGTGCGGCGGTCGAGTCCGGGCCGCGACCAAACGGTCCCCCAGGCATAGCGGGTGATCAGCGCTTGAAAGTCGTGCGTGAGATCGGTGGCGCCGCTGATGGAGCGCTCCACGTGCTCGGGGCCCAGGACCTCCCGGCGGACACGAAGGCCCGTTTCCAAAGGATCGAGCGGGGCATCCGCCAGAGATTGCAGAAAATCAAGCAATGCCGCTGTGAATGAGCGCGGCCGCTCCAGATTGGATAGATGGGCCGTGGGCAGATGGATGGCTTGCGAGTTGGGAATGTCGCGGGCCAGGAGCTTGCCATGCCCTTCCCATGGAGTGGATGCATCCTGATCGCCGGAGATGATCAGAGTGGAAGCAGAGATTTTGCCCAGTAAGGGCTTGTAATTGAAATCGCGAAGCGCGGCGCAGCATCCCGCGTACCCCAATGGACTCGTGCCCAACAAAACGGAGCGAACTGAGTGCGCGTATGGATCGGCTTGTTTTTCAGGAGTGAAGAAACGCCCCATGACCGCATCAGCAACGGCCTTTATGCCTCCTTCCAGCACCGTCCGCCTGCGGGCCTCTAAAGTTTCAGACGAGAACTGGGCTGAACTGTTGGCGAGAACCAGCGAGGTCACGCGCGTAGGAGCATTCACTCCCAGCCACTGCCCAATCGCGCCTCCCATGGAGATTCCACACCATGCAAATTTCTGAACTCTGAGGGCGTCCACCAACCCGATCACGTCACGGCCCAGTTGATCGATGGAGTAGTCGCCTGGAGGGGCATCGGATGCGCCATGCCCGCGTGTGTCATAGCGGAGGACCTGGAAGCGTTCCAACAGGTCCGGCATCTGCAGAGCCCACATGCTGTGGTCACAACCCAGCGAGTGCGAGAGCGCCAGGACCGGCAGGCCCTTTGTTCCTTCAAGCCGGTAGAACAATCGTGCGTTATCGATGTTGACGAACGGCAAACTTTGCTCCTTTCCCTACAAGCAACTAGCAATTGGCTGCAATTGGCAACTGACAAGTTAGCCTTTGGTTTTTGGCCGTTGGCTCCTGGCTGTTGCCTTTTGTTTTCTGATCTTGTGCGTTCTCAGTTTCTTCTCTGCGACCTCAGTTCCTCCGGGTTGAAGGTTCTGGCTGGCGAGCAGTCGTTTTCTGAATTCTTCCGCTACTCCCAGGTAGTGCTCGGGAGTTTCAAGCTCGCGGAGGGTGGCGGGGTCGATGTGCTTATTTACCTCCGGCATCTCAGCGAGCACTTGGCTTAGTTTGATCCCATACTGACGGCTCTTCTGTGTGGCTTCTTCGAGTAACCTGTGCGCGACATCGCGACCTAGCTTGTTCGCCAGCAGCATCATGGCGCGCTCGGCAAAGATGAATCCATGAGTGGCGATGGTGGCGCGCATCTGAGAAGCATTAACCTTGAGTCCTTCCGCGACCTCCGCCATGGCTGCCGCGGCCAAACCGGCGGATTGGACTACGCTCGAAATTATCGCCCATTCCGCCTGCCACCCGCCCAGCGCCCGCTCATGCTCCTGCACCATGGCGGAAAGAAAGCTGGAGACCAGCGCGGGGACGCGGACAGCAGCGGCGAGTGCGGCCGAGCAGCCAACAGGATTGTGTTTATGTGGCATGGTTGAGGAGCCACCCCGATTCTCACCGACCGGTTCTTCCGCCTCTGCGATTTCCGTCTGCATCATCAGGCTGATATCGCGGGCCATCTTACCCAGAGAGCCAGTCAGCATGCCGCAAGCGCAAACCAGCGCGGCAAACCGATCGCGATGTGTATGCCAGGGCGCATCGGGATACCCAAGGTGAAGTTCATCGGCCAGGGCTTGACCCACCTGGAGCCCTTTGTCACCCAGCGCCGCCAGCGTGCCACTCGCCCCGCCGAATTGGAGCACCAGACTCTCTTGGAAGCCGGCGTTCAGGCGTTCTCTGCTGCGATGGATGGCAGCCAGCCAGCCCGCTGCTTTCAATCCAAAAGTAGTAGGAGGAGCAGCCTGAAGAAGCGTGCGGCCCAACATTACGACGCCGGCATGTTCCTCAGCCAGACGGCGCAACGCGCGCTGCAATCGCTTCAGGTCAGATTGGAGAATGGCTTGCGCTTTCCTGAGGAGAAGCACCAGCGCTGTATCGCAAACATCCTGGCTGGTGGCGCCCCAGTGCACAAATCCAGCGGCGGAAGAATTTTTTGAACGCACGCATTCCGTCAATGCTTTGATCAACGGAATCGCCGGCGTGCCGGCGTGCATGGTCTCCCGTGCAATCCCGGCTGAGTCATAGGTGCAGGTGACTGCCGCCGCGGTGATTGCCTCCACAGCGGTTGACGGGATGACCTTGAACCGGCTTTCAGCACGGGCCAGTGCAACTTCGAATTCCAGCATGGATTGCAGGAGTGAACGATCGGAAAAAACTTCAGCCAGCGGCCCGGTTGTCGCCAGACTTTCAATCAGCCGCACTGGCATGCCCCACGTCCCTGCAATTTGGATTCAAAAGCTGAGCCAATATTCTACTTCTCAAAGACCGAACCGAAGAAAACAGACTTACGCCGCTGGATCATTTGCTCCACGGCTTGCTGCATTCGGGTTTGCACCTCGAGGCTAATGGCCTTTATCGCGGACCTTTCCTGGGCCGGCTCCCGCGGATGTTGGTTATCCATTTGAATGGGAGGCAGAAACCGCATATGCCACCTGGAGGGCAAGGGGAAGGGCAACCAGGGAAATGTGGAGAGCGGCAGCCAGGGCCAATCTGTGCAGCGCGTCCAGAGGCGGGACTTGATTCTGACAAAGATGGGCAAAATCTCGGCGCTTCCTACCGTAACAAATGGAATGATCGGGGCGCGATGACGCACGGCCAGCTTGACAAATGAATCGCGCCCGAAATCCTTAAGCCGGTAAGCCTGGCGGTACAGCGCGAATGCTCCATCCACGCCTTCCGGAAAAACGCCCAGCAGTCCGCCGGATTCAAGTACGCGGTCCGCGCTCGCCTCGCAGGCTACTACACCGCCAAATTTGCGTACAAAATTGTCTATAAAAGGAAATTTCATCAAGCCGGGGTGAGTAAGGAAGCGCGGGACCCTGCCAGCTTCCCGCATGACCAGGTGCAAGACCATCACACCGTCAAAAGGGACAAAACCACGGTGCATTCCCACCAGTATCGCCGGGCCCTGGCGTGGAATGTGCTCTAATCCTCTGGCTTCAATGCGCCAGTAAGAATCGCAGAGAAATCTGAGCAGCCGCTTGCGGTAAGCTTCAATGTAATCCCGATCCAATCCAAACTCATCAAGGCTGGGCTCCGGTTCGGAGACGGATTGGCGCGTTTTGCGATGCTTCCGCAGTGCTGCCAGGCTCGATTGTTGCGGAGAGAACCCCAGTTCCCGCTTGATCTTCTGGTTTGAAACCGTCCAGGGATAACGCAAATACTCCAGCGCTTCCGAGCCTCCTCCGATCCGTTGCAGGGTCACGGGAAGTGCGACGCGATGTCCTCCAGCCATGCGGATGGCGGCGCGTAGCGGGACCACCGAATCCGGGGCGACATTGAACAAGCCGTCCCGGTCGTGTTCAAGCGCGCACAACACAGCCTGGGCCAGATCGGCGAGGCTAAGAAGCTGCACTACGGGATCGTGTCCAGCTATGGTCACGCTGAAGGGAGCCAGCAGCCGCCGGCTCAGCATCGCGGATGACGGAAGCACCGTCACAGGACGCAAGACGGTGACCGGCAGCTTTCCCTGCAAATATTGGCCAGCCAATGCCTCGAGAGACTTCCACTGCCTTGCAATGCTCCGTCCGCTGCCGCGAATGCCATAAGCCTCGTCGGCCAGGCTTTGCCTTCCCGGTCCAGTTCCATAAATCAACGCGCTGGAAAGCAAGACAAGTTTTTTCTTCCCGAGCCGGGCACATTGCTGAAATACCTCTTCGGCTTCGAGCAAGTCAGGGGTCATTCCATAGCGATCGCACGGAGCCGGAAGATAGATACACGGTCTCGAATCGTCTTTACCGGCGTCAGGCCGCACAAGTTCATGGTCGATTGACGGTTCTACGCGGCGCAGGGCTTCCAGGAGATCGCGCGCCAATGGATGGTCGCCACGGGCGATGAGCGCTGTGTGAGCAATTGGCAAATGGCAGTGAGCAGTTGGCAAATAGCCAAAACCAGAACCTTTCCCTGATCCCAGTGATTCATCGAAGAGCGAGAATTGCCCGTTGCTGATGGTTGCGGCAATAGTAGTTCAGCAAATGCTTGCAATTGCATTGTTAGTTCTCCTTCCGAAGAAGGAAAACCAGCCTTCTAGCTCGGTTGGAGCAAGGCGTAGAGGGGATCGGGAAACATCTCGCTTAGCGTGGCCCAGAGTCTCTCCGTGGTATCGAACATTGAAGCCGCGGTCTTTGAGACGCCAAGCTGGCGAAAGAGCTCAGGGCGGTATTCCTCGTTCCAGGCCTCGATGATTTTTCCATTCTTGATTTGGAAGACGCTCCGCGAACGCATGGAAATCCGTCTCCCGGTGGGCTTCAATTCGTTTCCCTGGCGCGTGTGCGTCCCCTTTGCAGACCAAAAGACAGTTACTTTGTCCCCGTCAGCGCTCACTTGCTCGGCTGCCATGACGAGGTCAGGAGCGGCCGACCGCCATCCTTTGCCTTCTGCCACAGCTTGTGCCAGACCCAGAGTCCGGTTGCCAAAGTGTACTTTGCAGTTTCTATCGAAGACCTCATCAATATGCTCGTAGCGCGCCTGTGTGAAAAGCTCTTCAAACAAGCGCCGGGCAACCTGCTTGTTCTGCTCCGGGTTAGCTTGACCCGGTCTTTGCCTTTGCTGCTCCTGTTGTGGCGCAGGCCTCCGCTGTTCTCCCAACGTAAGCGTCAAACCTCCGCAGAGGACCACCGTCAGGCAGAATATTCTGTGTTTCAGCATGAAACCTCCTCCTGGTGACGTCTTTGGGGCAGATTATACGCCTGGAATACAGTGCTTAGTACCCAGTATTTAGGTCTTCCTAAACCCAGTCGAATGAATAGCTTGGCCAAGTGCTTCCGCACGGCCATTGTGGGGTTCTCAGGTCCGTCTCTACAATGATTTTCCCATGCTCAACCCTCTACTGATTGCAGCGCTTGTGATTGCAGTGGTCGTCATCTGTGTCCTTACGCTCGCAGCCACCAAGCCGGCCCGTTTCGCCCTCCAGCGCAGCATCACTATTCAGGCCGCGCCTGACAAGATCTTTGCCCTTATCAATGATTTGCATCGCTGGCCTGAGTGGTCTGAACAGGGTGATTCCAGGGTTAGGCGGGCATACAGCGGCACACCGTCGGGCAAGGGCGCGGTCTGCGAGTGGGAGGGCACGGGAAGCGCCGGTAAAGGGCGCATTGAGATTATCGAATCATCGCCAAACATGATTCGCTTGCAAGCCGACTGGGCCAGGCCATTTGCCGCGCGCAACTTCAACATCTTCACTCTTGAACCTCAAGGCAATGCCACGCGCATCACCTGGGTGCTGGATGGCGAGAATGTGTTCATGCTGAAGCTGATGACGATCTTCGTCAGCGCTGACCGCCTGATGGGCAAACACGTTGAGAAGGGACTGGCAGATCTGAAAGCGTTTGCAGAAAAATGAGAGAGGGCGGGCCGACACCGAAAAGCCTGGTGTCATTACTATTGGATCGTGAATTCAGGATTCCTCGCCAAAGTTTACCGCACGCGGTTGTACGATAACTAGTGCGCTCAACTGCTACGACGGCCCTCCCGGAAAAGCGGGCCCGTACTTTCGTTTCTGACCTGGCATTTACCCTGCAAGCTTCCCGGCCTGGTCTTTGGCTCACATCCATCTGGTTTTATATGTTGCCGCTCGGAGGCAGGTCCCTGTTTCATTCCGCGCCGTTCTGGCTGGGCCTGGTCTATGTGACTTTCCCGATGGGACTGCTGCTTTACGGCTGGAATGACTATGTGGACTTCGAGGTAGACCGGGTGAATCCGCGCAAGGGGTCGTTTCTTTTCGGCGCTCGCGGCTCGATCGAACAATTACACAAGCTGCCTATGCGCATCGCCGCGGTGCAGGCGGTCTTTCTCCTGGCGCTCTCCTATTCAGGTGGCCCTCGCATATTGCTATGTTTTGCGGGAATGGTGGCGGCTGCCGCTGTTTACAACTGGCCGCGGTATGGTTTCAAGAGCAGGCCGCCGTTTGAGATTCTCAATCAGGCTGGGTACCTGTTTGTATTTCTGCTGAGCAGTTGGATGAACCACGTGCCGCTGATGCGCTGGCCCGCCTGGTTGTTTGGCGCGCTGTTCGCCATGCACTCTCACGTGTTCGGCGAAATCATGGATATCGAACCGGACCGTGACAGTGACAGACGGACAACTGCCGTGGCCATTGGGAGGGTGCCGGCAAAGCTGCTGATCGCCGCGTTTCTCGTGGCCGAAACCGTTCTGCTGTATGCGTTCTTTCGTGATCCGCTGCTGGTTGGTTTCCTGCTCGCCAGCGCCTTATGGTTCGTTCTGGATGCAGCTTTGCTTTGGCGCGACCGGCCTTACACTCCAGGACAGATGCGTTTCGCCATGATTGCCTGGAATGCTATCGCGCTGGCCAGCATGCCCTGGGTCTGGTGGAAGGCCAGTTTCACTGTGCTGCGGTGAAAATTCTGGCACGTAAGAACCTGCCCGAGATCACCCGCCGTTGCACGCAAGTGCTGGGTTACTTCGGCCGAATGCTGGTCTGCACGAGGCGCGGTACGCGTGGCGTCTCGTCGCCTTCGGCCTGGCGCATGATTACCTTGTTCGTAGAAGTGCAGGTGGTCACACTCTCTACATGGGGGCTATCACCCCTGGAAAAGTTGTAGCTGACGATTGCTTCACATATGGTGTTGCCCGTGCCGGCATCGCTTCTCAGGAAGATCCCCTTATCGATCGCCGGATTAAAAGAATGGCCTGGAGCTTCCCTAACATCTGGAAGCTGGCGCGGGCGTTGAGAGCTGATTTTAGACCACTCCGGACTGGGCACTGCTTGAGGCTGTTTCACGAAAGGATTATGAACAAGCCCCGAGGGTGGTTGAGAGGGCTGCGGCGGCTGAGCTTGAGTTGCCGGAGCCGATGCATCCTGCGACTGGCTGGTTTGCGCAAATGCCGGGAGCAACGAAAAACTGGCAGCCACAAGGAAGAGAACCACAAATCTGCGGAGTCGCATAAAGCCCTCCTAACGCTTTTGATTCTACTCCTCAAGGCAGCGCGGACGAAAAGGAAAATCTACAATGCGTCAGAGCCCGAAGGCTTGAAGCGCCTTGGCAGCGATGTCCTCTCCCCACTCCTGCACGAAGTGTCCCGCATCCTGGAGTTCGAGTGGGGGTGGGCACTTGCGTATTTGCTTCTGCAGATAGGCCATCGCCGGCGGGCCAAGCAATGGATCTTGCATGCCTACAGCCATGAATGTCTCGCCGTTCCATTCCGTCCGCAGCCAGTGGCGGGCAGCGCGAGAGATCTCCGCGCCGTCAGCATCCGGCCTGTCCGGCACAATCTGCGGGAAGCGTCGCACGCCGGCCTTATAGCGAACATCCGGGAATGGCGCAGCGTAGGCCGCGGCCTCTTCCGCCGAAAGCTGCGGACATGCCCGCCGCATCAGCTTGGCCACGTCCATGTCCGGATTCAGGGCCACCCATCCCCGCCATTCAAGGAATCCTGGGCCGAGCGGCATATCGCCTGTGGCCAGGGCTGTATTCATCACCAGCAGGCGTTTGAAGCGCGCCGGCATCTCCATAGGCAAGGTTAGTCCGAGGAGCCCGCCCCAGTCCTGGCATACCAACGTGACGTTGAGCAGGTCCAGACGCTCGATGAACCGCAGCAGCATTTGGCGGTGAAAGGTGAACGTATACGCCGATTCCTCGGCCGGTTTGTCCGAACGGCCAAAGCCAAAAAAGTCCGGCGCTACAACACGGTGTCCCGCAGCCACGAACACGGGAATCATCTTGCGGTAGAGATAGCTCCAGGTGGGTTGACCATGCAGGCACAGGAACACCTGGCTGGCCGTGCTGGGACCTTCATCCACATAGTGGACGCGAATTCCCTGATATCCAGGGAGATCGTCCACATAGTGCGGCGCAAATGGGAATCCCGGCAAGCTCTGAAATCTGTCGTCGGGCGCGCGCAATGCTCCTGAAAATTTATGATTTGTGAATCTTGATTTGTGATTTATCTCTTCGTCCTGAGAGTTCATGATCTGCAATTTCCCGATTTACTTTCGTCCCTTGCAGCATGTGGGGTTGTCTTCGAGTCACAACCAGAGATCACAGATTCCAAGGCGCCGCGATTCGCCGGGCTGCGCTTACCTTGGCGCTTGCGTGGCCGGCGACGCCGTGCTGGGGCTGTCATCGACGTCCAAACCAAGCTGGAGTTTGGCTGCATCTGACATGAGACCCGGATGCCATTGCGGTTCGAAGACAATTTCGGCGCGGACCGCGGCAACGTCCGGCAGCTTCGAGAGCTTCCTCTCGGCGTCATCCTTGAGCACGCCGCCCATGCCGCAACCGGGGGCCGTCATGGTCATTTTGACGTCAATCACGTGGCCTCCGGTCTCGTGTGGCCCGATGACGCAGGAGTAAATCAGACCAAGGTCCACGATGTTCACCGGGATCTCCGGATCATAGACGGTCCTTAACTGGTCCCACACCATTTTTTCGGTGAGCTCCCCCTGAGCAGACTCCGGCGCGGGCTCGCTGATAGCGACGGCAAAGCCGAGCGCGTCGGCATCCTTGGCATCGATGCGGTACATGCAGCCGGAATCCGAAGCCATCACTGTGTAGCTACCGCCCAGCTTCTGCATGATCCTTACGGGGACGCCGGCGGGAATCCTATGAGGAATTCCGCTGGGGATTTCCATGACTTCACAAGACCGGCTCAACGTGACTGATTCAGTATGCATAAGATCCTTCAATCCAGGTCTTGAGACCTGCTCCACCACGCTATTCGGTTGAGGCGGGTGACTGTTGCCCTTCCAGGGCTGCACGCAAGGTATGCCAGGCCAGGGTGGCGCACTTCACCCTAACGGGAAACTCGCTGACCCCGGCAAAAACACTCAGCTTGCCCAACTCCGTCTGATTTCCGTCAGGAAGCTGGCCTGTGACCAGTTTGTGAAAGCGATCGAAAAGCTCTTCCGCCTCTGCCTTGCTCTTACCTTTCACGCTCTGCGTCATCATGGAAGCCGACGCCTTGGAGATGGCGCAGCCCGATCCCTGAAAGGAGATATCGCGAATCCGGCCGCCTTCCGCTTCACTGCCTTCCACATCCAGATAGACGGTAAAGTGGTCGCCACAGAGCGGGTTATAGCCTTCTGCCGTGCGGTTTGCCGCGGCCAACTGGCGAAAGTTGCGCGGCGTCTTACTGTGCTCCAGAATCACGTCCTGATAAAGTTCGCGCAGGTCAGCCATCAGGCAAAGACCTCCTGCACCTTGTGAATCCCCGCAACCAGGGCATCCACTTCTTCTCTGGTGTTGTACATGGCAAAGGAAGCGCGGGCCGTGGCGGCAATGCCAAAGCGCTGCATGAGCGGCTGGGCGCAATGGTGTCCGGTGCGAATGGCGATGCCTTGCTGATCGAGGATAGTACCCACATCGTGCGCATGGGCATTATCCAGCACGAAGGACAGCACTGCGGCCTTCGATTTGGCTGTGCCAATCAGGCGCAAGCCGGGAATAGAGGAGACGGCCTGAGTGGCGTAGACTAGCAATTCATGCTCATGAGCAGCAATGCGGTCCAAGCCGATGCCAGTCACGTAGTCTATGGCTGCACCCAGGGCAATTGCGCCGCCAACGTCGGGCGTTCCAGCTTCAAACTTGTAAGGCAACTTGTTGTAGAGAGTCTTTTCAAAGGTGACGGAGCTTATCATGTCACCGCCACCCTGATAGGGAGGCATGGCTTCCAGCAGGGCCTGCTTGCCATAGAGCACGCCGATCCCCATGGGCCCGTACACCTTGTGACTCGAGAAGGTATAAAAATCACAATCGAGCACCTGCACGTCAATTTGGAGGTGCGGGGCCGCCTGGGCTCCATCCACCACCACAGGCACGTTGTGCTGGTGCGCCATCTCAATCACCTTGCGCAGGGGAACGATTGTGCCCAGCGCGTTGGAAACGTGAGCAATGGCCACCAGTTTGGTCTTGGGGTTGAGCAACTTCTCAAATTCGTCCAATAACAGCTCGCCATCGTCGTTAACCGGGATCACCCGCAGGCGCGCACCCTGCTGCTGGCAGAGAATCTGCCAGGGAACGATGTTGGAGTGGTGCTCCAGGGCAGAGATGATGATTTCATCGCCCGCGCCTACGTGGGCGCGCCCGTAAGTCTGCGCTACCAGGTTGATGCCTTCGGTCGTCCCGCGGACGAATACGATTTCGCTGGGATCGCCGGCGCCAAGAAAGCGCTGGACCTTTACACGCGCCCGATCATGGCTTTCTGTGGCCAGTTCCGAGAGCGCGTGCACCCCGCGATGGATATTGGCGTTTTCCGACGCGTAATAGTGCGTGATGGCGTCGAGAACCGCCTGCGGCTTCTGCGAGGTCGCGGCGTTATCAAGATAGATCAGGGGCTTCCCGTGGACCTTGACATCCAGGATGGGAAAGTCCGCCCGGACCTTGAAGATATCGAACCCTGCCGGCTTAGCCGGAGACTCAGCCCACGGCAATCTGTTGGTGGCAGCGTTCATCCGACTTCCTCCCAATGTCTTTCAACCGGTTCGCCCCCCGGCCCCGGCTTGCTCATCCCGGTGGGCAACCATTGCCGGATAACATTTTCCAGGTATTCGCGCACCGAATCGGATTTCATGCGTCCTATGGACTCATTGGCAAAGGCAAAAAGCAGCAACCGGCGCGCAGACGTTTCGTCAATACCACGCGAGCGCAGGTAAAACAGCGCATTCTCCTCAATCTGCCCGATGGTGGCGCCGTGCGTGCATTTCACGTCATCGGCGTAAATTTCAAGCTGTGGCTTGGTGTCAATTTGAGCGTTATCGGAAAGCAACAGGTTGCGATTTGTCTGTTTGGCGTCCGTCTTTTGTGCGTCCTTGTGAACGATGATGCGTCCATGGAAGACGCCGTGCGAGTTGCCATCGAGAATTCCGTTGTAAAACTGCCGGCTGCTGCAATGAGGGCTGGCATGTTCCACGAGCATGTAATTATCCATGTGCTGGCGTCCATTACCGACGAACAAGCCATTGATCAGGCACTCGCCACCTTCGCCGGCGAGCACCGGGTGCACATTGTTGCGCACCAGCGCGCCGCCCAAGAGCACCGAATGCGAGCTCACGTTGGCGCTTCGCGCCTGCTGCATCCGCAGAGTGGAAATGTTGAAGGCCTGCAGGTCTTCGCGCTCGATCAGGTAGTGGGAAATTACGGCATTTTCACCAGCGACCAGTTCCGTAACCACGTTGGAGAAAAATGCGCCGCTGCCAAGAGACACATAATCTTCCACAATGCTGGCCTGGGTTTCGGCTTCCGCCAGGATCAGGGTGTGGGGATGGGCGATGGCCGGGCCACCGGCCGCGGAGGAGACAAAAAGCAAGTGAATCGGAGCCTCGAGAACAGCCCGGCGCGGCAGATAGACGTAAGCACCATCTTCAATGAAGGCGGTGTGGAGCGCGGAGAAACCATCACGCCAGGATTCGATATACCGACCCAGATGAGGCTCGAGGGCGCCGGGATTTTCCGCAATCTCAGCCGCCAAGCTGCCTGCCTTGACTCCATGAGGCAGCGAGCCTGGACTGGACAACTGGGGAGCGAACCGCCCATTCACGAAGACAAGCCGGCAGGCAGCGCCCGGTATCTGGAACCGCTGGAGATCGGCGGTTGAAATCTGCTCTTCGGCGTACGGCGACAAGGTAAACGATGTCTGGGAGATGGCGCTCACATTAGTAAATCGCCAGTCTTCATCCTTGGTGGTGGGAAAACCGGTCTGACAAAAGCGGGTGAACGCATCTTCACGCAACGCGCACAGCCAAGCGGGCTGCCCGCCGGCGCGCTTCTCGAGTTCGCTGAACATCTCCAGATAGTTGCCCAGCCGTTCTGCTGTCCTAGTTGCTGTCATGCTCTTCTCACTATCTCCGTGTCCCCGTTGTGAGGCTTTGCCAATTGCTTACATTGCAGGGCTGAAACCCTGTTCGGTAGCCAGCTCAAAAACCAGGGCTAAAGCCCAAACTGGCCAGAGGCTGCTATTCTCGCGGGTTCTAAAGAACCCGCTCCCCGGACTAAAAGTCCGGGGCTTCCACCTTTACCCCTGCTCACCTGTTCAAGAACCATTTATGAAACCAGCTCTGAATTCGGTGTAACCTGTCATCTATCTTGCTGCCCCTACCGGTTCAGCCCAGCCGCCATAGCCCTTGTCTTCCAGTTCCAGCGCCAGGGACGCCGGACCGGACTTCGCGATCCTGCCTTCGACCAGTACGTGGACGAAGTCGGGGACAATGTAATCCAGCAAGCGCTGGTAATGGGTGACAAGCACCATGGCGCGCTCAGGGCTACGCATGGTATTTACGCCTTTGGCCACAACTTTCAGAGCGTCGATATCCAGGCCGGAATCCGTCTCATCGAGAATGGCCAGCCGAGGCTCGAGCACCGCCATCTGTACAATTTCGTTGCGCTTCTTCTCTCCTCCCGAAAAACCTTCGTTCACGGGACGATTCAGAAAACGTTCGTCCATATCCAGCAAGCGCATCTTTTCTTTGAGCAAAGGCAGAAAGTCCATGGCATCCAGCTCTTCCTGGCCGCGATACTTGCGCACCGCGTTGAGCGCCGCGCGCAGGAAGTACGCATTACTGATGCCCGGGACCTCTACCGGATATTGAAAGGCCATGAAGAGGCCTTCGCCGGCAGCTTCTTCCGGTTTCATAGCGAGCAGGTCCTTGCCATTCAGCAAGACCTCGCCCTGAGTGATCTCATAGGTCTCCCGGCGCGCCAGCACCTGCGCCAGCGTGCTCTTGCCGGAACCGTTGGGCCCCATGATCGAGTGCACCTCGCCGGCATTGACGGAGAGGTCAATGCCCCTGAGGATTTCGTTGTTGTTGACACTGGCGTGCAGGTTTCTGATTTCCAACAGGCTCATATTCTTATCCGACGCTTCCTTCCAGGCTGATACCCAATAGTTTCTGAGCTTCTACGGCAAACTCCATCGGCAACTCCTTAAAGACCTGCTTGCAGAAGCCATTGATGATCATGGAGACGGCTTCCTCTGCGGAAAGGCCGCGTTGCCGCAGATAAAAGATCTGGTCCTCGCCGATCTTGGAGGTGGAGGCCTCATGCTCCATGCGGGCAGTCGCGTTCTTCACCTCTATATAGGGGAAGGTGTGCGCGCCACACTTGTCGCCGATCAGCAGAGAGTCACACTGGGTGTAATTGCGCGCACCAGCAGCGCCCTTCTGAATCTTCACCTGGCCGCGGTAGGTATTCTGGCCGTGACCGGCGGAGATACCCTTGGACACCACGGTGCTGCGCGTGTTCTTGCCGATGTGGATCATCTTTGTCCCGGTGTCCGCCTGCTGGTAGTTGTTGGTCAAAGCCACCGAGTAGAACTCGCCCACCGAGTTATCGCCCATCAGGATGCAGCTGGGATATTTCCAGGTGATGGCAGAACCGGTCTCTACCTGGGTCCAGGAGATCTTGGAGTTGACGCCAAGACACTTGCCTCGCTTGGTGACGAAGTTGTAGATTCCGCCCTTGCCCTGCTTGTCACCGGGATACCAGTTCTGCACCGTCGAGTACTTGATCTGGGCATTATCCAGAGCCACCAGTTCAACCACGGCGGCATGCAACTGGTTCTCATCGCGGATAGGCGCGGTGCAGCCTTCCAGATAGCTGACATAAGCGCCCTCATCGGCAATGATCAGGGTGCGTTCGAACTGGCCGGTCTCAGAGGCGTTAATGCGGAAGTAGGTGGAAAGCTCCATGGGGCAGCGAACGCCCTTGGGCACGTAGACGAACGAGCCATCACTGAATACGGCGGAGTTGAGGGAAGCGAAGAAGTTATCCGTGTAAGGAACCACGGAGCCCAGATACTTCTTTACCAGGTCCGGATGATCACGGACGGCTTCCGAAAAGGAACAGAAGATGACGCCCTTTTCCGCCAGCTTGGCCTTGAAGGTGGTGGCCACGGAAACACTGTCAAACACCGCATCCACGGCAACTCCCGCGAGCTTCTTCTGCTCCAGCAGAGGAATTCCCAGTTTTTCGTAGGTGCGCAGAATCTCCGGGTCAATCTCATCCAGGCTCTTGGGGGCCACTTTCTGCCTGGGGGCTGAGTAATAGACGATGTTCTGGTAATCGATCGATGGAAACTTTACATTGGCCCACTTGGGCTCGCCCTGGGCCTGCTCCTGCGAGGCCCAGTGACGGTAGGCCTTCAACCGCCACTCCAGCATGAATTCAGGCTCGCCCTTCTTGGTGGAGATCAGCCGGACAACGTCCTCACTCAATCCCTTGGGTATTCTGTCTTCATCGATGGTTGTGACAAAGCCCCACTTGTATTCCTGACTGGTGAGGTCCTGTATGGTCTTCGCTGTACTCATTGTGTTCTCCCGGATGTCAGGGTGATGTTTACAACACTGCTGTTGCCGTCTCCGGCAGGGCCGGTCAGGCGCAACGGCCTGATCAAATCAGTTAATGAAATCTCTTCCAATGTCCGGCGCAATGCCCGGCTGATAACCTGGGAATTACTGCGCACCGTGCACGACGGCTCCAACTCGCAGCATCCCGGAGTGGAGAAGCATTCGGTGAAGCCGATAGGGCCTTCCAGCGCGTCAATGATCTCTGCAATGGAGATCTTCTCGGGCGGACGCGCCAGCGAATAGCCGCCTTTCATGCCGCGATGGGAAACCAGCAGCCCATGCTCGACCAGATCCCGCACGATTTTGCCCACGGTGGCAGCATGCATTTGCGTGCCGGCAGCCATCTCTCGCGCGGTATGGGGTGACGGATGCGGATTGGCGGCAACGTATGTCATCAACACGATTCCGTAATCCGTCAATTTATTCAGCCTGAACATTCATGCCTTTCCGCTTCACTCGTCTTCGCTCAACTTCGAATCGATCAACCCTGAATCGATCAACCCTGAATGTTGACCAATTCAGTCAATATTGATTATCTAATTGTTGACCAATTTAGTCAATATTTGGAAGGCGGCTCTTGGCCTTTGGCTCTTGGCCTTTGGCTCAAACCTGGTACGTCTCACAGAATGGCGGCAACCTAGATTGCGGGAGAATGTGCAACAAGTGTTACAACCCGCGTCGTTATTGGGGAAACCAGCCACTAGCTGCTAGCTTCCAGCTGAAAACCAACTTCAGTGCGGTTGCCGGGTCTGCAACTTTGTCCGCTGCGAACGAAGTCGCCGGCCAGTAGCAAACCTTTGGCCCTGTGCATCCCCGGAGACGGTTATATCCAACCTTGTTCGCGGCGAACGAAGTTGCCGGAGAAGTGCGCCGGACTCCGCAACAAGTGTTACAACCTGCGTCGTTATTGGGGAACCAGCTGTTAGCCACTAGCTGCTAGCTGAAAACCAACTTCAGTGCGGTTTCCGGGTCCGCAACTTTGTCCGCTGCGAACGAAGTCGCCGGCCAGTAGCAAAACCTTTGGCCCTGTGCATCCCCGGAGACGGTTATATCCAACCTTGTTCGCGGGCGAACGAAGTTGCCGGGAAAAGTGCGCCGGACTCCGCAACAAGCGTTACAACCTGCGTCGTTATTGGAGAAAACCAGCCGTTAGCCACTAGCTTCTAGCTTCTAGCTGAAACCGACGCAGTGCGGTTGCCGGGTCTGCTAAGGCATGGTCAGGTGATCGGCCCACAGGATCTATGAAAATGTCTCTCCCTCCGGAGGCAGGCTAGCGGATAGAAGCTATCCGTGCAACTTTCGGCCCCCTAAATTTCTGCCTAATTTTTCAACAGCTTCGAGGCGCTTAAAAGAAAGTTTTTGGGTGGAGTGAGGGAGAGTCAGGGCCAAAACGATTTCGAATGACTTTGAGCCGTCCTGGTGGGTTTTTCCGTTTTTATATATGAGCACAACTCAGTAGCGTGTTACCGCCCTGCACGTCTTTCCGCCAGCGAAAGCAGTGCAAGAAAGGGTTGAACGGAAAAATGCCTCCCGCCGCAAGAATCACTGACCTGCACACTTGTCGCAGGGTTAATGGAATCGTTCCCCACGTTGGTGGCCCCATCCTGCCACCTGGCGCACCCACGGTCCTCATCGGCGGCTTGCCGGCGGCCACCGTGACCAACATGGCGACCTGCGTCGGTCCGCCGGACACCATTGTCCAAGGGTCCCCAAGCGTCTTCATCAACGGAAAACCCGCCGCGCGGATGGGCGACATGACCGCTCATGGCGGCGTAATCGTAACCGGTTGCCCAACGGTCATCATTGGAGAGGTGGGCATGGGCGGGATAGCGACCAGCTTTTTCGCATCGGGTGTGCGGGCCAGCGAGAGCTGTAAAGCGATCACCTGACCTCCGAAATAACCGAGACCGTGAGTCTCGCAAGAGAATCAGCCATGCTGCACCAAAGAGAGATTTCTCCGGCACAACTTGCCCAGCTCGCAGACGGCGGCTACGTCTTCGCGATCGTGGATGCCTGTGTCGATCGGAAACGGGTCATGCACAAGGCTTACAACGAAATGGGTCCGTCGCGAGCCATCAGCCTGTTCCAGGGCACATATATGGAGGGTTACGATGCGGCTGCGCCGTACCTCTTCCATGTTGACCGTGAAGTACTGGAATGGATTCCCGCCAAATTGGACCAATCCCGGTGGGGCGTATTCGTGATGACCAAAGAGCCGCGAGAAGTCCTGGTCCCCCATCTTCAGCGCTTCTTGATGGTCACACTTCCAGACGGTCGCAAGGGGTATTTCCGGTACTACGATCCACGCATCCTGGGAGCCTACCTGCCGACCTGCCAACCCGCAGAGTTGCAAACCTTCTTCGGCGCCGTGCGCGGCTTTGCCACGATGGACGAAACCGGGAACATGGTCTTCGAGCTGTCCGCTGCGCCTTGCGCAGGATATTCACAATTACCTATCCATCCCAGCGGCCTCTGGGCGATACGAGCAGAACAAATGGCAGCTTTCAGCGACCTTTCGAAAGAGCATTTTGCAAAGAAGGTCGTTGCCCACTTGCAGGAATTCTTTCCGGAGCATTGCGAACTGCTTGGAGAGGGATGCGTACGCAGGTTTGTCCATGACGGAATCCAGGCGGCTTACGAGTATGGAATAACAACGGAACCTGAAGTGTGTGTTTTTGTGGATTTTTTGTTCGCTTTTGGCAGCGAATTTGAGCAGGATGCCCAATTCGAGTGGGCAAAGACAATTCTTAAGGATCGTTCACGCAGTGCAGCCGACAGAATAGCGCAGGTGAGGAAGAGCGTGGAACAGATGATGAGCGAGGATAATTAAAAAATGAGTAGTCCTTCGAACACAGCTGTTAATCTCCTCCGTGAGCAATGTGAGAAGTTCCTTAAGGGATCGAACAGACCCTGTGGAGAGCCAGGCCAACGATCTGATGGCGCAGAGGCTTGCTTGCCATCCCTTCCAGCCGTGGACACTCAGCCGAACACAGCAGCATCCTTCAACGACATGCCCCCGCTTGAGGATACACCCTCGACCGAGGAGAAAAAAGAGGCGCCCGCGGGTCAACCTAGTCCTGAGAAGACGGCGATCCCGGAAGAGACAATTGCCAAGGCGGTAAGAGGAGCGAAGAAACTAATTGGCCAGGGCAAACTGAATGATTCACAAGCTCAGACCATCGTCACGAACAACCTGCTAGACAGGTTCGACGACAAAGAACAGGAAACAATTCTAGATCTTGCCGGGCAGACAAGGACTGAATCAAACCAACAGGGAGGCATATTGCTCCCGGCTGCATTGGAAGCGATAAGAAACAGAATTCAGCAGGGAAACCTGCCGCGTTGCGACGCCCAGTATTTGGCACGCTGGCTTCAACAGAACGCAATGGGCCGCTCGAGTTTTTCCGACGACGAACTCGCCAAGATCAATCTCGCTGCCGGGACGTCCGGGCAAGTGGCTGAGAGAGCCGAAGGAAGCTCACAGAAGCGCAAAAGACCTGATGAAGACCGGGAGGATGGGCCAAGGCTGAGGGAGGAAGATCAACCTGATCCCAAGAGAGTAAGACCAAGGGAGGGGGCGCTAGTCGAGGTCGAAAAGAGCACGATCAGGAGTATTCCTACGGGGGACAATACATACAAGATATCGTTCAAGCTAGGCCGAATAAGTTACCAAGGCGTTTCCCAAACTAACCCGCTAAACTTAGAAAGCGAAACGGTAGAATTTAAAATAATACAGAAGAACGACTACGCATCATACGACGTAGATTTGGTTATACCTGACAATGTGCAAGTAGCCAAGGAGAACGAAGCAAAACAAAAACAGGAAAATGCACAGAATAGACAGCAGGATATCCGGAACTCGATGGGGCGCAAGGCCATAGTCATTGCAGATTCGGCTTACAAACATTGCAGGGATCGAGACTCCGGTAGTTCGTTAATAGGTCATCTAGACAAGGATCAAACAAAAACATTTGCCAACGAGGTGCTCCAGTGGGTCATTAATTCCATCTGGAATGGAGAGGAGAAGGTCTTGGAAGGTTCACTCAGCCGCACGTTTCGATCCAATTGCACGATTAGTGAGCAAGGTCTTTATTGCGGCGAGACTAGCTATCAGATTTCGTTACACCTCACGGGCTGTCCAGCACGCGAGACTTTAGCCTTTACAATTGGACATCACGCGGTTGTTGTCCATCATGTCGGCCCTGGCGAGGGCGCTCATAACGCTCTGGTTAGATGATCGACGCCGGAACGTTGCTCGCGTAAAATTCTGGTTCGACAAGCAAAATTTGCTGGGTGAACGGGGACAGGAACTGAACCCGCATTCGAAGGTTCACCAGAAGAGGCGAGATGGGAGGTTTTCGAAGGAGCAGTCTAGGCGCGGGGCGGCGAGCGCCCGCGAGAAATTTTTGTGGCGGCTTTCGGCCGTTTAGACCGTCAGCGACAAGGCAAACAGCGTACGATTGGGCCGAAGCTCTTGGTTAGTTAGGCTCCCAGCTAACGGGTAGACCGTAATCCGGCTTTGGCAGCAGTCGGTCACGGTCGTAAGGTGGGTCTTCGCGTGCCGGAAGGGGATCATTGGGGAAATTCTCGTGCCAATGCCGGCGCCAATCGTCATCAGCGTAATACTTGAGGTAGAGCTGGTTATCTTCCTCGCTGCCGCTGCCGAGCGTTGGGATATGCCGCGCCGAATTGGCATCCGTCGCCAACATTGATGGCGTCCTCCCGCAGGGAATCGGTCCAGAGATGCCTATAGAGCTCGCGGTCGCTGAGATGATCTGTCTGCTCGATAAATACTCGAAGTAACGCGAGCTTATGGATCACCTCCCAAAGTTTGGCCGTCAGCTCCTGGTCGTTGAGCGAATCCGGCGGAGGGAGTGGTGGCTTAGTTCGCGCTGGCACGAGCGTTCAGCTTCAGAATCCATCCCGAGATCTTTTCGAGGACTGAAGGTGATATGGTCTCTCCAATCTCGCCATATTCTCTGATGGAGCCCTTCCTGGCGGTCTGAAACAGATGGTTCAGCCCCGCCAGTTCGTCGATCTCAAAGTTCTTGTTGCCGGCGTCTTCAAGCGCCTTGCGGATCGCCGGCAGGTTCTGTTGGGGAGAGACTTGCAGGTCCTTCTCTCCGTTCAACGCCAGCACCGGACAGGTCACCTTGCGCAGAGCCAAGGCAGGATCGTAGGCGATGAAGTACCGATACCACGGTGATGTAAGCTGCCCGACCGCGGCCCCTCCTGGTTTACCTATTGCATTGCAGCCCAGATTGAAAGAACATGGGTAATCCCACGATTCAACAAGAGACGAAACTGAGGCGCTGAGAGGCGCGGATGCCATGAGTGAGGCGGTTACCGGGCTGCTTATACGATGGGGACAGGGAGATCAGCAGGCGTTGGATGAACTGCTGCCTATCGTCTACGAGGAGCTGCGACGGATGGCGCGAAAGCACCTGCGCGGTTATACGGACAGAATGAGCCTGCAACCCACCACGCTTTTGCATGAGGCGTACCTGAAGCTGGTGGGACTGCACGACCCGAAATTTGAAAACCGGGCGCGCTTTTTCGCCATGTCCACCACCATCATGAGAAATATTCTGGTAGACCACGTGCGGGAGCGGCTGGCCACCAAGCGCGGAGGGGGACAGTTCAAAATATCCCTGAGCCAGGCAGAAGAGGCCGGTACTGAACCGGATTTCAATGTCTTATTGCTGGACGATGCTTTAAAAAGAATGAGCGCAGAATATCCTAAGCATGCCCAAGTGGTGGAATTTCGATATTTTGGCGGCTTCAGCGTGGAAGAGACGGCGCAGGCCCTGGAGTTATCGCCAACCACAGTGAAGCGGCACTGGCAATTTGCCAAGGCGTGGCTGCGGCGCGAGCTGGGGAGCAAGGGAAAACCCGCCCGATGACGCTGCCGCTCAATGGCTTTGTCTGAGTGGAGGGACTGGCGGCGCATAATTCAATACCAACTTTACGATAGTGGGCGATTGAGCGTTGGCATCCGTACTGTAAAACAGGGTCTGGGGCGGTGGAGCGCCCGGCGGCAAGCTGATAGCAGGATCGCGTCCCGCGTTTTTCTCCTCCCTGGACCAATCCAAGGCCACGTTGGCCTTTATTTCCGCCATGCCCGCGTCCACATGGGAATGTTGTTCCCATTGGGCGCATTGTTCTGGAGATAGTCTCTGCCCATTTTCCCCAGGCTGAACGTCCTGGATGGGAGTGGGGCTTATCAGGATTGTCAATTGCTCGGCCATCTGATCCGGCCTGCTCTGGCGCAAGTTAAAGTAAGGCGGATCATCGTCCTGGGCAGGAATCTCCACAATCTGTCCGGGAACAATATGATTTTCGCCACCGCGGATTGTGGCGGCGGGAAAGATCAGATACGGTTCGCCCTGTTTGCCATGGGTGTATCTTTCCCGGTCCACTACATAGAGATAGCCTTCGCGGGCTGCTTCTACGGTGACACGGACTTTATCGCCCCTTTTGAACAAGGTCCGGGCAGAGACGCGCTTTGGCGCGAATTCAATTGGCTTCGAGCCTCCATGCACCAGAAGCCTTTCCCCCGCATCTCCCTTCTTATATTCATGCAAGCGCCAGACGGTGACGCCTACTACGGCGCCTGGATCTACGGTTTGAACCGGAATCCTGGGAGTAAGAACCGTGTAACGCGGCTTGTGTGCGGCCTGCCCCTGCGTGGCCTTGTCAGCCTTGGGAGAAAGAAAGGCAGTATCCCAGATGTGCCGGGTCGCATCCTGGCCGCGCACGAGCATGACCGATGCCAGGGCCAATATTGAAAGGGCGATGATCCTGTATTTTCTTATCATTTTGCTTCCCCCATCAACTTCCAGAATCTAGAGCGTTTCATCATCGTCGTTGTGATGATTCCTTTACGGCGCCGCGTAATGTCTTCAGATGACCCGATCCTGCTCACTTCCAGTCACCCTGCAAGGTAAACGGCGCCCAGTAATAAGGGTCACGCCATTGTTGGTTATTGAACATGGCGATCTGCGCCTGGCGTAGTGCGGCCGCCGGGCTTTTTCCCTGGCCGAGCAGGTTTTTATAAAAGAGGGGCATGAGTTCCGATGTCCCCTGGTCGCTTACGTCCCAAAGGCTTACCAGCACCCGTGCCGCACCGGCATACATGAAGCCGCGCGTCAAGCCGATCAATCCTTCTCCACGAATCTCCTTTCCCAGGCCGGTTTCGCAGGCGCTTAGAACAACCAAATCCGCATGGAGATGGAGGTTGTAGATGTCCTGGAGGCGCAGAAACCCATCTTCGGGGTTCCCGTTCCTGTCTACCAGAGAAAGCACCAGGGCAGAAAGCTCAGGGTGGCGGCTATCCATATATCCGTGCGTGGCAAAATGCAGGTATTTATAACGACCCAATTCGGGACTCATCGCCAGACCACGGTTGGCATCGAACCCGATGGCCTTCAGGCTGGCATTGTGCGGGGCAAGAGCGAAAATTTTATTGGCCTCAATCGCAGTAAATCGCAGCCGGGAAATCGGCTTCTGAGAAGCTCCGGGGTTCACATGCTCCAGCAATCGTTCGACATCGGGCAAGGTGGATCGCTGTGCCCGGGTTAAGCGTTTGGATGAGAAACGTGGATCATGATCAGAAAAAACAGGATCGGCAAGCACGGCAAGGCCACGTTCGGCCGGGCTGCGATGGGCCATGAAATCGCGCTGGGCAGCGATCGCCGAGGCTGAAGGAACATTCACGATCTCATGGGTTAATACCAACGGCTCGTATCTGCTCTCAAGGCCGGGATGGTTGAGCGCGGCAAACGGGATGTACTGCAAAGCGCCGTCTGCGGCAATAACCAGCCGTTCGGTTCCCAGCTTTTCCGCCACCGGCCCCAGAACCACATTAGAAAGTTCACTGGTTGCGCTGATCAGGGCGTCATCGATCGGTGTCTGTTTGTTCAGAAGCTCGGAGACTTTCCGGCAAGCGGCTTCAATTTGTTTTCTGGGCGGCAACTCGTAAGCAGAAGTGGCATCTCGCGTAATCACCCACAAGTAGCTTTTTTCGTCACCCAGATAATATTCCAAAAAAAGGGTTTGATCATCCAGAAGTTCCTGGACCTGGTTGGCACTTAAGTACTTCGGTTGCGTAAGGGATGCGTAACCTTGATTGTTTTTGACCTTCTCCGCTTCAAGTAAGTTATATTCGGCTTCAAGTTGCGCGATCCGGTCTTCCACCTCTTTGGTCCTGAGAGAGCTTCCTCGGGCCTGACCCGGCTCCTCCCGCCACAATTTGAGACGTGCCGCCGCAGTGGTCGCCAGTTCGCTCTTGATGGCCTGTTCTCTTTTCGCAAGCTGAGGGTCATTCTCTTGCACCAGATCTGTACCCATGTTACTTAAGATGTCCACAAAGGACCGGGCCCGGGCGCGTTCACTGATTTGAAAGGCCCAAGCGGAACTGGTCCCAGAAGCAAGGTGGCCAGGATCGTGCAGAGAAAGATCAATATAGAGTTCGTAGGCTTCCTCATGGGCGCCAAGAAACGAAGCCCGGAGTTCGAAAGGGCCAATTCCAGCCTGGAGTTTTTCCAGATTTTCAATCGCATTCTGAGCTTGACGAAGCGATTCCGAGAAATTTCCTGACTCACGCTGTACGCGAGCCAGGCTGAGCTCGGCTTGCGCTTTGCACTCGGCACAGCCCAGGGAAACAGCAATGTTCAAAGCTTGTTGTAGTTCCTCCACTGCTTGATTCGTCTTTTGCAGAGACAAATCAAGACTTCCCATGCCCAGAAGGGAGCGAAAGACGCCAAGCTGGTAGCCGGCCACCTGCTGTTTTCCCAGGGCCTGCTGGAAAGCCTCCTGCGCCTTCTCCGGCTGCTGCAAAGCCTGATAAACAAGTCCCATTATGGAAATGGTGTCGCCTTCACGCCGGGAGTCGCCCGCAATCAGCCTGAGCTTCACCGCCTGCTCACCCCATTGCAGGGCTTCGGCCGGCTGACCTTGCGCCAAAAGGACCTCGGCGCGGTTGGTGAGGATCTCGGCCAGGAGGGTCGGATCGTTCACCGATTTGAGCAGCAGCAGTTGGCCAGCTTGCTCCAGGTAGCGAAGTGCCTGCTCCGGCTCGTTCATCGTTCGATAGGCATAAGCAATGTTGCGCCAGGCAATTGCTTGTTCCCGCCAGTCCGCTTCGGCCTCAAAAACGGAGGCCGCTCTCTCGTAAGCGTTCAGCGCCGCTGTCCAACTGCCAGCTTCAGCATCGAGCACACCGAGGTTGTTCAGCGCTGCGGCTCGTAACTTGGGGGCCAAGGCGGCAGGAAGCGCAGACATGGCGTCCTGGTAGTATTGCATGGCCTTCAGATGTTCTCCCAAATCATGGTATTCGCCACCCAGGTTGTTGAGCGTCCTGGCATCCATGAACGGGTTTCCGGCAGATTGAAACAGAGGAAGAGCGGCCAGATAGGCAGTGATAGACTCGTGCACCCGGCTTTTTTGCGCCTGCAAATATCCGATGCTGAAGAGGACAAGCGCGTGCCGCTCAGAGTCCTGAGCACCAGCAGTCTCATAATATTGCAGCGCCTCCTGAAATCTGGCGATGGCTGCATCCCAGTCCTTGCCATCGCGCGTGGACTTGAGCTCACGCGCCCTTTCCATGCTCCTCTCCGCCGCAATGTGTTCGGCATCGCCCGGCGCCGGCGAGCGCAGTTCGAGGACGCGAATTCTGTAGCGGCCCGGCCGGCTGCCTTTATTGCCCGGAGCTACCCTTACGCGATAGAGGCCGGAACTTTCGGCAATGGCTACCACCGGTTCAGGACCATAATCCTCATTCATGCTGTCTACGGTGGTGATCTTCTGGCCGTCGGGTGTGGACAGCGTAACAGCTACATCTATGCCCTCCTGATCGACGGCCAGATAAAGGAACTGACCGGCAAGCAGCGAAACCTGGTACTCATGAGCCTCCCCGCCTTTTAATTGCCTTTCTAGTTGGATGCCTTGTTCCAGACGGGTGACCTGCTGATCCTGGAGGATAACGTTGGCCGGGCAGGCGCTGATGCCCAATCCCATCAGCACCACCAGCCACCACGTCCCAAATCGCTGTTGGTAAAACATAGTTGCGTCCCAAAAAGTTTAAAGCGAATTTATGTTTGATTCACTTGAGGCACAGACACAGGTCCGCCTGAGGTGCCGGTCCAGGTTCCGCCGTCCTCCCCGGAACCGAGGTTGTTAGTGACCGGGTTCAACTCTCCCTGACATACCAACGCGCCAAGTCCACCAGCAAAGAGGCCCATGGTCAAACGGTATGTCTCTCCATCGGATTCGTTGACCAATGTGAACAGTATGCCACCTTGCTCATCGAAGTTGGTCGCTCTCCAACCTTTAGAAAATGAGGAAACCTGTTGAAGAAATCCCCCAGTTTCACCGACGAAAATGACAAATTCCAATATCACAGTTGTTCGATCGTCCTCGGTAGCGTCTTTCCCGGGATCAAGCAGGAAGGTCCACGAAAACCGTGAGGCAAAATTATTGCTCTCGTTCAGCCGCTCAGAGGTCCAGCTGCCCTTGTAGTAGTGCCCTAAAACTCTAGCCTCCCAGGTATTTGTGACTCTGGTGTTAGCTTCATCCCTGGAGCCAGTCAGAACAAGCATGTCTAACAGGTTATCTTCCATCACAATGGAAACGGCATCGTCCACGTTCACGGTAGCATTCCGAACTTTCCAGACGGGATGAGGCGGAAGACAGTTGAATTTGACGTCTCGGATATCCAATCGTATATTCCCATTTTCGACCACGGGGAAAAGTTTAAATCTCATCGGCAGATGTGCGGGAATCAACTGGGCAAAGTCAAGCTTCACTTCGCGCGGCGAAAACAACGAAGCAGGGTCAAACGGAATTCTCTCAAATTCCTCTTTTACCTCTTTTTTGAGTTTATCTACTTCGATTGCGACGTTATGGCTCATGGATCGTCCTTTCCTATCTTTTTTGAAAATTTGGGGTTTAACCTGTTTCAATCATGTTCCAAGTCCATCCGCCACACCAGCATCCTGCTATTTCCGCGCGCAGCTATGAGTGGGGCAGCGGCCAGATTTAAGTTCTTCATTTTGTAGTTGGCTTCCAGAAAACTCTCCACAGCTTGTTCGTCCGCAGGAGAGCTGATGAGGCCGCGATCGTGAATGTTTGCATATTTTCCCAGTCCATCCAGGATGGGCAGATTCGCGCCGGACCAGACGATCCAGAGTTTTTCTGTCCCTTTTTGCTGATCGAATTGCAGCCAGCTTTCCCGGGGGATGGCAATCTCGGGGCCGGCAGAAATAACAGCTGAAGCACCGTTGGCAGTGGACGAAGGAAACAGGGTAACGAACTCCGGCGACCTGCCGGGGCGGCTGGGCGATTGGTCCAGCAGATACAAATATCCCTGCTCCGGACTGCTGAAATAGAGCCTGAACTGCTGTCCGGAGGCAAATTTCAATGGCGCCTGAGCGGGCAGAACAATGTCGTCCGTTTTCCGACCGGCAGCCGACTGCACGCGCAAGCGGCATTTGAACCCCCATGGTTGGGGTGTAACCTGCTGATCTTTGGCAATACGGGCGCGGAACGCCAGCGCCGCAGCGAGCAGCACCAGAATAAGCGCGAACACCGTGATGGCGCCACACCATAAGAGGGTTCTGCGGCGCCGAAAGGGGAGAACAGGGGCTGGCACAACTTCTTTTTTGCCGGACTCAGCCGCGGCCTGAAGTTGCGGAAGCACCGCCCGTTGCTGCAGTTTCTTCAGGTCAACAATCAATTCCTCAGCAGTCTGGTAGCGTTTTTCGCGATCTTTTACGAGCAACCGGGCCACTAAGCCGGCCAGGTCCGAGGACAAGAATGGGGCAGCCTCGACCATGGGCGGCGGTTCCGCTTGTAAAATGGAGCTCAGCGCGTCCGATGGGGTCTTTCCGGTAAAGGGACATTTGCCGGTGGCCATTTCATAGATCACCGTTCCCAGGCTGAACAGATCGCTGCGCGCATCCAAATCAAGACCGCGCGCCTGCTCCGGAGACATGTAGCCTACCGTCCCCAAAAGTATTCCCGGCACCGTGGCCATGCCTTCCGCTTTCAAACTCTGATTGGCCATTCCATCTTCGGTAAGCTTGGCGAGGCCGAAATCCAAAATCTTTACGTACCCATCCGGCCGGACCATGATGTTTTCCGGTTTGATATCGCGATGGATGATTCCTGCGGCGTGGGCCGCCATTAAGCCGGTGGCTGTCTGGATGGCGATATTGAGAACCTGCTCCACGCCCAAAGGACCATTGGCCAGCAACTGGCGCACGGTTTTGCCTTCAATATATTCGGCGGCAATGTAATGCAGACCCTGCTCGTCCCCGATTTCAAAAACGGTCATGATGTTCGGGTGATTGAGGGCGGAGGCGGTGCGGGCTTCCAGCCAGAAACGGCCAAGGGTGGTTTTGCCAGCCGAAAGCCGCAAGGGAAGCAGCTTGAGAGCGACTTTCCGGCCAAGAGTGTTGTCTATCGCCAGATAGACATCGCCCATGCCGCCACGTCCAAGCAACTCCACGATGCGATAGTGACCCAACACTTCGCCCAACGCACCAAGCACCTGGCTGATGGAGCCGACCGTGGTTTCCAGAACCGGCGTCTCCAGAAAACCGGTTTCCTGCTCGAATGCGGTGATCAAAGCCAGCACCTCGTCACGCAACTGCGCATTGTCCCCGCAAACCCGCAGAAGATAGGAGTAGCGCTCCACTGAAGGCTTTTCCAGAGCATCGTGGAACAATGTTTCCAGCCTGGATCGTGATGCCGAATCTTCCATGGAATGAAAATCCAGTGCTTTCTTGAAATCTGCGCTGCTACCTTAAAGAACGTAAAAATCAAGGCCGCCATGCCACAGATTGCTGTGAATTCCCCAAGAAAAACAGGAACGTTTGCCTGATTCGGCGCCCAAGCAGAGATCTCGGAAAAGCACCATCACGGAAAGCGGTTCCGGCTGGCTTGGTTCACAACATTCAAAAGCGAGACTGAGAGCACTCGAATGATAGTACAGTTTTGGGACAAGTGCGGATGAGATTTAAATGGCGCCTTTTTCAAAGCCGGACAAAAGTGGTACATCCTTCGACTTGGCTCAGGATTTCGCCTGCGGGCCTGGACGCCCGCAAAACGGCTCAAGTTGGTAATTCAAAGTCAAAAACGAGATCCTCTCGACGCCTACGGGATATCAAGGGCTGAAGCCCCGGGTTAGGCCGTTATGCACGCGATTACGAGAATTTTGTACTCGTTACGGCAAAGGCAGGATCGTCGTCTCCGAGAATTGGGTAATCGGGTAATTTGGTAATTGAGTAATTGAAAATCAAAGGCGAAAATCCTGATCTGCAATG
>DATGJZ010000017.1:0-10544 GCA_035294925.1 Candidatus Angelobacter sp. | reverse complement strand
AACCACCGCCGCGGATTCAAGCTCGCGTCTCTGAATTTCCTGCAGAAGCTCTCCATCTGTAGTGCCGACCTTTTCCATCGGCTCATTGAAAAATAACGACTTAGCCTAAACTGCCGCTCCTTATTGCGAAAGACAGGTTAGCGATCCTCAAGGCGAGGTCGTCGGCATGGAAACGTCAACTACAAAAAACCTTACCACTGATAATGGCGATTTAGACGGATTTCCACTGATAAAAACAACCAGCAACAGGGGATGCTGATTGTTAGTTTTCGTGCGGCTCTTCGAGGGCTACTGCGCCACTGCGATTGTACGGGCCTCTTTTCAACGGCACCCTGACGCCGGCATACGGGTGGTGCGGCTCCGGAGGTGCAGGCCTCTTCCTCAATAACCTACGCAGCGATTCGATTAACCTCTTCAGCATGGTCCCAATTTACCGCAAAACAGGAGTCAGGGGATAGGGAGCAGGTTACAGGGACACACATAGATTCTGTTTCAGGGCATACGCCCTCAGACATCCCTTATGAAGCAAGGGTTCCCCTTCGGCAAGCTCAGGGTTCGGGATGAACTACAAAAGCTTAGCCGGTCGCCGTAGCTTTCGGTTTGACAACTGAGGCCACAATGGAGAGGCCCAGTACCGCCGCGATCACCAGCAGCGCAACCCATGTAGGAATCTGATATTTGACCGCGACCAGCATTTTTACGCCGATGAACATCAGCACTACCGCCAGCCCGTAATTCAGGTACTTAAAGAGTTTGATCAGGCCGGCGAGAGCGAAGAACAGAGAGCGCAGCCCGAGGATGGCAAAGACGTTTGAGGTATAGACAATGAATGAGTCGCGGCTAATGGCGAGGATGGCAGGAATGGAATCTGTGGCAAAGAGGATGTCCGTGGTCTCGACTACCAGCACAACAATGAACAGCGGCGTAACCAGGCGACGGCCCTGATCGAGGACGAAGAAGCGGTTGCCTTGATAGTTCTGGGCAACCGGCAAGACCTTGCGAGCGAGCTTCAGGACAAAATTGCGCTCGGGATCAACCTGCTCGTCTTCTCCTCTCATCAACTGGAATCCGCTGTAAACCAGGAAGGCGCCCAGCACATACAGAATCCAATGAAAGCGCCTGACCAGCGCGACCCCGGAGAGAATGAAACCGCCGCGCATGATAAGCGCGCCCAGAATGCCCCAGAACAATACCGTGCGCTCCTGCTCGGCCGGCACTTTGAAATAACGGAACAAAAGGATAAAGACAAATAAATTATCAACGCTCAAGGCCTCTTCGATGAGGTATCCGGTAATAAACTCCAGGGACTTTACGCCGCCCAGCCATTGGTGAATAACGCCGGCGAAGGCCAACGCCAGAACGATCCAGATGACGCTGGAGAACAATGCTTGCTTGAATGGCAAGACACGTCCTCCGCGATTGACCACCAACAGATCAATCAAGACCAGCAGAAGGACGGCGGCATTGAAGATTATCCAGAAGAGCAGCAAGACAGATCATTTAAACACAACCAGTTAAACACAAACAGTATTGGCATGGTTGCTGTGGTCTGGTTTTCGAGTTGGCTGAGCGGTCAAGAGGCAGGCTCTTGGTTTTTGGCTCAACCTCAAAACCAACAGCAAAGATCTTACAGCCGCGAATACACGCGAACACACGCGGCATCCAGCGGAGTTGTCATGCTTGCTGCAACTATCCCCAATAACCTGTGCCGTGGGTTTGTTAATTGATGATCCTGGTGAAAATTGTTGCCGAAACATCATCTTTCGACTGCGAGGTGACGCGCAGATACCTGTCATCAACACCGAGGATTTCCCACTTTCTAACATCACCGTTGCCAAAATCAATTTGGAGGTGTGCATTGTCGGTGAAGCGGTAGGTTCCGTTCAAGTTTTTCTGCGCATCCGAATCGGAGGTCATGGTGATGGTTGAATCGGCGCCAATGGTCGTCTTCATATCAGCGGAAGGCCCGCGCCAAGCGCCAACAATCTGTGTTGCCGTGGGATTGGCAGGGGTGGCGACTACGGCGACGGGGGCAGGTGGCGGTTCGGGAGTGGTGGTTGCCGCTGTCTGCGATTGCGCTGGGCCACCGATCGCGACCTCCACGGTGGCTGTGCGTCCTGGATTCGCGTGGCTGGCAACGATCACGTGAAAGATTCCGCCAGTTTCCGGCGCAAGGTAGGTGGCGCGGGCACGCGATTGCCCTGCTTCCGTCACAACCCCAAGGGGCGTGATCTGTCCACCTTTAGCGCCTTCCTGAATTGACCAGGTAACATCGCCATCGCTGGAACCGGAGACGCTGGCTTGCAGCACGGTTTTTCCGCCTGCAGCCACATGGATTTTTTGGGGAAAAGCGCTGACGGTCACGTCCGGCCGAGAGAAATACTTCCAGATAAACCATCCGGCTGTGCCCAGAACGGCCAGAAGCAGCACAATGATGAGCACGCCCTTGTTACCGCTTCGCGGGGGCGTCTCAAAAGGTCCGGGCTGAAATGTGGTTTGCGACTGGCCGGCAGAGGCCGCAGGGGTGAACGCAGCGGCCGACGGCGCCTCGGCGAATTTCGCTGTCGGGCCTACCGGAGTCCCGCAAGCCAAACAGAATTTTTGTGCAGGCGCCAAGGCTGCGCCACAGGCTGAGCAAACCGGCTGCGGCTGGTCCTGTTCCGACCGGGAAGCCGCCTGGGCGGTGGGTGGCGGCTCGGGCACTGCGGATTTCGGAGTTGGAGCCGGATCCTTAAGACCTGGAGCTGTGACCGGAAGAGGCTCGGCGACGGGCGCTGAACTTGCGGCTTGTGTGGCCGTGAATAACGGCGCTCCAGCGGAAGGAGTATCCGGTACTGGAGCAGAAGCCGCACTTGAGGGTGGCGGGGTGGCCGGAGTTGGCGTAGAAGCCTGGGCTGCGGCAGCTGCCATGGCGCCAGCGCCGGCAGGCTGCACAGATGGAGCGGACAGTGGTTTTCCGCACGAACGGCAAAACTTATTGCCGCCGGAATTATCTGCACCACAAGATGGGCATACCGTCCCTTGCGGAGAAGGAGTAGAGGCCAGCGCTGCGGGCGGAGCAACCGGCGACGGAGCTGCCAGAGATCCACCGCAAGACAGACAGAATTTGTTACCAGCAGGATTGTTCGATCCGCATGATGGGCAGGCAGGCATTTATTGGCCTCCGGATGGAGCGATCCCAGTGGGTGGCTGTTGAACTGGTCCGCTGGTGGAACCTGCACGCGCCACCGGAACAGGACTTGGAGCGGCCGCAGTCCCCTTAAAAGCAAGAATGGCGGAGACCGCCGACAGGACGATGCTCAGCCAAAATCCAGTGGAAAACTGTAACTGAATGTTAACCATGGCCGCTGCCACATCCATCCCAGGGGAGTGGAGGTGCGGCGCAACCGCGTCACCGAATTTATTACGAAATAAAAACAGCAGAACGATGGCCGCTATGGAAGCTACGCCGGATATGAGTTCTCCACTCCTGCCTGCAAAAAACAGAGTGAGCGCAGCGAGCAGACATGCGATCGCTGCAAACAGGACAAAGTTTGCGCCATCCGTGCCAGAAGACTGGCTGACTTGCGGCATGGGAAAGTCCAGGTTCGGACCATTCCTTCCCGCTAATTTTTTCAGCTCTGGACTCATCATGTCGTCCGACGAGCAAGTACTGACCGCACATTGGGCCAGTTTGGCGCCGGTCAACTCAACCAGCGGCCTGCCGTTGCATGAAATGGTAATAAACGGCAAAAAGAAAGCCAGCAGCGCCAATATGGCTAGGGTCTTATTCATTGCGGGCATAAATTGCTCCTTAAAGGAGAACCTGGTCTTTGGCGTTCCTGTGAAGCTACCTCTTGAGGGGAACTCAAGTCAAGGATCAAATCGGCGGTTCTCCGGCCAAACAAGCGCTGCAGAAGGAGACAGATAGGGGAGATTCCACTTGCCTCTGAGGTGCGCGTAGTGTGCTGCCGGTAATTGCACCAGCACGGGACGCCGCTCGGGGTCGAGCCAGGCCAAGAGCGATTCCAAATGCTCCTGTGCCATTGCCGTACAGCCGACCGTTCCCTGCCCCGGCCCACGCCAGATGTGAAGGAAGATGCACGAGCCGCTTCCGGTCCGGGTGGGATCAGCATTGTGATCAACTACGATGCCCCAGCGGTATAGTTCGTCACTGCGGCGCATTTGTTCGGAGCTGCTCCAATCCTTTGAGACCGCTGTGCCATCCACGATGCGGTTGTAGAATTTCGAGCCTGGATCATCCACGCACTCGACGGATTGCGTCAGACTGATATACGGCATTTTCCATCCGGGCTTCTTATTATCCGCATAACCAAAGGCGCGGCTGAGGCGGAAAATGCCAGCCGGCGCTTTACCATCGCCTTCTTTTTTGACCGGATCGGTGGTTCCCGGACGTTGCAAAGCACCGGCGGGAACGAGTCCGGAGCCCCACCCCAAACCATTCCTGCCGACCACCACGGATACAGGCTCTCCGACCGGTTGCCATCTCCTGGTCGAACTGGACCGCTGGTAACGCTGAAGAGTCCCCTGAACAGCATCCCAATCAGAAGTGGTAACGACTACCAGTTGAGTTGATGACTGGATGGGCTCGCGCCCACGTCCGGCGCATGCAGGAAGCGCCAGCAGGAGAAACGCGGCGAGGATGCGACATCGCAAGAAGGAATGTCTCATTGCGTTGCTAGATGCATTACCTGTGAGGAGGCTGAGGCGCCGCCGGGGGTGGTTTCAGTTGTCCGACGGCGTGAATATGAATCTCCACCTTATCGCTGGCGCGCAAGAAGAGCGTGCTCGGACTCTTGAGTCCCCACTGAACGTACGGAACCTCAAACGAGGTATCCGCCGAGACAGAATTGCCCTGGACCTCAGCTTTTACATCCAGAGTCATAGGGTGGGCCTGGCCGTGGAGGGTCAATACGCCTTCCAATTGAATTTGCGAGGAACCTGAGGGCGCAAGAGTGCCTTTCATCTGGTGCGGGGTAAAAACGACTTCAGAGTATTTGTCCGCCTCCAGAATGTCCTTGGTCATTTTGTGGTCGCGGGATTTGTTGTCACTGTTGCCGCTGGATGCATCTACCACCAGTTGGCCGCTTGCCGGGCCGCCGGCTGGATCGAATTGGACGAATCCGGGCTTCAACTGAAACACACCGTGGACTGTATGAAAGGTGCTATCGAGCGTATATTGCACCTTACTTTGCGAGGGATCAATATCGAGCGTCTTTTGTTGTGAAGCAACCGGGTGTTGTGAAGGAGCCGGCGATGCAGAGGCCAGCAGCGCCAGCATGAGGCCGATTAACAGGTGCTGAAAAACTCGATACCCGCGCAAATTATTATCTCCTTATTCTCCAGGCTCATTGGGGCTCTGCATTAAGTCTTAATGCTTTAAGAGTGCACGTCAAGCCGCATACGACAATCTTAACAAAATCAGAGCGTGAGTGGATTTTCAGTAAGGAGTTGGAACGGTTGTGGAAGACTGGAAATGGCTGCTATCGCGCCGCTTGCCGCGATCGTCCCTGTCTATGCCAATCACGGTGCCCACAGTGGCGACGATGATGGATTCCACGGTGTCGCCCACCGGCTTGGAACCGGGAGCCGGACGGGCCCAGACCGTGCCGGAAGAACCAGTTGATTCATCACCCAGGTTTTCTCCCGAATTGGCGGGAAACTGCGACTCATGGGACGCTGAACCGGGGGAAGAACCCAGCCGGTATGCTGGCGATTCGGTGATGAGGCTTTCCTCGGGATGAGAGACGGAGTCTTTCCTGGCTCTCGGTCGCGGTCCGGAGTGGGGTGGCGCTTTTGCAGCCGGTGGAATTTCGAAGGCAGTTTGCAGCGGCTGATGGGAGGGCGCAAATGCTATGCCCAGCGAGACCGCGGAGCACAGAAACCCATAGGCGCTCACCAAGGCCAAACTGGCAACCGACCGCGAGAGTTTTTTTCGCCACGAACTTTTTTCCGGGTGATTCAAAATAGCGTGTACACGGTGGGTGAGTAGAGAGGCCGACGCGGCAAAATCAATTCCAATCACGGGATATTTCCGGGGCAGACAAAGACGGGCCACGCATGTCAAAGTGTGCGCATAGTCAGCGCGATGTTCGGGCCGCGCCGCAACCACGGCGAGATCGCAGGCCATTTCCCGATGGACGCGCATCTGTTGTCTGGCCTGCCACACGGCGGGATGAAAGAACAATAAGCGGCAAATCAGGTCATTGACGCTGGACCAAAAATAATCCCGCCGGGCAACGTGGGACAGTTCGTGACAGAGGATGTCCGCCATTGGAGCGCTGTCACCCAGTTGTTCACAAACCTGAGGCAGCAGAACGCGAGGACGCCACCAGTACACAGTTGCGGGCGAACTCACTTTTGGCAGAACCAGCAGCTCACAACGCCGCACGCCGAAATTGCGGCACATTTCATCAAATAGATGCTTGAGTTCACTGGATGGCGTGCTGCCCTGCCGCAAGCAGAAGCGGAGACTGATCCGCTTCCAGATTCCTTCCGACACGAGGAGCAGCACCCCTAAGAGATACGCGCAGCCAAGATTACGGCCAAGGACAATCGCCAGATGCTGGAATTTTATGGGAACCAAGAATTGATGGGCGATGCCAGGCATGGAATCGCCTGCATGGGCCGCCACGGCAGAAGCAGAAAAGGTGGAAGGCGAAAAGGCAGAGGCCACTACATAGACCCAATAGGCGAGTGATCCGAGCATGAAGCCCAGCCAGATGGAGAACCTTTGGCGGGGGCCGCTGAGCAGCCGACCGAGCAGCAGGCAGAGAAGGTACGCTACAGCAACTTTCAGGAAGTAGCTTACGAAGATGCCCGCGAAATTGAGGTAACCGTCGGGGGACATACCGCCATTCTTTAAGATGCGTCTGGACCGGGTCCGGCGCCTCGCTCGGAATCACGCTTCTGCATACGATATTTTCGGATCAAGGACTCAAGTTCCTCAAGCTCCGACTCATCCACCGTTGCCGACTCCAGCAAGTTTACCAGCAGTTCCGCCGGGGAGCCGCCAAAATTCTGCTCCAAGAGCCGGCGAACGGAGACTTTACCCACCTCCTCGCGGGTTACGCAAGGGACAAAAAGAAAAACCCGGCCACGGATGAGATGACGCACCAATCCCTTCTGTTCCATAATGCGGAGCAGCGTCTGAGTTGTTTTGTAATTAGGCCGGCGGGAGAAGGTGCGGTGCCTGGTAACATCTTCGACTGTGGCCTGTCCCAGGTCCCAAAGGGCGTGCAAGATACGCAGTTCCGATCGCGTGGGCAATACCTTGGCGCGTCTGGCGGTCATTCTGAGAAGTCCCGAGTCTTAAAGACTTAAGTCAACATACTTCTTTGCGATGCCATTGTCAATCTTAGACGATTGGAAGTAAGGCTGGGACAGCATATCTACTCGCGGACAAAGTCGATATATCCCCTGCGAACATCGGCGCTGACGAGTTTCACGCGCAGTTTGTCGCCGACGTCCACTCCCTGCTGGCCGCGTGCCAGCAGTCCTTCTACGTGCGGCGTCAACACGCGAACGAACGTCCCCTTGGGAGTCACGCCGGTGACAATCGCGTCAAATGTCTCGCCGATGTGCCGGGTCATAGCCAGGGCAGAGATCACCTTGCAAACCTGGCGCTCAACTTTGCGCGCTGCATCTTCTTTGAGGGTGCAGTTGCGGGCAGCAGCGGTGAGCGCATCGTCAGTGTAGGACGACGGCCGGTTGGAGAGCACGGCTTTGATCAATCGCTGCGTCAGCAGATCGGCAAAGCGCCGGTTGGGCGCGGTGGAGTGGGTGTAGTTCTGTACTGCCAGGCCAAAGTGTCCCTGCTCGGGATCGCCGGGATGCTGGAGAACATATTCACCCGGCCCCATCAGTTTGACCACGGCAAGGGACAGATCAGGAAAGTGCTCAGGATCAGCAGCTTTGCGCTTGATCAGAAAATCATTCAGGGCCTTGGAGTCCGGCTGGGCTGGAAGCTGTGTTCCCTGTTTAGCGGCCAACTCCACGATCCTGGGCCAGCGCTCAGGCGTCTTGACCACACGGCGGATGGAAGAAACTTTTTTGGATTCCAGCGTGCGCGCAACAGTCTCATTGGCAGCGATCATGAAATCTTCAATCAACTCGGTGGCACGGTTCTTTTCCTGCTTTTCGATTTCGATCTCCTGCTCGTTGAGCATGACCGGGTGGGCCTCAGCGTTTTCAATGTTCAGGGCGCCGTGGCGGAAGCGCGCGCTCTTGAGCGTCTGAGCAATCTCGTCCTGGAGTTTGAGTTGGGCCTGGAGTTCCATCGAGGCAGCCACCTTTGGCGGAGCCGGCGCCCTGCCTTCCAGCCATGCTCCCACGGCATTGTAGGTAAGCTGCGCTTTGTTGTGAACCAGGGCGCGATACAAATCTCCGGAGACAAGCTGACCATCACCGCTCACCACAAACTCAATCACGATGCAAAGTTCGTTATCTCTTTCCAGCAATGAGGTTGCGTCCGTGGAGAGCTCCTCAGGCAGCATGTGAAAATTCCGCGCACCGGTATAGACCGTGGTGGTTTCCCGGGCGGCGTGAATATCGATGGCAGAGTTTTGGGAGACGAAGGTGTCCACATCGGCAATTCCCACCAGAACGCGAGCATTGCCATCGGGCAGGCGTTCGGCAACCTCAATCTGATCCAGGTCTTTGGAGGTGTCATTATCAATGGAAGACCACACCAGATTGCGCAAATCGCGGACATCACCACCGGCAGCCGCTTGCGGCGGGCGCGCCTTCAGCTGGGAAAGCTGCTGTTGCACTTCCGGTGGAAAATCCGGCTCAAAGCCATTGGTGAGCATTGCCTGTCTGGCAATTGCCTGGAGATCAACGTGGGGATCGAAGGTCTTGTTCATGGTTTTTGGTGGAGAACAGAAAGGATAAAACCGGGGGTGGCAATTAGCAATTGGCAATTGGCGGTCATTAGCAGCTCGCAATTGGCAATGAGCAAAATCTTCACAAGAACTCGGTCCAGAAGAAGAGCAGATTAGAAATCAGCATGGAGGTGGCTGCAAAGCTCAGCCACAGATTTTCAGACCGGCTGTTCACCGTTCGCATCACCTTGGGGTTGTTGGATATCAGGAGAATGTAGCCGAAGATTGGCACCAGAACGATGCCGGCCAGAACCTGTGACCAGTAGAGCACCTGGACAGTGTTGATGCCGAACATATCAATGAAGAGCGATAAAAAGACGGTGACGGAGATCATCACGTAGAACAAGCGCGCGTCCCAGGGGACAAAGGCCAAGCCGGATTTCCATCCGAAGGCTTCAGCGACACTGAAGCAGAGCGAGGCAACCAGGATCGGGAGGGCGATGAGACCGGAGCCGGCAATTCCCACGGAAAAAAGGATGGGGCCCAGATAGCCGAAGGTGTCCAGAGCCTGCGAAGCAGTGCGGGTACTCATAATGGAGGGATCGGCAACATGGATGTGCGAAGCGGCAATCATGGCGCACAGGGAGACCATGCAAGCCACAAATGTTCCGGCGTGCGATTCGCTTACATGGGCACGGGCAACGCCTTCCGGGAGGCCACGTCTGGAACTGGTTTGCCAGACAATCACGTCCGGCGTCAGGAGAGAGCCAAAGACGGCCACCACTCCCATCATGTAGCCGGTATTCAATTGCATTTTGGGCAGGAGGATGCCCCTGGCCAAACCGGCAAAGGATTCCGTCAGGTGAAATGCAGCTACAACATAGGCAATTAGTATTAGAGTAAGAGTGCCCAATGCCTTGGTGGTCTTGTGGTAATTCCCGATAATGAGTATGTACCAGACGATGAAACCGACGAGCGCCAGAAAGTAGAGCCGCGGCAAGGCAGTTATCAGGGAGAAGCTCTCGCTGACGGCTACGATGTCGCCGACAATCATCGCGAGATTCACAGCCACCACCAGCAGGGCGATGGTGATTGCCGTTTTTCTTCCGTGGTGTTCACGAATGAGTTGTATCAGTCCCTTCCCTGTTTGATGGCCTATGCGAGAGGAGACGGCAAAGACGCTGAAAAGCACAGGAACACAGAGGACTACGACCCAGCCGAGGGAGTAGCTGAAACTGGCGCCGGCCACCGTGGCGGTCAAGACCGCTGCCGGGTCGAGATCGGCAGCGCCGGCGATCACTCCTGGCAAGGTCCTGCCAACCCTGGTGATCAACGTCTTCTTTTGCGCCTGAGCGGTGGATGCTCTGGTGGAGAAAATGCTAAGCGGCTGCATTTAGCGTTTTTTGTGTGATCTATTGTTTATTGTTGGCTGCTGTTTATTGTTGGCCGCCGATACGTTAGAAGCAGCGGCAGCTCAGAAGGTTTACGCCGTTAATGCTGCCGGGAGGACCCTGGTCGTTGAAAATTCAAAGGCACGAAATCGTTCGACGGCGAAACTGCCATTGAGAGCGAAGAAGCTAGCTACTTTCCAGCGCAAAAATAGTGATTTTAAGTCCGCTGAATTGCTACCTGAGAGTTCATGGAGGAAACTCGGATGTTGTTTTAGCAACCGAACTGGCTCGTACAAATCATCGCTTGGACCAGGGTCAGCTTCGACCCGGT
>DATGJZ010000016.1:0-126201 GCA_035294925.1 Candidatus Angelobacter sp. | reverse complement strand
ATTGAGGAAGGTGAAGACGTAGTCGCCGGAGGAACCGGTTTGTCCGGACCGCGGCTCATTGGTAGCGGTGTTGGTAATTGTGACTTTGGCGTTGGGCACTACCGCCCCGCTGTTATCGGTTACCGTCCCCAGCACGTCCGCGGTTGTCACTTGCGCCGTGATTGAAACACTGGCGAGCAGACAGACACATAGAATGGCCGCAGGCGTGAGCAGACACTGTCGGAACCCAGTTGACTTTGCGGTGTGAACAGCTTTGTCCTTCATCGATATCTCCTTGTTTGAATTCCTTCTTGCCCAGGTTCGTTCCCTATTGCCAACAGGCGTCCATCTTGTTTGCTATGCGTGGAACAGAAATCGCTACATGTCTAAGGTCCCCGCCAGATCTGGTTGCATTGTCCAGTATTTTAACCAAATCGATTTGGTAAAAAGGTACAGGATGGTATTTGGCACTAACGCATCGCTGTTGTCAAGGGCCGAGATTAAAAAAAGCACATGTGGGCTTCGGGCGAGTGCACAATTGGATAATTCCAGATCCTGAATGGCTTCCATAATGAATAGATTGGATATGAGGATCAGAATTTCCGTTTACCGAAGAAAATTCGAATCATTTGGTGGGAGAGGAACGTTTTGGCTTTGGCCCCTTCGAGGTCCTGCCGGAACAGGCCGGGGAGAGGTTCTGCCCCCGTTTGAACAATCTGGGACGTTCGCCTGGCGGGGACACACTTGCAGGCTGCTTCAGGGCATACTCCCAAGAGCATTCCTTATGAAGCAGTGGTCCCTCGCTACGCTCATAAACTACAAAAGCTCAGGCCAAACCTAAAGAGCCGACAGAGCGCTGATCGGGTTCAAGACTTCACGGGCGTTACACAAGCCGGTTGATTCCCGAATCACAAGCTCGGGTTCAACCAGAATCTCCCTGGGAACGCGCTTGCGGTTCAATCGATCGAGGAGGGTTTGCGCAGCAATTTGCGCCATTTTCTGCCATGGTTGGCGAATGGTGGTAAGACTTGGATTCTGAAAGGCCGCACTGTTGACGTCGTCGAAGCCGATTACCGAAACATCCTCCGGAACTCGAAAACCGGCGTCGCGAAGGGCGCGGACGGCGCCGATAGCAGAAAAATCGTTGTAGGCAAAGAGCGCAGTAAAATCCTTTTTCTTCTTCAGGAAGCGGTTCATGACCGGGTAGCTGACTTCGGGGGAGAACCCTTCCATGGTCAATTGCAGGGTCAAGTCCGGTGATATCTTGACGCCACAGCGTGCTGCCGCCTGCTGAATAGCTCTCCAGCGGTCTGCAGAATCTGAACTGAACGGCTGGCCTTTCATAAACACAATGTTCCTGTGTCCAAGCTGAACCAGGTGTTGCAAAGCGAGCCTGGCGGCGAGGTCATGATCAAGAACCACATTCGTAAGGTCAGCCAGCCGGGTATGGCCGGAGATTGCTACAGCGGGCAAGGGCAACGGCTTTTCCAGCGCTGTATCGATCAGTATGAACCCCTCGACTGATCGTTCCATCAGCCTCCTGGGGTATTCTTCCAGGGATTCCGGCCGGCGCCCGTGAGTGGCGACAAGATAGAAGTAGCCATGGCGCATGAGAAACTCGCCAATTGCATTGAGCAACAGGGCGCCGTACCCCTCGCTTATCTCGGGGGCAAGAATTCCGATGGTAAAGCTGCGCTTGTTCTTGAGAGTCCGTGCTACGTGGCTGGGGTGGTAATTTAATTTTTTTGCCGCAGCAAAGATACGGTCCTGGGTCTTTTGCGGGATTTCGCTGGCCCTGGGAACGCCATTCAAGACAACGGAAACAGTCCCAGGAGTCAAATCCAGGTACTCGGACAGCAGTTTGAGACTGACTGGAGCAGATTTGGGCTTTCCGACCCGTCGGGACATCTCAGCATTCTCCTTAATAATCTTGGGTCCAAGGGGGAAGATTGGGACAAGTAATTGAGTAGCATCATCTTATCGTGGGCTGCTTGACTCCGTCCAGCTAAGAACCGGCGCTCGCCGGCGACGGACGTTTGGCAGTCAACTTGTAGGCTTCCTTCTCAAACTATCCCAACCCGCCATCTAAGGTTACCCGGCTTTCGGGGCGAACGCTGTCCGGGTGCAGAACATCAGTGATTCCGACTTGTCAAAACGGAGAATCCACCTTGAACCCTAAGGGCACGGCCTTTTTCCTGAGACAAGGCACTTGACAATTCTCTTTAACTGGGCAGAATATGTTATTTATCTTTACCAAAACGATTTGGTAAAGAGTTTTTGTTCATTCTGGTTTGCATGAGCTTTCTTGCAGCCGGGCCAGTCTGGCCAGTGACCGTCTGTTTCGGACCTCTTACCCCCGGGGCTCGATCACAGACCCGTTTCCAGAGACGCGGCTGGAGTTTCTCAACCTCAAAGTGCCGAGTGTGATTATTCGGTGAGTTGGTCCCATAACCGCGGTTTCCACGTGGAACCCGCTGGACCCGTCCAGATGCCGGGCGGCGCCATAAATCTTCCTCGTCCTTCTTACGCTCTGGACAATTCCGAATTTGACAAAGATTGGAGAGTAGCAATGCAATCTCGACAGTTCCCCAAATCCCTACTCACAGCCATATTGACATTGTGGATGGCAGCGAGTGCGCTGAGCGCTTTTGCTCAACAACACGTCAGCAATCCGTTCGTTGGCGCAACCCAGTACGTGAATCCAGACTATGCCGCAGAAGTGCAGGCGGTGATAGCCCAGACCACGGACCAAAACCTTGCGAATCAGATGAAGGTTGTCGCCACTTATCCAACGGCTGTCTGGATGGACCATATCGGGGCCATCGCGGGAGGCGGGGGCCGGCTAAGCCTGACCCAGCACCTCGATACCGCCCTCACGCAAGAGCAGGGCACCACGCCGATCGTCGTCACGCTTGTCATCTATGACCTGCCAGGCCGCGATTGCGCCGCCCGCGCATCCAATGGGGAACTGAGTATTAATCCCACGACTACACAAACATTGCCAGGTTTGACGATCTATGAAACACAGTACATTGATGTGATTGCCAGCACATTGAACAATCCAAAGTATGCCAACATCCGTTTCGTGTTGGTGATCGAGCCGGATTCGCTTCCCAACCTGGTCACCAACACGGGCGCAAGCTTTACGATTGCAAATTGCCAACTGGCGCAGTCGTCCGGCGTCTACGTACAGGGCATTCAGCACGCGATCAATGCGTTTCACCCCATCTCAAACGCTTATCTCTATCTTGATATCGGGCACTCGGCGTGGCTGGGCTGGCCGAATAACGCAAGCGGGGCCGTAACTCTGTTCACGAGTGTGGTCTCGGGCGCCACTGCGGGCCTGAACTCGATTGATGGTTTTATTGACGACACGGCAAACTACACTCCGTTAAAAGAACCATTCATCAATGCGAGCCAGACGTTTAACGGGACCCAACTGATCTCGGCTAATTTTTACTCATTCAATCCCACCGTGGATGAGGCCGGCTTCGTCACAGAGATCCAGGGGCTTTTCCGCGCGAATGGATGGCCTGTAAGCAGCACCAACTTCATCACCGACACATCGCGCAATGGCTGGGGCGGCCCGAACCGGCCCACCGCGGCGAGCACCAGCACGGACGTCAACACTTTTGTAAACGCCAGCAAAATTGATCACCGGAACCATCGTGGACAGTGGTGCAACCAGAGCGGCGCCGGGTTGGGCGTTCCGCCGTTGGCTGCTCCTCCGGATTTCCCTCAGTTCCAGGCGTACGTCTGGATCAAGCCGCCGGGAGAGTCTGACGGCACGTATCCGGGCAGCGCCAACCAACAGGGCGCGGTTCATGCCGACCCCAACTGCGATCCTGCCCAGACGAATCCGCTGGCCGGAAATACCTTGACCGGCTCGATAGCGAACTCGCCGCCCGCAGGCCAATTCTTCGCGGCTGAGTTCATTCAGAACATCCAGAATGCATTTCCGCCAGTTCCCGCGACCACGGCTCCGTCCTTCACCGTTTCCGCCAACGGGACGAGCGTGGAACAAGGGGCTACCGCTACTACATCCATCACAGTTCTGCCGGTGAACGGCTTTAGCAGTACGGTAAACCTCAGCGTGAGCGGTTTGCCCACGGGTGTGACGGCGGCGTTTAACCCTGCCTCCATCACGGGCGGCAAAGGCATCAGCACGCTCACATTCACAGCGGCAGCCAATGCTGCAGTGCCTTCCACTCCAGTAACCGTCACAGTAACCGGAGGTAGCGGAGCATTAACCGAGACGACCACAATTTCCCTCACCATTGTTGGAAGGCCTGATTTCTCCGTCACGGCAGTGACTCAGGCAGTCACGCTAACGCCGGGATCGAACCCCACGGCCACAGTCAGCGTTGCCGCGTTATTTGGTTTCACCGGCTCCGTATCCATGTCTGCGGCCAATCTGCCAGCCGGAGTGAGCGCCAACTTCAGCCCCTCATCCGTGAATGGCAGCGGCACCATCACCGTGAACTTCAACGGTCAGACCAGCACGCCGACTGGAACCACGAACATCTCGATTGTTGGCACCAGCGGCACTCTCACGCATAGCGCGACCATTGCTTTCACCGTGACCGGGTCATCGAGTTTCAAGCTAGCGGCAACCAACGCGAGCGTGGCGCAGGGTGGAACGGCTACAAGCGCCATCACTGTTACTCCTAGCGGCGGATTCACGGGGAGTGTGGCATTAAGCGTCAGCGGTTTGCCTAACGGCGTGACAGCCAGCTTCAACCCGACATCAGCTTCCATAACAACAGCAACTCCGGCAACAAGCACTTTGACGTTCACCGCCTCCGCTGCTGCAACGGCCGGCGCTACGACCGTCACCGTTACCGGAAGCAGCGGAAACGCTCAAAGCTCTACCACCCTCACTCTCACAGTTACCACGCAGCCTGACTTCTCCTTATCGGCGAATCCAACAACCGTTTCGGTTGTCCAGGGAGGGGTGGCCGCGAGCAGTACGATCACGGTTACACCTCTGAGTGGATTCACCGGCACCGTCGCTCTCGCAGCCAGCGGCTTGCCCACGGGGGTGACGGCCAGCTTCAGCCCGACGTCCACAACAGGCACGAGCACGGTGACCTTCACCGCGTCGAGCACGGCTACGCTGGGAGCGGCGACAATCACGGTAACGGGAACCAGCGGGACACTCAGCCACAGCACCACGATCGCTCTCACCGTGACCAACAATCAGCCTAGCTTCAAGTTGACAGCGGCCCCGGCAGCGCTCACTTTGGCGCAAGGTGGAAGTGGCAGCAGCACAATCACCGTGGTTCCGGTGAATGGGTTTACCGGTACTGTGACGTTTGGCGCTGTGAGCGGCTTACCGGCGGGCGTAACAGCCAGCATCAGCCCGGCGTCTACCACCACAACGAGCACGGTGACCTTCACCGCGTCCAGCACGGCCACGGCGGGGACAACCAATGTGACCATTACGGGAACCAGCGGCGCCCTCAGCGCCAGCGTCACAATTGCGCTGACAGTTGGAACGGGCAACGGCGGCGTAACACTCGCAACGGTGATCAACTCCAACGGTGGCTTTTTCGATGACGAGGGGGTCAAGCTGAGTAACACGGCAGCGATCACTGCGCTCTCGATCACCATCAACGTTCAGAATACCGGTGGCCTGAGCTTCAGCGGGCAGTACAACACCGTGGGGGGTTCCATCGTGGACACCCACAGCAGCACGGCCGCGGTAATCACTTATCAATACACGCTGTCCGCCGGACAGACGCTCAGTCCGGGATCCGGTTTCTTGTTTGACGCTCAGATGGGAGGCACCGGAACGGCGCACCCGACAACGGGAGACACGTTTACGGTTACCTACACCACTGGCGGTCAAACGTTCACGCAGACAGGACACTTCTGATTGCGCTCCGGCTGCTCGCCACTTTTTCCAAACGGCGAGCAGCCGGACTCTTAAGGTCGCCGGGCATGTGCCGGTGTTGCGCATGCTGGGGCGTAACGCAGAAGGCGTGGAATTACCCAACAACAAAAAAGGGGATACGACATGAATAGAAACTTGCAACATAAAGCTGTCCTTGCGTTAGTCCTGGGTTGCTGCCTGCTGTGGATGGCAGTTCCGGCCAGCGCGCAAGGCACGGGATACTGGCACACCAGCGGCAACCAGATACTCGACAGCAACAATCAGCCGATTCGAATGGGCGGAGTGAATTGGTATGGATTTGAAACCACGGATGCGGTGATCCACGGCCTCTGGGCCAAGGATTACAAAGCCATCCTGAATACCATCAAAAGCAACGGCTACAACGTGATCCGGATTCCATTCTCCAACCAGATGGTGGAGACCAATCCTGTACCTACAAATCTCAGCTTCAACAATAGCGGTCCCATCAACACTGATCTCAAGGGGCTGACCGCGCTGCAAATTCTTGACAAGATCGTTGCGGCTGCTGGAGCGGTGGGATTGAGAGTCATCCTCGATAACCATCGTTCGGAAGCAGGGAACTCGGCCGAGGCCAGTGGACTCTGGTATACCAGCGCATTTCCCGAGAGCGCCTGGATCAATGACTGGGTGGCCTTAACTAATCGCTACCTGAACAACACCACCGTAATTGGCATGGACCTGCGCAATGAGCCTCATAACGCAACCAGCAGCGGTGCATGCTGGGGCTGCGGCACTACCACGAATGACTGGCGATTGGCGGCTGAACGGGCCGGCAATACCATTCTGGGTATCAATCCCCATCTCCTGATTTTTGTCGAGGGCACGGATTGCTTCAATGGAGACTGCGACTGGTGGGGTGGCAACCTGCAAGGTGTGGCCCAGTTTCCGGTGACGTTGAATGTGGCCAACCAACTGGTCTACTCGGCCCACGATTACGGTCCATCACTCTTTCAGCAAAGCTGGTTCAATAGCACCACCACGGCTGCGACTCTGCAGGCGCATTGGGTCAAAGACTTTGCTTTCATCTACAACAACAATACCGCTCCGATCTGGGTGGGTGAGTTTGGCACAGGGAACAACGCTACCGACGTGCAGAACACCGCTGCAGGATCAGAAGGGCAATGGTTCAGCGACCTGGTCCAATTCATCGGCGCAAATAAGGGTATGAACTGGACATACTGGGCCTTGAATGGTGAAGACTCCTTTGCCCTTCTCGACAGCAACTACGATGCGACGCCAGCCAACGCGACGAAGCAGCAGTTACTGGCCAGCATTCAATTCGCGCTAGGCGGCGGAGGCGGTTCGACAGCTCCTACCATTACTTCAATCAATCCCACCTCGGCCCTTCCCGGGGCATCCGTCACCATCACCGGCTCGAATTTCAGTACGACTGCGAATGCAAACACCGTGACGTTTGGGTCCGCTGCAGGTACCGTCACTGCCGCAACCGCGACCTCGCTCACAGTCACAGTACCCAGCATTGCGGCGGGCGCAGTGAATGTAACGGTGTCGGTCGGCGGCACCGCCAGCAACGCAGCCAGCTTTACAGTAAACAGCAGCGGTTCGACAGCTCCTACCATTACCTCAATCAATCCCACCTCGGCGCTTCCCGGCGCATCCATCACCATCACTGGCACGAACTTCAGTACAACTGCGAATGCAAACACAGTGACGTTTGGGTCCGCTGCCGGTACGGTCACCGCCGCAACCGCAACCTCACTCACGGTCACAGTGCCCAGCGTTGCAGCGGGCGCAGTGAATGTAACGGTGTCGGTCGGCGGCACCGCGAGCAACGCAGCCAGCTTTACAGTAAACAGCAGCGGAGGTGGGGGCTCTACCTGCCACATCACCTACGCCATTACCAACCAATGGAGCACGGGATTTCAGGTGGCTATCACGATTGCCAATACTGGAACTACAGCGATTAACAGTTGGACTCTAAGCTGGACGTTCCCAGGAACGCAAACGATTGCCAATCTATGGAACGGCGCGGAAACGCAGAGCGGCGCCACCGTTACCGTCAACAGCCTGAGCTATAACGGCAGCATTCCCGCCGGGGGCAGCTACAACGCTATGGGCTTTACGGCCAATGGCGCAGCCGCAACGCCAGCGTCGTTTTCGCTGAACGGAACTCAGTGCCAATAGCTTGAGTTTTGTTGCTTGCAGGGGCGGTGTCTCGTGTGCCGTCTCTGCAAGCATATTTTCGGGAATCTGGCTGCAAGAACTTAATTAGGCGAAAATGGATCGGGTGATCTCCACTTCGATCCCTGGCGCTCCAGCCGCCCGCAGCCCGCGGGCGTTCATCATGCTTGCCTCTGCCGGATTTGTTTTGACTGGAGTTGTCACTACATTTCTGGGCCCGATTCTTCCTCTTCTGGCGGCCCGCTGGGAACTCTCAGATTCCCGGTCAGGGTATTTCTTTGCCACGCAGTTTTTTGCCTCTACAATCGGCGTGGGCCTCAGCAGCTTTCTGTTGCCGCGTCGCGGATTTCGCTTCAGCCTCGGGCTGGCTTACCTACTGATGGCAGCCGGCGTGGAGGGACTGGCATCGGCGCACTGGAAATTCGCATTGCTGGGGACCGCCGTTTTTGGCCTTGGACTTGGTCTGGTCCTTCCCGCGACCAACCTTCTCATCTCGCGCGCAAATCAGCGTCGGCGGGCCTCTGCCTTAAGTATTTTGAATTTCTGTTGGGGGTTAGGGGCTGTCTCTACGCCTTTCGCTCTCTCCCTGGCGGAACGTCAAAATCACGTCTCGCTATTTCTGGCGCTATTGAGTGGACTTCTTCTGCTGTGCGCCGTCAGTCTGGCGTCGACCTGGGAAGGGAAGCTGCCACTTGACGAGAAGAATGAACAGCAGGCCGCTACTCAAGGACAAAGAAGTTTCGGGTGGCCCGTTGTGACGATGATTGGAGGAATGTTTTTTCTCTACGTAGCGGTAGAAACTTCTGTAGGCGGATGGATTACGACACTGGCGGAACGAGCGCCGTCGAGCGCCGGTCACAGTTGGGCTCTAGCACCCTCGCTGTTCTGGGGAGGGCTGCTGGCAGGTCGCGGCGTGGCTCCGCTTGTGCTGATGCGGGTTCGTGAACGCAATGTGGTGTTGGCCAGCCTGACGGTTGCAGGCTTAGGAATGTGCGTCCTCGTGGTTGCGTCCCGGCGGCAATGGATTACAGCCGCCGGGCTGATCATTGGCCTCGGACTGGCGGCGGTTTATCCCATCACAGTTGCACTCCTTTCCCGCTTTCAAGAGATGGAAAAGCGGATTGCCGGGCCAATGTTTGCGCTGGCCGGCCTGGGCGGGGCGGTCATGCCCTGGCTGGTGGGCGCTATCTCCACGCTCTCTGGCTCCCTGCAGGCAGGTCTGATGGCGCCGCTGCTTGCGACGGGCGTATTGCTCTGGCTGCATGCGGTTGGGAACCATGGGAGCCAACCTGAGCAGGTTACAGGCGATGCAGTGCCTCCGGTTTGATGAAAACCAGCCTTTGGCCTTTAGCTCAACACCGGCAGGCGGTTATACCCGACATTGTCCGCTGCGAACGAGGTCTGGAGCCGCAAGCTTCGAGAGCCACATCGGGCCGTTAAAAGAAACAATGCGCCAGCATCCGCAACTCCGCTACAACCCGCATGGTTATTGGAGAAAACCAGCCCTTGGCCATTGGCTTTTGGCCTTTAGCTAAAGGCTGTTACCTACAATGTTTCCGGTCATCTCCTGCAGTCTCTTCCTTCGTGGACAGGGGATAGTTCCAACCTTGTCCGGGGCGAACAAAGTTAAATCCCTTTGTTTTCAGTGCGGATGTCTTTCAGCGCGATGATTCGTCCCTTGTAGCCATCCCTCCTAACTAACGAATTGACGCCAGTGCCCGCAACTCCGCTACAACCCGCGTCGTTATTGGAGAAAACCAGTCCTTGGCCATTGGCTTTTGGCCTTTAGCTAAAGCTGTTACCTACCATGTTTCCGGTCATCTCCTGCGGTCTCTCCCTCGTGGAGAGGGGATAATTCCAACCTTGTCCGCGGCGAACAAAGTTAATTAAATCCCTTTGTTTTCAGTGCGGATGTCTTTGAGCGCGATGATTCGTCCCTCGTAGCCATGCCTCGTAACGAATTGACGCCTGTGCCCGCAACTCCGCTACAACCCGCGTGGTTATTGGAGAAAACCAGCCCTTGGCCATCGGCTTTTGGCCTTTAGCTAAAGGCTGTTACCTACCATGTTTCCGGTCATCTCCTGCGTCTCTCCCTCGTGGACAGGGGATAGTTCCAACCTTGTCCGCGGCGAACAAAGTTAAATCCCTTTGTTTTCAGTGCGGATGTCTTTGAGCGCGATGATTCGTCCCTTGTAGCCATCCCTCGTAACGAATTGACGCCAGCGCCCGCAACTCCGCTACAACCCGCGTCGTTGTTGGAGAAAAACCAGCCCTTGGCCATTGGCTTTTGGCCTTTAGCTGAAACCTGTTACCTACCATTAGCCACAACACTATTCACTTGGTTTCCACTCCAGATCAAGTTCGTCCGCAGCGGACAATGTTGGTTTTATGCGGTAAGTTTAGTTGTCAAAGATCACCGGGAAGGCAATCGGCGCCTCCCCCTTGGACACAAAAACACTCACCGCAGTGTGTGCCGGGAACCTAGGTCCCCGTCCTGTTGGGCGCGAGCCGTTGAGACACAATTGGCGGGCCGACCGCATCAGGCCTGGGCGCAGGATAGCCGAGGGCAATTTGCGAGGCAACTTTAGGGGCCCTAAATTTCTGTCTAAGTTTTCAATGACTTAGATACGCTCGAAAAATCTTATTTAAGGTATAGAGAACAGGGGACGTCCGAGCGGTCCATTCGCCTCGCGATTGAACCGCAAGCCGCTCCCCTGCAAGGCTGCCGGGCTTCCAATCTTAAATTTATGGAATCCTGAGTCCCTGGCTGGAGCCAGCGCTTGGTGCACAGACCTACTTCTTGATTCTTACGCTTGCGCTGCCGATTTGCGAATGAGGATGATTGTGGCAGGTCAGGCCGCAGGAATTTGTTGCCCGCGAATAGGAGATTGGAGTTGCTCCACTGGGGGCGACTACGTTGATATCAAAATTCACCAGTCTCTCTCCGGAAATGCTCCCGCTGGCGCCGCCCATCCCGTGCGCAGTATGGCAGGCGGAGCAAGAGAAGCCGTCATTGATGTGCCGGGCGTGCTCGCTGAAGCTGGTGTTCGCCGCGACTTTGCTCAGGTCATGACACTTTCCACAAAGCGCATACGGGCCGTTCACGCTGAGATCCGGAGTGGGAAAGAGATTGGTGATCATCTGGCCGGGTCCGGGCGCCTGGCTGAATTCGTAACGGCGCTCAAGAATGTGCGTCCACCTGGAGCCGTGTGGGCCGTTTGGTCCGGTGCCGCCAAATTCGCGATTGTCGTCACTATTGTGGCAATCCGTGCAAAAGATACGGGTACCCATGGCCCGTCCCGGCGTCACTCCGTCTTCATTCACCATAAAGGACCGCAGGCTTGGCTGTGAGAATGGGCTGGTCCGGTCATGCATTACGGGGTGGCTTGAAGTCGCCAATAAAGCAAACTGAGGAATTACATTCAACGGATCGCCGGATGCGGCTGCCCACACCGGCAAGTAACCAAAGGTGGCGGGAAGCGTAGTCTTGCCGGTGCTGCTCCCGTGGCATCTCAGACAGTTCTCATATTGATTAGTGGCGGGGTTTAATACAGTAATGCCGTCTGTCGCGCTGATCCCCTCCACTCCGCTCTGAGAAGGTCGCATCGCCGGTGGTGGCAGAAATGCCGTCACCTGATTTGCGGAGTGTGGATTATGGCAATCAACGCAAGTTGCATGCCGGTTCTGATTCAGCAATATGTTTTCATTGGCATCGTGGGAACTGCTGGCGGTTGAGAACGGATGCCCCACTTTGGCGAATTCCGCAGATACGTTCAAAGCCACCGGAGAAATGTTGCTTCCCCCACCGTGGCAGGCGGCGCAATCAGCTTCATTCTTGCCCCGTAGAAGACGTGCCGCTCCTGGCGCGTTGTGCGTCTCATGGCACGACTCGCAGGCGTTCAGAGCAACAGTTGCATATCCTCCCAAGTTAACCGTGGACTGATTGGCGGTTTTGTTGGCTGCGGTGGCGTGTACGCTGTTGGTCCATCCTCCCAGGTAGTTCGTCTGGCCGTTCACTGTGCGATTCCCCGGTTCGTGACACGCCAGGCACAGTTGCCCACTTGAACCATCCCGAACAAGAAAATTGCCCACTACCAGATCGGTTGCCTCCACGTGGGCGTTATGACACGTGGTGCATTCAATGTTGCCCTTTACGAGCTTTACAGACCTGGTTGGGTCCGCTGTTACTCCCTGGCTGTAGAGCGAAGCTATAAGGTCTGGAGAATCCTTGAATGGGAGCACCAAACTGAATGGATGCGAACTGGAGAGGTCGCTTCCGAAGTTGTCCGGAGACTTCATGGCTCCCGCCATGGCGAATTTTCCGTACGCCACAGTTTGTCCCGGGGCAACACTTCCATCATGACAGCTCAGGCACAGGTTGCTGTCACTTCCCAGGACTGGCCGCGGCGTGCCGGCCTCATGGTAGGTAGTGCTTTGATATGTGGTATAGGTTTGCGTGGTCAGAGTCTGATTCCAGAGTGGAGTATTTCCTCCGACGCCGGAATGTGGTGCGTGACAATACAGACAGGGGGCACTCAATCCGCCTCGCACCGGGGATGTGCCGCCGGGGCCCAGATTATGTGAGCCCAGAACGTCTCCGCTGATCTGCTGGCCTAGCGTGGTGGTGGTTGCCAGGAGCACTATCGCGATAAGCCAGAGCGCTTTCACTGTGCCCCTCCCGCAACTGGCTTCGACAATGCGAAATAGCGGAAGACTTGTACCCGCCGGTTATACGAATCCACCACATACACACGGTCCGTCCGGTCTATGAATAGCCCTGTGGGCAATTGAAAATCTCCAAACCCGGAGCCCTTCTTTCCGAAGTAGTACAGCAACTGTCCTTCGCGGTTGAATACCTGCACGATTCCGGAGAGCCCCTCAACCACGTACAGATGGCCTTCAGAGTCGATTCCCACGGCCTTGGGGCGGAACATCTCTCCTTCTCCCTCACCCAGTTTCCCAATGGCGTATTGAAACGTTCCCGACCGGTCCAGCACCTGCACGCGGAAGTTCATTGCATCCACTACGATCAGATTTGGCCCGTCCAACCGCAGTTCGGTGGGGAAATTGAACTCACCCTCTCCCGCGCCGGTCTTGCCGATCTTTTGCAGCACTTCGCCCTGCATATCCATCATGAAAATCTGGTTACGGAGCGTGTCGGTCACATAAATCCGCTGCGCCGCAGAATCCACTGCGATTCCCGTGGGCCGCTTGAACCTGCCCTCTCCGCCTTTCAAGCTGCCGATGACCCGACTGAGTTTGCCACCCGGCGCAAACACAAAGACTTTCCCTGACTCTGAATCCGTCACATAAATGTTGTCCTCATCGTCCACCGTTACGCATTGGGGCGATTTCATGGCGTCATTGTTTTTGTCTTTGCGGCTGATGAATTTGTATTTCTGCTCCTTGAAATCAAAGATGTGCACACCGCCCGCGCCGGGATCGGTGACGATGATGCGTTCCCGCGAATCCGTGACCACACTGAAGGGCCGGACCAGCGCGCGAAATTGCGGTTCGCCGGCAACCACATCCAGCACTTTCTTCCAGAAGCCACGTTTCGGCTTAGCTTCTCGTTCCATGCTGAAGGCGCCCTCGAAGACCAGCTTCCGCCCGCCGTCCAATAGCAGCACGGGCACAGTTACCTCATGCGCCTTCTTGTCTTTTTTTTCGGCCGAAAATGCAGTACCAGAGAGATAGAGAGACAAGAGAAGGAAGACGAACAGGAGAAGGGGAGCCGGTTTGTTTCTGTTCTGCACGGCCGGCGTTAGAGAAACTTGAACCATCGGGATATCCCGAAATAATAACTCGACACCATGGCTGGGGGTAGACCGCTGGCGCTGAAGCCTTGTACCAGCCGACTGTAGCCGGCATTGAAGTATACCTGCCGGAACCTGTAGACCAGATAGGCATTGGCCTGCTCGGTCTTGTTATTGGAAGGAAACAAGCCACTTTGCGTAGTGTTCACGGACCGCAGCCAGTTGGCGTTCACCGTCAGACCCCGGATGGGAGTGCTTCCGAGTCCAGCCGAATAAGTCGTGCCTCCGAAAAGAACAGCTGTTGGCAGAAATCCAGGGGGCACTCCAAGGGGCAGTGCTGTAATGCCTGCAACGGTGAACAGACCGGTTCCGCTGGACCTTGAATAACCGGCGCTGGCCCCAAACCACCGGCCCGAAAGGCCTGTGGAATAGCTCTCAGTAAAGGAGGAGGCGCCAGTCTGCTGCATGAGGAGACTCTTGGATCCGCTCGCCGATCCATTCCAATTCAGCCTGCCCAAGCGGCGACTCACCGAACCGGAGTAACCATAGCCTGAGGTGGTATATGCGACCAGAATGGTCTGCACATTTTGTGAATAATTAAAGGAACCGCTCATACTCCACCTGCCAATCTGGCGGATGTAAGTGGCGTTGCTCAGGAAGCCGAGCATGGACTCGCCACTGTTGGCAAGAGTGCTGTGAGTGACGGTGGCTCCGGTGGTAAACTGCCCGCCCAGCAGGTGATGCCCGTAGTTTACAGATCCGCTGTAGGCGGTGGAATCATAGTTGGCTCCCAAGAACAGTTGCTGCCGGTGGGAAACACTCCCTGCAACGAACAGACCGGTGAAGACTGTATACTGCGCCTGCCCAAACAAACCCCAGGAATGCGATGCCCCAGCGGGGATGGACACCGGAGTTAAAACACCGGCGCTGTTCACTTGCTGGTACAGTGTTCCGGCGAGGCTGTCGTCATAGTCGGCGGTAATTTGGGTAGAGAGTTTATCTGTGGGTTTCAGGCTTACGCCTCCGGACACGATGTCCGCAGTCTGTGAATTGCTCAGCCCGGGAGAATCGTAGCCGGCGGTGTTTCTGGTAAAGTTGACCCAAGTGCTTCCGGCTAACGCGATGCTGCGCGACACGTTGAAGGTATAGGTGGTGGTGTCCGAACTGGTCTTCTCGATTGGCTGTCCAGCCACAATTTCAGGGAATTGCGAATTTCCATTGGAGTAGTGTGCCCCACCACTCAGATGAAATCCGTCCAGGGTGTAATTGGCGGTACCAAACAGGGAATGAAAGTTCGTGAGGCTCTCAGTTTGGGCGCCGTACAACATATTGTCGCTGCTTCCTTGCTGGTAACCTATAGTTAAGGATGGAAGATTCTTAACATTGAAGGACCAGCCAACGCCGAGAGCCTGATTGTTTCCATTAGTCTTGAAATTCGCTATACCTGGAATCAAGTAGTTGGACTCGCTATTGTATGTCCTGCTATAGCTGATGTAGCCGGGAAATTGGCTGCCTCCAAAAATGTTTGCTCGCGCGGTTACGCCGGAACTGTCTGTGAAGGAATTGAACGAGGAGCTGTCCCGCGACTGATTGTAAAAGGGCGCCACGTTGAACGACAGAAACTGGGGACTGTAATACGAACCGTTCAAATTTCCCAGGCCGCCGAATAGTATCCCGTGGCTGGAGGGGCCATTATCGGTGTAGCTTCCGGCATATGCGGTGCTGAGATTTCCATCCAGACTGAGCTGAACCTCATCCCCAGCCTGCACCTGCGCTGCCGCTCGAGGACTGCAGCACAGCAGCGTTGCTACCACCGTACCTATTAGCGAAAGGTGTACTCTGTGAATCATATCTGGTTCTATATCTGGTTACATTCACATCCAAGTCCAATTGTCGCGTGTCCCTTGATGTTGCTTTGCATCCCCTGTGCCTCAGCCTGCGCTAATGGCTGACGATAAGCTGTTCAATCTTTGCATTTTTCCTGAGCCTTGTATCCAACTCATGTCGCAGCTTGTCCGATTTTTGCCGCTGCATCTGCACTCGCAGAGCGGTTGATACTTCCTGCAATTTTTGCTTGCGTGTGGGCGTGTGGGCGTTCAAGCGGAGGATGGTGTAAGCGCCATCCACCTGAATGAGTCCGCTAATTTGTCCCGGCTGCAATTTGGAGGCGGCTTGGAGGACTTCCGGAGGCAGCTGGGCTGCCGGCAGCGGATGGTGATTTCCCATCATGACCCGGTAATCGTCTTCTGAAATCTTCTCTGCCAAAACCCCGAACTCCTCGTAGGTTTTGGCCTCCCTGGCCTGGCGCAACGCGGCTTCTGCCCGAGCTTTCATTTGCTTCAACTGCTCCGGCGTAGGGGGCACGGGCGCTTGTTTGGGGTTTGCCGGCCGGGGCGGCATGATGGTAATGGTCTGCACAGCGTACGACTCCGGCACCTGGAAACGCTCCGGATTGCTCAGATAAAAAGCCCTCACCTCGGCCAGCGTTACCGTGGACTTATCTGTTACTTCCGCTTTCAGCAGATCCTCGATCAATAAAGACCGTTTGATCTTCGTTCTCATCACCTGCCAGGAGCCGTTGACCTCAGTTTCTAGAAAGTGTTGATACTGTAATTGGCTTGCGAATTGTTTCCGGAACTCTGTTTGCGCCTTGGCCAGACGTTCCGGCGCAATGGTCATCTTTCGCCGTAGCGCTTCCTGGTAGACCAGCTCCTCGAAGGTGATCATGAGCAGCGCGCCCCGGCGAATCTCCGCCTCCATGGCTTTGGGAAATCCGTTGTGTTGTTTGGCATAGGGAAAGATCGCGTACATCTCGCGTAGCAAATCCCGTTCCGTCAATATCGTCCCATTGACGCGCTCCACTGGTTTTCCCAGCAACGAAAGGCCGTCCACGTTCAACCCGATCTCCATCGGTGCAACGTTGGATGAGTGTGTATCTTGCTTCTGCCCTTGTGCCGGTAACGTCGCTGCCACTGCGACCGCGATAGCGATGATCATGATGTTCCGCTTCATAAATCCCTCTCATTCCCGGTTCGGCCTGCGCATTATTTGTCGTTCTTGACTGTTGCCGATACCTGAATTGCCGACTACGGCTCCATAAAAAAATGGGGGAGGACACCTTGTCCTCCCCAGGAGGACTTAGGTTGTGGGCACGCTAAATTGACCGTGCGATTCATTGGCTTCTCCGCCATGGCAAGTGCGGCAGAATTGCGCTGCACTGTTGCTGGAGGCGCTGTTGCCTGGATCGTACCAGCCGCGAACGAAGAAGTGCGTCGGCTTGATCACATTGGGGCCTGCGGTGAAGTACGACATGTCATGTTGATCGTGGCAGGTGATGCAGTTGACCCACGATTGGCTACCGCCGGTTGCATTCAGCCCCGGCACTTTCACCAGGCTCTTAATCGGCCCATATTTGGTCACGTCGTAGTAGTTGGTCAGGAACTTCGATGAGTTCGGTCCGGTGAAACTGATGCTTCCATCCGCATTCGGCACGCAATCCCAGTCATAGGTTCCGCCGCAGCTGACCGTTGCTTGTGGTCCGACCGGGTGGTCGTTCAGGTAATTGCCTTTGGTTGAGCCATCGTTCCCGAGGAGCGTTGGCGGGTTGAAAGCTGCACCCTGGATGGTTACAGTTTCCACTGAGGTGCCCTTCATCATGCCCACTACCGCAAGATTGCCATCATGGCAACTCAGGCAGGTAATAATGCCGAAATAGCCGTCCCTAGGGGATGCGGGAAAGCCATTGGCGGTGTAGTCGGGAAGAGTGACCGGATATCCGCCACCGCCGAAGGTAAGGGTTTGGTTATAGAGGGGCGACATGTCCTCTCCCCACAACGCAAAGTTGCCGCTGTTGGGAGTTGCCTTTCCCCCGTTGCCGGCAGCGCCGCTGTGGGGTGCGTGGCAGGCGATACAGCCACGACCGTACACGTTGTGAGCGCCGAGGACATCTGCTGTTGGCGAGGTAACCTGAGCAGTGGCGTATCCCGCCACGGCCAGAATTATCATTAGTAACAATGCGAAGCGTTTCATAAAAAGCCTCCTTCTTGATTTCAGTGTGGCAACACTTATTTCAGGGCTCCTTGTTCTTGGCTCGATCCACCACCTTTCTGTTTACTGTGATCCGCCTCGCGGCGGCCTTTTTCCACTGCTGCTTCCGCATCCGTTACATAACGGAATACCTGTACCCGTCCGGGAAATTGCTCGCTGGTGATGAGGCGGTTGTTGGTCTTGTCAAACCCAAGTCCATAGAGCCCCTGGAATTGTCCGGGGTACTCTCCGCTTTCACCGAGGTAGATCAACAACTGGCCTTCCTGGTTGAAGGCCTGGACGCGGCTTTGCACTTCATCCGCCACCCAGATATGTCCGTCGCCGTCAACGGCGATCCCTTTGGGCCGGGCAAAGTGTCCAGGACCGTCACCGGCTTTGCCGAATTCGCTGATGAACTTCCCGTCGGCATCAAAGATCTCCAGTCGGTTGTTCAACGTGTCCGTGACGTAGACGTTTCCTTCCTTGTCCACCGCCACGTTCGTGGGCAGGGAGAAATCACCCGGGCCGGTCAATGAATGCTTCTTTCCGCCGGCGCCAATCCGCCGCAACAGTTTGTAACTGTCCGCGTCGAAGACCAGGACCTGATCCTGCTGTGTGTCCACTACGTAAACGAACCGGTTGATCGTGTCTAGTGCAATACCGGCCGGTGAAACCAGAGTCTCGGCGCCGAAGGTCGCTTCCGGCTCGTGTTTGGCGTTGAAGACCAGCACGTGGTGAAGCTTGGCGTCGGTTACGAACAGCCGGTCGTTATCATCCATTGCCAGGCCATTGATCATGGGCAGACGCGCGTGTTCGCCATGCTTGATCAGCTCAGGCTTTCCGGTGTCCTCTTTCGGAAAGATGAAAATTGCCCCGACTGCCTGGTCCGCGGCGTAAATATTCCCTTTTGAATCCGCGGCCACGCCATACACCCGAATCAATTGGAATCCCACTTTCGAGGCGACATCCTTGACCTGCTGATCGGGCTGGACACCCGCCAGCCGGTCCATCCACGATTGCTTGGGTTTATTTTTGCTTTCCAAGCCCGCCCAGTCGATTTTCTGGCCAGTCAGAATGCTTTCAAACTTTATGCGGGCAATGGCTGGAGGGCTGGGCCAAACGATCTTGCTGATATCAAGCCGAACCTGGGTGGTGTGAGTTGGTTGAGCGGGCGCGTTGCCCTTGTTCTTGCTTTGCTTCTGAGCCAGGGCCGGCAAACCGCAGAGACCACAGATAATCAGCGCCGCCAGCAGCCTGAAAACGATTCGGGAGGTCGTCGAGTTTGTGCGATGGATCAACATTGCAATCGTCTCCGTTTAGCGCAGTTGGATCGTTCCTTCCGTATGGCAGTTCTTGCAAAATGCCATATTGGTTTCCTGGTCCTTTATGAGCAGCCCGCCATGCGCCGAAGCGTGGGGCTGGTGACAGCTCAGACATGTCATCGCGACAGGCTCCTTCGTCTTGATGTTGATTGTGTTGGAAACGGGATGTCCGTCCACCGGGTGGCCGGTTCCGTATTTCAAAGGCAGGATAGGAATCTTTTTGAAATAATCCTCCGGCAACTTTACTGTCCCGTCGAAAATCGCGATCAAAGGCCGGCCGGTCACCGGTTTAGGCTCGGGTGCGTCTGGTCCATGGCATTCCAGGCAGAGCGTATTTACGTTCTGCACTCGCAACAGCTTCTGGTTATCGTTTCCATGGGCATCGTGGCAGATGCTGCAGCCCTGTACGAACGCCGGTTGATGCAGATTGCGCTTCTTCGCCTGCTCCGCCTGATCGGCATGGCACGAAAGGCAGACACTTACAGCGTCGGGCTTAGGGAGTCCCGGCGATTTGCCGGCATGCGGGTTATGGCAATCAGTGCAATCGCCCAGGGCGCCGGGGTGCTGCACTTTGGCGTTGTCGATTTTCTTTGCCTGTTCCGCGTGGCATGAAATACAGAGGTCCCTGACACTGGATTTGGCCAATACTACTTTGCCGTCCCTGGCCGGCTGATGGCATGTTGCACATTGCTTTTCGGCGAATGGCTGGTGGACGAAGTTCTGCATCAGCTTGGGCCGGTCGGACTGGTGCGGATTATGGCAAGCAAGGCAATCAGTCTTCTGGAAGGGCTGATTGTCGTGAGCCTTGATCAGAGTGCTGTCTTTGACGTCATGGCAGTCCAGGCACAGCGCCGGAGTCGCCTTAGTCAGGTGGAATCTGAATTCACGGTCCGGACTGGGGCCGGTCTTGTGGGTGGTATGGCATGTGTCGCAACCCATATCCAAGGCCGTGTGGCGGCTGCCCTTTTCCGGCACATTCTGTCCTGTGGAGTGGCAGCTGAGACAAAGGTTGCTCTTCTCATCCCCGGAGGGCGGCTTCTTCAACTGGAACTTATTGTCGGAAGCGTGCGGCTCGTGGCAGGTGACGCAATCGCGAACTGCCGGCTTGTGCACGGTACCCTTGATTGCATCCGCGTTCTTATCGGCATGGCAGGTGAGACAAAGACTTAAAGGAGTGGTTGCCGCCAACTTTACGCGAGTAACATCTTTATTGACGCGAACCTCGTGACAGGCTGTGCATCCCATCTGAATGGCTGAGTGCACGGCCTTGCCTTTTGATTTCTCCTCGTGGCACTCAATGCACTTGGCGGAGTCCGTATTCTTGTCCAGCGGGACGGGATGTACGTCAGCTCGCAGAGCGGTTCCCGAGGCGACTACCAGCGCCAGAAGAGCCGTTTTTGCGAATCCATTCATTTTTTTGTTCTTACCTCTTCACCTTGGCAATAGGAGCAAGCATTTGTACCTGAGTGCTTCTACTTGGGTACCTAAGTATCTGAGTCTCCACATCTCACGCTGGAAATACTGTGACTCACATCACACTGCATGGCCCTGAGGGGTGTTCCGGCCAAAGCACTGTGACCTCCGTCACATTCAGGGAGGCCTCGCGAACCTTATTCTTGGCCTTCGAATTGCGCGGTACGGTTGTAAAAAATCTATGGAGCTGTGAGAGGAACTTATGAATACTGCAGCCAGCGTTGTTGTCCGAAAGAGCCGGCCTGTTGCACGAAACTATGCCCAAACGCCACTCATTGTTTATTGGGAGATGACGCAGGCTTGCGCCCTAGCCTGCCGTCATTGCCGTGCGGAAGCCATGCCGAAGTGCCATCCTGACGAATTGACCCACGAGGAGAGCAGGGAACTGTTGCGGCAAATCGTGGGCTTTGGCGACCCTTTGCCGCATTTGATCCTCACCGGCGGCGATCCTCTACAACGGCCTGACCTTTACGAACTGATTGATGAAGCTCAGTCGCTGGGTCTGCAGATTTCGATTACTCCCAGCGCGACCGAGGCGCTTACCGCAGGCACGATTGCCAAGCTGAAAGAGCATGGAATCCAGAGTATGGGGCTGAGCCTGGATGGTTCCAATGCTGCTCGGCACGAGGCTGTCCGCGGCGTCGCCGGTTGTTTTGATTGGACCATGCGCGCTGCGCGTGCGGCTGCGGAGGTGGGAATGCCCATCCAGGTGAACACGCTGGTGGCACAGCAAACCGCCGATGATCTTGAAGCGATTTACAAACTGCTGAAGACCTTAACCGTGATGCGCTGGAGTCTTTTCTTTCTGATCGCGGTGGGGCGCGGAAAAATGCTTCAAGAGATTGCGCCCGAGGAAAGCGACCAGGTGATGAATTGGGTTTTCGATATCGCCAGGGAGGCCCCATTCGCTGTCAAAACCACAGAGGCGCCTCATTACCGGCGCGTGGCGCTGAATCGCATGCGCGGGCAAAATGTCTCACCGGACGCTCTCCATAAGATGTCCGTCTATAACGGTCTGGGTATTCGCGACGGCCACGGGATCGTGTTTGTCTCCAATACCGGCGATATCTGTCCGGCCGGTTTTCTGCCGGTATCGGCAGGGAACGTGAGAACCGGGAATGTGCCGGACATCTACCGCAATTCGGGAGTATTCAGGGCGTTGCACGATTCCAACCAGCTCCAGGGCAAATGCGGCGAGTGTGAATATCGTGAACCTTGCGGCGGCTCGCGCGCCCGAGCCTTTGCCCATACCGGCAATATCCTGGAAAGCGATCCCTTCTGCCCCTACGTGCCCGTGGCAGGTTGATGATTACAGTCATCCAGGAGAACACTGGCTGGATTGTGGATGCTTTCCAAAACGGCGCGACCCACAGTTGCACACTGAGTGACTTGAGTACAAATACTGGTTACGGTCAGAGCCGAGAGTGGTACAGTTCCAAGAACAAAAGCGTGTTGCGATTCGCTGATTGAAAATGTGCGACCTGCCGGTACACATCGAGTGCAGCAACGCGGTCTGCTTTGCGCCCGGCAATATTCCGTCACATTTGTGATTTATATCACAGCCACGAGTTGTGCACCTCTTGGATAATTTCCTGCGTAAAAAAATCAAGTGCGAGGGTCCGCTGATGCGATACGAAACGGCAAGGTGGTTCCGGATAGCAGTGGTGGTGCTGGCGGCGATATGGGGCAGCGCAGTTGCGGCAGCCCTTCCCAGCCAGCCGGAAAGCGCAGCCAGCAGTAAGGGCAAGGACGGTCAGGACAAAGATAAGGACAAGAAGAAAACTGAGAACCTCGCCCCGCAGGAGGCGGACTATCACAAGGTAGATCCCTCTCAGTACGTGGGATCCGATACCTGTAAGACCTGTCACGAGGATATGGGCAAGAGCTTCGAACAGGGCCCACATTGGAAAACCACCCTGGCCAAGCACCAGGGTCCTCAATGGCAAGGATGCGAGGCCTGTCACGGCCCAGGAAAAGAGCATGCCGAGTCCGCCGATCCGAGCAAGATCATCCGTTTTCCCAGCCTGTCCCGGGAAGAAGCCTCCAAACGCTGCCTGGGGTGCCACGAATTTGGTGAAGAGCATGCCAACTTCCTGCGTTCCGAGCACCTGAAGAATAATGTGGGCTGCGTTGATTGCCACTCCATTCACCATCCCAGAGTGGAACGCAAGCTGTTGAAGGCGGCCCAGCCAACGCTGTGCTTTAGTTGCCATCTTGAGGTCAAACCGGATTTCTCCAAGCCCTTTCACCACCGGGTGAACGAGGGATTGATCAACTGCACGAATTGCCACAATCCCCATGGCGGTTTCCTGACGCACCAGTTGCGCTCCACCGCCGCTCAGGACGTGGTTTGTTTTTCTTGCCACACAGATAAGGCGGGCCCATTCGCCTTTGAGCACGCTCCAGTCAAGGTAGAAGGTTGTGTCGCTTGCCACACTCCGCACGGGTCATCGAATCCGCGCCTGTTGAAACGCAGCCAGGTCAATCTGCTGTGTCTTGAATGCCACACGTTTACCGTGGATTCGGCGGCTCCGGCAATTCCATCGTTCCACAACCAGGCACAGAAGTATCAGGCTTGCACGCTGTGTCACACGGCAGTACACGGATCCAATACCAATCGTTTCCTGTTCCAACCGTAGCGGAGGTGATAAGAAAATGACTGATAAGCGAAAACTTTTCGTAATCGGATACGGGCGGAGGCCCCGCCTCCTGCTGTTGGGAGTGTGCCTGCTGGTAGCGCCGCTCTTCGCGCAAACCCCAACTGACAAAACGGACAAGGAGGACAGCAAATCAGCCGACCACGAGCCCGTGGCGGCTGGAGTCAGCGTGGATTCAGCGCGTAAGACCAGTGATCTTCCCGTCTCCTGGGACCAGACGCAGACCAACCCCGGAGAGACGGCTGGCGGTTATGAAATCAAGCAATCGGCCGAATTCGGCGGCCGCGTCTCCAATTTCAACGGCAACCAGGGAATTTATGACACCTTCGTTAATCTTGGGACCGGACCCCGGCTGATGGAATATACGCTGGAAGTACACTCGCCCAAGCACACGGGCATGCTGTTTGACGATCTCACGTTCAGCAACTTTGGCTACGGCGGCGATCCCAACAATCTAAGCCGGATTAATGTACAGAAGGGGACTTTGTACAATCTCAATGGCACCTTCCGGCGCGACCAGAACATCTTTGATTATGATTTGCTGGCTAACCCGTTGAATCCCGCAGTATCCAACCCGAGTATTCCCATTTTGGATTCACCCCATGAATTTCTGCTGACACGCAGGATGAGCGATGTGAGTCTCAGCCTGTTTCCAGTTGGCAGCGTGAGATTCCGCCTGGGCTGGTCCCGGGTGGTGAACGAAGGCACGTCGTTTTCCAGCTTTCACCAGGGGACTGAGGCGCTGTTAAATCAGCCAACACTCAATACTACAGATAATTACTCCGCCGGCGTTTCACTCCGATTCATCCCCCGCACCAGCATTAATTACGACCAGTTTTACACCTACTTTAAAGGAGACACGAGCGCGCAACTCAGCGGGTTCGGCCTGCCTGGTTTTACGCTGGCCGGTGGCATTCCGGTCAACCTCGGAGTTTCCTTCAACACGCCCGCGGGACAGCCGTGTGCCACGCCTGTGCTGGGCACAGGCTTTGTGAATCCGGCTTGTAACGGATACTTCAGCTTCAACCGCGCGGACCGCACTCGCAGCTCGTTTCCGACGGAACAAGTGAGTTTTCAGAGCAATTATTTCCGTCACGTGGACCTTTCCGGCAGAGTCAACTACTCGGACGCGGAGAGCGATTTGCCCGCATTCAACCAGTTGTTCACCGGCCTGGAGACGCGCACCCGGGCTCGCAACCAGAGCGAGATGGCCACCTCAGTCAATCACCGGCTCTCGTTGAGCGGCGATTTTGGCGTAACCATCCGCTTGACGGACAAGCTTCGCCTGGTGGATGCCTTCCGTTATGACAACTTCCGCATCCCCGGGGCGTTCAGCCTGCTTACGACCAGTCTTTTTGGGGCAACATTATTGTCCAATCCCAACGTTTTCAGTGCGGCCACCTGTCCTCCACCGTTTACCGCGGCCACCTGCCCGCAGCATTCGGCCAGTTCCGGACCGGACATTATTCAGGAAAATTTCGTGGATTTTCTCCGGCAGGACGAAAAGATCAACACCATTGAGCTGGAGTACGACTTCACGCGGCGAATCACCGCACATCTCGGATTCCGGTATGAGAACCGGGAGATTACGCACAACTTTGCCGATACTCAGGTGCAGACGATTTTCCCAACACTGGCCGTGGCTCGCGGATGTCCCACGGCCGCTGGCTGCACGCTTGCCGTGGCCCCCAGTGTGGCTGCCGGAACGGCTGAGGCTTTGTTTGTTCCCATCCATGGTTTTTCCGCAATACTGGGCTTCTCCGCCCGGCCCACAGACGCCCTGCGCGTGAGCTTTGATACCGAATTGTTCTCCGCCGACAATGCTTATACGCGTATTGATCCGCGCCAAGTGCAGATTTATAAGCTGCGCGCCAGCTATCACCAGCCCAAAGGCTGGTTTACCCTGGGGAGCGCCATCAATATCCACGAGAACCGGAACAACACCTTGGATATCGGCAATCTGCAGCACAACCGCAGTTATGCCTTCAACGGCACTCTGGCGCCGCCGGAAGGGCGTTGGGGAGCGGATCTGTCCTACGACTACAACGACATTTTCTCCCAGACCAACATCTGCTTTGTGGCTACGCCGGCGCCGTCCGGGGCTCTGACCTGCGGAGCGCCTTTCGTTTCCGGCCTTTCGGTGTACAGCGAGCTAGCGCACAACGGTTCGTTTTCCATTTATGCCAGGCCCATCCGCCGCATAAAAGCCGGCGTGGGTTACACCGTCACCAGCAGCACGGGAAGCACTCTGATCTTGAATCCGAATGCCCCCACCGGACCGCTGAGCTACAACTATCACCTGCCTACGGCTACGCTCGACATCGTGCTCTCGAAGAGTCTGACATACAAGACCGGCTGGAATTACTACGACTACGATGAGAAATCCAATCCCGGACCAACTTTGCCTCGCAACTTCAGAGCCAATGTGTTTACGATGTCAGTGCGCTACGCGATGTAGCCGTCACAAAACAGGCGGGAGAGTCAGAGATGAAGCCGGCTCAATCCGTTCGACCGCTGTCTGAAAACAAGAAGAGGTGTGATGCACGTCACAGTCTCTTTTGCCAATGTTTCCCGATAATCACTCTTCAGGGATTGCACCTGCAGACCAATGGAATTGATTACGATGTAACAAGACTCGGCATGGGGAGTACTTTGGTGCGATCTTTGGAGACAACTTTCTTCTGTGGTTGGTGATTAATATAGTAGAGAAACTTTTCAAGGAGATGGATATGAAGCTAGCTCGAGCAGTAACCTTTGTTTTGCCTTTTACCCTTGCTCTTGGCGTAGCTACGTGTGCTTATGCTCAGGACGATGCCGCAGCTCTCTATAAGACGAAATGCCAGGTCTGCCATGGTGCGGACGGAAAAGGCGACACGCCAGCGGGACAGAAAATGGGAGCCAAAGACTTCCATTCACCCGAAGTGGCCAAAATGTCCGATGCTGAACTTGTCGAGGCTGTCAAGAAGGGCAAAGGGAAGATGCAAGGCTACGACGGTAAATTGACGGATGACCAGATCAAGAGCCTGGTGAAATACATCCGTTCACTGAAATAATGCAGCGGGCAAGGCTGCCCATGCACGTTGACCCATCAACAAACGGGCAGCCTGGCTTCATTTTGTTTGCCGAATCGTAAGGAGATGTAAGGAGAAGTCATGAAAATCCCTCGCATGCTGATGTTCGTGCTGGCCGCCGCCATGGTATTGGGCACTGCGAAGCTGGTTCCTGCACAAGATGCGGCAGACCTGTACAAGACGAAGTGCATGTCATGTCATGGCGCTGATGGCAAAGGCGATACCGCAATAGGAAAGAAGCTCGGAGCAAGAGACTTCCATTCGCCGGAAGTGGCCAAGGAGTCTGACCAGGAGCTGTTTGAAATCACCAAGAAGGGCAAGAACAAGATGCCGGCGTATGACAAGAAGCTGACTGACGACCAAATCAAGGACCTGGTCAAATATATCCGGGCGTTGAAGTAGTTCTTGTCTTGCCATTGAGCTTGCCTCGAAGCGGAGCGAGAGGTCGCTATTGCTTCGAGATAGTCTCAGGGTGTATGCCCTGACGCAGCATGTAAGCGGGGAGGGTTTCCTCACGACGCTCGGGATGAACTGCTAAACAATAGCGTGCCGGGAGAAGGATGACGGCAGTTTCTTACAAGAAACGTTGGCTATGGATCCTCCTGCTGTTCACGGGGATACAGACTGCATTTGCCCAGGGCGCGAAGCCAAGTCAGGGCAGTTTGCCGGCGGCTGGCGGCACAACTGCCCCCAACGACACTTGCTTAAGCTGTCACGGCGAAATAGGAGATAAGCTCAAAGGCCACGTCCATGCGTCGGTCGCCTGCCAGAGCTGCCATCTCAAACATGAAGAGTATCCGCATCCTGAAGGTGTGCCCAAGCCAGATTGCGCCAGCTGTCACGCCAAGGTGGCCGGTGACTACGCTGGCAGTTGGCATGCCCAGGCCCTGAGCAAGGGCGATAAAGCAGCGCCGGATTGCGCTACCTGCCATGGCAAAGCCCACGAGATAGAGAGCACCAAAACGGCACAATTCCGCATGGGTGTACCAGACCTGTGCGGCGCTTGCCATGTTGATGTTGCCGAGCAGTATCACGACAGTGTGCATGGCAAGGCAATCTCGCGCGGAATGGTGCAGGCGGCGGTTTGTACCGATTGTCATGGCGAACACACAATTCTGCAGCCCGGCAACCAGGCGTCCTCCGTAAATGCCAGTCACATCCGCGATACCTGCGCCGCGTGCCACGGCGATGTACGGCTGACGGGGCGCTTTGGGTTGCCGGCGGACCGGATTGTAAGTTTTGACGCGTCCTATCATGGCTTGGCGAACAAGTCAGGAGCGGAGACTGTTGCTAATTGCGCGAGTTGCCACGGCGTCCACAATATCAAAGCATCATCTGATCCGGAATCAACCATCAATCCCAGGAATATTGCGGCCACTTGCGGCAAGTGCCACGCCGGTGCGGGGCAACGCTTTGCTATGGGGACGATCCATTTGGTCACGGACCGGACCGAACCTGCTCCTCTCCGCTGGGTGCGCTGGGCGTATCTTCTTATCATTCCTCTCACCATCGGGTTCATGCTGCTGCATAACCTGGGCGACTGGCTTCACAAGCTTCTGCGCTTGCGTTTTAATTCGAACAAAGAGCCGGCGCCCCTCGGGGAACACCCTGTCCGTACTTTGCCGTTTGAGCGTATTCAGCACGCCCTGATGGCCCTATCATTTATCGTGCTCGTATGGACAGGATTCGCGCTCAAGTATCCCGATCAGTGGTGGGCGCGCCCCCTGCTCTTGTGGGAGTCGGCCCGGTCCATGCGTGGCATCATTCACCGCAGCGCCTCGGTTGTTCTTATGTCCGTGGCCTTGGCCCATGTGCTGTCCCTTGCCTTCAGCCGAAGGCTGCGCCAACACTGGCTTGTTCTGTTGCCCAATTTGCGAGACCTGCGTGAGGCATGGAGCAACTTTGCCTACAACCTCGGTTTTCTGAGCAGATTCCCAGGACGCTCACCCCACAGCTACATAGAGAAAGCCGAGTATTGGGCCATGATCTGGGGAACCATGGTGATGGCGGCGACCGGACTTCTGTTGTGGGCAAACAATCTTGCTTTGAAATGGATGCCCAAGATCGTGCTGGACGTGGCTACGTCCATACATTTTTACGAAGCAATCCTGGCGAGCCTGGCAATCCTGGCATGGCACTTTTATTTTGTGATGTTCGATCCCGATGTCTATCCCATGGACCCAGCCTGGCTAACGGGTAAATCTCCGCGGATGGAAACGGCTCCAGAGACGGCGAAGGAAGGAGATCCGGAGTAATGGCGATTACGATGCGTGAGAGGCTTTCGCCTCTAGTTTATCTCTCCAACAATTGGATTAGCCTGATAGGCGTGGTAGCGGTCACGATTGCCGGGGTAACCTGGCTGCTGCTGTTGCCGGTTACCCTACGTGGCTCGTATCTGCATCCTTATATCGGCATCGTGGTTTACCTGATCCTGCCGGGTCTCTTCATAGGTGGACTGCTGTTGATTCCCCTGGGTATTTATTTCAGGCGCCGGCGGCAGAGAAAGCAGGGCAGTTATCCCTCCGGCTTTCCGCCACTTGACTTCAAAAACCGGGAGCTGCGCAAACTCGCCGGGTTCGTCGGCGTTACTACGATGTTAAACATCGTGATTATGGGCCAGTTTGCTTATAGCGCAGTGCGTTATATGGATACGGTCTCCTTCTGTGGACAAACCTGCCACACGGTGATGAATCCGGAGTTTACCGCCTATCAGGGTTCGCCACACGCTCGCGTGGAATGCGTGAATTGCCACATCGGCAGCGGCGCATCGTGGTTCGTGCGCAGCAAGCTTTCCGGCATGGGGCAGGTGTTCGCCGTGATGCTGAACAATTATCCGCGGCCAATTCCTGTGCCGGTACGAAATTTGCGTCCGGCGCGAGAGACTTGCGAGGCGTGCCACTGGCCGCAGAAGTTCGGCGAGGACCGCGTGACCGATATCGTCAACTATGCGAACGATGAGCAGAACTCTCTCACGCATACTGTCTTACTGCTGCACATCGGTGGCGGACCCTACGGCGTGGGCATTCACGGCAAACACTTAGGTGAGGGCGTCCGGGTACGCTATTTCGCTTCCGACGAGAAAAGGCAAACCATTCCCTGGGTGGAATATACATCCGGAGGCAAGAGCACGGTCTATGCTGCGAGCGGTACGCCGCAGCCCGATCCATCCAAGCTCCGGGTGATGGACTGTATGGATTGCCATAACCGCCCAACACATACGTTTGACTTGCCGGAGCGCGCCGTGAACCGCGCCATGAGCGCCGGCAGTATATCGCCTGCGTTACCCTTTGCCAAGAAGGAGAGCGTCGAGATCCTGAAACAGGCCTATTCCACCAGTGAGGATGCTTCGGCGCGCATCCCGGCGGCCTTCGAAGCTTATTATCAGAAAAACTATGCTGAGATTTATGCCCAACGCCAGGATGAGGTGCGGCGCTCCGCGCGTGGAGTGCTTGCTGTCTTCCAGCGCAACGTGTTCCCAGAGATGAAGATCACCTGGGGCACCTACCTGAATAATATTGGCCATACCGATTCCGATGGATGTTTCCGCTGCCATGACGGCTCTCATTCAACCGCGGACAAGCAATCGATTACCCAGGATTGCGATGCCTGCCATAACCTGCTGGCGGCCGACGAAAAGAACCCCAAGATTCTTACGGATTTGGGTTTGGTGGGGCCTGGAAAAAAATGAAACAGGTTTCGATAATTTCGTCCCCAAGACTCACCTCACGCACAAAGTAATGACCAACTGCAATTGACAACGATTGGGTACTGGCATATTCTCGCCTGCTTGGTCCACCATGCAGACTCTTCATGTTACCCATAAAGTCCTTTCCACTACCGATCTCGTAATCATTGGCTTGTACTTCTGCGTTGTCTTTGCCATTGGATTCTATTTTGCGCGCAAGGAGCGCACCTCCACCGATTACTTTCTTGCCAGCCGCAATGTGGGTTGGTTTGCCATCGGGGCATCGCTCTTTGTTTCCAACATTTCGACCGAGCATTTCATCGGCCTGGCCGGCTCCGGAGCATCGTCAGGGCTTGCGGTAGGACATTTCGAGTGGCTGGCCTGCTTCATGCTGTTGATTCTCGGCTGGATCTTCGTGCCGTTCTATCTTCGCTCCAACGTTTTTACCATGCCGGAGTTTCTGGAGCGCCGTTTCAACCGGTCATGCGCAACCTACCTGGCAAGCATCTCTGTCATCGCTTACGTTTTCACCAAGATCTCGGTCCATCTTTACGCTGCGGCGGTAGTGCTGGAGCGCGTGGTGGGCTGGAGCCCGATTACTGCGGCAGTCATCCTGGTGCTGGCAACGGGAATCTACACCATTGCCGGCGGGCTGGCAGCAGTGATCTACACAGATCTGGTGCAAACGCTCATCTTGGTTGCCGGCGCGGTGGTGCTGACCATCCTTGGCCTTCATCAAGTTGGCGGATTCAGTGCTTTGCGGGCGGCCTTGCCTGCGGACTACTTTCATATGATGAAGCCGGCCAGCGATGCAGCCTTTCCCTGGACGGGAATCTTCTTTGGCGCCCCCATTCTGGGTATTTGGTATTGGTGCACGGACCAGGTGATGGTCCAGCGCGTGCTCTCAGCGAAGAGCGAGGGGCACGCCAAGGCCGCCACGATATTTGCCGGCTTTCTGAAGATACTGCCCGTGTTCATCCTGGTGTTGCCCGGCCTGATTGCCGTGGCGCTCTATCGCGACCTTTTCAAGGTCGGCGCGGACGGACAGATCTTGAATGGGGACATTGCCTATCCCACTTTGATCGTCAACCTGCTGCCCAGTGGACTGGTCGGCATGATGATTGCTGCTTTGCTGGCTGCGCTCATGGGAGCGATGAGCGCTGTGTTCAACTCTGCGTCTACCCTGGTGACGCTGGATTTTTACAAGAAGTATCGTCCGAATGCCTCGGAAAGAAGTCTTGTCAATTTCGGACGGATCGCGACCGGAGGTATGGTGCTGCTTGGCCTGCTCTGGGTGCCCTTCATCCATCTCATCAGCAGCCAGCTTTATATTTACCTGCAAAGCGTGCAGGCTTACATCAGTCCTCCCATTGCCGCCTGCTTCATTCTCGGCATTCTGTGGCCTCGTTTGAACGGTGCAGGCGCTATAACGTCCCTTCTCACCGGGTTCGCTCTCGGAACAGTGCGCTTCATCATGGAATTGAAGGAACGCGCAGCCGGAGGGCACTATTTCACCTCCGGACTGTCTGCATGGATTGTGAACATGAATTTTCTTCATTACGCCATCTTCATGTTTGCCGTCTGCTCTGCTGTGTTGATTGTAGTGAGCCTGATGACGCCCGCGCCGGAACGAAAAAAATTGGCTGGCCTGACTTTTTCCACGGTGTATGAAAAACTCGACCTTCAGCCGGTTGGTGGTCAACCGGCACACAAATTGGTTGCCGAAACTGCTTTGGAGCATCGCCTGAATATTGTTCTCAGCGCGCTCCTGGCCTTAAGTGTGGTGACATTGTGGATCTATTTCCGATAGTCCGCATGAATATTTGCAGTCTTCGGTCGAACATGGCCCGAGACATTGCGTTGCGCAGGCTGGAGCCTCCCGGGCCCGGTGGCCTGCTGCGTCGATGGCGGATTGGGAAGTTGCTCGCGCTTGCTGAAGTCTATGTCCCATACCGTCTGTACGAGGTGATCATCGAGGACCATCGCATCCATACCAGGCGGCACTATGCGGTGGACGCAGCTACGGGCACGCTCGATCCCTATGAATTTGCCGTTGCTCCTCCGCCAGAAGCTTTTGTGGAAGTTGAAACGCGCAATTGTCACCCGTTGCGGTTGGATGAGAAGCAGACGAATCAACTGGCGGGCGCCAGGGCTCGCCGATGGATGTTTTCCCGCGGCTTTTTCCGCCTGGCCAACCCCCTCATTCGCACCAATCTTGTCCAGCCGGATTTTTACATTCCTTATTGGGCAGGCTTTTACGGCGACGAGCAAAACCTCAACCTGGTGGTGCTGGATGCCGTTCGGCAGACTCAGGAAGGGAGCAAGGTCCGCCAGTTGATACATACCTGGTTGGAGGATCGTCCAGCATTGTTCCCGCAACACCGCCTCGCTTAATCTGCGTCAGAAGCTGATCCTCAAGGCCAGTTGAATCTGCCGTTCAGAAAAGGCGCGGGTACTGCGAATGGTCCCGAATTGGCCAGGACCATCACTGAGATTGGCGTCCGGGCTGGTAAATTGCGGGGTGTTCAGAATGTTGTAGCCTTCAGTGCGGAACTGCAGCTTCAGCCGGTCATTCACATCAAACGTTTTAAACAGAGACATATCCCAGGTTTGAGTGCCGGGTCCGTGGAAAAAATTGCGCGGCAAGTTTCCCGGACGGATGAAGACGCCGGTCTGGTTCACCGGTGGCGCGGCAAAAGCGGCAAAGCTGATCCACTGCAAAGCGCCGTTGAGAAAACTCAGCTGCCCGTTGCCGGAATTACCCAGATAGTCCGGACGGTTTGAAGGGTTCCCATTAACAAAAACATCGAATGGCGTGCCCGTGCTGAGAGTGACGATATTGTTCCACTGCCATCCTCCGGCAAGTGAGTTCAGCAACGTGCCCCAGTCGGATCCCAGGCGTTTGCCATGGCCGAAGGGCAGCTCATAGAGCGTGCTCAGCGTAAAGAAATGGCGCTGGTCCTGATCAGAGTTCCCATAGTTGGCGGGCAGATCGACGCCGCTTCCGGGAAGAACGAAAATTCTCGCGTTGCCTCCAGTCACGCTGAAGGGGCCGTTGGAGTCATCCAGCGTGTGCGACCAGGAGTAGGAAACTGTGTACTGCATGTCTCTGGCGAAACGCTGGGTCAGATGTGCATGCAATGCGTCATAGTAGGCGACGCCGGAAGCTGCCCCCACATTCACCGTTAAACCTGTTCCGGGATACAGTGAGGCGCCGGAAGGCGCATCGAGCATCTGGTTATTGAGGTTGAACCAGGTCATGAGCCGGTCTGATTTCGCGCCGACGTAAGCGAGGTTGAGCGCAGTATCGGCTCCTAACTGTTGCTCCATTTGCAGGTTCCACTGCTGAACCCGCGAAATCCCATTGTTGGGCAATACTGCAATTACGCTGGCATCCCGCGGAGCAGCAGGATTTACGATGGGCGTGGCGGGAGGCAATGGGTTCGTGGCCGCGCGACTGTCATTGCTCCCGTTGGGAGCTGAGCCGGACAGCGCAAAGCGCAGTCCGGTGGATGTCTGGTAGATTGCAGATCCATTGAAATCAGGATTATTGCTCAATTGGTTGCCCACACCTCCGCGATCTAGAAAGTAAAAAATGCCATAGCCGCCACGCACGACTGTCTTGCCCTTCCCAAAGAGGTCGTAAGCAAAACCGATTCGCGGCGCCCAGTCGTTCCTGTCAGTGCGCACCAGGCTCCTGGGGAGACCGTCTTGGCCGGGGAGCAGGAGGGACGCGGAGACCAGATCAAAGTTTGACTGCCGGTTGTGTGCTTCAATGGGATAAGTATTCAGCTCATATCGTAATCCGAGATTCACGTTCAATCGCCGCGTGACATGCCAATCATCCTGGATGAAATGCCCTGTCTCCCAGCTCGCAGTCTCGAAGGTAGACTGTCCAGGGCCGATCTCATAGTCTGTGAATCCCGCCAGCAATTCCGAGACGTCGTATCCGGTAAAGCGCCCGCTCCCCGTATCGTTTACTCCGCCAATGGCGAAGAAGCCTTTGGCAAAGTTGCCTTGAAAAAAATTAACTTCACGATGGATGATGTTCAGGCCGAAACGGAATGTGTGCCGCCCCCTGGCCCACGAGAGATTGTCATTTCCCTGCCATGTGCTCTGGTGGACGGAATAGGGCCCGCCATCTCCAGAGAACGCAAGTTGTGTGCTGTTTCCGCCGATCAGTGCGCCACCGCCGAGAAACGGCGTCCGGTTTGCGTTCGGGATACCCAAATCCTGGGCCAGCGGCAGGTCCGCGAAGGGCGGTTCGAAGGCATAGAAATCACGGGTGTAACCAAAGCGGACATCGTTCACCACGTTCGCGGAAAATACACGCGTGTGGCCAGCTGCAATCGCCCTTAGATCCGTGGGAGTGGCCCCAGAGCCGAATCCTGCGGGCAAAGAGGGGAAGAGTGAGCTAAGTGAAAACCTGTCCTGGGCAAAGCTGTACCGAAGAAATAGCAAGTCCCGAGCACTCAGGGCGTAGTCCAGTTTGGCGTCGAAGTCATCAAAGTTTTTGATTTCGCGCCGCTGGGCTTCGTAGTTGTTCTGGATTGCGCCGCTTACATTGGGGGCAGGGAAGGCATTGAGATAACGCAGTCCCACAGGGTTTATCCGGTTTCCCGGTATCACATTGCCGGAAAAAGGAGCGCACGCCAGAGGGTCATAGACCGCGTCGCTTACCACAACCACATTCGTGCAGCCGGTAAGCTTTGGGTCGGGAGTTGACGTGAGACCGGTTCCAAGCAATTCTGAAAAGTCGCCCTTTCGCATGAGCATGGTGGGAACCGTGGCAAATTCCGGTTCGCGGCTTCGCGCGGAGCGGAGACCCTGATAATCGAGAAACAAAAACAATTTGTTGCGGACCAGCGGCAAGCCCACAGTGCCTCCAAACTGGTTGCGGCGAAAAGGCAGCTTAGGCACTTGGCCGGTAACAGGATTGGGTGTGCCAAAGTAGGCGTCATTGGCATCCAGGGCGCTGTTGCGCAGGAATTCGAAGGCTGACCCGTGAAGTTCGTTTGTGCCCGAGCGAGTGGAAGTTTCAACGATGGCTCCGCCCGCGCGCCCAAACTGCGCCGGCGCCACGCTGGTGCTCACCCTGAATTCCTGGATTGCCTCCGCAGGCGGGAAGAAGGCGATGGTATTCACCAGAGATTCATTGTTATCCAGTCCATCCAGAATGAAGTTGTTGGCCTGGGGGCGAAGTCCGTTCACTGACAGAGCTGCGCTGCCTGTTTCAGAGTTGCGGAATGTTTCTGTGTTCGTGCCGGATCCGCCGCCGCTGGCGTTGTCTCCGTAAGCCCCGCGGGTAACGCCCGGAGTGAGTAACGCCAGTTGGGTAAAGTTGCGTCCATTGAGCGGCAACTCTGTGACTTGGCGGCCTTCAATCACCGTCCCCATGGAACTGGATTCGGTGTTGACCGGTGGCGCTCCACCCAGAACGGTGATGCTCTCTGAAAGGGACCCGAAGGTGAGCGTAAAATTGAGCGCCACCACGGCCTCAATGTGCAGGACCACATCCGGCTTCAAAATGACTTTATAGCCCGGCTTCGACACCTCAACCGTGTAGGTTCCCGGACGAATATCAGAGATCAGGTAGATGCCATCTTCATTGGTGCGCCCGGCGTAACGGATCTTGGTTTGCGGGTTGACGATGGTAACTTCAGCTCCAACAATGACCGCATTTTCCGGATCGACAATCCGTCCGGTCACGGAAGAGTTGGTGCTTTGGCCCAATGCCCGCGTGGCGCACAGCATGCTTGCGGAAGCGAACAGAATCGCCGCGACGAAGGTGACCCTTTGGGCTTGCCGCGTTGCGTGGCCTAGGTTCATGCTTTGTGAATCAGCAAACCCAACCATTTAGGGATGGTTCGGTGGGGTCCTTAGAGATGCGAACAGAAGCTGCCTGCCGGTTGGCTTCTGACCGGCCTTGCCGCGCGGTTCCACGGTCACGAACACCGCATCGATTTCGGCCAAAACTTTCGGATCATCAAAGCGAAGCGTCCAGCGGCGGTTGGCCGAGCTGTCCTGGTAAAGAATGCCCATGTTGAGCGGACGTTTATCCCCTGGTCCGCGTCTCCCCCAGACTTGAAAGGTGCTCGCTTCGCGCACGCCAGGCTGCCTGTCCAGGTCGAAGGCATAGAAGAGCAGGGATTTACCTCCGGTGTAGAAGACACGCCCAAAAGGCCTCTGGGTTTTGCCTTCGCGGTCAATATCGAATACATCGGCGATATACAAATCGCGTGCGCCCATGAGTTCCCGAATATCGCGGTCGGAAGCGAGGAACCCCTCATCACGCTGGGCCACTTCCTGGGTTTGCTTCAAGTTGGCGGAGAGTTCGTCTACCCGCAGCTGCAGGCTGGCAGCGCGAAGCAGTTGTCGATTGTGTTCTTCCTGCAAGCCTTCCAAGCGCTGCTGGGTGGCGTTCAATGCGTTCTGCGTTTCCTGCAGCTTGCGGTTCATGGCATCGCGCTCTGCGGCCAAGACAGCCTTGTCCGAGTCCAGCCCCGCAATCCGCGAAATCTGCTGTTGCGAATCGTGTTGAAGTTTTTCCTGTGACAATTTGGATTCGGAGATCATTGCCGCCTGCCGCTTGAGTTCCTGCTCCAGCCGTTGTAGCTCGCGGCTTTCGGTAATCAGGCGCTCTTCCAGCGAAGAACGTTGGTCAGTAGAGGCCTGCACTTTCCCTGGCTGGAGCGATTCCCCGGCAGCGGGTTGCGGCATCTGCTGGATCTGAGCCATTTGTCTGCTGGTGGTTTGTCCCAGGTGGTAGGCAAACCCAACGAGCGCCGCCATCAGAACGAGCGCGGCAGCCATTGCCAGCAAGGCCGGCAATTTTGGCAGGAACACGCCCACCGATCTAGGGGGAACGAGTTGCGGTCCCCGCTTTGCCTTCTCCTCCTCGATGCGCTTCCGCAATCGCGCCTTTGCGCTTTCTATGGCAAGCGGCTCGAGCGTGGCTTCCGGTTCAGGTTGGCAAGCCGCGGCCAGGAGGGGAACACCGGACCTGACCACCACACGATAAGTCTGCAGAAGCTGGGTGCATGCTTGACACTCTACGAGGTGCGCGTTCAACCTTTCCTGCTCATCGTCCGTCAGGTTGCCCGAGGTGAATAACGCACATAGTTCGGCGTACGGGTCGTGTTGGTTGCGGGGTTGCGATTTTCGAAGCTTGGATTCGAAATCCATGTGTATGCCTGTCTGCCTCACGCAAGTATTGTCGTATCGAGGCTGTCTTTCAGATGCTTCAGGCCGCGATAATAGTAGTGCCGAATATTGGCCAGGGATTCCTGCAAATGCTGGCTTATTTCCCGCAGCGTGTATCCCTCGAAGAAGAACAGCGTGAGGGTCTGCCGCTGCCTGTCACTCAATCCTTCAAATGCCCTGCGGATGATTGTTTCTCCCTGCCGCACCTGGGCCTCGTATTCCACGTCAGAGGAGCCACGGATCACGTCCGCTAATTCTTCAACACTCTTGCTGTCATAGAACCGCCTCACCTGGAGATACTCGCGGCGATCGAAGGCGCGATGGTAGGCGGTCTGGAGCAGCCAGGCCCGGGCGGTACCCCGATTCGGATCATAGAGGTGAGATTTCTTGTAAATCTGAAAGAAAACGTCTTGTACCAGTTCTTCTGCTTCTTCGCGGTCTCGCAGGACCTTAAGCCCGATGCCGAGAACAACAGTGCCATAGCGTTCCAGGAGCAATCCAAGCGCCTGCTCGTCCCCATTCTGGATGCGGAGCATGAGCGGCTCGTCTTCCGGAAAGACCTTAGCGGCTGAAGATTTTTTCTCTACGTCTCGTGCAGCGTAGGCAGCAGCCGTCGAAAGAAATCCGTTGGTTGCGGACAAAGTTTCCCACCTCATGTGACTGCAACGTGCAAAACCCCACTGCCAACCCCTGGTCAAGAGATGTATAGCATAGTCGCCGGGCAAGCGATCAGGGAAACGAATTCTAAGAATAAGTTTTTTTGCATAATCGGCAATAGGGTTGGTACAACTTCGCCTCGCGTCTCGTATAGGGAATCAGACGCTCTATTTGTGTGTTCTGTTCGCTGATTTGAGCGCGGCAGTGCTCAGTTAGATCGGTTTCACCGCGCTTCGCGGCTCTCAACAAACACCAGTGAGGAAACCATGTCACAAAACAAGAACAGTCGCTGCACGATACAAGGCGGAATTCGGCGCTCAATCAGGCTTCTTCTGCCACTTTTACTGTTGCTGGCGGGCCTCATGGTCGCCCAAACTGATACAGGCCGCGTGCGTGGGACTGTAACGGACCCCAAAGGCGCCATACTCTCCGGCGCCAGCGTGACCTTGACCAGTTTAGACACTGGCCGCACGCAGACCGCGGCGACCAATTCTGATGGATCATTCGCTTTTGATGCGGTGCCGCGCGGGCGTTATAAAGTGGAAGTCGGGCAAACGGGGTTCAAGTCTGCCAGCGCAGAACTGACGCTGGAAATTTCCCAGGTCAGGGAAGTAAATTTTCAGCTTGAGCTTGGCGCTACATCTGAGACCGTCGATGTTTCCGCTGAAGTCCCGTTAATTGACACGCAAACCTCTGCTACCGGCGAGGTCATCCAGGGCCGCCAAGTCACCGAGCTCCCGTTGAACGGACGCAACTTCACGCAGCTTGCCCTGCTCACACCCGGTGTAACCCGTGGCGACTATGGGGACCAGGCAAGTGGCGTCAACAACAACGTGGAGACGTTTCGTAATGGCGAGACCGGTGGCGCAGCGCTATCTGTCAACGGACTGCGTGCTCAGGCCAATAACTTCATCCTGGACGGTCTCGATAACAATGAATCCCTGGTAAACAGCATCAACTTCTTCCCCCCGGCGGAGGCCATTGAGGAATTTCGCATCAACACGTCCGTAGCGCCGGCGGAGTTCGGCCGTGCAGGCGGCGGGATTGTTGAGACTTCAATTAAGTCAGGCACCAACGAGCTTCACGGATCAGCGTTCTGGTTCATCCGCAACAGCGCATTTGACGCCAACAATTCTTATTTCAATCCGGCGGGGACACCGGTTGTGAAGTCCCCGTTCAAGCGCAACCAGTTTGGCGGCACGGTAGGCATGCCCATCTTGAAAGATAAGCTGTTTATTTTTGCCGACTACCAGGGATTGCGGCAAGATCGGCCGCTCAATCCAGAACTGGCTACCGTTCCCACAGACAAGATGCGGCTGGGCAACTTTTCCGAATTACTCGGCACCGGCCTTACTACCACTCCGGCGGCGCTTACAGGCTGCGGTGCGGTTGTACCGGTGAACGGGGCCATCTATAACCCACTGACCTGTGCGCCTTTCGCGGGAAATATCATTCCCGCTGGGCAAATCAATCAAGCTGGGCAGAATTACCTGAAAGCCTATCCCGAACCTAATATCTCGGGAACCATCATTCACAACTTCCGCGCGGTACGGCAAGACATTCGCCAGTTCAATGACTTCGACGGGAAGCTGGACTACAACATCACTCCCAAAGACACCGCATTTGCCCGTTATAGCTACGGACAGGACGTCTTTAATTTGACGCCCCGGCTCGGGACTCTGTCCTCTGGTTTCGGCTCCGGTGACAATATCAATCATCCTCGGGGAGTGGCAGCCGGTGAAGTTCACAGCTTTGGCAGCACTGTGGTCAATGACTTCCGGTTCGGGTATTCACGTCCTTTCTACAGCTTCCTGAATCCCTTCAACAGTATTCCCCAGGCTCAGCAGCTTGGCATCGCCAACGCCAATCGAACGCCTCAACTGGGTGGCACGCCGCTCATCGGCGGCTTCAATACTGAAATTGAATTCAGTGGTGATGGAGGGCCGTTTATCGTCCCGCAGTCGAGCTTTCAATATGAAGACACGCTCTCATGGGCGCGCGGCAAGCACAGCTTCCGCTTCGGCGCCAGCATCATCCGCCGCGATGTGAATTTCTTTATCTCTGACTTTCGCGGTAAGGGATTCTTCAACATCGGCCCCGGCACCGGAGATTTCACCGGCTACGAAGTGTCCGAGTTGCTGGCAGGGTTCATAGACAATTATTCAGTCTCGACTCCAAATACAGTCGACACCAGAAGCTGGGAGACCGGCTACTTTGCGCAGGATGACTGGAAGATCTCGCGGCGGCTCACTTTGAACCTGGGGTTACGTTACGATTTATATACTCCACCTTACGAAATGAACAATCGCTGGTCGAATTTCGATGTGACCACGGGCACGCTCCTGCGCGCCGGCGTCAATGGCAATTCGCGCAGCTTGGTAAACACAGATAAGAACAACTGGGCGCCGCGCATCGGCTTTGCTTATGATCTGGCAGGACATGGCAAAACTGTCATCCGCGGAGGCTATGGCATCTTCTATTTCCTGGATCGCGGAGGTGTAGGGAACCAGTTGAGCGCCAATCCCGATTGGAGCGGAGTAACGACCCTGACCGCTGTCGGTGGCGATCGCGTTACCCTCTCCGGGCAAGGGCCGCTCAACAACAACAATAATGCCGCGGCTACTCAGCCGCTGCCGGTGCCTGTTGCCGGGAACGTCAATGACGCGAATCCAACCAACACATCGGTTATAGCCATTTTTCCCAACGACAAGACTTCCACCATTCAGGAAGTCAACCTGCAGGTCGGGCAGGAGCTGGGCCACAACACGGCGCTCAACGTCGCCTGGGTTGGCACCAAGGCAGATCACTTGATGACCTGGTTCAACTATACGAACCAGCAACTGGCCACCAATTCTGCCCTTTTCCCCGGACGCGGGTTGAATGTGACTGCCGGCGGCACCATCGGTACATCGCACTACAGCGGCTTGCAGATGCAGTTGAACAAGCGTATGAGCCACGGATTGCAGTACACAGCTGCTTATACCTGGTCCCATGCTACCGATGATTCCAATGGAGCATTCAGCATCAACACCAATAGCCCTATCTTTGTAGATTCAGCCGGACACGTCCTGCTCAACCAGAACAAAGGCAATTCCGATACTGACCAACGCCATGCGTTTGTCGGCACCGTAATGTATGAGTTGCCTTTCGGACGTGGAAAGCAGTGGGGATCGGGTTGGAACGGCGCCATGAACAATCTATTGGGAGGATGGCAGTTCAACAACATCGTTTCGCTGGGAACCGGCACGCCTTTCGACATTACCATTAATGGAGTGCGGCCCGATATCACCGGTCCGGTTTCCATTGGCTCGCTTCAGGCTGTCAACGGTGGTCTCGGACGGCAATGGATTACGGCAGCGCCCGGCACATTTGTTGCTCCACCCACGAATGCCAGCGGCAAGTTTATCCGTCCTGGCACCCTGGGGCGGAATCATTTCTATGGCCCTGGCTACGGCAGCTGGGATGCTTCACTATTCAAGAACTTCAGCCTCACCGAGCGAGTGAAAATGCAGTTTCGCGCAGAAGGATTTAACATTCTGAATCATCCGCAGTATGTGAATCCGGATGCCAATGTGAACGATGGGAGCAGCTTTGGCGCTATCAACAACACACGGGAGTTTTCAGAGCGGCAAATCCAGTTTGCCTTCCGGTTCACATTCTAATTTGCACAGTGATTGAAACTCGTCTGCGTGGAGACATACCGAACATGAGGTGCGGGTGACCTGCAGGCCCCACAGCCGCAAGCACAATTGGTTTAACTGTACTGCGTTTGTGCTGGCACTTGCCTTAAACGTGGCATGCCAACAGGCGTCAGGGCCGGCTCCGAAGGTCACGAAGATTGAACCGCCGAACTGGTGGCTCGGGTTACCCAACCCTATGGTCATGCTTACCGGTGAGAACCTGGATCAAGCCAGGGTTTCAACGTTGGCGCCAGGCATGCATATTGCTCGAACTATGGAGGGCCGCAATGGGCACTACCTGTTTATATGGGTAGAAATCAGCAAAAACGCTTCGCCCGGGAGAATAGCTTTTCAGGTGACTACCGCCCACGGAAAGAGCAGGGTGGAGTGGCAATTGGAGCAACGCAATCCTGCCGCGCAGGAGCCTGCCGCGAATCAGGGCTTCAACGGTTTCGGTCCCGATGACGTAGTCTACCTTATCATGCCGGACCGCTTCGCCGACGGCGATCCAACCAACAACTTTCCTGCTTCCGGCACCTATGACCGGAGCGTCCCCCGCGCCTATCATGGTGGCGACTTGCGCGGCATCCAGGAGCATTTGTCTTACCTGAAGGATCTGGGTGTGACCACCATCTGGATCACCCCTATTTATAACAATGATGATCATACCGGGCGTGACTACCACGGCTACGGGCCGGTGGACCTGTATTCCGTCGAAGAGCACTTCGGCACGCTGGCGGAGTATCGTTCGCTGGTGAGTGCAGCCCACCAGCTAGGGTTCAAGGTGATTCTGGATATCGTTCCCAACCACGTTGGTCCTACAAATCCCTGGGCCGATGATCCTCCTACAGACCATTGGCTTCATGGAACACGCAACCATCACTTGACCTCAAATGCGGAGTTCACGCACCTTACTGACCCTCATGCCTCGCCCCGGGAATGGCGGAACATCGTGGAAGGCTGGTTTGTGGGCGTCCTGCCCGATATGGGTACTGATGATCCCATCACCTCTCAATTTTTGCGGCAGAATGCAATCTGGTGGGCGGAGACGGGCTCGCTCGATGGTTTTCGCCTGGATACGTTTCCCTATGTGGACCGGCAATTCTGGCATGATCTTCATACTGACCTTCATCACCTGTATCCGCGCTTCAAGACGGTTGGCGAAGTTTCAGGGTTTGACCCGGCTGTGGCTGCATTTTTCGCCGGCGGCAAGATCACAAATGGAATTGACAGCGGAGTGGATACGGTATTCGATTTTTCTCTCTATTCCGCTTTGCGCAAGGTGATCCTGCAGGATGCCCCGGCAACTCTGCTGGAACAGGTGTTGCAGAGTGACTGGCTGTTTCCTCATCCAGAATGGCTTGTGACTTTTCTGGGCAACCACGATACGCGGCGGTTTATGGGAGAGGCTGGCGCGACACTGGAGAAGCTGAATCTGGCGTTCGCACTGCAGTTAACCATGCGCGGGATTCCTCAGATCTATGCTGGTGATGAGATTGGAATGCCCGGAGCCGATGACCCGGATAACCGCCGAGATTTCCCCGGAGGCTTCCCCGGCGATAGCCGCAACGCATTCACCACCGAAGGCCGGACCCTTGACGAGCAGAGAGTCTTTGCGCAAGTTCGCAACTTGCTCCATTTGCGCCTGCAACACCCGGCACTCAGGCGTGGCAGCTACGTTCACATTTTCAGCGATGACCGGAGCTTGGTTTATCTGCGTGATTTTTTCGGAACAGCACAAGGCGAATCGTCCGAGCGCCTGCTGGTGCTGGTCAATAACGCCGACCAGCCGAGTACTTTAGAGGTGGAGATCGGCGATACTCTCATGGCCCAAGCCAAAACATTGACCAGGGTCTGGGCGGACCATGATGCTGTGTTGTCCCCGGGATCCAAAGTCAAAGCCGAGTTACCGGCGCGGTCTCTCTGCATCTATATGGTCAATTAAGTATATTTATTGCATAGTTTTATATGCATTCTGTTATGTAATAGATGATAATTTTTTGGCGGCATCCCGCTTCGTCAGGAAGGCTTCACAAAACGCAGGGAAGCCGAGTTCAAACAGTAGCGCAGCCCTGTTGGCGGGGGGCCATCTTCGAAGACATGGCCGAGATGAGCGCCGCAGCGACGGCAGGCAACCTCTGTCCGCACCATGCCGTAGCTGCTGTCTTTCTGGACTTCAATGTTTTCTCCCGCAACCGGCTGCCAAAAACTTGGCCAGCCCGTGCCTGAATCGAACTTGCTATCGGAAGTGAACAGCGCTGTGCCACAACAAACGCAGCGGTAGAGTCCTTTTTCATGCTGGTCCCAGTACTTTCCGGTAAACGGCCTTTCCGTTCCGGCCCGGCGCGTGATCTCACATGTAGCAGCAGGAAGCTCGCTCTTCCATTCGCTTTCCTCCTTCACGATCTTGGGCACTCGCACTGTACCTTGCCGCTCTCCGGAATCTGAAAACTCGACAATGGTTATCTCGTCCGATGTTGGTTGGGCTGCATGCGTTTCGTTTGGCTGCACTCTTTTCATGGGTATCAGTATAAGGCCGGAGCAATGACATGATTCTTGCGAGACTGCAAAAATCAGGGTGTAAAAGATGTGTAAAAAACTGCCTGGCTTGATTCAACCAGCCTGCAAAAATGCTGTAATGCTTGTAAAGCAAACTTCCGGTGCGGTTCTTTGTGAAGGACGGAAATTGATGGCTGCAGTGTATCGTCCAGGTGTCCGAGTAACATTTCCCACGTTATTTATGATGGTCTTGCTGTTGAGGGCAGGCGCTCAGTCGCCCAGCCAGGAGCCCACGTTCTCCTCCCATGTAAAGGTGGTCGAAGTGCCGGCCACCGTGCGCGACAAGCACAAACAGATTGTGCGCAATTTGACCAAAGATGATTTCACCTTGGAAGAAGACGGCCGGCCCCAGGTAATTCGCTATTTCAATGAAGACACCAACGTTGCACTCACACTCGGCCTGCTGGTAGATACCAGCGAGAGCCAGCGACGCGTTCTGGAAGACGAACGCCATGCCAGCTTTGCCTTTCTCAACCAGATGCTTCACGAAAAGAACATGGCATTCGTGATTCACTTCGATCGGCAAGTAGAGCTCCTGCAGGACGTCACTGGTGACCGAAGCAAGTTGGACTCCGCGCTCGATTCGCTGCAAATCGGACAGCGTGATAATGGCGCCAACTCTGGAGGACAAGGCGGATCAGGAGGGAGCTCTGGAGGCTCTGGTGGCGGCGGATGGCCGGGCGGCCATCGCAGAGGCGGGGGCGGAAGTCGTGGAGGCGGCGGTTACCATGGCGGCGGTACCCAGCTCTATGATGCGATCTTTCTGGCATCGGATGAACTCATGAAGAAGCAGCAGGGCCGCAAGGCAATTATTGTCCTTTCAGATGGAGTAGACCACGGCAGCAAGGTGAGTCTGGACCACGCCATAGAATCAGCGCAACGAGCAGACACCGTTGTCTATTCCATTTTGTTCAAAGATGAAGAGCACGAATCCAATTTTGGCGGATTCGGTGGAATGGGACGGCATGGCGGCAGTCGCTACCCGCAGGAAGAGCGTCCAGACGGTAAGAAGATCCTCGAACGGATATCCAAAGAGACCGGTGGACGTCTTTTTGAAGTTTCAAAGAAGCAGCCGGTCGACCAAATCTACAACCAGATTGCAGACGAGCTCCGCTATCAATACGAGCTGGGCTATACGCCGGACCGCGGCGACCTGACCGGATACCACAAAATCCATCTTGCCGCTAAGCAGAAGGACATGGAAGTGCAAGCCAGAGATGGTTACTACGCTGACCGGTGAGAAGGCACGACCTCTTAATGCAACGCGAAACCTCCTAAGATCTGCGGCAGGATTTCGATTTCGCGATTGTTCTGCGCCGCAAAACCCCGCTGAATTTCCCAACAATTCTTCATTTTTCTTATGCTCCCAGTCTCTTACCGGCGCATAAACTCTTCATTGTCTCCGGCCTCCAACCGGAAGGTGAATGATGTTAAAAGTGATCGAGGTGTCCCTGGTTGTTCTCACACTGGCTGTGGCCGATCTCGGCCTCTCGGCTGCCGCTTTTCCCCAGGATCCCGCCGGACAAAGCGGCGTGATCAAGAGCAACGTAGAAGTGGTCTCGGTTTATTTCACTGTACGTGACGGCAAAAGGCAGCTCGCCAGTCAGCTTGATCAGCAACAATTCAGGGTCTTCGAAGACGGCAGGGAACAGCCGATCAAATTCTTCGCCCACCACAGCGATGTAGTGCTTAACGTGGGAGTGCTGCTGGATACGGGCACGAACATGGCCTGGATTCTGGGCGAAGAGGCCCAGGCGACCAGCATGTTCCTGAAGCGGGTTGTTCGTCCTACAGATCTGGGCTTTATCGTGAGCTATGCCGCGCGCACAGAGACGATCCAGGTTCCTACCTCAGACACGGCGCTGCTGCAACAGAAGGTGGATGGCATTCGCAGTTGGGGAACGGCGGTTGGAACGCCGGATGATGCTCCCAGACCACCTCTTCCGGGTGTCCCGCCGGTAGGTACCACCGGACAGCCCTACAACCAGCGTCGCGAGGCCCGTCTCTACGATGCCATTCGCACTGCCACACATCGCTATCTGGAGCGAGAGGTAGGACGCAAGGCCGTTGTCATAGTCGCCATGTCCGGCGATTCCAAGAGTGAATCCACGCTGGAAGATGCTCTCGAAGTGCTCCTGCAAAATGACGTAATTGCCTATGTGCTTCAGATTTACGATCCTCCACGCGAACGCTCGCGCCGCGATCATTGCGACGTAATTCACACCTATGAGAGAGACGAGCATGGCGAGGAGCTGCTGAAGAAGCTGGCGGAGGCTACAGGCGGACGCATGCTGGAGGTGAGGGGTATGGACAAACTCGAGTCTGCGCTGGACGACATTTCCGAAGAGTTGCATCACCAGTACAGCCTGGGCTATTACCCGGACAATCAGAAGTGGGACGGAAAATTCCGCAAGATCCAGATCGTGGCCCAGGAACACAGCTACAAGGTCTTCGCACGCAAAGGCTATTACGGCGTTGCAAAAGCGGCGCCCTGAAAAACCTGCGACAAACGCACAGAGGCACGGCGAGAAATCTCAAAGGATTTTGTCTGTGCCTCGGCTGTGGCCTTTTGATTTTAGTGCCCTATCGCTACAATGTTGGAAAAGGAGGGCAGAATGCCAGGTGTAGCGATCCAGGAGTTCATTGCCAAATTACGATGTTGTCGCGAGAACGATTTTCTTGAGGTAAAGCGTGTCCATGATCTGTTACGCGCCACGCCGGTCGATCCTGGGTCAATTCAACGCTATCTGATCTGGGACCCTCAGCATTACACCCGCAACCTGATTGACAAAACACCGCTTTACGAATTGATCGCCATCTGCTGGGAAGTGGGCCAGGGAAGCTCGATTCACAATCACAAAGGCCAGAACTGCTGGATGGCCGTGCCCATCGGCAGGCTCCTCGTCCAGAATTACAAGGTGCTGAGCCAAGACCTGGCGGGTGGCACTTGCGACATCGTTCCGACAGACATCATTGAAATGAACCCGGCGGCTCCCGCCGCGGTCGATCCTAAAGAGCCTGTGCACAAAGTGTATAATCCCGCGGAATTCAACCATAGGGCCGTGAGCCTGCACGTCTATTCCAAGCCCTACGATAGTTGCGTTGTCTACTCCGATGAGCAACACAAATGCGGCGAGATCAAGCTGAGCTACACCTCAGAGTTGGGTGTAGTATCCAGACATTGAAGCCAGGAGTTTCATTTAGTAATTCATATCAAAATTGATCATGTGCCAGTGAATCACGAACCACGTAAAGCAGAGGCACGCCAGCGTGATCAGCAAATTCAGCCAGCGATTGCCCTTCCACAAGTTGGCCGCGCGCCACATGCGGAGAGTGGCATAGAGGACCACCAGCGTACCAAACGCGCCTATCACGCCCACAGCCTGAAACACCAGCAACCAGGAATCAAGCTTGCCGCTGAGCAAGGCAAGATCGCCGGCCACCGCTAACATTACAAACAAAGCCAGCACAAAGGCGAGATCGATCGCGCAGACGAGCTTGATGGCCAATCGCAGTCGCCGTTGTCCCGGATTCAGGTCAAGTTTGAAGCCATAGTGGCGGCGTACGGCCCAGGCTATCGGCCAGAGCAGCAGCGTAAGACAAAAAACGATCAGCGTGAAGTAGGCGACCGAACGGTTCCAGGGATAGCTGTCCAGAAACCCGGTGCGCTGGTAAATGATGGCGGGAAAGCTGATCAGCATTTCAAGACGTCCATTCGCGTCCTTGCGGAAAGCGATGCGGTCCTGGCCATCCACGGCGCGGTAAACCAGAGGGGCAATTTCGCTCCAGCGTTTGGTTTGTCCGTTGAAATCCTTGAAGGGGAAGACCTTAATGTTTCCATTCGCGACGTTTCTATCGGGATCCGGGACCACGCGCACTTCGCTAAAGCTGTTGCCGGCGCCGAGGAAAGTACTTTGCGCGCGGCGGCTGGTTAGATAGTAGCCGGCAACCATACGGGCATCCGCTGCCGCGCTGGAAGGTGGAGCTGAGTTCGGCGGGTTGTAAGGGAAGTAGCGGTCAAGAAAATGGTCCCACAATGCTGTGCGTGGGCTGATTTCTCCTTTGCCGGCAGAGTTATAAGAAATGAAAAAGCCCACTCCGGCATCGAGCACCAGATGAAGGTCGCTGTGGAAGTAGAGCGTGTCTCCGCCATGTCCGATGATCCTGTGGCCGTTGCGCGTCTCCTCGTAAAAACCCAGCGCCATGCCGTTCAACTCCGGATGAAAGCCCTTCTGCCGGGCATACATCTCTTGCGCTGTTTGCTGGCTGAGGATTTGGGTGTCTTCGAATTTTCCAGCCTGAAGGTGAGCAATCATGAAGCGAGCAAGATCGGCAGCCGTGGTGGTGAGGCTTCCGGCGGGCGCAGGTTCCAGCAATTCAAAGGGGTTGGCATGACCCGATCCCAGTTCGTAGCCATTGGACATTAAAGGCTTCAATTCCGCGGGCAGCGGCTGAGCAAACGTGGAGTGCTGCATACCCAGGGGTCGAAAGATATTCTCTGTAACGTAATCATTGAAGGGACGTCCTGAAGTGCGCTCGACGATGTATCCCGCCAGCGTGGCGGCATAATTGGAATAGGCTGGTACTGCACCGGGCGGAAAGATGCGTTTAGGCATGTGGTGCGTTAAGTAGTCCTTGAGGGGAACGAGAGGGGTTCCTCCAGGAACAAACAGTTCTTTGATCGTTTCCTCAAATCCCGTGGTATGGGTGAGAATATTGCGCAGAGTGACGGGCTGTGGATATGTGGCCGGGACCTTGAAATCCAGATATTCATTTACATCGTGGTCCAGATCGAGCCTGCCCTTTTGCACCAGTTGCATCACTGCCGTCCAGGTAAAGAGCTTGGAAATCGAACCGGGACGAAACAGCGTGCCATCCACTGATACCGGCTTTTTCTTGTCCGCATCGGAATAGCCATAGCCCTTGGCAAACAGCACCTTGCCGTCTTTCACCACCGATACCACAGCGCCGGCAATATTCTCCCGCTCAAGCTGCATGGGGAGGAATCCATCAAGAAACGCTTCGATGTCCGCCTCAGTCATCTCGTGAGGCGTCTCTTTCGCTTTGGCCTCTCCGGCAGAAGGTGTTTGCGGTGGTCCCTGCGGAGGCAGGGATGCCGGCCTCTGCGCCGCCATGCCCATCCAGCAAACAAGCATCAGGGCAGTTATGCGCAACGAATGAGTCATCGACAATGTAGCTCCTTGGAAGGAAACGAAGAAGGATAGCAGAAACAGAAAACCAAGTCGTTGCGCCCGTGCCGCATTTGTCGGCAGAGCGCGTGGCTGGTGGCCTCTCTCGAGTTTTTTTTCGCGCTCCAGCAGTCGATGCAGGTTGTTCTCACGAACTTTTTCCCTTGGTTTCTGAGTACTAATACGCATCTCTTTTGAAGGAAGGAACAGATAGATTAGGAAGTGAGTCGTAGCATCAGACCCGAGGGAGTTGATTGTCAAAGAGAGTGTCCCTCAAGTCATGCCCGGGCGTAGGTCTCGTATCAGCCCGGGGTGCAGTCTGGGTTCCAACCCTCTATCCGCAGCTTGGCGGCAGTAAAGCAGGAGATATTTTGAGGAAAGCCAGAATACAGGTGATAGACGACGATCCCGCGATCCTCGCAGCTGTAAGCGAGTACATGGAGCTCGAGGGGCATTCGGTTTCGCGGGCGCCGGACTTCAAGACGGCTTATCACACGCTCCAGAGCAGTGTGCCTGACATTGTGATCACCGATTATCAATTGCCCGATGGCGACGCTCTGCAGTTTCTCTCAACGCTCAAAAATACGCACTTGCCCACGCGGTGCATCGTTCTTACGGGATACGGCACCATTGACCTTGCGGTCAAGGCGATCAAAGAGGGAGCGGAGCAGTTCATCACCAAGCCCGTGGAGTTTGCCGTCCTCGGCGCCTACGTCCGCACTTGTCTGCAAAACCAGCAAAACAGTCGCAAGCAACTGGCTCACCGCCTTCGTATTCCCCGTTATGACAAGAACCCCTTTCAGGGCACGAGCACATTGATCCATCAACTGGAAGAGGAAATTCACAGGTTTGTTCATACAGAACGCCCCATTCTGATCCAGGGCGAGACCGGGACCGGCAAAGGAGTGCTGGCGGCATGGATCCATCAAAAAGGGCCACGCACGGAAGAAACTCTGGTGGACATCAACTGCGCCGGGCTTTCCAAGGAGTTGCTGGAATCAGAATTATTTGGATATGAAAAAGGCGCATTCACCGGGGCCTCTGGCAGCAAGCAAGGGCTGATTGAAGCAGCGCACCGAGGTATTTTGTTGCTGGATGAGGTGGGCGAGATGGACTTGCTGGTGCAGCCGAAATTGCTGGGGGTGCTGGAGAACAATCGATTCCGCAGATTGGGTGACGTGCGCGAGCGAATCGCCGATATTCAGATCATTGCCACCACAAATCGAAATCTAATGCAGTCGGTGCGAGAGATGAAGTTTCGCGAGGACCTTTACTTCCGCATGAGCACCTTCCAGGTGAGAATCCCGCCGCTGCGGGAGCGGACGGAAGACATTCTGCCGCTGGCCAACAGTCTGCTGCAAAGCCTGGCCAACGATTTGGCGCGCGATAAGCAGGAATTGACCAGCGCAGCACAAACCGCCTTGAAGGCTTATTCGTGGCCGGGCAATATCCGCGAGTTGCGCAATGTGCTGGAGCGGGTGGCGCTTACATGTGAGAGCCAGCTGATCCGGCCGGAAGATCTGGGTCTGGCACACCGAGCACAAGGAGTTTCGCAGGGCGCCTCACAGACCGGAACCACGCTCGAGGAATTGGAGCGGGAGTACATCAGCAGCATTCTAAAGGAAGAAAAGGGAAAAGTATCGCAGGCGGCAACGCGCCTCGGAATTCCCCGTAGTACGCTTTATCAGAAGATCAAAGTGTACGGGATTGCGATAGAAAATAACCACTAAGCCGCCGGGTTTTCTCCAGCAAATTGCCGATTCATTCAAGCAGCGAATACTCTCACTGCTTTGCGTTCATTGATTTGCGCTGAACAATCTACAAGGTGGCCGGCTTGTGAACCTCAGTTGTTGCGGAGACCGCTCCGAATTCCGTTTTCCACGGTTCCGTTTGGCCTTGCGTGCCGGGAGCTTCTTCTTTGCGCATTAGCAATGCCAGTTCCACACGGTTCCATATCCCCATCTTCCTGAAGATGCGGGAGAGTTCGTTGCGCACGCTTTGTTCCTTGATCTTAAGCTTGCGGGCGATTTCCCGATTTGGAAAAGCCTGGGCCACTAGCTCAGCGATACGCCTTTGCGCAGGACTGAGATGATGGAGGTCGCGGGTCCCGTCGGACTGTAACCGAGGACCAGCGTCGCCCATTGCATCCAGGGTCTCGACCAGGCTGGCGCCGGGAGGATAAGCAGCGGCATCCATGCCGGAATGCAACATCATGACCATCGTATTGGGGCAGAATTCGTGTACGAAGCGCAGAATCTTGAGCCGCTCGGGGTCGTGATTGGTGCTTAAATCGACAATGACCCCGGCAACATTTCTCTTTTGCAAGAGCTGTTTTGCAGAAGTGATATCTGCGGCCACGGTGATCCCCCATCCGGCCAACCGAAGCGATTGCAAGATGCTCTCTGGAATTCCTTTGGATGAGGCGACTACAAGAAGATGATCCATTGTGAAAAGCTCCTATTGATTGAACTGCTGTGAGTTGAATCGGCGGATTGTGGCGGAACTTGAGGGTAGGATTTCAGGGCGGAGAACTCTGGTGCGAAGAAAGGAAGAGGGAAAGAGAAGGAAGAGAAAGCCCTGATTACAGCAGTTTTGGCAACGTATTCTCTTGTTCAGCTTTTTCTAATCTGTAGATTGATTTTCACTAATGTCCAGAGCGTCTTGTATGGTTTCTGGATTCAGGATTGTCTCGTCTGTCCCTCAGTACGCTTGTTCGCGCTTTTTGAAGCACTTAGCAGTACTCCTGTTTGGCCCGGTGCATGCCTTAGTACTGGTGAGGAGAGATGAGAAAATGTCAACCAACGTGTTTAGCCCGGTTGCCCCGGAGCTGGTAGTACAGAATTACTTTAACTTGGTCCAGGCCATCGCCAAGAAGATCAAACGCCGTTTGCCGGCCCATGTGGATATTAATGACCTGGTGCAGACGGGAGTTATTGGATTGCTTCAGGCATCCAGCCGTTACGATATCTCGCGCGCGGTGGACTTCTCCACTTACGCCAATTCCCGAATTACCGGCGCCATTCTGGATGAACTGCGCAAAACCGATACCTGCTCTCGTCACGATCGTAAGAAGGCGCGCGAAGCTGAGGATACCAAGCTTCATCTGAGGGCAGCTTCCGGCTCGGAACCCTCGCGCGAGCAAATCGCGAAAGCAGTGGGCATGGGACTTGCCGAATACGAGAGGATACTCCAGCGCCTGGAGGCCAGCAAGCAGACACCAAGTTATTGCAACGAAGACGAGCCAACAATGCCGGATGAAATCAATCGTCTTCCGTCCAAGGATGAGAGCCCTTATGACTCGTGCAGCAAGAGAGAAGACCTCAAATTGCTCAAGACCCGCATCAGTCACCTCAAAACCAGGCATCAGGAGGTGCTCCGGCTCTACTACTTCAAGGAGATGGGATTGAAACAGATCGGTGAACGGCTGGGTGTAGGCGAGGCGCGCATCTGCCAGATTCATAAGCAGGCATTGGTGGAACTACGGCGATTGATCGAAACGAAACGTATGCCTGTGCCGGCCGTAAGCTCGATGATCCAATGAAGAAAGCTGCGAGCTTCCAGTTGCAGCCCCTGGCAAAAGCAGGCCAGACTCCGAAACTCGGAGCCTGGCCTGTTTGTTCCTTCGGGTCTTAGCACGCAGCTAGAAGCCAGGAACTGCTTGTTTACTCCTGACTTGTGCCGCTTGGTTCGTGCGCGGGAGCGGTTGCTGTCACGGTGGAAGTTTCCTGCGACTTGATGGTCACTGTGGCCATAACTCTCTCCAGTTTGTCGAAGAGATCCGGGTAGTCTAATGCCTTGGAACTGACCCTCGATTCTTCCACGCCCATGGCGAACTCGTAACAAGTGCCGCCGGTCCCATCCCGTCCTGGTTCGAAGTGATGATAGTACTTGATGTCCTCCTGCTCTGAGGCGTTTTCCACCTTGGAGTACTCAACGCCATGAATGTTCGTTTTCGATGGGATTGATCCGTCGCTCTCATCAACCGGGTAATTGCTGGCGACACCAGATGCTTCCGGTATGGCGAATTGCGCACATTCTCGATAAGACAGGCTCTTGTTGGCGCTCACGCTGAAGAACGAAGTGGCGGAACCGCTGGGCAGTTCAATAGTTGCTACGGTGAAGCCGCCTGGCTGGACAAAATTGCTTGGAACCGTTTCCGCCAGTGCTGATTTCTGATCATCGTTTCCAGGGGTGGTCAGCTCGTATTGTCCGGGAAATCGGAAGGAAACGCCGTAAGCGCTGCTTGTGTATGTCATCACGGACGGCCGTCTGACCACCGATTTCTTCTTTTTTGCCACTACCGGCTCCGCAGCTTTCGCCTGTGGCGGAATGGAAACTGCCGGATCATGGCTGCTCTGACTGGAATTGGCACTGATGTTCTTGCTCTTTTCTTCAGTGCAACCAGTGAGACCCAACGCGATTCCGGCCAGGACCAGAACCGCGGTGATCGTAACTACTGACATACCCATGGTGCGCATGAGTCGCAACACGCCAAGACCGCGCGACGTTGGTTTTGATTCGAAAGATTTCAGTTCTGTCATTTGATTCACCTCCGCTGCTTGTGCAGCACTATGGCTATGGCACGGCGGAAGCCACAAAAGAAAATACTGATTCTGCATGGGTTAGAGGATTCGTGCGAGAGAAACAGCGTGGTGCTGCGAGGACAGTGTGGATGCAAAGACACAAAGGGGCGCATTTTCGCAGTGGGCTTTTTGAAGATGAGGGCTGCTTTCTCACCGTCATTGTCCGGAGGTCGCTTCACGCATAGCAAAAATCAGCGGCTCAATGACTTTGGATCGACTTCATCTGACTGCCGAATCACCGCAAGAGTGTTTCCCCGCCGGGATTTGTGTATACACCTCATGCGCCAAAGTACGACATTCAGGCACTCTCTTCACTTTGATCTATGAAAAATTTTCAAGTGAATGGAATTCCTACCTTCTCTTTCGGCCCTTCTGTCAGATAAGTGCTTTATTTTCAATCAGGGATGATTGGCAGGAGGGATGCAATGAACAATGCCAGACGAAGTGGCGCGCATCGGGGCGCTTTCTAAAGGATCTAACGGCCAGAGATCCTTAGAAAGTGCCCCGTTGCATTTTTAGGATTGTCAACTGAGTCAAACCAGCTGTATCTTTTCCCGCAGGTCAATGCCGGCGCGGCGGAGAATAGCGGCAATCTCGCCGTCATTTAACCGGGTGGCGTCGTATTCTACTCGGATGGTGTGCTCTTTCTCATCCAGCTTGATTTTGCGGACGCCATAGACCTCCCAGGCGTTGTTGAGCGCCCACATCTCGCGTTCTCCGGGTGGCGTGCCGTACTTAAAAACCACATCAAGCAGGGTCATAGCGATGGCTCCTCACAGGGATTCAATCCGAAAACACTCTAATATAGTCGAATTTGCCCTGCAGAAGAATCCGCTGGGACTTCATGACCATCTGAGGCAATCTGGAAAACTTCTCCTGCTTGTACTGATCGCCGTTCCACTGGAGCACTGTGCTCCTGATCAGATCGTTCACACCGAGGCTATACCATCTTTCGTTTCCATCGGCCCAGACGAAACACATGGATTGAAGTAAGCGACAATAATATCTCCATACAGCATATCGCCCAAAAAACTCCTTTGGGACCAAATTGCAGGCGCCGGCCAAGCAGGTATGCCAGCGGAAGTTGAATGATCCAGAAGCACACCAGGTTAATCATTGTGGGCGTAAGAGTGTCTCCAGCGCCGTTAAAGGCTTGTACGATCACCATTCCATACGCATACAGGATGTAGCACAAGCTGATGATGCGCAGGCAGGTGGCGCCCACTTTGATCACGTTCGGGTCTCGGCTGAAGATTCCAATCAGGTGAGGCGCAAACAACAGGAACAGCAAAGAGACTGAACCCAGAAAGATCATGTTAAAGAAGGCAGCGCGCCAAACCGCATGTTCCGCCCGGTCCGGATGCTTAGCGCCCAGGTTCTGGCCCACCAGCGTAGCTGCGGCGGAACCTAATCCCCAGGAAGGAAGAATGGAGAAAATCACGATACGGATGGCGACGGTGTAACCGGCGGTGGCCGCGCTCCCAAACGATTGAATCAGGCGTACCATCAGCACCCAACTGGCAGTGGCGATCATGAACTGCAGCACCCCGTTGGCGGCGATGCGGATGATGTTGGTCATCACCTTGAAATCCAGGCCGAGATGTTCGCGGCGGAGCTTGATGCGCCCGCGTCCTCTCCACAAGAGATAAACCTGGAAGAGAATGCCCATGCTGCGTCCAATGCTGGTGGAGACGGCCGCGCCGGTCACACCAAGCCGCGGAAACGGGCCTAATCCCAGGATGAGGCAAGGGTCAAGGCAGAGATTGATGACGTTGGCCAGCCACAACACGCGCATGGCAACGGCGGCATCGCCTGCTCCGCGAAAGATGGCATTGATCAGGAACAGCATCAGGATAATCCCCGAGCCGCTGGTCATGATGCGCGTGTAGGTAGAACCCGTGTGCAGGATGCTGGGGCTGGCGCCCATCAAGGCAAGTAGCTTGGGCGCAAACGGGAAGCAGAAGGCAAAAATCAGTGCAGAGACACTGATTCCCAGAATCATGGACTGCATAGCAGCCCGTGCCGCGCCGTCCGGATCTCGTTCACCGGTGCGGCGCGCCACTACCGCCGTAGTGCCCATGCTCATGCCTATGGCAATTGCCATGACCATGGTTAGCATGCCCTCGGTGATGCCGACTGTGGCCGTGGCATCTGCGCCAAGGTGGGCGACAAAAAATATGTCCACAATCCCGAACAGCGCTTCCATGGCCATTTCCAGGACCATGGGCACCGCGAGCAGAAAAATTGCCCGGTCCATGGAGATGGTGGTGAAGTCCTGCTTGGAGCCAAACAGCGCTTCTTTAATCAGGGCAAGCCAGTTTGCGGCTGGCGCAATGGAAGCCTCGTGGGCAATAGACTCAGTGCGAGTTGTTACAGGTGAACTCAAAGGGTTTCTCCATTTCAAAAGAAGGTTGCAGAGAGGCGAAGCCCAAAAAACCGGTGACTTCGTCAGCGCAGGAGCGAATTAGCTGGAGAAACGCATAGGCAGAAAACCACTTTCAGAAACAAATCCTACAAAATCCATGGAAAAAGTGCAAATGAAATTTCGAGCCTTACGGGTCCGAACAGATTCGTCGCTGGGAAAAGGCTGATGGGACCGAACAAAAGGTTATAATCCTGCGTCCGGAGGAGCCAATCATGAAACGTCTTCTTATCTTTTTTCTTTTCGTGGCTGCCGCTTTGGCGCAAAATCAGGGCGAGCAGGGAAAAGTTGTCCGCTACCAACTTAAGCCCAGCGATTTGAAATACACCTACGCCGCTTCCTATGCTCCCGTGGCGCACCTGAAGTCCGGCAACATTCTGGAAACAAACACCGTGGATTGCTTTGGCAACGCCATCCAAAAGCCGGGAGACACGCTCAGTATGGCCAAAGGCGATAATCCGCTTACCGGCCCCTTTTACATTGACGGAGCTGAACCGGGGGATACGCTGGCCATCAAAATCCTGGACCTTCAGGTGGATGGCGACCAGGGCATAGGGGCGCTGGCCCCCGGTTTTGGCGCGATTAACAGCACGGGATACACTCCCATGATCAACCAGCCGATCCCGGAAAAGATCTGGTTCTATCACATTGATCACGCCGCCAACACAGCAACATTCAAGGCGCTGGATTCCAACTTTAGCGTCAAGATTCCCCTGCACCCGTTCTTTGGCTGCATCGGCGTAGCGCCTGCGGGCGGGGAAGCCCGCAGCTCGGTTGTTCCCGCCGAGTTTGGCGGAAACATGGATTCGCCCGAAGCCAGCGTCGGTAACATCGTCTATTTTCCGGTGAATGTCCCTGGCGCAATGTTATTCCTGGGTGACGGACACGCAGCCATGGGCGATGGCGAAGTTGCCGGCACAGCCATTGAGGTCGCCCTCCGCAGCCGCGTGCAGGTCCAGGTGATTAAAGGCAGGAAGATCAACTGGCCTCGCTTTGAAAACGATGACTACATCATGACCGTGGGCGCTTACCGGCCCCTGGACGACGCCCTGCGCATCGCCTTCACCGAATTGGTAGGCTGGATTCACAACGACTACGGCCTCTCCGAGTTGGACGCATATGAGCTGCTGTCCAAGGTGGCCGAGATCCATTTGAATGAGATGGTTGATCCAAACTATGTAATCGTGGCCAAGATCAACAAGAAGTACCTTCCGGCGGCGAAGACCACGGCTAGCAAGTGACGGGGAGAACGGGGCATGCGTAGGGGTCCTTACGAACTTGGTGCGCCCGGCGTCAGCCAAGAGTATTTCCAGCCACTTAAAGCTTGTTCAGATAGTCGATTATTTCCGGGCTATTCCAGACTACGGGACCGATAAACTTGCGCCGGAGGGTGCCGGAGGCGTCAATAATGTAGGTTTCCGGCTGTGCCGTGCATCCGTAAAGATCCCAGGTCATCTTCTTCGGGTCCCGCACGGTAATCAAATCAACGTTGTAGTCACGAAGAAACTTTCGGTATTGGTCCTCACTCTCGTCCCAGCTCACCGCGAGCACGGTAATGCGCGATCCCATTTGCTTTTGCAACTGCACCAGGTAGGGCATCTCCTCCACGCAGGGAGGACACCAGCTTGTCCAGAAATTGAGCACGACCGGCCGGCCGCGAAACGTGTGGAGCGAAACCGTGCGATCGGAGTCCGTAACCGTAAAATCGGGTGCGGGTGAGCCAATCATGCGCGGACGCGGCGCGCTGAAGCAACCGGCCAACAGCAGTGGCAACAACAGAAGAGAAGGACCCAAGGCTCTCACAACCCGTATAATAAACCGAATCCCATGACCTTTGCACCACAGCCGGATGTGCAGGTGATTGTTCCCGCCCGCAATGAGCAGGATTGCATTGCAACCTGTCTGGAATCAATGCTCCGCCAGCAGGGAATTGGCTTCCAGATCACCGTGGTGGATGACGATTCGACCGATCGCACGCGCGCCATTGCCGAATCATTTCGCGGCGTGCGGGTGATCAATTCGGGCCAACCTGTTGCTGGGGCTACGGGAAAATGTAATGCGCTGGTCTCCGGCGCGCGTGATGCGAGCGCTGAATGGCTGCTGTTTACCGATGCGGATACCTTTCACGATTCAGGCTCGCTCGCTGCCGCAGTCAAAGAGGCCCAGGATCGAGGAGTTGATCTGCTTTCCTACTCCCCGGAGCAGGATGCAGCCACATGGAGCGAGCAGGCCCTTATGCCGGTCGTCTTTGCCGAATTGGCCAGGACGTATCCTCCGTCGCGGGTCAATGATCCTGCGGACCCAGCGGTTGCGGCAAACGGCCAGTACATCCTGGTGCGCAGGAAAGTCTACGAAACACTAGGCGGACATGGAGCCGTCGTCAACAAAGTTCTGGAAGACGTGGAACTCGCCCGTTTGTTCAAGAGCGCGGGCCGCAAGATCTGGTTTCGCCACGGCGCGGGGTTGGTGAGGACCAGGATGTACAGAAATTTTTCCGCAATGATAGAAGGCTGGACCAAGAACCTGGCGTTGCTTTTTCACCGCCCCGTTCGCCTGGCGGCCATTCGAGGTTTGGAGTTTATTTTGATTACGGGCTCCTGGTGTGTCGGGACCGCCATGATCTCGCGCGCACACTACGGCCTGGGAATAGTTTGCCTGCTGGCGGGCTTGCTGGTTTATGTGAACTTCGTCACGCGAATTCTTGTCGCCCACTTTCCCTGGAAGGCCAACCTTGTTGCCCTGCTTGGATTGCCCTTTTTTTCTTTTCTATTGTTGCGCTCCTGGGTTCACTCTCACCTGCGGCGCGCGGTGACCTGGAAGGGACGCACGTACATACATTCCGAACCCCATAACGGGATGGATTCATCTATACAGAAAGGAAATCTGGCGGAAACGGTTAAACTGCATGGTTTATCTCACAAGAAAAGCTGAATTTTCCGCTTCACATTATTACCATAATCCTGACTTCTCGCCGGAGGAAAACCACCGCATCTTCGGCAAGTGTAATAATCCGCATGGGCACGGTCATAATTACACCCTGGAAGTCACCGTCAAGGGAGAAGTGGACCAGCGGTCCGGCTTTGTAGTTGACCTGAAAGAACTCAAGGAGATCATGAGCAGGGAAGTGATCGATACCGTTGATCATCGCTTTCTCAACAAGGAAGTTCGTGAGTTTCGCGATCTCATCCCTACCACCGAAAACCTGGCAATCGCTATCTGGAACTGGCTGCAGCCAAAATTGAATGTGGCCCAGTTGCACCGCATCCGTCTGTATGAGACGCCGGACCTGTTCGTAGATTTCTACGGTGAGGCATGAAGGCTCATTTGACACGGCGCTACTGGTTTTCAGCCTCGCACCGCTTGCATAATGACTCAATGTCCGCGGAGCAAAACCAGAACACCTATGGGAAATGCAATAATCCCCACGGGCATGGCCATAACTACGCGCTGGAAGTCACCGTGGCAGGCCGCGTTGACCGGCAAACCGGCATGGTCTGCGATCTGGCGGAACTGGACAGGTTTGTGGATGAAAAAATAGTGCAACGTTTCGGCCACGAGAACCTCAATATGTTGATGGAATTCCAGAGTGTAGTTCCTACCACGGAGAATCTATGCATCGAGATTTACCGGATTCTGGAGCAGGAATTCCGCCACGCTGAAGTAGAGAAAATTCGAATCGAAGAGACCCTGCTCAACTCGTTCGAGTATGCGGGCGGCAGGGAACTGAGATATTGAACCAGTTAGCGCCTTTGTATTTTAGGAAAACCTCATAGTGAAGAAACTTGATGAAATCACGCTGACGTCGGCCACCACCGCCGAACTGCTCCGCGAATTGCTGGTGAGAATTGGCGAGGACCCGGAACGTGACGGCCTGGCAAGAACGCCGGAGCGCATGCAAAAGAGCCTGGAATACTTGACTCAGGGCTATCAGAAGGATGCCGATGAAGTGCTGCGGGGCGCGCTCTTTGATGTGTCGTATGACGAAATGGTGATCGTCAAGGACATTGAGATGTTCAGCCTGTGCGAACACCACCTTCTGCCATTCTTCGGCAAGGTTCATGTGGCTTACATTCCCCATGGCAAAGTCATCGGATTGAGCAAGATCCCGCGCATTGTTGACATTTTCGCCCGCCGCTTGCAGGTGCAGGAGCGTCTCACGGTGCAGATTGCTGAGACCATCCAGCGGACCATCCAGCCCCAGGGTGTGGGCGTAGTGGTGGAGGCACGCCATCTCTGCGTGATGATGCGTGGCGTGGAAAAGCAGCATTCTTCCGCTGTGACCTCTCACATGCTGGGCAGCTTCCGAGGCTCGGAAAAAACGCGCGAAGAATTTTTATCGCTGATCCGCAATGGAAAGAACGGAAATTCGTTCTAGAGGAAATTAGACTGCGACCAACCATTGGGAACCTGTGAAATACCTGGGTGGGTACCGCCTGCTATCCTTCGTAGGAATAATATTGCCGCCGGGCGGGCAGGAGCTTGATAAGGAGCACTCCACTGAGAAACCCACCCACGTGAGCCCATACCGCGACGCCGCCAGTTGATTGCCGCGAATAGCTCATGGCCGCTGCGGCGCCCGCCAGGAACTGCAGGACGAACCAGTATCCCAATACCAGCCAGGCCGGGAGATGGATGAAGAAAAAGGTAAAGGCCCAGGTGAGTACGCGTGCCCTGGGAAACAGGACGAAGTAAGCGCCCATGACGCCGGCGATCGCTCCGCTCGCTCCCACGCTGGGAACTGGAGAGTTGATATCAGAAAGATACTGGGTTATGTCGGCTCCCAGGCCGCACACCAGGTAAAAGAGCAGGTAGCGGAAGTGTCCTAGCCGGTCCTCGACGTTGTCACCGAAAATCGCCAGGCCCCACATGTTTAGAATCAGGTGTGGCCACGAGGCATGCATGAACATGGAACTGAAGAAGGGAAAAAGGGCAACATCGGCGGGCAAATAACCCGAGAGCCATTGATTCACGTTACGGGGAAAAAAAGCGTACTGAGCGATAAAGGCGGCCTCGCTCTGCCGGTCAAGCGACCACTGAAACAGGAAGATGAGAGTATTGAGAGCAATCAGGAAGTAGTTGATATAGGGCGTGGTGGAACGCGGAGCGTCATCACTGATAGGGAACATTGGTTCGAGCCGATTGTGATTAATGATGCTAGATAAAAAAGTGGAGTTACTCAAGTGGATGGTGTTCTGATCATCAACAAACCGGCGAAAATGACCTCGCACGATGTGGTCGCGGCGGTCCGCCGCATCCTCCAGGAGCGCTCGGTGGGACACCTGGGGACGCTAGATCCCTCGGCGACCGGCGTTCTGCCGCTGGTTTTGGGACGGTTTACCCGCCTGGCCGCCTTCTATAACGAAGCCGATAAACGGTACGAAGGAGCCATCCACTTCGGCGTGGCTACTGATACCTATGACGCGGAGGGCGAGCCTGCCGGGCCACGTCAGCCGGTCAGTTTTTCCTTGCCGGAACTGCGGCAGGCAGCAGCCAGATTTGTGGGCACAATCCAGCAAACGCCCCCCCCATTCTCAGCCAAGAAAATCTCCGGAGTGCCGGCTTACAAGATGGCGCGAAAGAAGCAGAGTGTTGAACTGGCGCCCAAGCAGGTGGAGATCAAAGAATTTGAAATTCTTAGCCTGAAGGGAGAGATTGCACGGTTCAAGGCGTGGGTGGGATCTGGAACCTACATCAGGACAATGGCTCATGAACTTGGCCAGATATTGGGTACCGGAGCCCATCTTGGGGAGTTGATTCGGACTGCGGTAAGGGAGTTTCGTCTGGAAGAAACCCACAGCCTGGAGGAATTGGGGGATTCCGTGGAGGTTAGCGCTATAAAATCAACGTCTGATAAGAAGTATTATGTAAATACCGATAAGATGGCTGTCAATGGCGTGGCTGAGCGGCTATTTATTCATCCCCGCCTGATATTGCCGGAGTTCCCTGCGGTCACTGCTCCCCCCGAAGCGCTGACCAGAATTCGCCATGGGGCGGCTGTCAACCTGCCCTATTTTGGAGCATCCCGTCCGGCCGGACCATCACCGGTGATGATTCGAGTGTTTGCCGATCAAACGCACCTTGTGGCCATCGCCCGGCAAATTGCCGGGACTCTGTTTCATCCCAAGGTGGTTCTTATGTGAGAGGCCCACGCAGGATGGCCTTGAGGTCGCCCTTGAACCGCTCCAGGGTGGCGATGCGCTCCGGGGTGGCCTCCAGAATCTCCTCCTTGTGGACAAACATCTTCTGGCCTCCGCGTTCCACCAATGGGCCCAGGCTCTCGCCCATACGCCAGCCCACATTTCCCAGGATCTGCAGGCCTTCCGGTCCAGGCACGAGAAAGGCAATACAACTATCGCGCAGTACTCCAATGGCTTTGGGAAAGCGATCAAAGGTTTGCAGATCGAATCCGGCTACGTACAGCTGCTGCAGTTGCTCGGCGGGATCTGGCATTTTGAGCGGGTGATCCTATGATCAGGAGATCGTCTCTTGGGTTAAATCGTTCCATCCCAATGTTTAAAGTTTTTCTTTAAATATTGACGGAGTTACATCTTGTATCGGCCCAGATCCTCGTCATTCAGCCCTTCAAGCCATTTGCGCAGGTCTTCCGCAGAGACCCGGTCAGCCGACGCGCTAGCCTGCTTGGAATGTTTCAACACCTCTTCATCCACGTAGATGGGGCAATCCAGGCGCAGGGCCAGGGCCAGTGCGTCTGAAGGACGGGAGTCTATGCTGATCACCTTGCCGTCGCGCTCCATCCAGATCACGGCAAAGAAAGTGTCATCCCGTAGCTCGTTGACGACCACCTTGTGAACATGCGTATCCAAACCCATGAGCAGGTTCTTGATCAGATCGTGGGTCATGGGCCGCGGCGTAGTAACCTTTTCGATCTCCAGGGCAATGGCGTTTGCTTCATACACGCCGACCCAGATGGGCAAAACTGCTTCACTTCCCACATCTTTGAGCACCACGATAGGCATGTTGGTGACAGGATCCATCATCAATCCGCGAATTTTCATCTCCACTTCCATCACGCCCTCCTAGCGCAACATCCGGCCTACAAGGCTGTTCGGAAAACTCTTGGTCACCAGCACATTAACATAGCTGCCAACTGGTAGGACGGCAGAATTTTCGCTGGTAAAGTTCAAGGTGATGTTCTGTGAGGTGCGCCCGATGACCTGTCCGCGAGCCTCGTTCACGCCTTCAACCATTACTTCATAGATCTTGCCTACACGCCTTTCATAGTTGATCCTCTGGATCTCGCGTTGCCGCTCCTGAAGTACTTGGAGCCGGTTGGATTTCTCATTATCAGCGATGCTGTCAATCATCCCTAGCGCAGGCGTATTTGGCCGGGGCGAGTACTTGAAGCTGAAGACCCCGTCAAATTGGCCCTCATAAAGCAGAGTTATGGTTTCTTCGAACTCGGCCGCGGTTTCACCGGGGAAGCCGACAATCACATCCGTGGTAAGGGCAATCTCCCGTTTGGCTGATCTGACCCAGGAGATTCTCTCCAGGTACATCTCCCGCGTATATTCCCTGCTCATCGCCTTCAGCACCCGCGAGGAGCCGCTCTGTACCGGAAGGTGAACGTGGTCGCATAGTGTCGGCAGGGCGTCGATGGCCTCCACGATGTCCTTACCGAAGTGCCGCGGATGCGAGGTAGTAAAGCGGACCCGGCGCACTCCCGCGATCTCTCCGACGGCATGGAGCAGCTCGGCAAATGTCTTCTTTGCCAGCGGATCGTGATAGGCGTTCACGTTTTGGCCAAGCAACTGGATGTCCGTGTACCCAAGGTCAGCCATCTGGCGGGCTTCAGCCAGTACAGAGTCGGAGGTCCGGCTGCGTTCTTTACCGCGAGTATAAGGGACCACGCAATAGGCGCAGAATTTGTCGCATCCCTCAATAATGGTGATATATCCGCGATGTGGATTGCTGCGGGCTGTGAACTCAGTTTCAAACGTCTGGTCGGTCTGGCGATCGTCCAATCCGGTCACCCGGTTGTTCCCTGCCTCAATCTGCACCAGCATTTCCGGCAGATTGCGATAAGAGGCTGAGCCGGCAACCAGCGAGACATAGGGCGCCTTATCGAAAATCTTCTCGCCTTCCTGCTGCGCCACGCAGCCGAGTACGGCAAACTTCTTGCCTTGCGACTGCAGCTTCTTATAATCGTTCAGGCGATGGAAGACCTTCTGTTCCGCTTTGTCGCGGATGGAGCAGGTGTTGTAGAAAACCAGGTCCGCCTGTTCCACCGTCGGCACCTGGGAATAACCCTGCTGGATAAGAGTGCCAATGACCTTTTCCGAATCATGGACGTTCATTTGGCAGCCAAAGGTCTCAATGTAGAACGTTTTTTGCCGGGTTTCCGCCACTCAAGACAAGTATAGCGCGCCATATAAGGGTTTGCAGTTACATTGATGTCCCTCCGAATGGAAGACAACGAAAAAACGCTGTGGGACCGCAAGTACCGCGAACGCTCGCACACTTCGATGGAACCGGACCCCTTTCTGGTGAGTGCTTATTCCGAGTTCATTGCCGGTTCGTCTCCAGGCAGCGCGCTCGATGTGGCTGGAGGAGCGGGCCGCCATACTGTGTGGCTGGCGGAACGGGGATGGAAGGTCAAGCTGGTGGACGTCTCGGAAGTCGGAATTGAGCTGGCGAGAAAAAACATCGTGGCGCACCTCAATGACCCGATTACCAAATCACCCGACCGTTCCCGCCTGCCCCGGCCTGCCGTGGATCACCAATTGCGTTATCCATCAATGGTCACTGCGGAAGTGCGGGATCTACGCGTTAATCATGATTTGGGTGACGAGCGCTATGACCTCGTTCTGGTTTTCTTTTATCTTCAGCGCTCGCTCTTCCCTGCTCTGATCTCCGCTCTTAAGCCCGGTGGATTCTTGGTTTACAAAACCTATACCCTCGAACAGCGGCGATTCTCCGGCGGTCCCAGCCATCCCATGCACTTGCTGAAGCCCAGCGAACTCTTACGCGCCTTTGCTTCACTGCGGATTTTGTACTATCGCGAGACCATCCACGAGCGCGGTTTAGCTGAGTTGGTGGCGTGTAAACCCTAGAATGCTAGAATTTCGTTTCCATGGCCAAGCACAAGCCCGCAGACGGACACGACACTTCCTCACATCCCAAGTCGCCGCAAAACCACTGCTTCGGATGTGGCAAAGATAATCCTCAAGGCATGAAGTTGAAGTTTTACCTTGACGAAGAAGGACGGCGCACGGTCTGCCAATTCAAGCTGTCCCGGCGGTACACGGGACCGCCGGGGCACGCGCACGGTGGCATCATCGCCACCATTTTGGACGAAGCCATGGGAAAGGTGAACAAACTGCATAACGTCCTGGCCCTCACCAAAAACATGGAAATCGAATATTTAAAGCCGGTGCCTTTGGAGCAAACGCTGACTGTGATCGGACGGGAGCGGCATATTACCGGCAGGCAACATATCAACGTCGCCGAAATCAGCAATGACAAGGGAGAAGTCCTCGCACGCAGCACCGGAACTTTTATTGCGATTGACCCAAGCCGGGTTTTTGGTCGCCTTCTGAAGTCGCCCGACCCAACGCAAGCCACTTGACTAGAGACGATAACAGCTTGAGATGTGGCAGCAATTCCAAATTCTGTAGGGTTAAGAGCTAACGTCACTGCCCGGAACCTGCTTTGATTCTTGACAAATCCAACACAGTGCGGAATAAAGGACAAACGGCAATTCTGTTCAAGCGAAAGCTCTGTTTACATTCTGCTTACATACGGTGGACGCAGCAGAATACGTTGAGGGAATGTTGAAAAAGAGAATTTTCCAAGGGGAGAGGTCTTTATGAAGCTAAGGAATTTCGTTGCAATTTTGACTGTCTGCCTGTTGATGGCATGTGGCATGGCAATGGCCCAAGGCGTTGGCGCCTCGGGCGATATCAAGGGATCGGTTACTGATCCGACCGGAGCAATTTTGCCCAACGCCACGGTGACGGTGACGGATGCAGAAAAAGGCATCAGGCGCACGGTTCCAATTGGCGCCAACGGGCAATATGTGGTGACCGGCCTTTCGCCCGCAACTTATCAGGTCTCGGCGCAGACTTCCGGATTTGATACTGAGATCCACAAAGGCATTGTGGTCAACGTTGGTCAAACCACAATCGTGGATTTCCATCTCAAGGTCTCATCCACGGCTGAGCAGATTGAAGTGACCACTGAGCCCCCGGTAGTCGAGACGGATAAAGGCAGCGAAGCGAATGTGGTAGACCAGCAATATATACAGAATCTTCCCATCGATCAGCGCGATTATCTCAGTTATACGCTGTTGCTGCCGGGAGTGAGCGATGCAAGAGGCTCCGTGGGTACTGATTTCCATGTGCGGCAGACGCCGCAAAGCGGACTTTCCTTTTACGGCAGCAATGGCCGTGGCAACAACATAACCGTGGATGGCGGGCAGTTTAATGGCGACTCCGGAGCAGCGGAGGTCAACCTGAGCCAGGACGCGGTGCAGGAATTCCAGATTAATCGCAGCAGCTATTCCGCTGAACTGGGCGCTGCCAGCGGCGCAGCCATCAATATCGTCAGCAAGTCAGGCACCAACGATCTGCACGGCACCGTATATGGTTTCTTCCGCAACGATGCCATGGATGCGCGCAATCCGTTTGCCTTTACCAATGCGCTGGTGCCGGGCCAGCCGTTTTCGTTGAACGCTACCAGCCAGCCTACTAACAATACTTTGAGCCGCCAGCAGTACGGCGCCACGCTGGGTTTCCCGATACAGAAAGACAAGACGTTCTTTTTCGCCTCTTATGAAGGTTTGCGTGATCACGAACAGACTGCCGTCCCGTTGTTCACCAACAGCAATATCTTTGCTCCAGACAGTGCTGCCCGCGGAAATGACCAGCAGGAAATTGTCGCCGGGTTGGCAGGATTGGGCTTAACTCCCGTACCCTGCCTTACAGGCCAACCTGCACTGCCCGCGATTCAGTGTGCAGGTGTTCTTCAGACGCTGTTAACCGTAAATCCCAACGCAAATCTGGTGCCAATTCTGGGCCCGGTTAATGGACCGCTCCAAACGGCGCGCATGGGGATGCTTATCAACGAATTTGAAAGCAACGGTGGCTTGTTCCCGTTTTCCACCATCAACAACTACTGGTCCGCACGCCTGGATCACACTTTCAGTGACCGCAATCAGGCCTATCTACGCGGCCTCTATGGCCTCAGCGATGTGGGCAATCCCAGCGTGGGAGCCCTGGAGGGCGTTTCACGAGGCAGTGCTGTGAAGCAGTGGACTGGCTCGCTGCTCGGTGCATGGTACCACCAGTTCAGCCCCAAAACCCAGAATGAGTTCCGAGCGCAATGGAACCTGGTCCAGTTTAATGTCTTTGCCAACGATCCAGGAGGGCCGGGATTGAATGTTGGGGCCTTCCAATTTGGCCGCGACAACACCCTGCCTGATTTCTCCACTCTGCGCCAGTATGAGTTTGCGGACAATCTCACTTTAATCCGCGGACATCACACCATGAAGTTCGGTCTTTACGAAGATCTGCGTGGCAACCGCACGGCGTCCGCCACTTTCCTCACGCCAAACATTAGTTTTGGCCCACTGCCGGGCGGCATCCTCAGCCCTTGCCTTCAGGTACCGGCGGCTTGCGGCCTTGCGGGAGTGACTCCAGCTGTTCTCAATCCGTTGCAGTCTTTCAGCTTCGGCCTGCCGACCTTCTATCAGCAAGGCTTCGGCAATCCCACCACGGTGGCCGATCTGCCTCTGACCTCCGTCTATTGGCAGGATTCTTGGGCCATGAGACCCAACTTAACCCTGAACTATGGTCTGCGTTACGACCGTGACACGCGCTATGTGATGCCCACGGACAAGCTGAATTTCGCGCCTCGGGCTTCGTTTGCATGGGACGTGTTTAATGACCACAAGACGGTAGTTCGTGGCGGCGGTGGGATCTTCTATTCGCCTACTTACGTCCAGATTGATTTTGCCACCAAGGAACTTGGAGTTGTCAATGGAGCAGGACCACAGATTCAGAATTTCCTCATCCCTCTGACTACTCCCACCTGTCCAGCCACCAGCGCTAACTGCGTCTTTCAATCGCTTTTTGCGGCGGGAGCATTTGGAACGGGACTCTTTCCCAATAATCCTTGTAACCTGAGTGGCGGCCCCACAGGCGCTGGATCGGGAGCGTGTGTTACCCAGGCCACCCTGGCCGCAGCCGGCTTCCCATCACTTTCCGGATTCCCCGCTTTTTTCAACGTACCCAAGACCTTCCATAACCCTTATTCAGAACAGGCTTCGCTGGGAATCGAGAACGAAATTTCCAAGGGCATGTCTCTTTCCGTTGATTACATTTACGTGCACACGCTCAGGCTGCCATGGACCCAGAACGTGAACCTTCTGCCGACTGCACCCACCGTTGCTGGCGTGCCAGGCACAAACGGTCTGCCCTTCCAGACCTGGAACTCTCAGATTGCGCCTCAATGCGCTTTGCTCGCTAACAACCCTTGCTTTGTTAACCCGCTCATCATCGCAAATGATCAGTACACTTCCACCGGATCGGCTCTCTATAACGGCCTCACCGTGGAGGTGAAGAAGCGCTTCAACGAGCACTATAGCTTCCTGGCCAATTACACCTGGAGCAAGGCTACGGACGACATCACCGATTTCAACGTCTCATATTCTGCCCAGAACAATGCCCGGCTGGCACTGGATCGTGGGCTCTCCACCTTCGATCAACGCCACAAAATAACTTTCGCCGGAATCCTGGACAGCCCATGGAAAAACGTTCTCCTGGGCGGCTTCGAGTTCTCACCCATCGTTCGTTACAACAGCGGCCATCCTTTTAACCTGCTGGCGGGAACGGACGTGAATGGCGACAACAACGGGGCCACCGACCGTCCGCCAGGAGCGGGACGCAACACCGGTCTGGGCCCGAACTACATCGACTTGGACGCCCGCCTGAGCCGCAAGATCAAGTTCACGGAGAGAGTGAGCCTGCAGCTTATGGCGGAAGCGTTTAACCTCTTCAACCGCACCAACTATTCGAGCCTGAACAATGTTGTGGGACCCAATTTTGGTCCGCCATTCAATGTGTCCGGGACGAATGCGGTACCGCCGGGTTCTCCGCTTGGCTTTGACGCAGCCTCCGCCAAACGTGAAATCCAGCTCGGCGTGCGGCTGCTGTTCTAAGCCATCTCACTTGAATCAAAAGACCACACGCGCAAACCGCCTGTGGTCTTTTTTTTGTACTAGATGGTCAAATCTCGAGGCTAGCATTGCTCTGCGCTATGAGTAACGGTGACCGTTTCCCCCGCCAGTGATGCCCCGGCTTCAAGCGCAATGAACCGCACGCGGCCAGTGGCAACCGTGCGGTCGGCATCATCCTTCACAGTAGCTTCCCAAACCTGAGTGCGCCGGCCGCGCATCAGTGGGCTTGCAGTGGCGTGAAGCTTCCCCTCGCGCACCGCGAGGAGGAATGAAGTGTGGTTCTCCACTCCAACCACCGATTGACCGCGTGGCATGGCAGCCAACGCCGCGCCAACTGAGGTAACCGTTTCAATCACGCCGGAATGGACTCCGCCGTGGACGATTCCGTACGCTTGGAGATGCTTGGGCCCGATCTCCAGTTCGGCCTGGACGCCATCCGCGGTGGCGCGAATAAAACGCAGTCCCATGGCGGCGCTCCAGCCACCCATAGATGTGTTAAGCGAAGCCGCAAAATCTCCATCTGCGGAGGCGGTCAGGTGACGTTGATGGCTCATGAGAGGACTTCATTCTAAATGCCGCCTGATTTGGCGAACAGCCCCGAGAAACCCTGCATATGTAGCCAACAATTCAGAGAAGCATTTGCCCTCCAAAACGGTTGGGAAAGCTCGCGGCAAATGTGTCAAAATAGAGAGTTCACCCTACAAAACAGTGTTGGCGTGGAGAGGGGAGTTCCCTATGTCTGAATTAAATGGCAATACCGGATTACGCCTCAAGACAGGATTAGCTGAGATGTTAAAGGGTGGCGTCATTATGGATGTCACCGATGCCGCTCAGGCGGAGATAGCGCAAAAGGCCGGTGCAACGGCAGTCATGGCCCTGGAGCGCGTTCCGGCGCAAATTCGTGCGCAAGGCGGCGTGGCCCGCATGGCCTCCCCCAGGAAGATTCGCGAAATTATGGCCACGGTCTCCATTCCCGTCATGGCCAAGTGCCGCATCGGGCACTTCGCCGAGGCGCAAATCCTTCAGGAATTGGGCGTGGATTATGTGGATGAGTCTGAAGTCCTTACCCCGGCCGACGAAGCCCACCACGTTGACAAACATGCCTTCCAGGTTCCGTTTGTCTGTGGGGCGCGCGATCTCGGCGAGGCGTTGCGCCGGATTGCCGAAGGTGCGGCCATGATTCGTACCAAAGGCGAAGCCGGAACCGGCGACGTGGTACACGCGGTCAAGCATCTTCGCGCCATTACCCGCGATATGCGTCTCCTCACCGTGCTCGGCGATGACGAGCTGTACACCCGTGCCAAAGAGCTGCAAGCGCCCTATGAGATCGTCCGCATGGTGGCCAAGACCGGCAAGCTGCCGGTGCCAAACTTCTCTGCCGGAGGAATTGCCACACCCGCGGACGCCGCCCTCGTTCGCCAGCTTGGAGCCGAAGCCGTGTTTGTCGGTTCGGGGATATTTATGGCTGATTCCATCAACTTCTGCGAACCGGCTGAGGCAGAGAAACGCGCCCGCGCCATCGTCCGCGCAACAACTCACTTCGATGACCCTAAAGTATTACTTGAGGTTAGCGAAGACCTGGTGGGAGCAATGAAGGGACTGGCCGTGGCCGCCATGACCGAAGCCGATCTGCTGCAAACCAGGGGCTGGTGAGCGCAAGAGGGATTTGTGATTGGTGATCTCGATTTGTTGGCTTAAATCAGAAATCAAAATCACAAATCAAAAATCCTATGAAGGTTGGCGTTCTGGCAATCCAAGGTGACTATGAGGCTCACAAAGCCGTGCTGGAACGGCTGGGGGCTGAGGTCGTATTGGTGCGCAAGCCCGAGCAACTCGGCGCCATAGATGCCATTGTGATCCCTGGCGGCGAATCCAGCACCTTCCTGAACTTTCTGGCGGAACGTGGCTTTCTGGAACAGCTACGCGCCTTTGTCCGCGCCAAACCCACCTTTGGCACCTGCGCCGGGGCCATTCTGCTGGCCAAGGATGTTGAAAACCCGCCCCAGGAATCTTTGGGCGCGCTCGACATTCGTATCCGCCGGAACGCTTATGGCCGGCAAATCAATAGCTCGATCAGCGAAAACAGGACCAAATTGGGTGAGAAGCCATTGGAGATGGTTTTCATTCGCGCGCCTAAGATCATTGGCGCCGGACAAGACGTAGAAGTACTGGCCACAATGGATGGCGATCCCGTACTCGTGCGTCAGGGCAAGATCATGGCCGCCACTTTTCACCCGGAGCTATCCAATGACAGCCGGGTGCATGAAGCCTTCCTGAAGCTGATAAAGAATGGCGATGGGAAAGAATCCCCCGCTTAAAACCATGGGATACACGACCACAGGGCAGAGGGGGCAAGAAATCAAAAATCAAGAATCAAAACTCACAAATCCTAAATGCCCCTAGCCCTCCTGCTTGCGTTTCTCCTGATCACTCTCCTGGGTATTTATCTGTTTGTGGTCCATCCCTGGTGGTTCCCTTCGGCGGCAGCAGCGGGCGCCGGCGCCATCGATCATCAATTCACTCTAGCCCTATGGATTCTAGGCGGACTATTTGTGGTGGGACAGCTTGTTCTGGCACTGGTTGTTTTCCGCGCGCGGAGGAAACGCTCAGCCACCTACTCTCACGGAAGCTGGCGTTTTGAGATTGCCTGGACGCTTGTGATTACAGCGCTGTTTTTCTGGTTCAACATTACAGGCGAGCGTCTCTGGTCAGAAATGAGAATTGATCAGCCGCCTGCTGGCGATTCCATCCAGGTAGAGGTCACTGGAGCTCAATTTCAATGGTACTTCCGCTATCCCGGCGCAGATGGCGCCTGGGGCCGTACGGACGCCCAGCGGCTGGCCAAGCCCAATGAAGGCAATCCACTCGGATTAGATCCCGAAGACCCCGCCGGCAAGGACGATATAGTCTCCACCGCGCTCGTACTGCCCGTAGGGCACGATGTGGATTTGACCCTGCGCGCCCAGGATGTGATCCACAGCCTGTTCATTCCGGCCATGCGCTTCAAGCAGGATACAGTCCCCGGAATGGACGTCCACGCTCACCTTAAGCCGCTGCAAACCGGAACATTTGAAATCGCCTGTTCGCAACTGTGCGGCCTGGGACACTACCGCATGCGGGCAACAATGCGAGTCGTGAGCGATGAGGAGTTTAAGCAATGGTTGAAGAAACGGGAAGAGAGATAATAGGCACGCTGCTTAGGGCGGAAAAGCCAACAGGCACGATCTTGAGTCGGTGCCGAAAAATCGAAGAATACCGTAAACATGGAGCAACGCTCTCCCATAACGGCTGAAATAAAGGCTCATGGCTTCGTTCGCCGCGTCTTCACCACCGATCACAAAATCGTCGGTCTCCAATATTTCTTCCTCTCGCTGGCGGCAGTGCTGGTCGGGACACTGCTTTCGCTGTTGATGCGAATCCATCTCGTATGGCCTAGTGCGGTGATTCCCTTCCTCGGGCAGATCCAGCCGGAAAACTACCTGCAGTATGTGACCATGCACGGCACGCTGATGGTCTTCTTCGTCCTCTCTACGGTTCCGCAAAATGGATTCGGCAATTACTTTCTGCCATTGCAACTGGGCGCGTCGGAAATGGCATTTCCCCGGCTGAACATGCTTGGTTTCTGGACCACGCTGGTCGCATTCCTGGTACTGATTGCCGCCTTCTTTGTTCCCGGCGGCGCGTCTCTGGCCGGCTGGACGCAATATGCACCACTCAGCGCCATTCCCTCCGCTGGTCCGGGCCAGGGAGCCGGGACAGACCTGTGGCTGATCAGCATTGGATTGTTCTGTGTAGCCTCCGTTTTGAGTGCGATCAACTTCATTACTACGACCATTAAGCTGCGTAGCACCGGAATGAGTTGGATGAGGATGCCGCTTACCTGCTGGACGTGGTTCGTGACAGCGATTTTGAGCCTGCTGGCCTTCAGCATCCTCCTGGGCGCCGCCATTCTTCTACTGATGGACCGCAACTCGGGAACCAGTTTTTTTGAGCCGTCAGGGTTACTCGTCGGCGGGCAGGCAGTTGCCCACAGCGGCGGATCACCGCTGTTATGGCAGCATCTCTTCTGGTTTTTTGGACACCCGGAGGTCTATATCGCCGTTCTTCCGGGGATGGGAGTCACCTCCCATCTGCTCTCCGTCTTTTCGCGCAAGCCGGTGTTCGGCTACCGCGCCATGGTGGTCGCCACAATCGCCATTGGTGGGTTGGGATTCATGGTCTGGGGACATCACATGTTTGTTAGCGGGATGGACCCCCACGCGGGTTTTGCTTTTTCTGCCTTAACCACGGCCATTGCGGTACCGTCAGCGATCAAAACCTTCAACTGGATCGGCACACTCTGGGGCGGACGCATTCGCTTTACCACTCCGCTGCTGTTTTCTGTCGGGTTTGTTTCTCTGTTCATCACCGGAGGTCTGACCGGGCCAATCCTGGCTCAACCGGCGCTGGATATCTACCTGCACGACACCTATTTCGTTGTAGCGCATTTTCATCTCATCATGGCCATGGCAGGACTGTTTGCCGTGTTCGCCGCAACTCACTTCTGGTTTCCCAAGATGTTCGGCCGCATGATGAACGAGAGCCTGGGCAAACTGCATTTCTGGATCACCTTCCTCGGCGCCTACGCCATTTTCCTCCCGATGCACCTGCTGGGAATTGCCGGGCACCCGCGCCGCTACTCGGAATTGACCGGCGTCCACTATGTGATGGTTCTTGCTCCCTTGCAGAAGTTCATTACCGTGGCCGCCATCATCACAATTTCCGGGCAACTACTCTTCCTTGCGAACTTTTTCTGGAGTATGTTTAGAGGAGCAGCGGCGTCCGCGAATCCATGGGAATGCACCACGCTGGAATGGACGCTCTCTTCTCCTCCCGCAAGCCATGGATTTGGCAGCCGTGAGCCGGTCGTGAACCATGCTCCGTATGAATACAGTGTGCCCGGGGCTGAAACGGATTTCCTGATGCAGGACGCAGCAGCCACTCAATAGACGCAAGAAGCAGCCTTAAGGCCATGCCCTTATTATTGGGCGCTTGGTTTTTAGGGTTTATGGTTTCAAATTTTGGCAATTACCAATTTTGGCAATCTTGATTTATGTCTCCCACCCTTGAGCGCGTAGAGATTAAAGAGAAACCGAAGCTGGGAGGCGGCGGCCCCGGTAAGATTCCGCATCGGCGTGGCTACGGTGGCGGCGATGATGGCGACCACGGCCAGCCTGACGATTTTCGCTCCGGTAAAGACCGTCTGCGGAGGTTTCGCATTGGCATTGCGGCCGGCATTGTATCCGTGGGCGTACTGTTTGTGGGATTGACCACCGCCTACATGTTGCGCCAGCGCACGGGCGGGCGTTGGGACCCGGAGATGGGCGTTCACATCTCCGATTGGCATCCGCTCACGCTTCCCTACCGCCTGTTGTTCGTCAACACGTTCGTGCTCATATTAAGCAGCGTTACCCTCGAATTGGCCAGGCGGGGGCTTCTGAAGAAAGCTGAATTCACTTCACTCGGCATTCAACCGCCCAGGCTGCAAACCGAGTTGCCGTGGCTGGGGATTACGGCGCTGCTGGGTCTCGGCTTCCTTGCCGGACAATGGATGGTCTGGACTCTGTTCCAGCGTCAGGGCATTTATCTTGCTTCGTATCCCAGCGGTTCTTTCTTCTATCTGCTCACAGGATTGCACGCCGTCCACCTCTTAGGTGGTCTCATCGCCTTGGTATATACCCTGGCTGGCAGCTGGATGAGAATGAAGCTGGACTCGCAACGCATTGCGGTGGACATCACTGGCTGGTATTGGCACTTCATGGGATTGCTCTGGATCTACATCTTCGCGCTACTGCATTTTGCCCGAGGCGGCGGTAGTTAGTTCTTATAAGCCTCGTAGCGGTTTTCAGGTCCAGCATAGACAAATCGAAGGGAGCCAAAAGCTCCGGCCAACGGCCAAAAAACTAATTGCCAATTGCTGTTTGCCTGCTGCGGGTTCAGTTAAATTTGTGGTCGTTCTTTATTTCAGGCGCCGTAGCCGTCTCGCCGCATGGCCCAGCACCGCCCGCGCCTGCCGGGTGGCCGGCTTCCTTCCCCTCACCGCGCGATGCGCGGCAGGCTTTGAGCGCTTCCTGCTGTTGCGGGGCGATCAGGGCTTGCATCTCCTGTTGGGCCTGCTGGTGGATTGACTGGATCTTCTGATGCCGCTGCTGGGTCGTGAGCGAGGAATCCGAGCACACCGCCGCAACCTGAGATTTTGTGTTCTGTTCGATGCTCCTGCGCTGCTGCAGGGCGGATGGAGAAACCCCTGCGACCTTCCAGCATGGTTCCTGACGTCGAGACCCGCTGGCTGTACCACCGGTAGTCCCAGTGGCCGAAGCGTTGGAACTGCCTGTAGCGCTGGATCCTGCAGTGCTCGATGTAGATGGCGTGGCGGGCGGTGTGGAAGCTTGCGGCGTGGCCGGTGCACTCCCGGCGCTTCTCGGTGTTCTCTGGGCCAGAAGCGGCAGGGCCAGTCCCAGCAGGAATACGACGCAGCTCACGGACTTAATCTGGAACATAGTTCCCCTGTGTAGAGTAACCCGCCACCGGCCGGTAAAGTTGCCGCTGCAGTTGCTCATCGGCTACCCCAAAGGGCATGTCCCGCAGGGTGCTGCGCCTTTATTTCGGCTCTTTATATGCGCTGCCCAGGTACCAGGGCACATTCATTACCACAATCTGCTGGCTTCCGCCAAAATACAGCAGCGCCTTCAGCGCTGCGGCCCGTTTGTTATGCAGGAAGTAGTGATACCAGCGTTGCTGGATTTTTTCCGGAATCACCACGGCGATCTGCCGGTCAGGATGTTGTTGCGCTTGCTGGATGATGTATTCCCGGATCGGAGTCAAAACCAGGCGATAGGGTGAAGGCAGAACGTCGAGTTTCGGCGGCGCAAATCCGGCCCGCTTCGCTGGTTGCTCCACCAGTTCCTTCCATTTGTGAGAAAGATCATCCGTATCATCCTCTGCGTGTATGTGGACCGCCTGTACGTCTTGCGAGATTTCCAGGGCAAAGCGCAGTGCCTTCTGCGTGATTCGGTTCCAGCCGGTGATAGGCACAATCACCAGAGGCCTGCGCAGGTGATCCAGGCTAAGCGGTTTATCCAGCTCAATTTCTTTTTCCACATGTAGATATTCCCGATGCACATACTTCATCAGAAGGAAAAGAACCGGAATCAGTGCCAGCGTGATCCATGCTCCTTCAACAAATTTTGCCACCAGGACCACCAGGACCGTGACGGCAGTTGTAAATGCCCCTAATCCGTTCAGAAACATACTGAAGTAATGCCGCCCCTTGCTCTTTTTCCAGTGTGCCACCATGCCCGCCTGGGACAACGTGAAAGCCAGAAAGGCCCCAATGGCATATAAAGGAATCAGCCGGTCGGTCACGCCCCCAAAAACGGCCAGCAACGCCCCGGCTACTACCGTGAGGGCATAGATACCCTGAGAAAAAACCAGCCGCCTTCCACGTGAGGCAAAAGACTTCGGCAGGTATCCATTGTGCGCAATTGCCTGGCAGAGCCGGGGAAAATCGGCGAAGGCGGTGTTGGCTGAGAGGGACAGGACCAGCAGAATCGAAGCGATGGAAACGTAATAGAAGATTCCTTTGCCCGCCACGGCCGCAATCAACTGCGAGAGCACGCTCTGATAGCCGGCCTGTCCTGGATCAGTTGCCCCGATCGCGTAGATTTTCACCAGGAAAGCGATTCCCAGCAGAAGCACCATCAGTATCACGATGATGACCGTCAGAGTGATCCTGGCGTTCTTGACTCCGGGGTCGCGGAAGGCCCGCACGCCATTGCTTACAGCCTCGACTCCAGTCATGGCCGTGCAACCGCTGGAGAAGCTTTGCAGAAGCAGCCACATCGTGACCGCGCCGGCAGCGGCCGGGACAGGGAGATGTGGAGGCGCGACCACCGGGACCGGATGTCCTGCATGCAATAGCGATCGCACCACTCCCACGATGATCGTGAGCAACAGCGACCCGACAAACAGGAAAGTAGGCACCATGAAGAGCGCGCCGGCTTCCCGCAAGCCGCGCAGATTGATCAGGGCAATGACTACCAGGATCCCAAGACACAGAGAGACCGTGTGCGGCTGCAAGCTGGGGAAAGCGGAAACCAGCGCACCCACGCCTGCGGAAATTCCAACCGCCACGGTCAGGATGTAGTCAATCATCAGGGCAGCGGCGGCCAGCAGGCCGGCGGACTCACCCAGATTTTCCCGGGCCACCGTGTAGGACCCCCCGCCGCCTGGGTAAGCGCCAATGGTTTGCAGATAAGAGAAATAGACAATGGCCAGCAAGATCACAATGCTGGCGCTGATGGGAACAATATAGCCGGAGCCGAGTAAGCCCAGCGGCATCAGGATGGTGAGGGCGGCCTCAGGACCGTAGCCGGCGGAGCTGAGCGCATCCAACCCGAAGACAGGAATGCCGCGCAACGGTCCAATCTGTTCTCCACGTTCCTGCCATGTGGCGAGCGGTTTGCCAAAGATGAAGTCAATAAATGACATGGGCTCTTTGATTTTCAATTACCCACTTACCAAGTTACCCAATTACCAACTTCTGGCGTCAATCGCCGTCAGCAATGACTAGGCGGTTTTTGCCTGCGCTGCTTTGCGCGCCTCCGCTGAATCGTAGCTCTCGCCATAGATGGCCGGCACCTTCCCGCCAGCAGGCCGCAAATAAGTTGAAAGCTGCCCCCTATGGTGAATGGAATGGTTCAGCGCAACCTGGAAATAAAGTAGTGCAGGCTGCTGTAGCATGCCGCGAAAATCAATCACTTTCGTTAATTGCTCTACCGTCAACTTCTGCAAGCGCGGGAAAACCGACTGGCACATCTCTCCATACCAGCGCCCGATGTCGGCTGAGTTCATGACTTCAGGCCGGTTAATCGGCGCAAAATTAAATTCTCCATTCGCGATTCCCTCCAGAAAACGCCTCTCCGCCGCCGCAATGTGCCAGGCCAACTCCAGTGCAGTCTTGGAGACCGGGTCGGGACGGTAGTCGCCGTTGGTGAGCGGGATGGCTTCGATAACCGCCTTGGTTGTGCGCTGCTCTCTCTCGAGTGTCGGAAGGAAGATTGTGTTCAGAAGAAAATTGGCTTGCTCAGGTTGTAATGTTTGGGCCATAAGAAACACCTTTCAGAAGATTCGTTCGCCAGTATACATAAACAGGAAGGAGTCTTGATCCCGCCAATTCTGTCCGCAGTCTCTGGACCGGTGACACAGTCGCGGTGCGCACCGCACTAGAATAGACTTAGGACGCTCAGGATCCTAGGCAATCGTTGCCGATTCCCTGCACTTGCTCGTACTATAAGTGTGCATCTACTGACTTAGAGCCCACGCTCTGGCGGTTTCAAACGTTTGTTGACTTCTCCATGTTTGCGGATTCCAACCGTAGCCGAGTCTGGTAAATACTTCCTGTGCCGCGGACTTGTCCCTTGCCAGGGTCGTAAGGTAGGCGAAACGATTTTCTTTCAGATTGGTGCTTCCGTAGAGTTGCTGAAGCGCTTCATATCCCTGCTTGATCTTTGGCCACGACATTCGGACCATGTGGACTTCATCGTCGCCACACTGGCAATTAATAACGCTTGCAAGTTCAAAATAAAGGAACAGTCCTTGTTGTCCGCTCACTCGGCTTGCGACTTCATTGGCAAACTCCTCGACTTCACCTTCGTCTCCATACCATTTGGGCAGCAGATAGTTCGCATACTCGCGGTAGTAATGATAATAGTCGGGTTCAAGCGAGACCGCTTCATTGAAAAGGGCTCTGGCCTGCGCCTTGTCCCAACCTTGGGAGAGTGCTACTTGCTGCATGGCCTCATACCAATACGGGCATCTCTTTTTCAGACGGCTCGCCGCTACCAGGATCTTTCGCGCCTTTTCCGTGTATTCGGCATCCAGTTGCCATCCAGTTTCCGTCACTGTATCAGCAAATCCCGTGCCCCTGGCGTCCGACCCGAAGCCAATGTATGCGCGTGCCAAGGCTACCGGAGCTGTGATCGACGTCGGTTGAGCTGCCATCCACGCATTCAAGGTTCCAAAGTGTGATTGCCAATCCGCGGCCGTCGCACGCCCCGAGACAGCAGGCGCGGTAAATGCGTCATAAAACATGTAAAGCTTCCATACGCCACCAGCAAATCTCCCCTTTTTATCACGAGCCTCAGCAGCCAATCTTTCCAATTCGGCAAAGTTCTGCTGCTTTAATATTTCCCTGATGTGCAACTTGTACTGTTCCTCGTCTTTCGAAAAATCGGAACTCGCAGTCAAGTCCTTTTCCGTTTGACCAATCTGAGCAGCGCCGGAAGCATTGGATTGTTTCTTGAGCTGGTATTGGCGGGCAATCTCTCCCAGACTGAGTGGTTGTTGATCAGGAGTTGTTTGCGCCTGCGTTTGGGCGCTGCCAGACCGCGGTGTAAAAACGAAGACCGTAAAGAACAAACTGACTTTCAGGCAGAAGCGCATCGGTGCGTACCTCAAGGTTGAACCTGCACGATGTTAGAACGCCTGTGACTCCCTCGGAAACGGCACTATAGTACTGTGCACGCTTGATTAGCTCCCCAGCGCGTAGGTTCTCTGCGATCTTCTTCGCTTCCCCCACTCGTGCGATGGTGGAAGGCTTGCTTTTATCCCTTTAAGCCAAGGGCCAATGACTGCCTTTATAATAAAAAGATTCAGTCACGCTGCCGGGCCTCACTGTAGAGGTGTTCCCGTATGAAGGTGGCTGGAATCCCAAGATGTCTGTTTCTCCCAACGAATCCATCATCGTCCGCGGGGCACGGGTCCATAATCTCAAGAACATTGATTTTGAGATTCCCCACAACGCCCTCACGGTCGTGACCGGAGTCTCCGGCTCGGGTAAGTCCTCCCTGGCCTTTGACACTATTTACGCCGAAGGCCAGCGCCGTTATGTGGAGTCGCTCTCCGCCTACGCCCGGCAGTTTCTGGAGCGAATCGAGAAGCCGGATGTTGACCTGATTGATGGCATTGCCCCGGCCATCGCCATCCGGCAGAAGAACTCGACTCGCAATCCGCGCTCCACTGTCGCCACCGCCACCGAAATTTATGATTATCTCCGCCTGCTCTACGCCCGCGTGGGACGCACCTACTGCCGCCAGTGCGGACAGCAGGTAAAAAAAGATACCGTCGACGAAATTGCCCAGTCAGTCCTGGCGTTGGGCGAAGGCACACGCCTCAACGTGCTCTTCCCTGTTCTGTACGCCGGGACGCCGGCGGAGCCGAAAAAAACCAAAGGCAGAGGAAAGAAAACTACCAAGGCTGTCGCCTTGTCGGACTCGCCCATCAAGGAGCGCCTGTTTGATCTACGCAAACGCGGCTTCAACCGGCTGTTTCAAAAAGGCCATGTCTTCGAGTTTTCTACCCCGGAATCACTGCTGGATATAGACTTCGGCCAGCCCGTGTACATCCTGGTGGACCGGATCGTTGTCGCGCCCGATCAGCGCACGCGCATCGTGGATGCCGTTGAGCTCGCTTACCGCGAAGCCGGTGAGGTTCTCTTTCAAACCGTGCCCGCTGAAAATGAAGCATCGCGGGAGCTGCGCTTCGCCTCACGCTTCGAGTGCAAGAAATGTGGCATCCGCTATGAAGAGCCGGAACCGCGGCTATTCTCTTTCAATAGCCCCTTCGGCGCCTGCCCGCGCTGCCAGGGATTTGGCAACACCATTGATTTTGATCTGAACCTGGTAATTCCTGACTCCTCCAAAACTCTGGCCGAGGGCGCGGTTGAGCCCTGGACCAAACCCAAGTACCGCAGTCTGTTGGCTGACCTTAAGCGGTTCGCCAAGCAGCACGATATTCCCATGGACGTCCCCTGGCAGGAATTGGACCGCGACCAGCAGCAGCTTGTCATGGAAGGCGAGGGAAAATTCCCTGGCATCCAAGGGTTCTTCGCCGGGCTGGAGCGCAAGAAATACAAGCTGCACATAAGGGTATTCCTGAGCCGCTATCGCGGGTATGCGCAGTGTCCGGATTGTGGTGGCGCACGGCTGCGCCGGGATGCACTTCAAGTAAAACTTGAAGGCAAGAATATCTGCCAGACGGCGTCCCTTACGGTGGAGGAGGCAGCCCAATTCTTCGATGCCATCAAGCTATCTCCCGAGGAGGCCGGGATTGCCGAGAAAATCCTCGAGCAGGTGCAGCAACGGCTCAAGTACCTCAACGATGTTGGCCTGGAATACCTGACGCTCGATCGCCTGGCGTCCACCCTCTCTGGCGGCGAATCACAGCGGATTCAACTGGCCACTTCGCTGGGCTCGCGTCTGGTGGGCGCTCTCTACGTTCTGGACGAGCCCTCCATCGGCCTGCATAGCCGCGATACCGCCCGCCTCATCAACATTCTGCATGAGCTGAGAAATCTGGGAAACACCATCCTGGTGGTGGAGCACGATCCGGAAGTCATGCGCGCGTCCGACCACATCCTGGACCTCGGTCCAGGAGCAGGCGAGAATGGCGGCCGGCTGATGGCCTCTGCCAGTTACGCGGAACTTAAGACCATGCCTGCCTCCCTGACCGGAAGATATCTCAATGACGAGCTGCGCATCCAGATTCCGCCAAGCCGCAGACGTCCAGGAACTCCCGCCATCCGCATCGAAGGCGCGCGTGCCCACAATTTGAAGAACCTCACGGTGGATGTCCCACTGGGAATGCTGGTGGCCATCACCGGCGTTTCCGGATCGGGCAAATCAACCCTGGTGCACGATGTTCTGTATCAGGCGCTGGCCGCAGAAAAAGGAATCACCAGCGGTCCCGGCCCGGCGGTGAACGGCTTCAGGAGAATCTCCGGCGGGCAGTACATCTCTGATGTCGTTCTGGTCGACCAATCGCCCATCGGGCGCACGCCGCGCTCCAATCCGGTCACTTACATCAAGGCCTTTGACGCCATTCGCGATGTTTTTTCATCCACGGCTGAGGCGCAAAAACGCGGGTACGCTTCCGGCCACTTCTCCTTCAACATCCCCGGCGGACGCTGCGAGACCTGCCAGGGCGATGGCACCGTCACCGTCGAGATGCAGTTTCTCGCCGACGTCGAGTTGATCTGTGAAGATTGCAAGGGCACGCGTTACAAGCCTGGCGTGCTGGAAGTCCGCTATAAGGGCAAGAACATCCATGAAGTGCTGAACCTCACCGTGCGCGAAGCCATTCACTTCTTTTCCGGAGTGCCCAAAATTACGGACAAGCTGCGCGTGCTGGAGGAAGTCGGATTGGGATACCTGCGCCTGGGTCAGTCGGCAACCACGCTGAGCGGCGGCGAAGCCCAGCGCATGAAACTCGCTGCACATTTAATTCCCGCCGTACGCCCCCGGGATTTTGAGAGTGACACCCCGGAAGAAAAAGAGCAGCGCAAAAAAGCGCGCGCCGGCAAGGGAGCGCTCTACATCTTCGATGAACCAACCACCGGGCTGCACTTTGATGATGTAAGCAAGCTGCTGGCGGCGTTTCGCAAGTTGATTGATGCCGGCGGCTCGGTGCTGGTAATCGAGCATAATATGGACGTGATCAAAACCGCCGACTGGCTCATCGATCTGGGGCCGGAAGGCGGCGGGCGCGGCGGCGAAATTGTGGTGGCGGGACCACCGGAAACCGTGGCAAAATGCGCAAAATCGTATACCGGAAAATGGCTGTCCCGCATCTTAGAGTCCAACGAGAACTCTGAATCGAATGGGCATAAGTAACATTATCGCTACGGTGATGGCTCTGGCGCTTTCAGCGGTGCAGCCCGCTGCTGGAAATTTGGTAATTGGGGAAGTTGGTAAGTTGGTAATTGAAGAACCAGCCTATCGCCTTAAAATAACAAAATTTCTTCAACTTACCCACTTACCAACTTACCCAATTACCAACTCCTCCCAGGTTCCCCGCCCCACAGCCTCCCAACGCTCAACGCCGCAAACCAAAACTCCCGACGCACTTCCGGCAGCCGAGTCGCTCTTGCAAAAACAGCAGTACGATCTGGCTGAAGCTCAGCTTCAGACGTTGAGCAAGAGTCAGCCGGGCAATCCGCAAGTATGGTTCGATCTGGGATTCGCGGAGAGTCATTTGGGCAAGACCGCAGATGCAATCACGGCTTACAAGAAGGCAGTCGAGCTTAGCCCTAAGTGGTTTGAAGCCAACTTGAACTTGGGCCTCGCTCTGGCCAAAGCTGGAAATTTTCCCGCGGCCGCTACTGCGCTCCGCGCATCCACGGCGCTGAAACCCAGCGCCGGAGGACAGCAGGCGTTGAGCAATGCCTGGTTTTCCCTTGCCCATGTGCTGGAAGAAAGCGCTCCCAAAGAAGCGCTGGCCGCATATCAAAAAGCGGCAGAACTCAATCCAGCCGATGCTGAGGCCGTTCTAGGCGCAGGAAAAATGATGGAAAACCAGGGTGACCTGCCAGGCGCCGAGAAACAATATCTTGCTGCGGTACAGATGGGCAGCAATGGCGGCGTGGAACGTCTCATCAGCCTCTACCTGAGACAACAGCGCCTGCCGGAGGCCGAAACCTGGCTGCGAAAGTATCTTGCAGCTAACCCGCGGAACGCAGCCGGCCAGGCGCAGCTTGCCCGCATTCTAGTGGCTGAAGGCAAAACCCAGGACGCAATCGCAGCGCTGGAGGCAGTCAACACCGCCTCTCCCGACCCGGCAGTAAGCCGCGAGCTGGCTTCCCTGTATCTGGAAGGCAAACAGTACGACGCGGCAGCCAGGCTCCTGCAGGATCTGGTTCAGAAAAATCCCGCGGATGGGCAACTCCACTGCAATCTGGGTACCGCTCTCGTGCACCAGCACAAGTATCCGGAAGCGGAGGCGGAGTTCCTGCAAGGCCTTAAGATCAATCCTCGCCAGGATGATGCCTACTGGGAATTGGCCTACGCGGCCCAGCAGAACAAGCACTATGAATTGGCCATCCGCGTCCTGGACGCGCGCGCGCAGCGCTTGCCCGAGACCGCTACCACTTACTGGATTCGCGCCGTATCCTATGACAGCCTGGGAGTATTCAAGCCGGCAGCGCAGAATTACAAGCTATTTTTGGCCGCCGATGCGGGAAAACTGCCGGATGAGGAATTCAAAGCGCGGCACAGATTAAAGGCCATCGAGCATTAGCCTCCAAACCCTATGAAAAAACTGATCGTCATCTCGACCTTTTTCATCCTGGCGCTTGCTGCTGTCGCCCTCCAGAGAAACATTGAAGGCCTGAAGGAGGAGGCCGAACATGCTGCAGGCGGGCGTCAAGCCAAGCTCTGCTCGGAGTTGGCGGAACAATTAGTCGGCATTGCCGACCAGCAATTCACCCAAGGCAGCTCGGAGCAGGCCCAGGCCACCGTCCAGGACGTCCTGAAATATGCGCAGTTGGCGCGCGATGCGGCGGTCAGGAGCCGTGACAACATGAAGCAAACCGAAATCCGGTTGCGGCAAACGCAGCGCCACCTGGAAGCCGTAAGACGTACCCTGCCGGTCGATGACCGGGCTCCACTGGACGCGGTCGAGAAAAAAGTTGAGCAATTCCGCTCGGATTTGCTGGAGGCGATGTTCTCGCCCAGGAAAAAGGAAAAGACATGAAGCAGGCCAAAAAAGTCCTTCTCGTAGTTCTGCTGCTCACCATGGTTGCCGCCGCCAGAAGGCGCGATCCCCTCACGGACGCTGAGTCAGACCAGTTGCGCGAAGTGGCCATGGAGCCCGGCAAAAGGGTAAAGCTTTACATTAAGTTTGCTGAGGTCCGGCTGCTGGCCATCGATCAGCTCCGCTCCGACCCCAAAGCCGCCGAAGGTCGCGGGAAGAAGATCCATGACCTGCTGGAAGACTTCACCGCCATTCTCGACGAGATCAATGACAATCTAGATACTTACCAGGGACGTCCGCTCAGTAAAGATGATCGCAAGGAGTTTCACAAAGGACTCAAGGAAGTGATTGAGGCCGGAGACAAATTCGACTTGAAGCTCCGGGCTCTCAAGTCCGCTACAGAAACCGATCCTCAAACTAAAAAAGAACTCGTGGACTTCCAGTTTGTCCTCCAGGACGCCGTGGAAGCCCTAAGATCCAGCGCAGACATGGCGCGCGAATATATGAGCGACAAGGACGATGACTCCAGCAAGAAGCACAAATAGCAATCGGAAATGTGCCGTTTAGGGGCGGGCGCGACGAGTCGCGGGAGACCGCAGGGAGGCGCGGGAGAAGGAACAGTGCTTTAGCGTTGAAAACGTTTCATGTATAAACCGCCAATCACAGGGCATAGTGCGTTAAATGGCAAACAAGCCGACGGAACAGAAAGCAAAGCATTTTTTCGAGAATTTACTGCGCCATGATCTCTTGGTTTAGTCATAACCGCCGCTGGCGACTAACGTTTTGGGTTTTGCTAATTGCCAGTTGCTAGTTGCTAATGCCATTTGCTGTCAGCGGATAATTAAAATTCCCGTGGTAACGTTAAGCACAGTGAACCCGAAACTCATCGAGCTTTTCGAGCACGCATATCGTGAGGTTCGCCCTCGCGCGCCCCTGCCAGACTTCAAGATTCAGTTCTTCCCGTTCGCCAATCTCAACAACACCATCCGCTTGCGCCAGGGGCGAATTTTCGTGCGGATATCAGACCTGCTTGAGGGTGCGCCTGAGCCCGTTCTCCATGCCATCTTTCACATTTTGCTTGCCAAGCTCTACCGCAAAGAAATTGATGCGCAGCATGCCACACGCTTCCGCAAGTTCAGCGGCAGCCAGAGCGTCGCCGCCCAGACTCACCTGATCCGGCAGATGCGCGGGCGCAAGCGGCTCCACGGGCCTAAAGGCTTGCACTACGATCTGGAGCAGATTTTTGATGACTTGAACACCCGATTTTTCCACGGCCTCATGGCCCGACCGCAGCTCACCTGGAGCGGCAACCACTCCCGCCGCCGTCTGGGCCACTATGACCCGGCCCACAACACCATCGTGATCAGCCGGGTCTTCGATGGCCCGGAAGCGCCCCGCTGCGCCGTCGAGTATCTCCTCTACCACGAGATGCTGCACCTGCGTCATCCAGTCAAGCTGCGCGGCAGCCGCAGATGCGTCCATCCGGCAGCATTTCAGGAAGAAGAGAAACTGTTTCCGCACCTGGAAGAAGCTAAAAGCTACCTGAAGCGACTCTAAACAATAGCAATCAGCAGCACCCGCAGAATGCTCTCTATTGACTGTTCGACAAGTCATTTGGAATCAGTAAGGGCACTTGCTACATCGAGGCATTGGATGTTTCTTCCGATCTCGCGCGATCACCCGATCACGGCGATCACCCGATTGCGTACACGACCAAAATGCCAGGAAGCAGTCAGTGGTTTTTATGAACTGCGCCCCGAGCGCAGCGACCTTCGCTGATTGCTTCATCCTGCCCGCCCCAACGCAGTTGTCCTCTCGCTGAATGCCGCCAGCTGATCAGACGTCGCCCGCACCCGATACAACGCCATCGAACTGGTCGCCAGCCGCAGTTTGTAGCCTTGCTCGCCGGTCATGTAATCGCAGTCCAGACCGGAGGCTAGCGATTGCCGCGTAACTTCATAGATCAGCGTCATGGCCGGCGAGAGCCTGGCAAACCTGGCGTCGAAGAAGCAGGTATAGAACCTGCGAATAGTCTCCTCGGGAAAGGTAACCAGCGCAGCCGCCAGCTCAGGACCGGACTCCAGCGTAAAGATTTCAACCCGCCTCGGCGTCAGCCGCCCCGCCTCTACCATAAACTCCACCCGTAGCGGATCATGGAATAAGCTCGCGGGATCGTATTGCGCCTTTTTCTGGTAGATGGTGCGCACTAGAGATGAATTCTCCCCCGTATGTACCTTCACTTGAAATCCCTGCCGTTGGAAGCGGCGGAGATTGCGTCCCAGGCGGTTGTGCCTTGCGCCAAATTCCTCAGCCGGGATTTGTGCCCGGTTCACCGAGGGTGCAGCCGTGAACGGGAGTAACTCTAAATCGTCGAGGACGGCGTTCCGGTCGCATGCGCGCACGGCTAAGACTTCCAACGGCGCTGCCGTCTGCGCCAGAGTAGCCAGAGCGCAGCGCAGGACTTCCTGGTCCCCGGTATGCAGAAAGCCGCGATAGTCAAACATCTCCTCCCCCAGCAGCCGCAACGTCCTGTCGCATCGCCGCAGCGCAGCCGGAATAATGGCCGCGCCATAAGAGGCTTGTGCCGAAATCACGAATGGCTCTTCACGCGCGCTGAATTTTCGCGCCGCCAGCAGGTTCCAGCCGAAATCCTGGAAGATCGTTCCCTGCCCCTCTGTGCGCACGGATGTCCACAGAGGGCGAAGCTGTTCAAGTTCCCGAGGAGAAGTATGAATCCGGATGCGAAGCATGGGCCCGCTAGCTTAGACGCAGCGAGAGCTGCTGGGGATGGCACAAGAATCTGCTGATCGCGGTGATCGAGTGATAATGAAATTCTCAGCGCTGTGCTCATTAGTTTCTGGTTTTTCGATGACCCGATGCACCGATGACCCGGTACCCGACTTCTTCCAGCTCTTTCCGAATTCGCGTGCATTCGCGCAAATTCGCGGCTAAGAGGTTCTCGGGGTTGGTTGGCTAATTGCTAATTGCTAACTGCCAATTGCTGTTCTTTTTTCAACTTGTTGACTGCGCCCCAACCCATGGGTAAAATCCTAATTGAAATTGAAATTGAAATTCATTTTCAAAATCAGCCATGCTCCAAGCCCTGATTGTCACCCTCCGGGAAGGGGTTGAAGCCGCCCTGATCGTCGGCATCACCCTGGCTTATCTCACCAAGATTGGCCGCCCCGATCTGCGCAAAACCGCCTACGCCGGCTTGGTAGCTGCCTTCCTGGGCAGCATTGCCGGAGCCGTTGTCCTCTCCCGCTTTCCCGAATTTAACGAAGATAAGTTCGAAGGCTGGGTCATGCTCGTGGCCGCCGTCTTTGTCGTGAGCATGGTGGTCTTCATGATGCGGGCCGGCCGCAAGATGAAGGGAGAGATTGAGGCCAAACTGACCTCCCTCACCCGGACGGGATCCACCTGGGGCGTCTTCGCCTTTGTCTTCCTCATGGTCTTTCGTGAAGGCGTAGAGACCGTATTGATCCTTAAAGGCGTTTCGCTCGACTCGAGCGACCTGATGAGCTTTATCGGCACCCTCCTTGGGGTGGCGCTGGCGGTAGTGTTTGGTGTGATGTTCGTCAAGGGCAGCGTCCGCATCAACCTGCAAAAGTTCTTCCGCGTGACCAGCGTGATTCTCTGCTTTATAGCGTTTGAGCTGGTGGTCTCAGGTCTGCACGAGCTTTCGGAAAGCGGCGTGATCCAGTCCAGCAAACAGGAAATGGCCTTGATAGGCCCAATCGTCCGCAATAATTTCTTCTTTCCCGTTACCATTCTCGCCCTGGCCGCGCTCATGGTTCTTCTCGAGTATCGCCGCCGGAAGCCGGAAGCCGTGGTCGCCGCAGCCAGCAAAGCCGAAGAACGCAAGCTGCAATGGACCTCGCGCCGCGAGCGCCTCTGGGCCGGCCTCGTTTGCGGCACCGCCTTTCTCTTCATCATTATGATCACGGCGGAATTTATCTATACCAAGAGCGCCTCGGCGCTCTCGCCGGCCACTGAGGTCACATTCGTGAACGGCAAAGTCAGCATCCCTGCCTCCGCTGTGGCCTATGGCGATCTGTACCGCTACCAGGCCAATGTAGACGGCACAGAAATCCGCTTCCTGCTCTACCGCAAGCCCAATGGCGAGGTAGTCGCCGTCTATGACGCCTGCTCCATCTGCGGCGCAGTTGGCTTCTACAAGGGTGGCAGCGAGATTATTTGCAAGAACTGTTCTGCCCCCATCAATGCGCAGAGCCTGGGCCAGGCCGGCGGCTGCAATCCCATTCCTCTGAAATCAACGGTCGTCGGCGATACGATTGTGATTACCAATACCGATCTTTCCCAGGAGGCCGCACAGTTCTCCAAGTGAGCCCTAATGTTTGCCCGTCTCTTATTTGAGTCCTTCCGGCGTCAGCAGAGGCGCAAAGCGTTTGCGCTACTGGCCATCGCCCTGGGCATGAGCATTACCACCGCCATGATCGCCGTGGCCACCGATGTTGGCGACAAGATGAACCAGGAACTGCGCACCCAGAGCGCCAACCTGCTCATCACGCCGGTTCAGGATAGCCTGGATGTAAACATCGGTGGCGTGAATCTCAAGCCCGCCAGTGAAGGCGCTTACATTCGCGAATCCGATCTGCCCAAAATGAAGGACATCTTCTGGGGACACAATATTCTCGGCTTTGCTCCCTTTCTCTCCGAGCAGCAGAGCTTCGTCCTAAATCCTCACGTCACGGCTGAGTCGGGAGATGTACACGTCGGTAGCTTGGTCACTGCTGATTTGATCGGCACTTACTTCTCGCAAGAACTGAAAACCCGCAACGAGAGTTTTGTTACCGGCGTGCAAACCGTGAATAAGTTCTGGCAAGTGCAAGGCCAATGGCCCGCGGACGATAGCACAAATGCCCTGGCAGGAAGCAGCTTTGCCGCTAAAGCCAATCTCCATCCTGGAGACACCATTGCGGTTGGTGGCCGGACCCTCACCATAACTGGAATTCTTACCACCGGCGGCCCGGAGGATGAAGCTATAGTTGCTCCGTTGCACCTGGTGCAGCAGCTTCTCGGCCACCCGGATCAGGTCCGCAGAGTGGTGGTAAGCGCCCTGACCAAGCCGGAAGATGATTTTGCCCGGCGTGATCCCAGAAGCATGTCGCCCACGATGTTTGAGCGCTGGTCTTGCTCGCCTTACGCCAACTCCATCGCCTTTCAGATTCACGATGCTCTGCCCAACGTTCAAGTGGAGCAGATACGCCAGGTGGAACAAAACCAGGGCAGGGTGCTGGCGCGCATCTCCGGGCTCCTGCTGTTGCTCACCATTGCGGCCCTGGTAGCCGCGGGGCTGGCGGTCTCCGCCGTCATGGCAGCCACCATCATCGAACGCCGCCACGAAGTTGGGTTGATGAAGTCGCTGGGCGCGGGCAATGGCGCGGTTGCCTCCCTCTTCCTTACTGAGGCGGGGCTTCTGGCCCTGGCCGGCGGCTTCGCTGGATTCGCCATAGGCGTTGTGCTGGCGCACCGCATTGGGCAAAGTATTTTTGGCTCGTCCATCACCGTGCATCCCGTAGTCTTGGCCATCGTGGTCTTTGCCGCGTTGGTGGTTGCTCTTGCTGGCAGCACCGGGGCCGTACGCAAGGCCATGCGCTTTGATCCGGCCTTGGTGTTGCGCGGTGACGCATGAAGCGCGCCGCGCTTCTTCTCCGCCTCATGCTGAAAGCCGTATGGGTGCGCAAAGACCGTGCCCTGACTGCTTTGACCTCCATCGCCGTGGTAGCCACCATGGCCACTGTAGCCCTCACCGTCTATTCCGATCTGGAAGGCAAGTTCAGCCGCGAGTTTCGCAGCTTTGGCGCGAATGTGATTGTGAGCGCACGCGGCGCAAGCCTGAGCGCCGATGACCCAGCGCTGATGAAGACACTGGCGCTGATTAAATCAACCGCCGGAAACAAGACCGAAGTTGTTCCCGTGGGTTACGCCATTGCGCAAGGGCCAGCCGGTTCGCCGGTAGTGATCGGCGGGACTGACTTGCCGGCCTTCAAAGAACTGAACGCATGGTGGTCGCTTGACCCGGTTGCCAATTCCGGCGGAGAAGCCTTAGTCGGCTTCAGGGCGGCGGCAGCGCTTTCGCCAAAGGGTGAGCCATTCCAGCTTACTTACAATGGCAAGACTATCTCCGTCCAAGTGGCGGCCATCTTTCATTCCGGCTCAGAAGATGACAGCCGGATTTACCTCAACCTGCCGCAGTTTTCCGCTCTCACCGGCATGCAGCCCAATACGGCGCAGCTTCGCCTCACTGGCTCGGCCAAAGAAATCGAGCAGCAGGTTGCCCGGCTCAGCGCTTCCCTGCCCCAGGCTGAAGTCAAGCCGGTGCGGCAAATCACGGCCGTGCAAGCCGCCGTGCTGGGCAAAACCCGCTCCATCGTCCTGGCGGCCTCAACCGTTGTCGTGGTGCTGATTGTCGTCTGCATGGTCACCACGCTTACCGGCTCAGTGCTGGAGCGGCGTAAGGATTTCGCTGTCATGAAGGCCCTTGGCGCCTCCAACAGCACGGTCAACCTGTTGTTCGCCGGCGAGGCCGCGCTTACCAGCTTGCTGGGCGCTATCATCGGCTTCATCGTCGGATCGGGAATTGCGCTCTGGATCGGTGAAGCCAATTTCGGCGCGGCCATCACGCCCCGGCCGCTACTGCTGCTTCCGGTCATCCTGGGGAGCATTTTTCTGGCCCTCCTTGCCTCCACCGCTCCCCTCAGAATTTTGCGGAGAATCCAGCCTGCAGGTATTCTGAGAGGAGAATAGAATAAACGTCCCATGGCCATTGACCTGAAGAACGTGACCCGCATCTACCGCGCCAATGCCGAGGTGCGAGCGCTGGATGACGTCTCGCTCTCCGTCCCTCCCGGTGAATGGCTGTCCATCATGGGCCCCTCCGGTTCCGGCAAATCCACCCTGGTGAACCTGATCGGCTGTCTGGACCAGCCCACTCAAGGCGAGGTCTGGATCGATGGCAGCAACATCGCCACCATGTCCGCCTCGGAACTGAACCGCTTCCGCTCGGAGAAGATTGGCTTCATCTTCCAGCAGTTCCACCTGATTCCCTACCTCACCGCGCTGGAAAACGTGATGCTGGCCCAGTACTTTCATAGCATGACGGATAAAAAAGAGGCCCTGGCCGCGCTCGAGCACATTGGGTTGGCTCACCGCGCCGGCCATCTTCCGGCACAGCTTTCCGGCGGCGAGCAGCAGCGCGTCTGCATTGCGCGCGCCCTGATCAACGATCCCAATATCATCCTGGCCGATGAGCCCACCGGAAACCTTGACGCCCAGAATGAAGAGCTTGTCTTACGCCAGTTGCGCCAGCTTCATGCCCAGGGCCGCACCATCATCATGGTCACGCACGATCCCGTCGTCGCCCGTATGGCGGACCGCCGCCTGGAGCTGCACCATGGCCGCATTGCCTCCCAGGAAACCTTTACCATGTCCGACGAAGAACAGTTCGATGAACTCCTGGAAGAGCTTTGGGTGCTGGCGGAAAACGGCGAACCGGCCGAATTGGGCCGCGTGGAAGTGGATGGCGCGCTGCCCACGCGTCTTGCCCTGGAACGCATGCAGGAAGTGGGGCTGGTGGAGATGGAAGAGCACACCAGCGAGCCCCATACCCATAAACAGGTATTCAACCGCTGTCATGACGCGTTGCGTCCCAGCAGTGACTTCCCCGGCCACGGTGACCAGATGATCTTCTTCACTGAAAAAGGCCGCAAGCGCGCTGAAGACATCATCCGCCGCCACCGCCTGGCCGAACGCCTCTTTGTGCATACCTTCCACGTGCAGGATGAGCATGAAGTAGCCGAACAAGCCTGCAGGTTCGAGCACATCCTTTCACCCGAGGCCACAGACAGCATCTGCTCCTTCCTGGGCCACCCCCGCACCTGCCCCCACGGCAGCCCCATCCCGGCAGGCGAATGCTGTACAGGAAGCAAGCACGCAGCAGCCACCGCGCAGCATTCAACCAACCAAACAGCAATCGGAACAACCAAATCTTCCTGATGCCGGATGTCTGAAAACTAACCAGATAAACAAAAAATTGCGTCTGTCATGCTGAGCAAGCGCGCCAGCGCGCGTCGAAGCATCCCGAGAATGTCAAAGCATCCATGCAGCGTCAGGGCATTCTCACAGGATGTTCTTGAGAATGGACGGCTGCTTAAATCATCACTTTAACTAAAACCAACACTCGGTCTTCTCGCTTGTCCATTAAGTCCACTGCGTCCAGTACGTCCACTCAGTCCACCGATTGCACTGGCTTTTGATCTTCGATTACCAACTCACCAACTTACCCAGTTACCAACTTTTTGCTCGAGCTTGTATGATTATCACTGGGTCTTCTAATGGATCCAACGCCGAAAAGCCGGGCCCGTAGCTCAGATGGATAGAGCATCTGCCTTCGAAGCAGAGGGTCGCGTGTTCGAGCCACGCCGGGCCCGCCAGAAAATCCAATCACTTTCAGAGTTTTTCAATTTTGGCCCGCCGCGGCGGGGCAATTTTGGCAATCTGCCGCCTGTCGCAGCTTATTCAATCCGGTCGAAACCGCCGGCAGAACTCTTCCCTGCTGAAAGTCCGCCGTGGCGGATAACCTGTACCCTGGTTTTTCTTTCCTCCCGCTTTTCCTCGCGGTTGTTCTTGACCTGCTCACTTTCCTCTGCGTCCTCTGTTCCTCTGTGTTTCAGAGGTTTTGCTCTGATGGCAATCTGCCGCCTGTCGCAGCTTATTCAATCCGGTTCCATACCGCCGGCAGAACTCTTCCCTGCTGAAAGTCCGCCGTGGCGGGTAACCTGCCTCCGCCTACCATTCCATAGAATCAACAGGTTGGTCTGACTGAATCGTGAGTTGAAACGAGAAACTGGCGTCGGCCACATTCCACACGCCGTCGCTGTTGGACGTCATTACGCGAAAGCGGTAGCTTCCCGGTGGAATGTTGGTGTAGTAGGCGGCGCGCCGGGTTCCCACATCGACCCAATCCTCATCGAACCCCTCCAGTTTGTACTTGAATTTCACCCTCTCCGGCATGGTAAAGCTGGGCGCGGTGTAATGAAATTCCAATTCGCCTTTGTGCGCAGTCTGGGCAATGGGCTGGTTAATCTCCACCTGCTTGCGGTCAATCAAGACCTGCTCAATCACCACTCCTGGCATCAGATTGTCGGCGCGAATGTGGTCGGGATCAATCACTACGATACCGGAGAAGGTAGGAACCCACAGTTTGCCGTCCGCGGCTTTGCAGACGTTCGGCATTGTGCCGCTGGCGACCCCAGCTCGCATGCCATCCGCGCGGCCATATCCGGTGGAGCTCACAGAGGTAGTTTTTCCGTCCGCGACATCCTCCAACTGTTTCTTGTTGACGCGGGAAATGCCCTTTTGCCCGCTCAACCACATGTTCCCATGGGCGTCTTCCTGAATGTCCATAATGTGGTCTTCGAACAGTCCCTGCCTCGCGGTAACTACGGTAAAGTGGCCGTCTTTCATGCGATTGAGGCCGGCGCCCATCGTCCCGATCCACAACACTCCCTGCGCGTCGGCATAGAACGCGCGCGGAGAGTCTGAAGACATGCCATCTTTGCTGGAATAGGTCTTGAACATCCCACCTTTGAATTGGGTCAATCCGCTGTTGCCGCCGATCCAGAGATTGCCCTCCCTATCTACGCCCAGCATGCGTATCATCTGGCTGGGCAAGCCTTCATTCAGGCTGTACGAGGTGAGCTTCTCATGCTGAAAGCGGTTCAGGCCATCATTCGTGCCGATCCACACGTTCCCTTCTTTGTCCTCCGCCAGGCACCAGACCTGGTCGTTGGCCAGCCCGTCACGCCGGGTGTACATCGTCAGATGGTCATTCTTGAGGCGGCCCAGCCCACTTCCACTCGTGCCAATCCACAGGCTGCCATCGCGGCTCTCAAGCACGGCGGTCACACGGTTGTTGAGCAGCTTGTCGGTATAGGTGGTGAATTTTCCATGGTCGAATTCACTCAACCCGCCATCGGTGCCCACCCAGATGGAACCATCTTTGCGTTGCCAGACCGAGTACACCGAGTCCCCGGAGAGGCCCTCCTGGGTGGTATAGGTCAGGAATTTGCCGTCGCGGAAGCGGTTGAGCGCGCTCGTGCTGTCCACCCCTGCCCACAGGTTGCCCTCGCGGTCTTCGAAGATTCCGAAGACATTGTTTTGCGGCAATCCATCCTTCATGGTGTAGGCAGAGAACTGGTTTTCCGTCAGCCGGTTGAGCCCGCCGACCGTGCCAATCCACACGTTCCCATCGCGATCCTGGAGAATGGAGTGGACGTAGTCATTGGAGAGTCCCTCATGGGTGGTAAAAACAGTCTGGCGGCCATCCAAGACTCGCACCACACCGCCGCCGAACAAACCAATCCACACGCTGCCGTCTCCGCTCTCCTCAATGGCCGTAACCGGCTTTTGGTCTTTTTCACTGCCCGGGAGGTTCAGAAGGAAACGCGTAAATTTCCCATCCTTGAACCGGTCGATCGCGATTTCCGAACCCACCCAGAGGATTCCGCTTCTGTCTTCGTGAACGATCCTGATGCTGTTGCTGGTAAGTCCATCTCCCGAACCATAAATGGTGAACTTGCCGTTCTGCAGGCGATCCAGGCCCAGATCTGTGGCAATCCATAAGCTGCCATCGTGTCCTTCAATGATGGAACGGATGGTATTGTCCGATAGGCCTTCATTCGTGGTGTAGATGGTGAAGATTCCGTTCTTCAGATGCACCAGGCCGCGGCCATTCGTGCCCACCCACAGGCTTCCGTCCTTGCCTGCGTAAAGCGCCTTTACCCCGATCCCGGCAGCCTGCTTCATGCCCGGCGCAGTCTGCTCGTCGAAGAACGTAAACGTAATTCCATCGAACCGGAACAAGCCGCTAAACGTCCCGACCCACAGATAGCCGTCGCCGGTTTGCGCCATCACCATGCTGTTGCCGTTAGGCAGGCCATTGTCGGCGCCCCAGACTGTATGGATGTATTGAGTGATTGCTTTGTGCGGATCAAGAGCCTCGGCAACACTAGCAAACGAAAACAGTCCTGCCAGAATGAGCAGGACCGACCAATGGACACAACTATAGAACGTCTTCACACCAACTCCTCATACCCTAAGAAAAAAGTCGTTGGCTAACCATAAATCATTTGGCGGATAGGCCGTGCATTACTTCCGTACCACGGTTTTTTTGCAGTTCATCCCGACGCTAACGCCGTAGGCGTGGCACAAAATGTTGGCGGATTGGGAAACCCAGTGATACCCGGGATCGCCTCATCGGAGCCATTTCCGCTCCCCGGCGATAACCTTCCCCCATGTCATCCAATCAAAGCGTAGTCCGGGCGACGTCAGGAGCCCGGCAAAGTTGAAGGATCCCGAGAACCTATCCCTTGCCATGCTGCATCAAGGCGTTCTCACAAGATTGTTAAAACCCTTGCACCGGAGTTTCTGGGGAGGGCGCGACTTGAACGCATAGCTTCGGCGGGACCCTGAGCTTGCAAAGGGGACCGAGAGGCTGTGAAGATTCTAGCCTGCCCTCGAGGCTACCTTGCGAAGCCGAAGGATGCCGAATCAGCCGCCAACGAACTCACTTTCCCTGCGCCGGAGAGCCATCCCTGAACGAATTCGAAAGGCGGCCATTCAAGGGAGCCCCACAACGTGGCTTATCGAAGAATTCAGAATGCGGACGCCTCAATCACTCCAGCCCGCAAAGCGGGCGGAACTTTTTAGCCCAGCGCGTAAGCGCTGGGAAAAGAAGAGACGAGAGTGAGCCCCGGAGCGGCGCCACAAGAAGTCAAGTAAACAACTAAGCTGCAAACCTGAAGAAAGATGGAGACCTGGCAGCTTTACTGCCGCGTCTGCCGTCAATGCGATTTCACCAGACTGAAAACGAACACAAATAAGGCCACCACAACACCAACGATCACAAAGCTTTCGAATCTTGGAAGCGGGTAATGACGAGCAAGCCACCACTTAACCACGTCCCAAAGTACAATTCCCACAACTACAAACAAAACAGATTGCCATCCAGATCTGTCCTCGACTGACCGTTTTCCGGCGGCATACGCAGTTAGAAAGTTCTTCGCCATACGATGCTCCCCAAGACCGTCGCACTATTGGGCGGGCAATAGTATCGAGAATAGAGCACGCTCAACCTGCGTGGCACAGCGCACAATCATGGCGAGGGACAGGTTCTCGGGATCCTTCAACTTTGCAGGACCCAATTGTCATCTGGTTTATCTGTGAAAATCAGTTGATCATTGTCATCAGTGGTAAGGTTTTTGAGGTTTTCGTTTCCATGCCGGCGACAGATTCCCAGGATTGCGAAACTGCACGCGGACTGAATGCCCGCCGCGGCGGGCTGATTGCTGAGAGCCAAGCCTTGTGTTGACATTCTACCCGAGAGAATGCATACTCATGTCGAATGCCGACCCGAGACGAGAAAGACCGCATCGCATTGCTGCAGGGCACGCTGGATTTGCTGATTTTGCGCACGCTGCTTTTTGGCCGCCAGCACGGCCAGGGTATTGCGCGCGCCATCCAGCTCCTTTCCGGGGACGAGTTGTTGGTGGATCACGGTTCTCTCTACCCTGCCCTGCAACGATTGGAAACCCGTGGCTGGATTCGCGCCGAATGGGGCACCAGCGACAACAATCGCAAGGCCCGCTTCTACCTCCTCACCAGGGCAGGACGAAAACAGTTGGTCCATGAAACCGGCCAGTGGCGGCGCCTGGCAGCGGCCATCGGACGCGTCCTCGGACCCGGTGAAGTGGAGGGGTGAATCATGTTTTGGCGCAAGCGCAGGCAGAGCGACTTTGATGACGAGATTCAGGCGCATCTGGCGCTGGAAGTGGCGCGGCTTCAGGGCGAAGGCATGACTCCCACAGAGGCGGAAGCGGCCGCCAGACGGGCCTTCGGCAATGTGGCTTCAGCCCAGGAGCATTTTTACGAATCCAGCCGTTGGTTGTGGCTGGAACACATCAAACGCGACCTTTTCTACGCAGTGCGCGTTTTGTTACGCAGCCCGGGATTTACGGCTGTCGCCGTCATTACGCTCGCGCTCGGCGTCGGCGCCAATGCGGCGATTTTCAGTTTTGTGAATGCCGTATTACTCAAGCCTCTCCCCTATCCACATCCGGAGCAAATCGTCAGCTTGTGGGAAAAGCGTCCGGATGGAGGCAGCAACCCCATTTCCACTCTGAACTTCCTCGATTGGCAGCGGCAGAATCGCTGTTTTCAATTTCTCTCAGCCATCGCCTGGGACAAGGTGACCTTGACCGGCTCGGGCAGCCCCGAGGAGCTGAATGTTCACAGGGTCTCGGCATCGTATTTCAAGGTGCTTGGCGTGGACGCGACGCTGGGACGCACCTTTGCCGCAAGCGAAGACGAGGTTGGCAACGATCGGGAAGTAGTGCTCTCGAACCGTATTTGGCGGAGCCGGTTTGCCGGCGATCCTAAAGTTCTCGGCCGCAAGATCACGTTGGATGCAAAAAATTACACCATCATCGGCGTGCTTCCGGCGGAAAGTGAGTTTGACCGGACCTGGGGCGTAATGTGGCTGCCTCTCGCTTTCACACCCGCGAACATGTCACGCAATTATCACTGGCTTTATGCCACGGCTCGCCTTGAGCCCGGCGTCACTCTAAAGCAGGCCCGCGACCAGATGGACGCGATTGGAGCGCGCATTGCTGCCCTGTACCCGGAATCGAACAAGGATATGGGCGTAACCGTTGACCCTTACATCGATCAGGTGGTTCAGCCGGACCTCCGCCGCTCGCTTTGGGTGTTGCTGGCAGCGGTGGGAGCCGTGCTGCTGATCGCGTGCGCCAATCTTGCCAATCTAACCCTGGCGCGGGGTACAGGCCGCGAACGCGAGATGGCCATTCGTTCCGCATTGGGCGCGCGCCGTCTGCGTCTGATCCGGCAGTTGCTTACGGAAAACATATTTCTCGGAATCCTCGGTGGCATGGCGGGCCTCGCGCTGGGCAATGTATTCATGCACGGAATGAAAGTGTGGTTGCCGCCTGACATGCTGCCACCGCAAGCAAACGTCCGCATGGACTATGGCGTGTTGCTTTTCACCATGGTTCTCGCAAGCCTTACGGGAATCGTTTTCGGTCTGGCGCCGGCGCTTAGCGGCACGCGGCCTGACCTTGCTAGATCGCTCAAGGAATCAGGGCGAACCACTGCCGGGCTCACGCCGCAGCGGATGAGAACAGCCTTGGTGGTTGCCGAAGTGGCGCTGTCATTTATATTGCTCGCGGGCGCCGGCCTGCTGATCCGAAGCTTCAACAGGCTTGCAAGCCTCAACCCGGGCGTAGATACAACCAATGTCCTTGCCATGGATCTTCCGATGCCGCTGACGGAATTCACCAACAGCACGACGCTGACGAACTATCTTAGAGAAATCACCGAGCAGGTCAGAGTCGTGCCCGGAGTGCGCTCCGCCGCGATCACGGATAAACCGCCGATGGAAGGCTTTGCCAACGGCGCGCCCTTCCTGATCGAGGGGCGGGATTCTTCATCCTACTCGCGGCGCCCTGTCTGTGGGTTCAAGGTGGTCGGGCCGTCATATTTTGATACGGTTGGGATGACATTGTTGAAGGGGCGCAGCCTTGACGAGAACGATGTTGCTGCTGCCGTGCCTGTTACCGTGATCAATGAAACAATGGCGAAGACTTACTTCAAAGGCGAAGATCCCATCGGTAAGCGCATCTTGATTCGGCAGCACGTGTTTGGGAAGCCTGGTCGCGGCCCGGATATCCCTTGGCAGGTCGTCGGTGTGGTAAAGGACGAGAAAGTTGGCGGGAAAGGTGGTGGCTTTAGCCTCGACGAGGAGATTCCCGTCGTCTACGTCACGTTCTATCAAAATCCCGGCGCTGGCAATAGCCTGGTAATTCGTGCCGCCATGAATCCGTTGCTCTTAAGCGGATCAATCGAACAGGCAATCTGGAAAGTGAACAATAACCAGGCCGTGGCGAACATTGAAACCCTGGAAGAAATCAAGTCAGAATCGGTAGCGCCGGCCCGGCTTCGCACTGCGCTGCTGGCCATCTTCGCCGGCATTGCGCTTTTGCTGGCTGCCGTCGGGATCTACGGCGTTGTCTCCTGTTCCGTGGCGCAAAGAGTGCGTGAAATGGCCATTCGCCTGGCCCTTGGCGCACCGCCGGGCGATCTGCTGAAGCTTGTGATGGGAAAAACCATGCTCATCGTCCTGTTTGGACTCGCTCTAGGTGGGGGCGCGGCATTTGCGCTTACGCGCGTATTGGCGAGCTTGCTCTACGATACAAGCCCGACGGATCGGGTGACGTGGGTCGTCGCTGGGGCGTTGCTCGCGGCGGTGGCGCTCTTGGCCTGCTATCTTCCAGCCCGGCGCGTGACCAAGGTGGACCCCCTGACGATTCTGCGCTTTGAGTAAATGATGGCCCCCTCGTGGGAATCACAGCCAACGATGAAAAGAATGTGGTGCAGCAACGGATAACTGCTAATGCCTCTCCACACTGAAAACAAAGGGTCTTATTGACCTCGTTCGCCGCGAACGAAGTTGTTGGTGTCGAGAGTTTTCGCTCTTGACTTTCAATTACAAATGACCCGATTACTCAATTACCAATGGTCATCAGGTTTTATCCGCTAAAACCGCTTGATTAGGTCTTGGTTTTGCTAAATACCAAATACTAACTACTAAATACTGGACTCTTCCCATCTCTTCCCTGTTCCCTGCTGAACGTCCACCGTGGCGAGTAACCTAAGGCCGGGTACTGACTACAGTGATCGTGTTGCTATTGGAGCTATTGAAATAGATTCGCTGGTGAATCAGATCAATTGCAGAGCCAAATGCCTGTGGCGGAACGGGCAGCGTTTGGACAATCTTCTGGGTATTGCCGTCGATAACGTCGATTACATTGTCAAAAAGGGCAGCAACCGAGATATGATTGGTGAATGGATCCACCTCAACCGGGGCCGGTCCCTGGCCGGTCGGAATCGTACCGGTTACTGTATTGGTGTTGGTGTCTATCACGGAAAGTGTCGCGTCAAACTGGTTGGAAGCATAGGCTACATGCCGCAGGAAATCGACTGCGACTGCGGTGGTAAACAATCCCGTGGAAATCTGTGCCAGTACTGTATCGTTGGTGCCGTCCAGGACCCATACAGAGCCAAAGAAATTCTGGAGGGGCACATAGATCCGGTTCGTGAAAATATCCACCGTCACCCGTTGTGGAGACGAGATGGAGATGGTGTTGGTGACGGCGCTGGTATTGCCGTCAATAATGGCAAGCTGGTTGGCAAAGAATTGGTTTACATAAATCTTGTTGGTCCTGATGTTCACCCGGATGTCATTCGGACCGGTCAGGGGAATAGAAGCAAGGATCTGTTTGGACCGCGAATCGATTACATAGACAAGGTTTCCGCGAATGTCCGAAACATACAACCTTGATGTGACCGGATTCACGGCTACTCCGGCCAACACAGCGGTTCCTTGCGGGCTCGCAGGTATTTGCATTGAGTCGACCACGCTGTTGGTCTCCTGGTCAATCACAAAGAGCTTGTCGTCAAAGCTGGCTGAATAGATCAACCGGGTCAGCGGGTTAACATCCAGCGCTTCCGGAAACTCTGTTGTAATACTCGCCACGATCGATTCGGCAAAGCACTGGCCGGCAAATACTAGGATTGAGAATGTGGTTACGAGCAATAGGCGTTGGCAGGACTTCATTTCAGTAAGACCTTTCTCCCCGTGCGCACTGCATTTCCTTGCGGACCAGTCATCGCCTGCGCTTCAGGTGTTTTGCTATTTGCAGGTGAGATGCTGCTGCATGTCATTCGAGATGCTGCAACAGATGCTCCACCAACTTCAAAAACACACTTAGAAAAAGGATTAAGGTTAAGGATTAGCATGAGGTTCAAAATGGTATTCTTGTGCGGGTTTGGCTTTGCTATTTATAGTTGCCAATGGCGAGAGTGATTTCTCTGATTGGCAAGCCACTGCCCAAGGAAGAGATTCAACAGGAGCTTTGCCGGCATATGGCTCTTGACTTTCAATTACCAAATTACCCGATTACTCGATTACCCAATTGTCATCTGGTCTATCCGTGAAAATCAGTGGATCACTGTCATCCGTGGTAAGGTTTTGGAAGTTTGTTTCCATTGCCGACGACAGCTTATTAGGATTGCAAAACGGCCCGCGGGCTGAGTGCTGATTGCTTCTAGTTCATTCACACCGCAACGCGATCAGCGGGTCCACGCGTACGGCGCGCCGTGCGGGAACCCAGGCCGCAGCCAGCGCCACCAACATCAATAACCCTGCAACTCCAAGCAGGGTTACGGGATCGTAGGCGCTCACCCCAAAGAGCAGGGTTGCCAGAAAACGTGCGAGTCCAACCGATCCCAGCAGCCCGAGGGCGATTCCAATCACCGTCAATTTCGCGGTTTGGCCGAGGACCATCCTTTGCACATCCCCACTCTGCGCGCCCACCGCCATCCGAATGCCAATCTCCTGGGTACGCTGGCTGACCGTATAACTTAAGACCCCAAAAATGCCTACCGCAGCCAGAGCAAGCGCAAGCAGCGCAAATACGCCTACCAGGTTTGTCGAAATACGCCGTTGCGAAACCGAATCCGACATGAGTTCATCCATGGTCATTACATGGCTGACCGGAAGCTTTGCGTCGACCTTGTGCACCACGCTGGTGATTGCGGCCACCAGCGCGTCAGGATCGGTGGTTGTGCGGATAACGAAGTTCGGAGTCCATCCTCCGCCGATATAAACATCAAATGTCGGGCTGGCATCAAGCCCAAATTGATGAACGTTACCCACAACTCCGACAATAGAGAACCAGCAGGGCTTGGGCGCCAGCGAGCACAAGTTGATGCGTTTGCCGATTGCATCGCCTGCCGGCCAATAGCGCTGCGCCATGGTCTCATTGATCAGGATGGTTATCTGCTTCCAGTCCTCCTCGGTCAAAAGACGCCCGGCGCGTAGCGGTATTCCCAGAGAAGCAAAATAAGAAAGACTGACCGCGCGAATCTGCGCAATGGGACGGGCTCCTGCCGCCACCGCGGGCTGGCCCTCGATGACGAACCTGGATGCTGAGCGAAGCTCCGTGCCCAGGGGCAGATCGCTAATTCCGCCAACCTCTTTCACGCCCGGCAAAGCCCGGATTTGCTCCGCAATCTGTTCGAACTCAAGCCCTTGCCGCCGTGTTAGTTGGGCCTGCTCGTCTACTGAAAGCCGGTTGGACTCTGCAAAAGAGAGATTCGCCTGCGGAACCTCCATGATGAGGACGTGGTCCGTTCGGAAGCCTGGATCGACCTCGATCAAATGCTTGAAGCTGCGCAAGAGCAGCCCGGCTCCCGCAAGCACTAGCAGCGCCATCCCCACCTCGGAAATCACCAGAGCGCTGTGCGTGCGATGACGGCCCCGCGCGCTCGTGCCCTTGCTTCCCTGCTTCAGCACTCCAACCAGATTCGTCTTTAGCGTCCGCAGTGCGGGCAAAAGGCCGCAGGCAAAAGCCACCACCACGCTCAACGTGAATGTAAATGCCAAAACCATGCCGCTCAGTCCGCCACTTGCCGGGACCGCGAGATCAGAAGGAATAAATCGGTTCAGTATTTTGAGTCCGGCAACGGCAATAGCCAGGCCCAGAACACTGCCTGAAAGCGAAAGCACCGCGCTCTCCGTAAGCAGTTGCCGGATCAGATGCCACGGATTCGCTCCCAATGCCGTGCGCACGGCAATCTCCCGCTCGCGCGCGGCATTCCGCACCAACAGCAGATTCACAACATTCGCGCAGGCAATCAGTAAGACGAGTCCGACAGCTCCGAACAGCACCAGCAATGTGCTGCGCAGCTTTGTTGCCGAAGGATCCTCAAGGCGTTGTACCTGTACCCCAAAACCCTTGTGTTCAGTCGGAAAGGCAATCAACTCCTGTTCATTGAACCGTGTAATCTCGTCGCGCGCCTGTGCGAGTGTGATCTTGGGCTTGAGCCGCCCGATCACCACGAAATCGTGGTGAACGTGCGAGGTGAGATCGTCATAATATTGGCCGATCGGGAGCCACAAATCCGCCCAGCGCAGAAAGTTGAACCCTGCCGGTAATACGCCGGCCACTATGTAGCGGCGATCATCCAGGATGATGGGGCGGCCGACGATATGAGGGTCCCCGCCAAAGCGGCTCTGCCACAGCCGGTGGCTCAGCATGACTACGGGCGCGCTGCCTGCCCTGTCTTCTTCAGGCAGAAACGAACGGCCCGCAACTGCCTGTGCGCCCAGCATGGGAAAGAGTGAGGCGCTCGCGTATCCGGCTTGAATTCGCTGTGGCTCGGCATCGCCGGTCAGATTGAATCCCGTGGAGATCTCCGCATAAGCGCCCATCTCGGAAAAACTCTTCGACCACGCGCGCCAATCGGCATAGTCTCCCGGCGACAATCCCGCTCGAGGATACGGCGGGTAAGTATTCCAGATCTCGACAAGCTTCTCCGGCTCCGGATAAGGCAGCGGCCTCAACAGCACTCGCTGGACCACGCTGAAGATGGCAGTGTTTGCGCCGATTCCCAGCGCGAGCGTGATTACCGCGACAAGGGTGAAACCAGGTGTCTTTTTGAGCGCGCGGATGGCATAACGTAAATCGTGCATGGTCCGTCCTGAACGTGAACAAACTCAACCAGAGATTCGCACAAGAATCCCGTTAATTAGACGTCGCACGGCCCTGATTGTACACTGGCTTTTCCGCTGCACGCATGATCTCAGGGCCCCTCTGGCAATAGAGTTCACAATATCCAGCAGCAGGCATCGAAGCGGCGGGAGAGGAATCGTCATCATGAGTAACGAGTCACAGAGCGCCAGCGGTCAGAAGACATCAATAGCCCCCATGCTCTCGGTTCGGAACGGGGCAAAGGCGGTCGAGTTCTACAAGGCGGCTTTCGGAGCCGGCGAATCGTTCCGCATCGATAACGAGAAAGGTGAGGTGGTCGCCCGGCTGTCGGTGGAAGGGGCCGAATTCTGGGTTGCCGACGAGTCTCCTGAGCACAAGAATTTCAGCCCCGAGACTCTGGGCGGCGGTACGGTGCGCATGGTGATGATCGTGAAAGATCCGGATGCCGCTTTTGCGCGGGCCGTCACCGCGGGAGCTACCGTCGTTCAGCCCGTCAGCAACGAGTACGGTTGGCGTTTAGGTCGAGTTGTCGATCCCTTCGGACACCACTGGGAAATCGGCAAGCCCTTGGCTGGCTCTTGAACTTTGGGGGGCGCTGCTATCTCGAGGACCCCTATAAAACGCAAAAGGGAGAGGCAGGTTCTCCTCTCCTTTCGCAGCTTTATTGCAGTCCAGTTAAGAAATCAGTCTCAGTACAAATGGAAATCCACCACAATATTCATGGCCACTGCCACCGCCTGGCCGTCTTTCTTTCCTGGCTCAAACATCCAGGTCCTCACTTTTTCCAGGGCCTTTTCATCCAATCCCATGCCCAGGCTGTGTAAGACCTTTAAACCTCGAGGCTTGCCGTCAGGCCCGATGATCGCATAAAGGGTTACCGTTCCCTGATACTTGGCTTTGCGGGCTTCCTCGGAGTAATCCGGATCAGGAGTAAATTTAGGAACCGGAGCCGAAACACCGATTTCACCCATCCGGTAAACGCCCCCGCCGAAGCCTCCACCCTGCCCGGGACCGTGTCCAGGACCCGTTCCCCCGCCAATGCCGCCGCCGCTTCCCGAGCCGATGCCGGCGCCCGTCCCCGTGCCATTGGAAGCAGGACCGGTCACACGCGCGGACATGGGATTGCCGACGTTCGGCAGATTGGGATTATCTGGCAGCTTCACATTAGGCGGAGCAACAACCGTAGCCTCGATTGCCAGCTTGGGTTTCTGGTTGCGAATCTCTACCGTGGGAGGCGTGAACTGCTGAGGTGCAATCTTGGGCAGATGTCCTTTGCTTTCAACAACCTTAGCCCGTTCGCCGCCGCCACCGCCGCCCGCAAGCGTTTGCTTGTGGACAACCTGCGGCTGCATCACCGGCTGATAATCGCTGATGGGAGGAGCAATCAGCGTGACCTCTTCTTTCGGCTGCTCGACATGAGGCGCGCGTGTTAACCAAATGGTAAACGCGAGCACGCTACCGATAGCGATTACGTGAAGCGTGAGAGAACTGGCGGCCGCTTTGCGCTGATTCCCGCGACTCCAGATTTCTCGGACTTGAACCGGACGGGAAGTCAGCCGTAACGGCGGAAGTTTCTCCGGAAACAGCGCGTCCTTTACATTCATGTAAAGAGACTTCCACATGGGCTGCTGCGTTTCGGCGAGAAGCCTCAGCCCGGGAGCATCACTCAAAAAGCCGGTGGAACGAGGAACAATATATTGGTTCGCCATGGATTCGGCCCCATTGTCAAACACGCCAAACTTTGCGCGGCGTTTGAGTTCACTCATAAAGATGAGTGGATTCTGATGCAAGTTGTATTTACCAGCAAAGTTTCTGCTCTGTCCGTGCCGAAGAAACTCTGCGGCCAATACATCTTCACAGTCATCTTATAGGTGCAGCGGGCCGCTTTCACGACTCGCTATGCAATCCAAAGGGATTGTTCTCGCGTAACCTTTTCTTCAGTTCCCCTGTCGTGGCGGCGTCTCGTTTCGCCTCGAGGAGAACCGAGAAGGGCCTTGTTTATAATGAACATCTACCCGCAATTAGCTGGAGAACTCATGCGAGCGCCTTTGGAGCTCAAGACGACACTGAATCTGCCGAAGACCGATTTTTCCATGAAGGCCAACCTCCCGCAGAACGAGCCCAAGTGGCTTGAAAAATGGGAGGCGACGGGAATTTATGGCAAGATTCGCGAGTCGCGGAAGGGCCGGGCCCGCTATGTTCTCCACGATGGCCCGCCGTATGCGAACGGTCCCCTTCACGAAGGGCACGCACTGAATAAATGCCTAAAAGATTTTGTGGTTAAGTCCAAGACCATGGCGGGGTTTGATTCACCCTATGTGCCCGGGTGGGATTGTCACGGGCTGCCGATTGAAATCAAGGTAGATGAATCCCTGGGCCGCAAGAAGCTGGAGATGGCGGCGCTGGACGTGCGCAAGGCTTGCCGCAAGTACGCCGAAAAATATCTCGATCTGCAGCGGGAGCAGTTCAAGCGTCTGGGAGTCCTGGGCCGCTGGAGCCAGCCGTACTCCACGATGGATCCGCACTATGAATCTGTCATTGTGCGCACGCTATTTGAGTTCATGGACAATGGCGCAGTGTATAAGGGCCTGCGGCCGGTCTACTGGTGCATACACGATAAGACCGCGCTGGCTGAGGCCGAAGTTGAGTATGCGATGCGCACCAGCCCCAGCATCTGGGTGAAGTATCGCCTGACCAGTGATGCGGGAAAAATCGATCCCAGGCTGGCAGAAAGAAAAGTTTCCACTATCATCTGGACCACAACTCCATGGACCTTGCCGGCCTCCATGGCCGTGGCGTTCCATCCGGACCTGGAGTACGTTGCCATCGAGCACTCGGGCGAAGTGTACATAGTTGCCGATGCCCTAGCAAAGCAGACGATCGAAAAATGTAATCTGACCGGGGCTACGGAGCTTGCGCGCTTTCCGGGAACACGGCTGGAATACGCGACCTTCGCCCATCCTTTTTTGGAACGCCAGATTCTTGGGGTCCTTGCCACCTACGTCACCACGGACCAGGGAACCGGCGCAGTGCACACGGCGCCCTCGCATGGCGCGGATGATTTTTATACTGGCGCCAAGTACAAGCTGGACCAGACCACCAGGGTGGATGAAGCGGGAAGGCTTACTGAGGGTTTACCCGAATATCAAGGCAAGCGCGTTTTTGATGCCAATGCAGACATTGTAGAGCTGCTGAAGGCCCGCCACGTCCTAATGGCTTCAGAAAAGATTGAACACTCGTATCCACACTGCTGGCGCTGCCACAATCCAGTCATCTTCCGGGCCACGGAGCAGTGGTTCATCTCTATGGAGGCGCCGGTGGAAGGCAGCACTTTGCGCCAGAAGGCGCTGGAAGAGATCAAGAAAGTGAAATGGGTGCCGGCCTGGGGCGAAGAACGGATCGCCAACATGATCGCCACCCGCCCCGATTGGTGTATCTCCCGGCAGCGCGTCTGGGGTGTGCCGATCGCCGTGTTCTTTTGTCAAGGATGCGGAAAACTCCTGCACTCGAAAGAAGCCCACGGCGCGGTAGTCGATCTGTTCGCCCGCGAGGGGGCAGACTCGTGGTACAAGCTGGAGGCACGAGAGATTCTACCTGCCGGGACAAAGTGTCCAGGCTGCGGCGGAGATGAATTCCGTAAAGAAACCGACATTATTGATGTGTGGTTTGAGTCCGGCTGCAGCCAGGCCGCGGTGCTGGGCCATGAGCCCGATATGCCATGGCCGGCTGATCTCTATTTGGAAGGTGGAGACCAATATCGCGGGTGGTTCCATTCTTCCCTGCTCTGTGCCGTGGGCACGCGCGGGCAGGCGCCCTATCGCAGCGTGGCCACCAATGGCTGGACGCTCGATCCGCAGGGCAGAGCCACCTCCAAATCTCTCGGCAACGGGATTGACCCGGTGGATATTGCTAAACGGCTTGGCGGCGAGGTGGTGAGGCTCTGGGTGGCCTCTGTGGACTTCCAGGAAGATGTTACGGTTTCCGAACAGTTGATGCAGCGGGTGGCGGAGAATTACCGCAAGTTCCGCAATACCTTCAGGAACATTCTTGGAAATCTCTGCGATTTCAGGCCGGATCAAGACCAAGTAAAGTTCGAGGACATGCTGCCCCTTGACCAATACATGCTGCTGCGGGCTGCAGAAGTTAGCGAGCGCGTGCGCAACTGGTATGACACTTTTGAGTTCCACCGCGTCTATCATCAACTCCACGATTTTTGCGCTGTGGACTTGAGCAGCTTCTATTTTGACGTGCTCAAGGACCGGCTTTATACATCGGCGCCCAATTCCCAGGCGCGGCGCTCAGCCCAGACAGCCTTATGGCACATTGGGGAGACGCTGGTGCGGCTACTGGCGCCGGTTATGTCCTTCACCGCGGAAGAAGTCTGGTCATTTTTGCCGCAAGTTGGCGGACGTCCCGAGACGGTACATCTGGCATACTTCCCTGAGGGGAGCGACATCACTGGCAGAATCCCGGACCAGAAATACTGCCAGACGTTACGCGCAGACTTTGAGTCCCTGCTGGCAGTCCGGGGTGAAGCCTTGAAGGCCCTAGAGGCGGCCCGGCAGGAAAAGGTAATTGGCAGCTCGCTGGAGGCGGCGGTTACAATTCATGCTCCGGAGAGCCTCCATAGCGTGTTGGAACGCTATGGCAACGAGATGCGCTTTCTGCTGATCGTCTCCGGCGTTGAGATCGTGCGGGCTTCCGGAGGGAACGGAAACGCTGCTTTGCGCGTAGAAGTGGGTAAGGCGCCAGGGAAGAAATGCGAGCGGTGCTGGAACTACTCCGTGCATGTAGGCTCAGATGAGCGTTATCCTACTGTATGTGAGCGCTGTCTGGCAGCGCTGAAGGAAATCGAGCAAGATAGTGCAAGATAACTGAAGTAGACATGCGTAAGTATCACATCCTGATCGCGGCTTCGGTGGTGGTTCTGGACCGCCTGACCAAGTGGCTGGTAGCGCAAAACATCGTGCTTCAGGACTACCGAGATGTAGTACCTGGCCTCTTTCGCCTGACCCACGTCCAGAACCAGGGTGCGGCTTTTGGTTTGTTCTCCGACTCACCTTCAGAGTGGAAGGTGGCCATGCTGATCCTGTTTTCCGTGGCCGCCCTGGCCGTGGTTTCCGCCCTGCTATGGAAGAATGGGAATTCCATGAACGCCACCGCCGTGGCCCTCTCGCTGGTTTTCGGCGGAGCGCTCGGTAATCTCTGGGACCGTGTGGCCAGCGGCCGCGTAATCGACTTCCTGGATTTCTACGTGGGTTCCCATCATTGGCCGGCCTTCAACATAGCTGACAGCGCCATTGTGGTGGGCGCCCTGCTGTTACTCAGCGAGATCTTCCTGGCCCCACAAGAGGAAAAGGTAGTCACACAGCAAGAACAGTAATGGCGAGGCCCTCAGGCCGTTCATGAACAAAACCCACCTCTTGACCATTGCCTCCGTGGCCGGCGTCGACAGAATCACAAAGTATCTGATCACGCAGCACATTCCTCTTGACGACGATGTTGAAGTCATACCGGGATTCTTCCGTTTGACGCACTTGCGGAATCCGGGCAGCGCATTCAGTCTCTTTGCCGAATCGGCATCGCGATGGAGGACTCCTGCGCTGGTCGCCTTCTCCATAGCTGCTCTGGTTACGATCTCTGTTCTTTTATGGAAAAACCGGGAGACGAATCTCCATACCATCGCGCTATCGTTGGTCTTTGGCGGAACGCTGGGAAATTTATGGGACCGTCTTGCAAGTGGCGCAGTTACAGATTTTCTCGACTTCTACCTGGGCTCGCATCACTGGTATCCATTCAACATTGCCGACAGCGCCATCGTGGTTGGCGCCCTGCTGCTACTCAGCGAGGTCTTCTTCGCGCAACTCAAAGAGGCTTGATCCTGGCCTCGGCCAAATTGCCCAACTGCCGTTTGTTAGCTGCTGGGATACAGGAGTTTATACAGCACGGCATTCCTCATAATTGCCTGCACGTACTCGCGGGTTTCAGTGAACGGAATAGATTCGACGAACTCTTCCACATCCTTGAAGTCGCCGCTGCTGCGCCATTCATCCACGCGGTCCTCACCGGCATTGTAGGCAGCCAGAGCGTACTCCAGTTGTCCATGGTAATGGTCCACCATGTGCTTGAAATAGCGCGTTCCCAACTGGAGATTGATATTGGCAACAAACAGTTCATCCGTGGAGAAGTGCTTGATTTTCTCTTCCTTGGCCATGCCCTTTCCCACCTGTGGCAAGAGCTGCATCAGGCCCATGGCATTGGCGTGGGAAAGCGCCGCTGCATTGAACTCCGATTCCTGCCGGATCAACGAGGCCACCAGGTACGGATCAAGCTGGTTCAACACCGCGTTTTTCTTGAGGTCCTCCCAGTAGGGCCGGGGAAAAAGACCTTGCCATACCGGATGCGGGATCTGATTCAAATCGGATGAAAAATAACCGGGAACCGCCCGCTTGAGCGTCTCAATGGTCATGTTGTAGCTGCCGGCATCGGCATAGAGCTGGGCTTCGCTGGCTGCCTGCCAGGAAGGAGCGCCGCTGACCGCAGCCTGAAGCTCCCTTTCTGCAAAGTCATATAAGGCAGCATTGGCCAGCAATTGAGCTTTTTTGACCCGCAAATTATCTTCTGGCGCATCCCAGTTCCTGGGAGGCACGGATGGCGCGGGCAGCTTGTCCAGCAGCGGCGGGTCGCCTACATTGGTGAGTCCAATCCGGGTGAGACGCTGCCGACCCAGGTTGGCATAGTAATAGTAGCGATAATTCTCGGAAAGCTTCTGGTAGTAGGCCCGCGCGAGTGGTTGATCGCCATCGGCTTCAGCCAGGCGTCCACGCCAGTACAGCGCCGCCGGCGCCTCGTTGGAAGAGGGATAGAGTGTAAGCTGCTCTTCAAAAAGCCGCTTAGCGTCATCCATCTTGCCCATGCGGTAACTGAGCCAGGCTGACTTCCAGTGAGCATAGGGAGAGAACCTGCCGTTGCGCTCGCGGTCGTAAACCTCAGAATACGCGCGCACAGCTTTGTCGTATTCCTTCTTGAGTAAGTACATGTTGCCGGCGGAAAGCAGCCCCTGCTGGAACCACGTGCTCTGCGGGGCGACGGTGCGCAACTGAGCAATGAAATCGGCATTTTTATCGCGATCGTCCTTATCACGCGCAATCTCGGCCAGGAAATAGAGCGACTGGGCCCTGGAATCAGCATCGGCGTCCGCGCTTTTCAGGACGGTTTCAAACAGGCGCTGAGCATCGTCCCGCTTGCGTTCGCGATATAAAGCAGTGGCAAACTCCAATTGAATGCTGTGCAGGGCTGGAGGTGGGGCTTGCTCCACCAGGAGCGTGAGTTCACTTACCACCTGCGAATAGCGTTTGCCCTTCATCAGAATGCCGGCCCGGGCATGATGCTGCTCAAAGCTGCCGCTGGGCGGGACTTCACCCAGGTTGCGTAACTCCATGGCGGCGCTTTCCGCTTCGCCAGCCAACGGTTCTTCGAAATAGATCCGACGCAGGACCTCTGCCGCTTTGCCATTCTGGCCGGCGCTACGATACGCGTGCGCGAGCGTCAGTTCAACATCCGAATGAAGCGGTTGGCGATGCTTTTCCAGATAAACAGCGGCCCGCTGCGGCTCGCCGGTGGCAATCAATGCCTGGGCATAGAGAATGCCTGAATCACGGATAAACAGCGAATCAGGATATCTTTGATCGAAGCCCTCAAGCGTCTTGATTACGGCCGCGTGGTCCTCTTGCCCGTGTTGCGCACCCGCCCGGAGGTAATCCAGGTAATCGCCCAACACAGGCGCCAGTTCGTTGCTATGCTGCCACGCAGCAAGAGCTTTGGAATAGTCCTTGTCCAGATAGCGGGCATAGCCGATCACCAGCCAGGCAAGCGGGCCCGCCCCATCTTTCTGGTGGTTGCGCGCATAGGCTTCAACCCCGGCGTAGGCCTGGGCGCTGCGCGATTGCAGTAGCTGCTGCGCCATGGGCCTAAGCTCCGCTGACGCAATGAATGCCCGGTGGATGTGCTGGAGCTTGCGGGATTTCGCAGTTGATTTACGCGAGGCGGTGCTTTTCCTGCTGGTTTGGGGCGCACTCCACGAGTACGAGGAGCCGACTCCTAAACCGAGCACCAGGGTGAAGAGAATAAATGGAAAACGTCTGACGGCCACAGATTCAACTAATGCGGAAAAGTAACGCCCATGAGCGAAACATCATTATCCGCTAAAATGCGAATTAATTCCTGAGTAAAATAATTAGCCGAGGCCGCAGGGCTTGCCCCGAACTTCTTGTCGAAGGCCGCCCGGCTCTTTTCAATGTCTTCCTTCAGCCGGTCATATAAGTCCCTGCTCTGCCTGCCTTCAGCCACCTTGGCTTGATTGTACAGCTTGATTTCGTCCACCAGGAGCCTGGCAAAGCGCCGGGCTTTCTTGTGGAGATCGTCTTCTTCGGCGACAGGCGCAGCCGCCGGAACGCCATCACCCGGCGCCGCAGCCACGGCAGCGCCCGCAACCGCCGGCGCAGGCACGTGCGCCTCTTCTGGCGCTGCGGTTATTCCTGCCTTGCGCAGAGCGGTCAATTCCAGCCAAAGTGCGGTGAAACGGCAGAGGAGAGCAAGGGCCGAGGCGTCTACTGTGCAATCCGGCAGGTTGCCGACATCTGCATAGATTAACGCGGCCACCTTTTCCTTCACCACCAATGGCAATACCACACAGTTCCCATCTACCGGCGCGCCAACGGTGCTCACGAATCCAGCGTCAAACTCTTCGGCTCTTCCTGTGACTGGGCTGCGGCCCTGCAGGGCGCTCCCTGCCAGCCCGTTGGCCGCGCTCAAATTTATGGTCTTAACCACCTCATTGCTCTCGAAGCCAGTTCCCTGCCAGCCGTTCATCGATGCGCCTTTGATTACAAAGAGAGCAGCCCTGCCGCAGAATCGTGCTACTCCTTCCAGAAGATGGCGCAGGATTTCAGCCTGGGACGCGGAGTCCTGAATCGAAAAGGCTGCGGCCTTCAGAAGGTCAGTGGGCAGGCTGCCCGGGGCAGGCTCCAGTGACTCTAATTCCTGCACGGTACGGGTGATGATTTCCGCGCGCAGTTTGGGCAGGGCAGCTTCAAACACTTCTGAAACCGCCTCCTCGATGATGGCTTGGATTTTTACGGAACGTGACATGCAGTAGCGCGATTATATGGTCTCAGCAGAGACTGTCAACCCGCGAGATTACCCAAGTTGATGCCCCCGCGTGACTTAATATATTTTAAGGCCGTTTTATCAACTGAGGGCAGAGTCCGCCCCATGGGGAGGAAATGTTGAAGAAACCGAGCGCTTGCGTATGCATCCTGGTGATGCTCACTGCCGGATCTGGCGTCCTGGAGGCCCAGACTTCGGCAAAGAAGCTGACCAGAATTGCGCCCAAGAATGAGCAGGAGATCATTCATGATATCCAGGAACTCGAACAATCACTGCGGACAGCCCTTCTTGACGGCAAGTCTGCCTGGTGGCAACGGCACCTGCAGGAACACTACGCAGGTCTGAATCCTGATGGCCAGAGCGCTGGCAAAGCTGAGACCATCAAGCTCTACGAGTCTCCGGACGTCAAATACGAGGAAGTGAACCTGAGCGATATGAATGCCCGCATCTTTAACGGCGATTGTGTAATTGCCACCAGCAATAGCGTGATCAAAGGCAGTTACAAAGGTCACGATTTCAGCGGCGGGTATTACTTTGTGCACGTCTGGGTGAAGGAAGGCACGGATTGGAAACTCGCCAATTCGCAAGCTACCAGGCTTTCCGACGCGGCCCAATAAATTTGACCCGTGGCGCGCGACCCATCCCCGGAAGAATCGACCGTCGAGAGTCGTAATTCCGAAACCGGTCATGAGCCACGGTACCTCCGTCACTAGAGACCCGCACGAATTGCGCCTAAACTGCACCTTATCTATATCTATCCCACGGATGATAAGGGAGGGCCGATGCAGCGCCTTTACAGGTGGAAGACTTGCCTGCTGTTTCTCACCACTTTGATCCTGCCCGCTGCGGCCCAGGAGAGCGCACCAGATTCCCAGCCCTTGAGCCTTGCCCAACAGGCGCGCAGCGCCAAGGCAAAGGCTCCTGCCAGCGGCAGCGCTCCCGTGGAACAGCCAAGCCAAGAAAGAGGTGTGGCAGAGGTCGCCCGCGAACTTCAGGGCAAGAATCTGGCCAAAGTGCGCGTATCGCCCGAGGAGGCACAAAAGATCCTGAATTCAGTCCCACCGACGTTGAGATTTGCCAGCGAAGATTCCGGATTGCCGATTCATGCGGCGGTAAAGCCCCGCATGATCAGCCGCGATGATTTGGTTGTCACCATGCAAGCGCGAAAAGTGGATGACGAAGAGTCCAAGCGCCTCCAGGCGGAAGAATTGACCATGAAGAAGTTCGGCTATCTCCCACGTGTATTCTCTACCGGAAAATTCGTGGAAGGCATGTACGCCGAGGCGACGGAGGCATTCTACGATCCACGGACAAAGACCATCTCACTCCTGAATTGGGTTTCGCCGGATTCACAGCTAAGCGTGCTGGCCCACGAGTTAACCCACGCCCTTCAAGATCAGAATTTCAACCTCCTCACCTGGCAACGCGGCAGCAATTCCAAAGATCCGGCGCCTGGACAATTCCAGGTAAACGCGGACCAAGCTTTGGCCGAATCCGTGGGCCGCCACGCGGTGCTGGAAGGTCAGGCGATGGTGGTGCTGATCGACTATACATTCAAACAACAAGGGATCCCGGCAAGACTGGAATTCCTTCCCGGCGCAAGCAGTGCAATGTCTCAATATTTAACCATGATGCCTATTCCTGACACGCCGGTGATCCATGCTTCACCGATCGCGCTACGCGATGCGATGGCCTTCCCGTACCGTGAGGGTCTGGTTTTCGAACTTGAGTTGCTGGGAAGTGGCGGCAAGGAGCTGGCATTTAGAAAGGTCTTTGCGCGGCCACCTCTGAATACCCATGAAGTTCTGCAACCCCAGGCTTATCTTCAGCGGCAAGGCGTCCGGGCCCCGCTCATCCCGGATCTGAGCAGCGCGCTGGCTGACAAATACGTGGTCATCGATTCCGGCGGCCTGGGAGAGCTTGACGTGCGCTCCCTGGTCCGGCAATTCGATACCAGCCGCCTGGCAGAGAGCATCTCACGCGGCTGGCGCGGCAGTTCGTATCTGGTGGTGAAACGCAAGGAAGTCCCAACAGAGGCCGCGACCACGGCTGACGTCGCGCTGATCCACGTTTCCACATGGAACTCCAGCCTGACGGCCCACAAGTTTGCACAGTTCTACGCCGATGCCGTACCCAAGCGTTACTCCAAGGCTGCAGCGGTGGCGTCCACATGCCAGGGAAATGATTGTCCGCTGGAAAGCTTTCAGTTCAACACAGAAGAAGGATTCGTCAGCATTGAGTGCAGGCCAAACAACCTGGTGCTGGTGACGGAAAGCTTCGACCCGGCGCTGGCAAATACGTTAAGCGCAGCGGTCCTGAAGGCAGGATCCAGGGGCCAGACGGCCAAAGCAACGCCCGATTTGTCCATGCGCTATGCCGGTTCACCTGTGTTCGCCGACCTGCGGGCGATGTGGGAGCAGTGGTTCGTGCTGCAAGCGACACAGTTGAGCGAGAAATAGTGCAACAGCACAGCTGACAAGCTTTGGTTTTTCCGGCGCCTCGCTGCGCTTCGGTTTGCCTAAATGGCTCCCAGCCATTTGACGGGCAGATGTGCGGCAACTGAGTTTGCCAGGCGTTCATCGGCGGTAATGAACTGGGAATTGGACTCCACAGCCAATGCGATGTACAAACAATCGTAAACAGTGCGATCAAATGCGGTTGCTATTCTGAATGCTAGATCAAGCAAAGCAGACGATGACACTGTAGGCAAATTGCGCTGCTTGAGCGATGCAATCGCTGTCTCTCCGGCGCGCTTCGAGCAGCGTCCCTGGCGAACCGCTTTCCAGAGGATGTTGCCGAACTCGGCCCAGAACAGGTCGGGCACCACAAACTGGATCTGTCCGGCGGAGTACGCATTCAAGAGCAGAAGAGCTTCATCGACGAGAGGTTCCTGCTTGGCAGGGAGAAACCACTTCGCAGCGACGCTTGCGTCCACAACACTCGTACTCACCGCGCCCGGTCCTCACGCTGCATCTCCTCCGTCGAGGGAAACCGGCGACCCGGCGTGCGCGTCTTTGAGCGCATCCGTTCCAGTTTGCGCAGAAGAGCCCGGCGGGCCTTCAGCTCCTTGTCTGTCGGGATATTCTGCTCCAGCAGAGAAAGGACTTCAGCGGCAATCGAGTGGTGATGCTCAAGCGCACGTCCGCGCAGAGCTTCATAAAGATCTTTGGGCACATTTTCTACGTATAGGGTTGGCATTGGTATTTCCTAGGAATAGCATAGGTAAAAATAGTGCTCAATGCAACTAACCGGTACTGGACTAATTCGGTGCATCGAAAAATGCTCTAAAAATGCCCGAATTCCTCCGTTCCTCCGGAATGCGCGCCAATCAAGGGGATTCTGGTGCCGGAGGTTTGCGGAGGAAGGGAGGATTCCTCCGAAATCCGCGCCAATGGCGCATATGGTGGTTCCTGCCTGAGCGGCATTTCCATTGACGTGACCTTGATTCGCCCGGAATCTGCGCTGGCGGACAAAGATGGAAGATAGCGTTCCCAGGCATCCTGAAAATCGGCGAGAAGATAACCCATGAAGTCGTCTCCTGAAGCAGAGTACAAGCGGCGGCTCATGATGCCGAAGGGGCGTAGATAACCGGCCAGGCGGCGTCCGGATTTGCTGCTCCAGGCGTTCCAGGGGCGATTATCCAGCGCGCGAAGTTGGGACAACAAATCGCGGGTGGCCAGATATTCAGGGTTGTTTTTGTCGCGGAAGATGGCACGAAGGTCGAAGAGCATTTGCAACTCAGGATTGGCTTCGGCGAGATTGAAAACAGCAACCAGAGCGGCGCGGACCTTGGCCGGCCAGGCCCCGCCAGCGACGTCAGCAATGTGGACGAGAGGTTCGGCGCAGTGGCTCTGCTCGGGAGAAAGCGCGGGAGGAAGATCCGGTGGGAGATTCTTGGCGGCCTGGGCGAGGGCGGACGAAACCTGTTTCAACCACCGGTGAAGATGATCCCTTATGGGTTTTGACAGATCGCTACAATCCTGCGACCAGTAACGGACAAATTTTTCCGAGGGCTTGGGGCGACGTAACTGGATGGGAATGCACCGGGCAGCCAGGGATGAGGGCAGAGGGGCATTGCCGGCAAAAGCCTTTGGGCCAAAGAGATAGAAGTCGTCGTCACCCCAAGAGAAAAATCCCGTCCTCTCCGAGCTGGAGGCGAGGAGAGCAGCGAGAGGCTGACGCTCAGAAGGTCCAAAACTGTGGTGACAGTCGTCCATTAAGAGCGGGAATGGCGCGAGAGGGGCAGTGGTATCCACAACGTCCATAGAGCGTCCCTGAATCAGCCGGGCAAGCAACGGAGCGGCTGGGAGCCCGGTGAAGCAGGTACTCGCGTTGGAGAGGTCGCACAGAAGACTGAGGCAGAGGGATTTGCCGGAGCAGGGCTGCGGCGAGCGGAGATGAAGATAGGGAGCGGTGAAGAAGTGGTGATGACATTGGGTACAGGCGCTCCAGAGAGTGAGAATGGTGAGTTGGTGATCGTCGCATACGAGGTAGCGGCGGATGAAGGAGGCGATATGGGTGAGCACTTCCGAGCCGGAGAGGGGAGCGATTTGGGTGTTGCCAGCGGATTTGTGATTTGTCATAAGATTCAGTAATTAGTACTTAGTACTTAGTATTTGGCCTACTTTGCCTGCGGATGCAGGATAGCCAGTTGGAACTTGGCAGGCAACTTTAGTACACCTAAATTTTCGCTTCATTTTTCAACAACTTAGAGTCAAGTAAAAAAATTTGTAGTCGGGACAACTGTCCCGATTCACGTTTAGCAGCGCATCCGGAGGATCAATGGTCGACCAACCAAGACAGTCTGGTTTAGCCGCAAAGCAGTCGGCGAACCTGTACCTCGAAGATCTATTTGTGGGCCAGCGCTTCACGTCTGGCACTTATACGATGGACGAAGACCTGATCAAATCATTCGCAACGCAATTTGATCCGCAACCGTTTCACCTCGACGGGGCTGCCGCGCAGGCCACTGTATTCCGGGGATTGGCCGCGAGCGGTTGGCATACAGCAGCAGCGACGATGCGCCTTCTCGTTATAGGCGGACTCCCGCTGGGCAATGGAATTATTGGCTTGGGTGGAGACTTGACGTGGCCCAACCCGACGCGACCCGGAGATACTCTGCATGTGGAAAGCGAGGTCGTGGAAATCACTCCATCCAGGTCGAAGCCGAACCAGGCGCTGGTCAAAGTTAAAAGTACGACTCTAAACCAGGAGGGAAATGCTGTGTACATTTTTACCGGAAAGGTGCTCGTGTTCAAACGGCCAAGTAAGGTGTCGGATCGAGGTACCGAATAGCCGACCGGACTTTCTCTCTTGATTGTGAGATATTGAGGCGAGTTGTGTGCCGTTCGCGGATTACCCTGGGTGAAGGTCCGGCAGGAGCAAAATGGAAGCAAACGTTCAACGTGCTTGGTTCCACGAACCGGTCGAAGCCGTTCAGGATGAACCAGCCGCGAAGGGCACCAAGGGGATTCAGTAAGTGTCGTGTTTGGCGTTTCACGCTTTGCGGACTCGTGTTACGGGTTGTAAATGTGCGCTGAAAGATGGGAATGCTGCCGATAATGGCGGGTGTGCCGGAAAACGCATCACGTGTTTTGCCGGTCTCATTTGCGGGCCAGGACGGAGGCGGACAATTGATGGTACTCGGCATTTATTAAAAGCACAAACGAAGGAGTTATAACGGTACGAACCTTCGCCTTGCTGGGACAATGCTATCGAGGCAGGTCAATGGGCTGAAATGTAGATAACATCTGGAACATGTCGGCCGAATCGCTGTCTGTGCGGACTACGGCGAAGAAGTTAGCATCCAGCTCAGGAAATGAAACAAATAATGTCTTTGTCGTCTTCTTTTTCGTGAGGACGCAGACTGCTCGCTGGCCATTGATGACCCGCTTCTTCCTCCATATCTCTTCACTTCTGGACCAACCGCACGGAGGGCAGTGGGTATAGTCTCCGGCCATTGCCCCAATGTCGTACTCCATCAGCAAGCCGCCAGTCTTCCAGATTACTCCTACGGTGGAATCAATTCCGTGCCCCCTCTTGTGCTGATACCCAGGAAGCAATTTGATCGAACCCGGTGGAAGGTCGGCCTGCGCGAATGTGAGCAGTGACGCGAGAGACATTAAGCAGATGACACTAAGCAAATGTTTCATTCGTGGTTTGTAAAATTTATTGGAAACTAATCTGCTGCGAAAAAGCAAATGGTCTACTTACCAACTGTGAGCGGTCATCTGCCATGTACGTCTACATCTGTTAACGATCTGGAGCTAAGAGCAATACTGTTCACCAGTAAGAAATGGAACCTTGTTGGTCAAGATGGACAGAACCGCTGTTGGAATGAGCATCTCAGTGCTACGCGGTTGGCGTTCCCGACGATCTTGGTGGCATGTGGCTCCGGAATGGCCAGCAGCTTGGTGATAGCGGTGCTTGGGCGGAGCCGATTCCTCGCCCCTACTCGCGCGCTGAAGAAAACGCGCGCGAGCTTAACGGGGACTTTGATTGTATGACACAGCGTTCAGGGGATGGAGCAGCACGACGAGATCGACATCCATGGCAGCCGGGAGTTCTTAGGTGAACAGTATTGGAGCTAAGAGTTAAGAGCCAAAAGCAACCCTTCTAATACAGGTGGAAGCTCACCTCAACTTCGATCATGACCGGGACGGGGCGGCCGTCTTTTTTGGCTGGCTCGAAGCGCCAGGTACGAACAGCTTCAATCGCTTTTTCGTCTAATCCCATGCCGAGGGAGCGTTCGACGCGCAGCTCCCGTGGCCGCCCGTCCGGCGCGATGATGGCCCACAGGGTTACGGTTCCCTGATGCTTGGCGGCACGCGCTTCCTGGGAATATTCGGGTTCGGGGTCGTAAATCACCCGGGGCGCGCTGACGCCGTTGCCCACGGTGAATACGCCGTCGCCAAAATTGCCCCCATTGCCCGGACCAAAACCAGGACCTGTGCCCGCGCCAACACCGCCGCCCGCGTTTGAGCCGATGCCGCCACCAACGCCCCGTCCGTCCGAGGGAGTCATAAGGCCAGAAAGCGGATCTCCCAACTGACTGGTCTGGGGCAAATGCAGGTTCGGAGCGACGATGGTGGGTTCAATCTTGAGCTTGGGATCAAGATTGCGTATCACCACAATGGGCGGAGTTATTTGCGCATTCGCGGGCCGCGGCAAGGAGCCCTTTGATGGATCCAGCATGTCGGCGCCCCCACCGCCACCGCCTCCATGTGGCCGGACCGTCCCAACGGGCGGGATGTATTCCGCCAGGGAGACCACCCCACCGGAAACAGGCTTCGTTGCTTGTTTCACGGCCGTTTCTTTCACGGCCATAACTCCAAGGGCAAGCACCAGCACTGCGGCTGCGGCGTGTACTGCCAGCGAGGCGGCAAAGTGAATCCGGCGGACAGGATATGTCCCGTAAGCATTGCGAAATAACGAGGGCAAGATATCCGGATCTACAACGGGTTTCGGCTGTGGCGCCGTAGAAAGTGGACGAGCAGAGGCGACCCATTCCAACTCCGTTTTCAGGTGCATCTTGAAATCCGGACGCGGAAGCTGCAGCAGATCGGAGGCTACGCGCAGCAACTCAGCAAGCTGCGGGTCATGCTTTACCAATGGTGCTTCCGGGCTGGCGATCATTGCCTCAATCGCCTGATCGAGTTGGTCGAAAGTTGAAATGTTATTCACGATTGACTCCTTGCTTTATCGCGCAGGCCCTGCAGGCCGCGGAACTGTAATTGCTTCACTGCGCCTTCTGTCCGTCCCAATTCGTGCGCTATTTCGCGCACACTCCTCTGATCGATGAACCGCCGGACAATTACCAGGCGCTGGTCTGCCGGCAGCCGTTCCACAAGCTGGAACAGGATGACGCGCCGTTCTACATCCTCTTCGGTTTCAGCCTCCGTGTCTTCCAGAACGTCAGCTTGTAATTCCTGGTTCCTTGAGACCCGCTGCCAGCGGTCAGCCAGAGTGTTGGCGGCGATCCGCAAAAGCCAAGCCGCAAAGGGGACGCCGCGCCACTCAAAGCGTCCTATATTCGAGAGCGCCTGATGAAAGACCTCAGCGGTCAGGTCCTCAGCTTCCGTACGATCATGCACGCGGCGCACGACAAACGCGTACACCCGGTGAAAGTTGCTTTCGTACAGCTCGGCAAAGCGGCTTGGGTCATGCTGCGCCGCCTCGATCAGGAGCCGCTCATCGGCCAAGTTCGCAATTGCGTTCAAGTTCAACTCCCCGGGGACCGTGTTTCGATCTCTATATAGCTAATCCGGTGGAAAGGGCGAAAAGTTACGGTGAAAGAGCTGCTAGCTTCCAGCTGACAGCTGCTAGTTAGATCAAGACCAACAACAGAGACATAGGTCCTTCAGAAACTAGAACGAGCAAAGAAGCTGTTTTTGCGGACATACGGACGGTGAGTGTCCAATGAACTCGCGGAGACCGACAAGAGCGGCGGGTTTGCGCCACCGCGTTTTCACCGGGATGGGTCTGAATGACTGTCTAAGCGATCAAATCCTGGGTCGATCGATCGCTTGCCGTGCCAGGTATTCTGATGCTTACATTCACACGGTCTGGTTCTGCTTTCTGGATTCCATTCCTGGTCACGAGCAGCCAAAGAGAGATTTGAACTGTACCTAAAGAAGATCTTCATCGGTTGCTGGACTTTTGCTTACTTTGCCGCACTTTGCCGCCCCTGCGACACACTTTTCTCCTTTGTTTCTGGAGAGTTCCGAAGTATTATGACCATCAAAGCACCCGGTTGAGTGCATTTTCTGTGAAATCAGTTTTCAGGCTGACATACCCCAAACATGGTCGGAGTAGCAGGTGAAGCACTGCACAACATGCCAACACCTCTTCGCGGACCCATTGCAAGTTTGCCCTACCGATAATGTGCCGCTGCGCGCTGTGCGGGAACTCGAACCGGGGATGATCATCCGGGGCAAATACATTGTTCTGGAATGGATTGGGGCTGGAGGCATGGCCACCGTCTATCGCGCCCGCCATCGCCTGCTCAACGAGTTACGGGCGGTTAAAGTAGTCTTTCCCAAGTTCGCCAGCGATGAGGATTTTCTGCGGCGCTTCCGCCAGGAGGCTGCCATTGCCCGCAGGCTACGCCATGAAAATGCTGTCTGGGTAGAAGATCTGGATGAAATTGAGGATGGACGCCCGTTCATCGCCATGGAATTTCTTCAGGGCGACGATCTGCGCAAGCTGATCCAGAATCAGGGGCCTCTTTCCGTAGAGCGTTCGTTGAGGCTGGGCGCTCAGGTGGCCTCGGCATTAAGCGCAGCCCACAAGCTAGGCATTATCCATCGTGACATCAAGCCCGATAACATCTTCGTCACACGTGATCCCGAGGGAGCCGAAGTGGCTAAGGTGCTGGATTTCGGGATCGCCAAAGCTAAAGAAGGTGTTTTGCAGGGAGGAATCACGGCGACCAAGACCGGAGTGATCATTGGCACGCCAGAATATATGTCACCGGAACAGGCAGAAGGCCAGATTGGCGATAAGGTGGATGGCCGCTCGGACGTCTATTCGCTGGGAGTGGTCCTGTATGAAATGCTGACTGGGCAGTTACCTTTCAAGTCTGACACGCCCCTGGGAATGTGCCTGCATCATTTACAGACCATTCCGCGTCCGCCGCACGAGCTGCGCCCGGACCTGGGGATTCCGGAAGCAGTTTCCGCAGTGCTGATGAAGGCTTTAGAAAAGCGCCGCGAGCGGCGGTTTCAGTCTGCCGACGAGATGCTGACAGCGCTACGCAATCCACCGAAGCTGGTAAAACCTGCCGGGAACGGAGCGGCTGCACTTGCACCCACCAAAATATCTGGCCCGCAGGCTGGGGCCAGAAGCGCAGAAGAGCCCGGCACAACGCCAAGGGGGTCTGCGGCGGCAGCAGCACAGAGATCGATTTCCCGTCCTCAGTTGCAAGTAGAAGCACCGCAGATGATCCGGACGCGCTCCACGGAACCACGCACGCCAGAGCGCGCGCAAAGTCATGACGACCCACTCCCGGATCGTGGCAAGCGGTGGAGAATTCTGATCGTGAGCCTGGCGGTAGCAGTTTGCATTACTGCCGGCTACCTTCTGGTAACTGCGATCCAGCGCCGGAATGCGGCATTGCGGATGCATGACTCGGTCCTGCGTGACCTGGTTCTTGAGAAATTCCAGTCATCTACAGTGCTCCAGGGAAGGAGCAAGAATATTACCGTTACCGTCAGCTCGGACGCGGTAACTCTCTCCGGCAGTGTTCCCTTACCTGGCGACAAAGATACGGCTGCCAATCTGGCGCGTGAAGTACCTGGCGTCTCGGATGTGACGAATAACATCGCGATAGCGAACATGCCTGGGCCGGCACTACCTTCCCCAACGGCAACCGTGGAGACTCCTAAAGGCCCCACTGATGATAGCGCTCCACCGCAAGTGAGCGTTCCTGTGAAGCATCAGGCCAGGCCGTCTTCGGCTGCTGATTCTGCAAATGTGAGTAAGGCCAACGATCTGGTACGTTTGGGAAATGCGGAATTGGATCAGGGTCATTACGCGGCTGCTGCTAATGATTTTCAAAAAGCGATCCAACTGGATCCAAAAAACGTTGCCGCCCGGAGCGGCTCGAAACGCGCCAAAGATGCACAGAAGACTGAGCAGGACGTTCTGGGGCCTAAGCAGTGATTCAACCAGGAGAGCAAGCAAGCGTAATGTTGCGGAGGGCAATCTTGATATTTACGATGCTGGCGACGGTATCGGCAGCCTTCTGCACGCAACAACCAACGCTGCGTAAGGACAACAGCAATCAAAAGGTGATCCGGGACCCTGCCGAATACAACGCGTATATGGCAGCGCTACGGATCCAGGACCCCACCCAGCGTGGCGCCGCCATGGAAGCCTTTGCCCGCAATTATCCAGACAGTATCGTATATCTCGATGCGCTGGAGCAGGCTATGGCCGCTCATCAGCAGGCCGGCAACCAAGCAAAGGTGTTAGAGGTAGGCAGGCACATCCTGGAAACGCATCCTCACAACCTGCGGGCGCAGGCGATTATCGTGGCCATTGACCGCGGTACCGCTGCCAATGGCGGGCCGGCAGCCCAGGCAGCGATGAAGGAGGCTTGTCCTTATGCGCAGAGGGGGCTGGAGGAATTGCCCCGGTGGCAGAGGCCGGAAAATATGTCCGAAGCAGACTTTGAGAGCTTGCACCGCCAGATGATGGACATCTTCGCCGGCGCCTCCGGTCTGTGTGCCTTGCAGAACAAGGACTATGCGAACGCCCGCACCTACTTCGAGCGCGCACTCCAGATTGATTCCAACAATTTGCAGAACGTCTATCAACTTGGGGTGGCCGACCTGGAGATGAACCCAGTCGACCTGAATGGCTTCTGGTATTGCGCGAAAGCCATCAGCCTGGCAGAACGGCAAAGCAACACGCAACAGCCGGTAAATCGCATTGCCGACTATTGCAAGTCGAAATATACCAGCTACCACGGCAACGAAGAAGGATGGGACGGAATTGTAGCGCGGGCGGCAACCGAGAGAGTCCCTCCTCCCAAGGATGCCTGGAACATCAACAAAGCGCCGACCCCGGCTGAACTGGCGGTGCAAGCAGTACGAGACAACGATCCCGCGAATCTCTCCTTCAGTGATTGGGAGTTCATCCTGTCGAAGCGTGATGCGTCCACAGCCAATAAAAACGCGGCGGATAAGGTATGGCAGACCATTCAAGCCAAAGAGAAAAATGGCCAGGCGAAACTGAAATTGGCAATCAAGGTGATCTCCGCCACCAAGGATACGATTCATGCCGCTGTGACGGATGAAAACCAGAAGGCGAATCGCGAAGACATCGAGGTTTTCATGGAGAAGCCTATAAGCCACTTGCCGGCTGCCGGCTCCATCATCGACATTATGGGCGTGATCCAGAGCTACACTCCGAATCCATTCAAGTTCACCATGAACCAAGGAGCGCTGTTCCAAACCACACCTGCAGTTCACACCCAATTGAGCGAGCCAGACATTGAAAAACTGCTGCACGGTGGTGTCACACCCAAGCGAGCCGCAGAGCTGGTAAAGCAGAAAGGCGTGGACTTCACGCTGGACGACGCCACAGAAGGCCGTCTACGCGAGGCAGGCGCAACTGACGAATTGCTGCTGGCGATTACGAAAGCAAAGAAGTAGTTAGGCCGTTATGCACGCGATTACGAGAATTTTGTACTCGTTACGGCAAAGGCAGGATCGTCGTCTCCGAGAATTGGGTAATCGGGTAATTTGGTAATTGAGTAATTGAAAATCAAAGGCGAAAATCCTGATCTGCAATG
>DATGJZ010000015.1:0-26321 GCA_035294925.1 Candidatus Angelobacter sp. | reverse complement strand
GCCTCAAACTGTCCGGCATGTTCTGGACCATTCGTGGCGCCAATGCCATCATTGCCCTCCGCTGCTGTCGTCTCAGTGGTAGATTTGAGGACTATTGGGAGGCCCGACGGGCCTGATCCTTACTTTCATGTCGCGCACCCTGCCATGTTGCCATGTTTTAGAGTGCATGATTAACATCGAATCACGTTATGCAACTCACTCGAATCTGTCCTGTTCAAACGATCTGGCTGTATTCTTCTTGACCGGAACCCATGGATATCGTGGGTTGAGGCGGCTCAGGGGAAACGTTGCAAGCCTGGTCTCGATGTAAAGTCGGTTGGTCTTGCTAATTCCAAACGCTTCAAACGCGGCCTCGTTAAGTTCCCTAAGCCTCGATTCGAAGCCCTTCCGCGCATGTGTATGATTGTCCAGTCGCTTCCTGTACTCGCTAACTACGGGTCGCCAATCCTTCGGAACGACCAACGACTGCATCGCATGGCGGCTGATTTGATCCTCACACTGGGCCCTCAGGAGCGTCACCGCGAGTTGGGCCAATCCCTCATCAGCCAAGGTAAGTGAAGAAAGTCCGCTGGAAATTGTATCGCCATTTTGTTCCAACTCATCAACCATAGGATCGGACCACGTCCTAAACGTCAGGCCAGCAAGCGGATCGGTCAGGCGCAGACCTTCTTCCGGAGACAGACTGGCTGTGCTCTCAACCAGCCACTTCTCCGGTGACGAGATCGTGCGTTGCGCAGCTACTTCGAGTTCTTTATACGCATTATGCAAACGCTTCTCTGAAGCAGATGAAAGCTGTCTCGGCCAAGGAAGAGCCTCAAGGACACGCGGATACAGATGAGATCGTGAGGATCCTTCGAGCACACCGCTGCGCAACGTCGTCGCCCAATAGAAGCGAGCCAAATCGCTATTCAGATAAGCGGCGACTGCCTCAGGCAACGGTCCGCCAGCGCGGGGCAGTGCGACAACCACACTGTTCAGCGCCGCGGCTGGATGGGGCTCACCTGTTACGACCACTGCCGCTGGAGCTAATCCGATCTCATTAACTGCTAGGTAGGTGGTTGGCCCCGACTGACTCCAAAGACTAAGTTTGCCATAGTTCCGCCGTTCGACTTGATCTAAATCCAACCACATATGTGAAGCCTGAAGACTGGCAACCGCGATGTCTCCGCCACTGAAAACACGTAAGCTGCGACCGGATATGGGTTCCCTGGTAGTTTGCGCTCCACCTCGTTGTATTCCGTAGGTCCAATAAGATGTCCGACCTCGCGATCTCCGAGGTTCCACAGCGTATCTCAATGGGACGAACGTCTGCTGGTCGGGGTATAGGGAGCGAAGAACCGGAATATCCGCTCCGACCAAAAGCGGCAAAAGGTATCGACCCCATCCGGCATTCGGAGCGGCATTCGGACTTATCCTTGCATCAAAAAAATCCGAATACTTGATGGATTCAAACGAAAAATCATGTGGCCATGTCCGCGGAACGGCAAGCTCGATAATGTCGGTTTCGCGCGCTGGCACTTTTTCAATCACAAGGAGCATAGGGATTACGTTCGGGGCCCACACGCTTGCAATAAATTCAAGCCAGACAATCTTTCGTAAACTGGCACTTTCTCCGGGCTGAAGCAATGTCCAGACAGGCGCGGCGGCCTCTGAGTTAGCATAACCACCACTCACCACCATTCCGAGACGTCCACCGGGCTCCAGCCACTCTAGGATGGCTCGATCCAAGAACAGTAAGCCTGTGTCGGCATTTTGTCCCCAAACGCCTTGGTAGAGCTTTCGCATCTCTTCTCCGTATTTCACTCGCTCAGCTCGGATGTAAGGCGGGTTTCCAACAACGTACTTCCATTTTTCCGAATCCCTCGCTATTGAACCGGGAGGAAGATGGCGGGTACCGAGGTGCTTCGCAATGCTGGAATCTTTCAATAGGCTGTTTATGTTGTAAACGTGTGGCTGCGGATCGCGCCGGTCCTTTGAGAATCGCAGTAGAGCCCACATAATCTGAAATCGCGTGATGAACGCCGCAAACGGATTTATATCGAAGCCGCAGATGTCGTGGAGAATTTCTTCGATGACAGATTCTGGGTCAAGTCCGCGTCGCTGTGCGTCTTCAATGCGCGTGTGCACCTCGCGAACCAAGAAGGAACCACTGCCGCACGCAGGATCCAGCACACGACCACGCCCGTGTTTTTGCACAGTCTCGCCGAGGAGATAGCCAGCGATCGTTGAGGGTGTGTAATACTCGCCCAGTCGTTTTCGCTTTTTCAGCGGTAAGAACTGCTGATAGATATCGCCTAGGATCTCCTCGGACAGGGTTGAGAAGTCGTAGGCATTTAATCTTATAATCAGACGCTGTAACGCAGTTCCAACCTTCGAGTCCGCCTCTTGTATCCAGTCAAAGACAGACGGCTCAAAAGGCTCTGAGTAGATGCGGGAGACGTCCTCGGCAGCGGCTCTAAATAGAGCCCCCGCATCACCCGTGAGTTCTTCGACGAAACTGGACCAATGCTCGGGTCCACCGTTGGAGAGCCGCCGCTTTAGAGTCAATCCGAGATCTTCCACTAATCTCAAGAAGAGGACCCGGGCAACTAGCGCGGCCACCGAGTCTGCGGCAAATGCCTCGATGATGCGCCTCATTCTATCTGCCTCGGAGGATACATCCATGTCTCTTCCGTATTGTTCCTCGAACGAAGGAAGTAGGTCTTCGAAGAGATTCTTCGGGAATCTATTAACATGAGCAAGCCGGTTAAGCGCTCGCCGCTGTGTCTCCGGGTCGGTGGCAAGGCTCTCTTTGATATCGTCACGCAGCTTCGAATACTCCACATATGCTGCATGGCTCTCGTTGAGGATCGCCTCGGCAACCTCTGTAAGCTCTCGGAAGCTGCCCGTCAGCTCAAACTGCAACTTTCTTTGATTTTCTTGAACACCTAGGGTTAGATATGAATAGGGCAATTTGCCGCATATAAACACCTGCCATTGGCGTTCATGGCTCGCTGCTTCATAAGCCATGAAAGCCAATCTCGTGCGCAGATGCGAAGCATCGACTTCAGCGAGAAGAATGGGGCTCGGTACGGAGTCCAATCGTTCACCGTTTGGTAGGCGAACGTCCAGGGCATGCGGTGTCAGGAACAGAACGTAGCGTGTTGTGCCCGATACGTATTTCCGTTTGTCTACCCAAAGCTGTTCGCGACGATCCGGGTCAAATAGCCAAAGGTCGTCTTTCTTTAAATCACCGACAATCCAAGGCTCGCCGTCCGGTGTAGTCAATTGAATGTCAGCGTAGCCCTCACCGGCGCTGTCCTCGGTGACAACGTGATCCTTAGGGTAGCCCAGCATTGACGCCAAGAAATCGCGCACATTCGGGTTGTAAGAACGTTCAGGCCTTGTCCAATCGAGGGACAGCCATTCCTTAAGCCAGATCAATCGTAAACGCCTCGCCTTCAGTGCAAAGGTGGATGCGTTGACTCGCAATCCCCCTTCAAATTTGGCTTGCGCAACTCTCGCAATGAGACATCATACAGCTAGGGGGGCAGTTCAGTCCGTTGCGGATTTCGCTCACGACCGTTGGGCTGTTCCTATAAGGTGGATTTTTGCACCAGCCACGCAACATTTTGCATTTTACTTTGGCGAAAACACAGAATTGCACTGTGGAAACATTTTGCGGTGAAAAAAAAAAATTCACCGCGTGTTCACACAATTGAGTTCGTGCTAGTATGCCGACCAGTTCATAATTTTTTGTTTGCACTAATACATGTTCACTGCTCTACGGATGCCCACGCAGAGCAAAAAATTAAAAAAGTCTCAGTCAAAATCGGGCTTGTCGGCCGAATAAGAAAACAGTTCAAGCATGTCACTATTGTCTAGCGCAACCGCGACCGCGAACCCATGGCTCCGCATACTGGGGGCCCTTGAAAAGAAAATCACCCGGCATTCCTATGACACATGGCTGAAGCCAACAAGATTCAGCCATGCCAACGGGAGCATCATTTTCGTCCGCGTGCCGGCGCCCGAGTTCAGGCACATAGGCGAAAAATTTGGTGATCTGATTCAGGAGGCGCTGGAGTTGCTGGCCCTCGAGTTTCAGGATGTGAAGTTCGTGACCGCTGAGGAAGATCCCTCGTCGCCGCCTGTGCGGCCTGATGGTGGTTTTGCTCCTGTGTCAGTCACCGTCCCTTCGCCGACCAACACGGTGGCCAGGCAGCAGCGGTTTGATTGGGACTCAGCCGCACAACTCAGCCCGAAATATACTTTCGAGGCGTTCGTGGCGGGCTCCGGCAACCAGTTTGCCCACGCGGCGGCGCAGGCGGTAGCTGAGCGCCCTTCCAAAGCCTACAATCCCCTGTTTCTCTACGGCGGTGTCGGCATGGGCAAGACCCATCTCATGCAGGCGATCGGACATGAGGTGAAGCGGCGCCAGCCACAATCCGCCATTTGTTATATCTCCAGCGAAAAGTTCACCAATGAGTTGATCAATTCGCTGCGCTACGACCGCATGACTTCCTTCCGTGACAAATTCCGCAACGTGGATGTCCTGTTGATTGATGACATCCAGTTCCTGGCGCACAAAGAGCGCATGCAGGAAGAGTTCTTCCACACTTTCAACGCTTTGCATGAGGCCTTGAAACAGATCGTGATCGCCAGCGACCGTCCACCCAAGGAACTGGCGGAGGTGGAGGACAGGCTGCGTTCTCGTTTCGAGTGGGGATTGATAGCGGATATTCAGCCTCCGGATCTGGAAACAAAAGTTGCCATTCTGCAAAAGAAAGCGGAGTCCGAGCGGGTGTCCCTGAGCACCGATCTCGCGCTCTACATCGCGTCCAACGTGAGGACCAACGTGCGCGAATTGGAAGGCGCCCTCATCCGATTGATGGCTTACTGCTCCCTTACCGGTGCGGAGATCAATTTGCCAACTGCGCAGCAGGTCCTGAAGAACTTTATAGATTCACAGGCGCGGAAGGTCACCATCGAGGCTATCCAGAAGGCGGTTGCCGAACAGTTTGGGCTGCGTGTGACGGAAATCAAGACCAAAAGCAATTCGCGTGCTATCGTGTTCCCGCGTCAAATCGCGATGTATCTCTCAAAACAAATGACTGAGGCTTCCTTGCCGGAAATTGGCCGCCAATTTGGTGGCAAACATCACACCACGGTGATGCATTCGATTGGAAAGATCGACGGGCAGCGTCAGGCAGACAAAGATTTAAACAGACTACTCAACAAATTGACTGAGACCTTGAACAATTGAGCGGTTCTCCTCAGATGCTTGCGGCCTTCGGTCGAGTGTGAGCGCAGGTTTTCCACTTTACAGCCGGGATATCGTGAGGAAAAACAGAGGAACCTTGTGGAAACAGTGTATAGCTGGGCAGAATTCCGGGTGCGCAGCCAGGAAATCCTGCTGCAACCACAATGAAAGGGACGGGAATTGCACTTAACGGTACAGCGGAATCATCTGTCATAAAAGCACTTGGACTAGATTCCCACTTTTCCGCAGGCATCGACTATTACTGCTATTTTTAATTATTTTGTTTTGATATAAGTAGAAGCAGTCTCTCAAGGGGGCCATCAATATGCCTTCTTCCGCGGGTGCAGAGGCGGGAGTCACGATGGAAATCACAGTCAATAAGCTGGATCTTCTGAAAGAGCTTACGGCGACGCAGGGAGTGGTGGAACGAAAGACCACCATTCCGATTCTTTCTAATTTCCTTTTTGAGGCTGCGGGTGACAAGCTCTCCATTACTGCTACGGACCTGGATTTAAGTCTGAGAACCTCTTGCTCGGCCAAGGTCAAGAAAGATGGTTCCTGTACCATCCCGGCGCGGAAACTTTACGATTACGTAAAACTGCTTGGGGATGGAGAGATCAGCATTAAACTCCTGGAAAATCACTGGGTGCAGATTCGCAGCGGTCGCTCTAACACCAAGATGGTGGGCATGGCTCGGGCCAATTTTCCCGCGCTTCCACTTTTTCCGGTGGAATCGGCGATCAAGTTGCCGGCTCAGGTACTGCGAAATCTGATTGCTAAGACCATCTTTTCAATTTCCAACGAGGAATCCCGCTATACCCTGAACGGCGCCCTGCTGGTGCTGAAACCTGAGAGCATTACCATGGTGGCTACGGACGGGCATCGCCTGGCTCATGTTGAACACCTTAATTCCAAGCTGCCAGTGAGCGGAGAAATGAAAATCCTGGTGCCCAAAAAAGCCATGGCGGAATTGAGTTCGCTGCTGAATGCTCCAGAGATCGAGGTTGTCGAGTTTGCCAAGGATGAGTCCACACTGTTTTTCCGTGCCGGCAACCGGCTCCTGACTTCCCGTCAACTTACCGGACAGTTCCCCAACTATGAAGCCGTGCTCCCGCGCGACAATAACAAATCAGTCACAATCCACTGTGACGAACTGAACGCGGCCATCCAGCGCGTGGCCCAGTTTGCCGACGAACGCTCCAATGCCATCCGCATGCGGCTGGAAAAAGACGAGCTGAAAGTGTCTTCTTCTAATACGGAAATTGGCGAGTCAGAGGATTCCATTGAGACTAGCTACGCGGGTGATCCCATGGTGATTGGCTTCAATTCGCAATATCTGCTTGAGTTCCTGAGAGTGGTGGGCTCCGGTGACGTCCGCTTTGAGTTTAAGGACGCCCAATCGGCCGGTCAGCTTCGCCCCGACGAAGCGAGTGACAGTGAATACAAATATCGCTACATCGTGATGCCGATGAGGATTTGATTTTCATGGCCGAATAGCTCTATCATTGTCTCGCAACGCGCGTCTGCCAGCCAAACTCCTCCGTGACGGTCCTGGATAACAACGAATACAAAACAACAAGGCCGGGAAAAGATGCCCGGCCTATCTTTAGCTGATGAGAGATCAGTGCATCATCTTGCGCGCCATGACGCGCTCAACGGTCCTTTCAACTCCGGGGAGGAAAGATTCGACCGATGACATAGCAAAGGCCTCGTTCCTCCTGCCTACGAGCGGGGTGGCGACCAGGGCTTCATTCCAACGCTGGAAGATAAGGCGACTGGGTGAGTCGAGAGCACTCTTGCGCGCGGGTTGGGGGATGATCATAGATGCAAGCCAAGCCGAGTAAATCATCAGGCTGACGCAAGCGCTAATGATATCCAGCGCGTAGGACCAGGAGGGACTCTGCGCGGTTATATAAGATCCTGACAGATCCGACGCCGCCAGGACGCCAATGCCTAGCATGATGCAAATTGCAGGGCTGCGCCATGAAAGGCCCAGGCGGGTTTCAAACAGGACTAGCAGCAACAGGAACCCGCATTGCATCAGTTCTATGCTGCGCTCACACAGCTGGATTGCAGTACAGATTCTATGTATCTGCGTACCGGTCGTCGCTACTGCCGTCAAGACCGAAGCCAGCAGCAGAAAGAGAACTACCCAACCGTACAACAGCTTTCCAAGGTCAACCAGGGCGTCGTAAGGCTTGAGGATATGGACAAATACTTCATACAGCGCCCACAGCCCGAAGACCATGCCTACCACGGTAATTGACCAATATGAGTAAAAGTATTGGCTGGGAGAAATCCGTGGAAGGATGGTCGTCAGAAAAATAGTGTTAACGAAGAAGAAAACGACATAATTGAAAAAGACAGGAAAAGTCGACCGCGCCTTCCGCTTCACCATGGTGACCAAAAGCAGAAGTTGCACGATAACCGTAACGCACGCTAGTGCCCATTCAAGCAATGTTAGATGCATGGAATCGCCTCAGAGGGGCGAAAGCATAACATTGCCCTGGTATCGTTGCAAGCGTCGGCTTTTGCACTAAAGTACAAGTTACTAACTTGCTACTAACCGACGGCACATGAACCGATACTGCGCTTACGATAAACTATTCAATATCAATCAGTTGCGCGTTTCCGCACCACCCCTAGTTGATGGATGGTATACAACTGCATTGCGGCCTTGGTAATGGAAGGCCACCCTTAACGGTGGTTCCCGCCGCGTGAGCAGAAACGCCTGCGTAAACACTGAAAACTACAAGACTTAATAGCGCTGACCGAAGTAGCATCTTCATTGGGGAGTTCTCCGTTTAGATTACCTTGGTAATCAGGTAACGTTACCTTGGTAATCTTGATTTTCTTGCAGATCTTTTTGGTGGGGCCCGAATGCGTCAGGCAGTATACACGTTATAACCGTCTTTGCAAGTTGTTCTTTGGGACGTTCTATTTTCGGAAAAAACAATGTCATGACCTGACCAAAATCCTGTTTCGTCTTGTCCATGGAGGGTCCATTTCACGCGTAAATCAGTGTTTCCTATACGGCTTACATGTGGTATAATATCGGCTGGCGCAATATCCTCTAAATTATTGAATTTTAAGGAACTTGGGCAGGATTCGGGAGATTTTTAAGAGGCTACCGAAAAGGCCTGATTTGTGCCTGGAAACATGGGAGTGCGAGTGTCAACGAAAGAATCAGAAGTCATAGCAAAACAAATGGCGGAGCCGGCGAAAACTAGAAAGACCGGCGGCAACGGGAATGGCGATTACACCGCTGACGACATCAAGGTCTTGGGCGGCATGGAGGCAGTGCGTCTCCGCCCCGCCATGTACATTGGCTCCAATGGCGAAATGGGGCTGCACCACCTGGTTTATGAAGTGGTTGATAATTCCGTCGATGAGGCGCTGGCCGGATTCGCCACCCGGATCGATGTGACGATTCATATCGATAACTCCATTACCGTAGTCGACGACGGACGGGGCATTCCCGTTGACGACATGATCGTGGATGGTGAGAAGGTCCCCGCCGCGCAGGTGGTGTTGACCAAACTTCACGCCGGCGGAAAGTTCGATACTTCCACCTACAAAGTTTCCGGCGGCCTCCACGGTGTCGGGGTCTCCGTGGTGAACGCTCTCAGCCACCAATTCGACTTGGAGATCTGGCGCGACGGTCACGTCTGGGAGCAGACCTACTCCAAAGGCGAACCGCAGAGTAAATTTCGGAAAACCGGAACGACAAAAAAGCGCGGCACCAAAATCCACTTCCTGCCCGATAAGGAAATCTTCACCGTCACGGAGTACAACTTTGACACGCTGGCCCAGCGCCTTCGCGAGCTCGCCTTCCTGAACCACGGCCTGCAAATCACGCTTACTGATGAGCGCCAGACAGACGCCAAGACCAGCGAAGCCAAGCGGCTGGAATTCAAATACACCGGTGGAATCGCGGAATTCATCAAGCATCTCAACCGGGGCAAGAGCGTTCTCCATGATCGGCCTATCTACATGGAAGCGGAGCGCGACGGTGTGCAGATGGAGATTGCGCTCCAATACAACGACGGCTATTCAGAAACTGTCTTCAGCTTTGCCAACAACATCAACACCGTAGATGGCGGTTCGCATCTCTCCGGCTTCCGTACTTCGCTCACCCGGACCATCAACTACGCGGGACAGCAGCTTGGATTGTTCAAGGACGTTAAAGAGAATCTCACCGGTGATGACGTGCGTGAAGGCCTGGTGGCGGTGGTCAGCGTGAAACTCCCGCAACCCCAGTTTGAAGGCCAGACCAAGGGTAAGTTGAATTCGGACATTGCCGGCAGCGTGCAGGCATTCCTCAATGAGCGCCTGGGGGCGTTCTTTGAGCAGAATCCTCCGGTGGCGCGGAAAATCATCAACAAAGCTATTGAGGCCGCTCGCGCCCGCGAAGCGGCGCGCAAAGCCCGCGATCTTACCCGGCGCAAAGGCGCGCTCGATGGCGGCGGCCTTCCGGGCAAGCTGGCGGACTGCTCGGAGCGCGATCCTGCCCGCTGCGAGCTGTTCCTGGTGGAGGGAGAGTCTGCAGGTGGGACAGCCAAGCAGGGCCGCGACCGGCGTTTCCAGGCGATCCTTCCGCTGAAGGGCAAGATCCTGAATGTCGAAAAGGCCCGCTACGACAAAATGCTGAGCCACGAAGAAATCCGCGCCATGATTACCGCGCTGGGAACGGGGATTGGCAAAGACGACTTTGATCCGGCCAAGCTGCGCTATGGAAAGATCATCCTCATGACGGATGCTGATGTGGACGGCTCCCACATTCGCACGCTGCTGCTCACGTTCTTCTTCCGCCACATGGGCGATCTCATCAAGCGCGGAAACGTCTTCATTGCTCAGCCGCCCCTGTACGGAATCAAAAAAGGCAAGACGTTCCAGTACATCAAAGACGATCGTGAGTTCGTGCGTGTCATGGTGAAGCGCGCGGCTGAAGGCATGGTGGTCCGCTATGGTGAAGGCGCTGCTCGCATGGAAGGTGCGGCCCTGGCCAAGTTTATGACCACTCTCAATGAATACCTGGGCTTCTTTGATAAGGTGGACAAGAGGATCCGCAATGACAGAATTGCCGCGTGGCTCCCCAGGCTGGGATTTTCACAGCGCGGTGACTTTGAAGGCGACAAGAAGACCGCGCCGAAAAAGATTCAGCAGCTCGAGAAGGAGCTCAACAAGATTGCCAAGGAACAGCAGCTCAAAGCTGTAGAGAGCTACTTCGACGAAGAGCACAACCTCTGGGCTGTGCGCTTCACGGATGTGCAGGGGGCCGAGCGCCACATCAACTGGGCGCTGGCTTCCACGCCGGAGTACCGGCAAATGCTTTCCAAGTTCAAACAGATTGAACCGTTCATGCAGCCTCCCTTTGTGGTGGAGATGGTGGGCAAGGGCGCAAATGGCGACAACGCCGCTGATCTAAGTGATGCCGAGCGCTCAGACCTGGAGAAGGCGGCAAAGAAAACCTCCAAGACTCCAACCCGCCGGACTAAGGCCGAAACTCAAGTGGTGGAGAAGCAGTCCGGTCGTGAGCTGTTTGAATATGTGCTGAACGAAGGTCGCAGGGAATACACCGTGCAGCGCTACAAAGGGCTGGGAGAAATGAGTTCAGGGCAGTTGTGGGAGACTACCATGGACCCTGAGCGCAGGACGCTGCTTTCCGTGAAGGCCGAAGACATAGAGGCTTGTGAATCTATTTTTACTACCCTCATGGGTGAAGATGTCGAGGCGCGACGCAAATTCATTGAAGAGAACGCCCTCGATGTGAAGAACCTGGATATCTAAAGCCATTTTAAAGCGAGATCTGTGAGAAACTTGAGGCGGGCAGAACGCTCGCCTTTTTCTATGGGTTCGTAAACACCAGCGCCGGCTCTTTGGATCGCTTGTAGAGCCACCCTAAGAGCGCGGACATTGCGACCATGAGCACCAGGCACAGAATGCTGCCCTCGGGCCCTGTGCTGCCGCCGTTAAGCCAGGTGGGGCCCTCGATATGTGGGCTGAGCAAGTGTCCGGGAAGCTGTAGTCCGCTGTCATTGACGCCGTAGAAGTAGGACTGCCCCCAGTCCCAGCCGGCATGAGCGCCCACCGCCAGCCACAAATTGCCTGTATAGCGCAAAATCACTGACGCAAACATGGCGAAGAATGCAGTCATGAGAATCCCGATCCGGCTTTCTCCGGGATTGAAAGTGTGACCGAGCGCAAACAGAGCTGCCAGAACGATGGCAGCAGGCCAGAAGCCAATTCCTTCCGCCAAGGTGGAGAGCAGGTATCCCCGCAGCGTATATTCCTCGGTTAAGCCAACCAGGATGAAGAGCAAGCCCCACATAGCCGCCCAATAAAATATCTCGCCATTGTGGAGCGCCAGATTTCCAAAATAAAATTTGTGCAGTCCTCGCAGGACGACAAGAAGCACGGTGAGGGGAAGGAATCCCCAGAAAATGTAACCGCGTATAAATCGTGAAAGTGCGCGGGACTGCTGGAGCGGCAGCCCGTATTCACCCATATTGCGGCGTTCGATCCGGCTCATGATCCAGCTCACAAAAACGATGGACAGAAATCCCATTGCTTCGTTCAAAATCAGGGCCGAAGCGGCCAATCCCTGAGGGAGCCGTCCTGCCAAAGGACGGAGCAATGCAGCCAGGGTGAACGAGAGACCAACAAAAAGAGCCAGGAATATCAGGAGCCGCCATCCGGGGCGCACCTCACGCTCATTGAAAAATATGAAGCGCAGAGAGTCGTCCGGCTGTGGATTTGTAGTGGGAGGCTGCATTTCCATCGGCTTTGTTTGGATGCCGCAGGAAAGAATCTAACAGAAATCATTGACAGCAGCGATTGCTGAAATCAACCAGCCTTCGGTGGGGCCAGGAATTACGAGAAAGCTAAGAGCCAAATACTAAAAGGGTGCCTTTTGAGCATGCTCGTCGGTTGTGTGCATGGCAGTGACAGCCAATACTCTGGTCACGAGCTCCTCAAAAGAGAAGGCGCTGTTTGCTGATTCTGGCTGGGTCGAAGGCGAACGGGAACTTGCGTTGCGCAGCATCTCCACAGCTAATTCCATCTTGTACCATTCCAGCACCTCCATAGGTTGGCGTCCCGACTTGGCCGAAAGCGCCGTAATGTAAGCCCAGAGGAGTTTGCGCAGCACGTCCACCACGCTCTTTAGCTCCGCCGCCAATTCCAGGTCCAGCGGCAAGGTGGGTTCATTACTCTTGTGATGTGCCAGGGAAGCGGGTACTCCTAAAGATCGCTGAATCGCGTCTAAATCCTCAAGAGTGCGTCGAACGCGCTCGGATAAAGTCTCAGATGATCGGGCAAGTGCTTCCACAAATTTCCTCTGTGGACTGATCGGCTGTGAGATGGCCAAACTTTAGACTCGGCACTCTTGAATGCGACAAATGTACCGCTGCTTTTTCCTTGTCGAGCTGAACCGACGTAGCAAGATTCCTGCCTGGCTTCCAACCGTCCCCGGTAAGCTGTACGCTATCCCTTCATGCGCCAGGCAGTGAAAGAGCTCAGGATAGGACGGCCGCAGATCTTTGCCGGGCTGTTGTTGCTGGCATTTCTGCTGCAATGCTTTTGGGTGTCGACCGGCCGCAGGCTTTCTGACCTCGAGTATGAATACATTGCTTCCGGCTTCAAGGTGCCGTCGGAACCTGGATTCCGCGCATCTTCCCCATTTACAAGCTTGATGGCCGCTTTGCCGGCGCGCCTGATGTCAGAACTGAAGCATGTAGTCCCGATCTCAGCAAGGGCGGCGTTGGCGATACCACGTCCCTGGGCCTTTCGGCTGCCATTCATTATTTTCGGCCTCTGGTTGGGAGGTGCGCTCTGGTGGGTGGCGCGGCGTTTGTTTGGCGATAGCGGTGGCTACATTGCTCTGGCTCTCTACTGCTTTTCGCCGGCCATGGTGAAGATCAGCAGCAATATTGGCCCGGAGGTGATTCTGGCTTGGAGCAGCTTCGGGTTGATCTACACCGCGATCGGAGTGGCGCACACCGTTTACGCCCCGCCTCGCAAATGGCTCCCGCGAATTATCATCCTGGGTATTGCGATTGGAATCTGCCTTTCCACGGCGCTTTGGGCCTTCACGATTGTGCTGCTGGCATGCGTCTTCATGCTGTACCTCAGTCCAGAACGGCGGAAGGCATCTCTCATCGTGCTTTTTGCTGCGTCCGGGATCGGACTGGCGATTCTGGGCTCAGTTGGTTGGATGGTTGGCACGGCCGGATTGGCCTCTCGCGCGATGATCGCCTTGCGGCCGTCCTGGGACATCGTTCGCAACCTGGGCTTCGCGTTTGCCGATAGTGACCACTATCTCTGCGCCGACTATGTCCTTCCTGCTCTCCTGGTGGCGACTTTGACAGTTTATGGCAGTTGGCGCCGGGCGCGCTATTTTGGCAACACAGCCCCGCTAATTACATCATTTGCAACGGTTTTGCTGTTTGCGGCGGTGCCGGCAATTCACATCTGGGACGCTGTCTTGGGGCTGAGTTTTGTGTTTCTTTTCATCGCAGGCGTGGCCGCAGACCTGCTGGAGACGCCTTACAGGCGAATCTTAAGTTTTGTTTTGTTCGCAACTCTGGCCATCAAAGGCGTTCTAGGATTGGGCCTTTTGCGCGGCTGGATACATCAAAATCCTATGTAAGTTTCTTTCCGCAGGTTTATGATTGCACAGGCAGGTGCTCTTATGTTGCGACCCGCATTACTCCTCGTTGTTGTGGTTTTCGCTCTGCAGGGCGCTCACGCGCAGCAGGTACAATCTCACGGTGCTCCAGCTTCGGTTCTCTCTCCCACGTCTCCGGGAACAGCGCATGGAGCTCCGGCCAGCGTAAATTCTCCAACTTCGCCTCAAGGCCGCCCTGTATTCGTTGATTCGCGGCGGTTCCGAGTGCGCTTCGGCAGTCCCAATCCCAGGGGCCGGCGCACGCGGCGCGATGTTGTGCCGGTTCCGATTTTCATACCAGCCTACCCTCTTAACGGCGACTACGCGTATTCAGAGGCCGATCCGGCGACTGCTGACCAGGGTGCACCAAGCGAGGCCGGCGCTGATTCTTCTGACGCTGATACAGATGCATTGCAGCAAGCCTACAATCAGGGCGCACACGATGCGTTAGCACAGCAGCGTGCAAATAGCCGTTACGGCGAACACTATCTCGATTCACGCGAGAAGGGCCAGCCTGCACCGCGGGCCAGTAAGGACAGAGCGCCGCAGAGCGACGCCGGCGCCAGGCCAGAGCCAGCGGATGATTCTCCAGCGACGATTTTTATCTTCAAGGACGGGCAGAAATTGCAGACGCAGAACTATGCCATCCTGGGGCAGACGTTGTTTGATTTTTCCAACAACCAGCTGCGGAAAATCAAACTTGCGGAGCTTGATCTGGATGCGACTAAGAAGGCCAACGAGGACCTGGGGATTACGCTGAAGTTGCCGTCGTCGCCGTAGCGGAAAAGTCTGGTTCATGTCCGCTTTTGTGATATAATTTTCTGTATTCATTCCAGCGACTAACTTCTGTAGATGCAAGCATTTAGCGGAAATTCGGAGCGGCTAAAACCGGCTCCGAAGGGTGCTTGTGTTGTGTTCCTCACATAGCTGGAAAAAAGACACAATTGAGACTATAAAATCATGGCAGATGACCCCCAGAATCCAGAGTTACCTCTAAAGCCGCCGGGTGGTGGCGACGATGGAGGACTTCCTCCCGGCAGCCCCGGCGCCGCGAACATACAGCCGATCAACATTGAAGACGAGATGCGGCGGTCGTATCTCGATTACTCGATGTCCGTGATCATTGGCCGGGCCCTTCCGGATGTGCGTGACGGGTTTAAGCCCGTACACCGGCGCGTGCTTTACACGATGCAGGAGATGGGGCTGCAGTACAACAAGAAGCACACCAAGTGCGCCAAGGTTGTAGGCCAGGCCATGGGCCAATACCATCCGCACGGCGACGCGCCGATCTACGACACGCTGGTGCGCATGGCGCAGGATTTTTCTCTGCGTTATCCGCTGGTGGACGGGCAAGGGAACTTCGGTTCGGTGGATGACGATCCGCCCGCGGCCATGCGGTACACGGAGTGCCGGCTGGCGCGCATTGCCGGCACGTTGATGGAGGATATCGACAAGGAGACTGTGGATTTCGTTCCCAACTATGACGAAAGCACGGTTGAGCCAACGGTCCTACCAGCGCGGATTCCCAATCTTCTGATCAATGGGTCGGAAGGCATCGCCGTAGGCATGGCGACCAAGATTCCTCCGCACAACCTTACGGAGATCGTGGACGCGACGATCATGCTGGTGAATAATCCGGCCACCACGCTGGATGAGATTCTCAAGGTGGTAAAAGGTCCTGACTTTCCCACCGGCGCTTACATTTACGGCAAGAGCGGGATTAAGAGCGCGTACCTGAACGGCCGGGGAAAGTTTATCGTCCGGGCCAAGGCATCCATGGAGGACATGGCGCAGGGACGCAAGTCGATCATCGTTACCGAGATTCCTTACCAGGTGAACAAGGCCTTGCTGGAGAAGCGCATTGCCCAGCTTGTGAACGACAAGGTGATCGAGGATATTTCCGATGTTCGGGACGAATCCGACCGCGACGGCATGCGCATTGTGATTGAACTGAAGCGCGGCGCCGAGGAACAGATCGTGCTCAACCAGCTCTACAAGCACACGCAGATGCAGGAGAGCTTCAGCATGATCTTTCTGGCGGTGGTCAACGGGCAGCCGAAAGAGATGGGGCTGATCCAGGCCATCCAGCACTTTATCGATCACCGTGTGGACGTGGTGCGCCGCCGGACTGCGTACCTGCTGGAGAAGGCACGCGAGCGAGAGCACATCCTGGAAGGCTACAAGATCGCGCTGGACAATCTGGATGCGATCATCAAGATCATCCGGGCTTCAGGATCGCGGCAGGAGGCGAAAGAGAACCTGCTGGCTGCCAAGTACAAGATTGTCGACAAGCAGATTCAGGAGAAAGTTGGCGGCGCAGAAGGGCAGCTTACGCCGAAGCAGGCCGATGCCATCCTGGAACTGCAACTCTATCGCCTGACCCGGCTTTCCACGGACGAGATCCTGAAGGAGTTGGGTGAGGTCCGGGAAAAGATTGCGGAGTATGAGTCCATTCTGGCGTCAGACAAGAAGCTGCGGAACCTGATTGTGAAAGAGCTGGAAGAGGTAAAGAAGGATTTCGGCGATGCGCGCCGGACCGAGATTATCGACGAGAGCACGGAGATTACGCTGGAAGACCTGATTTCCGACGAGCAGGTTGCGGTGACCGTCTCCCACAGCGGATACCTCAAGCGCACTCCGATCTCCACTTACCGGCAGCAGAGGCGTGGCGGCACGGGGCGCACAGGCATGAAGACGCGCGATGAGGATTTTGTAGAGTATCTCTTCATCGCATCGACGCATTCTTATCTGCTGTTCCTGACCAACACCGGCCGCGTCTACTGGCTCAAGGTGTATGAGATTCCTGATGTGAGCGCTGCGGGCAAGGGCAAGCATATTGGCAGCCTGGTGGCACTACAGCCGGGCGAGCAGGTGCGCACGCTGCTCGAGGTGCGCAATCTGGAGGAGGAGAACCGCTACGTCTTCTTTGTCACACGCAACGGCACAGTGAAGAAGACTCCGGTGAAAGATTTCTCCAACGTGATGACGCGCGGCATTATTGCCATCGGCATTGAGAAAGAGGACGAACTGGTAGGAGCGCGCCTCACAGATGGCAATCAGATCGTGTTTCTGGCATCGCACGAAGGCCAGGCCATTCGTTTTGCCGAGGAGGACGTACGCTCGATGGGCCGCCAGGCTTATGGCGTCCGCGGCATGGACCTGGACAAAGGCGATTACATTGTGGGCATCGCCATTACGCCGAAAGAGCTGAAGAAGAAGGCGAATGGCAAAGATGGCGAGGCCGGCGAGGACATACCCAGCCTGATCCTGAGCGTGACGGAAAATGGCTACGGAAAGCGAACGCCGGTGGATGAATACCGTTTGCAGTCACGGGGCGGCAAGGGCGTAATCAATGTGAAGACCACGGAGCGCAACGGCAAGGTGGTGGGCATCATGCTGGTGGATGAAGAGTCTGAAGCCATGCTGATCAGCCAGTTTGGCAAGATTATCCGGATGGATACCAAGACGATCCGCGAGGCGAGCCGCTCCACGCAGGGCGTTCGTCTGCTTCAGCTTGAGGCGGGAGACAAGGTGGCGTCAGCGGTCGTGATACAGGAGAAGCCGGAGGAAGAGCCACCGTTACTGCAGTAGAGCAGTACTTAGTATTTAGTAGTTAGTCAGAAGCACAGCACCTCTTCAAGCCCTTGGCCCTTAGCCTTTGGCCCTTGGCTAAGGCGGAACCAGGAGCAACGGCAAAACCGGAAGAACCTTACCGGTGATTACGGTGATGAGACTGATCTCCACTGATTATTCGTGAGGCAGCAAAGCAAACCCGTTTAGCCGCTATACTGTTCACTCACTTAGGGTAATGGCGAGCGAGCCTCTATGGTCAACCATGAGGTTTGTGTCGCGCCTACGGCGCTCGTCCAATCTCTCTATCTTTTCCCAGCCCTGGCGGGCTGGGCTAACCTCTTGACGCGCCTACGGCGCTCGATTTTCGCAATTTCGAGTTTTTTCTCGACTTCATGAATAGTCCAGGCTACACGGATTGCCAGATTCTCTCACGCCTTAAGTGAACAGTATTGCATTTAGCTGCGAATTGCCGCGAATCAGAAGAGCAGTTGGTAATTGGGTAATTTGGTAACTTGGTAATTGAAAGCCCTAGGAATTTGCCGCTGATTTTCGCTGAGAAACGCTGATAAGGAAAGCAATTGGCAGGTAGCACCTGGCAATTAGCCAGAATCAACACCAAGCAAGTACTTAGTCGTTAGAAGCGATCGCAGTTCTGGCGATTCCTTGTGGTTCCCAAGGTAACTTTCCACTCGATTTTGGTTGCCAGTGTGGCTGATTCCGTTCGACAATGGCTTCACCCCCCCAGGAAAAATAGGAAAAGAGGTGAAGTATGGCTCGAACGGCGCTGAAGGCACTGTTCGTTTTTGCTCTGTTGGCGCTGGCCTGCTCGATGGCAGCCTTGGCGCAGGAGCCCCAATCACAACAACCGGAACCGCAAGTCAGGATTGAGTGGCAAGAAGGGCCGACGGTGGGCCATCTGGGCAGTATCGCGGAGCTTTCGATTCCCGCCGGTTACCGGTTCACGGGTAAAGAGGGCGCCAAGACGGTTTTAGAGCTTACCCACAACATTCCCAACGGGCGAGAGTTGGGCGTGGTGATTCCGGACTCCGCGTCGGGCCCCAAGTGGTTCATGACTTTTGAATTTGAGGAACGTGGATACGTCAAGGACGACGACAAAGACAAACTGGACGCAGATGCGCTGTTAAAGAGCATTCAGGACAGCACGGAATCCGCCAATGCAGAGCGGCAGAAGCACGGCTGGAAGGCTTTTCATGTGACCGGGTGGGAGCATGCACCGTACTATGATCCGCTCAGCCACAATCTCACATGGGCCATCAAGGGGCGGGGCGACGAGTCGCAGGAGAGCACCAGCGTGAATCACTCCATCCGCTTGCTTGGCCGGCGTGGAACCATGGATGTGGACCTGGTGGTTGCACCCGAGGACTATGCGGCCAGCACCGTGCAAATGGACTCCATCATTCACGGCTTCTCCTATGTGCAGGGCAACCGTTACAGCGATTTCACCAAAGGTGACAAGATCGCCGAGGGTGGATTGGCCGCGCTGGTCGCCGTTGCCGGCATCGGCTTGCTGTTCAAATTCTGGAAGCCGCTGGTGGTTGGCGTGGTAGCGCTTGGGGGATTGATCAAGAAGGCTTTCAGCTCGATCTTTGGGTCGAAAGAGATCAAGATGGAAGATCCGAATAAAGGGGCGGCGCAGGGGTGAGGACAGTTGGTAAGTGGGTAATCCACGGCACGCCGGGACAGGTTTGGTAAGTGGGTAATTGAAAATCCAATGACTGATTTGGGAACAGGGACGACTGAATTGTTGTCCCTGTTTTTGATTGTTCTGGTTATCTATGTGGTGCAGTGCATCTGCTGGGTATCGCCGCGCTCAGTCGTATTTGGGCTGGACTTCCGCGGCCGGGGGAAGAGGAGCCGCCAGGGAATTATCTTGAACGCGCTGGAGACGGCGGGAATTCTGGCTAATCCATTTCCGCCGCTGACGCCGCTGCTGGCCGTCCAATGGCCGGCGTTCGAAGTGACGCCCGATGGCATCCAGTTCGAGAGCAAAGAGGGCGAGGCCATTTCCATTCCGTGGGAAAAGCTGAAAGTCACCCATTCTGAGACCAGGCTGCGGTGCAATGGATCGCTGGCCTTCAAGGGCAGTGAGTTCCAGGTGTTGCAATACGTGGAATTACTGGGCCAGTTGCAGCAGGCGAGACGCGGGCAGCGCGGGCAGATGATCCAGGAGTGGGTGGGGAAGATGATGAACAGGCAGGCTGCGTCCCGCCGCCTGCGAATTTTTGCCCTCAGGACCCGCTGGCTGAGGATTGTGGCGATCCTGCAATTTGTCTTTCTTTTTCTTTTGGTCCCTTTGAGCTTTGCCAGATTTGGAACACTCATTGTGTGGCGGCTGATCGTGATGCTGGTGGTGATCTCGATCGCCATTACAGTGGACTTGTGGATCGTGCACAAGAGCCTGTTTCCCAAGGCCGGAGAGCACAGATTCAAGTCTGCATCGATCACCCTGCTCTCGCCTATCGCGGCGATCCGAGCGTGCGATGTGGTGGCGCGTGATCTCTTGAGTGGCTACCATCCGGTGGCCGTGGCTGCGGCAGTTTTGCCGGCAGAGGAGTTTCGACGCTTTGCGGGCGAGCAGCTTCGTCTCTGCCGCTTTGGAGACTACCTCGACAAGCAGTATCAGGCGACATTGCAGAAGGCGATGGAGCGGGCCATCCGGCACGAGGGGGTTGACCCGGAAGAGCTGTTGCGTCCGCCGGAGCGGGAGGGCGATTGCGTGGTGTATTGTCCGCGATGCCTGGCGCAGTATACGAAGCAGAGGGAGGGGTGTAGTGATTGTGGGTTTGAGAAGCTGCTAGCTATTAGCCGCTAGCGATAACCTCCGAGCCCTTGGCCCTTAGCCTTTGGCCCTTGGGTAAGGCGAAACCCGAAAAACCTTACCGGTGATTACGGTGATGGACTGATTTCCACTGATTATTTGAGAGGCGACAAGAGGAACCCCAAAGGCTTATTTAGCCGCGAATTTACGCGAAAGAACGCGAACCAGGGGAGAGATTGCCAAAATTCAGTTAACAGCTTCTAGCTATTAGTTGCTTGCGATAACCTCCGAGCCCTTGGCCCTTAGCCTTTGGCCCTTGGGTAAGGCGGAACCCCAAAAAACCTTACCGGTGATTACGGTGATGGGACTGATTTCCACTGATTATTTGAGAGGCAGCAGGAGAACCGAAAGGCTTTCTAGCCGCTCCGGCTGTTCCTTGGTGATCTTGCTTTCGCGGCGCTTACGCCTTAGGCTTACGTTTCTTAAAAACTGATGACTGATGAAGGACGCGCTATGAAATTGCGATTTGCTGTTGTTGCTGGGGTTCTTTTGCTGGCTGCGCTGGGTGGGGCACAGACCAAGGCCGACGCCAAGACTGAGGCCAAGACGGACACCAAGATTGAGGTCGGGGAGATCAATCATGCGAAGTTTCGCATTGATGTCCCGACGAACTGGAACCATGGGCTGGTGATTTATTGTCATGGCTACAGCGCCGATCCGGTTAGCTATACGCAGAAGGAGCTATCGAAGGTGCTGGCCGTCTTTGTGAAGCAGGGCTATGCGTTGGCGCAGTCGGGATACTCGTCGGGCGGATGGGCGGTTGAGCAGGCCATCCCGGACACGGAGGCGCTGCGGCGGTACTTTATCGATAAATACGGCAAGCCCAAAGAGACGTACATTACCGGGCACTCGATGGGCGGGTTTATCACGATGGCGATGGTGGAGAAGTATCCAGAAATTTATGACGCCGGGCTGGCGTTGTGCGGGCCGCTGGCGCGAGCGAGTTGGTTCATGCAGCGTCCGTTCGATTTCAGGGTGGTGTTTGACTACTATTTCCCCGAGGCGCTACCCAATCCGGCCAAGGTGCCGGCGGACTACAAGATGTCCGATGATCTGCGGAAGAAGATCAAGAAGCTGCTGGACTCGAAGAAAGAGGCGTCCGCGGCCATGCGGCGCTTGACGGAACTCAAGAACAATACCGACCTGGCCAATGGGCTGGTGTTTGGGACGTACGTCCTGAAAGACTTGCAGCAGCGGGCGGGTGGGAATCCTTTTGATAATCGCTATACCATCTACACCGGCACGCCGGACGACAATGCTGTAAACGACAAGGTCCAGCGTTATGCCGCCGATCCAGGGACGCTGGATTATCTGGAGCGATATTACTCGCCCACGGGACAGCTGGCGCGTCCGATCCTGGCGATTCATACCACGTACGATCCTACGGTGTCGCCAAGCATTCCGAACATGTACGTCCTGCTCACGCGCGAGGCCGGTAAGGGAGACTTGTTTGTGCAGCATTACGTGAAGCACGATGGGCATTGCAATATCACGCCGGAAGAGACGGAGCATGGGTTTAGTGAGTTGCGGCAGTGGAAGGATAAGGGGGAGAGGCCGGCGGCGGGAGGACAGTAGGTTACAGGGCATCCGCGCAGCGGGCTTTCAGCAGGTGACAGGGAAGAACAAGGCAAAGACAAACCGCTATTTGGCCGCGAATATCGCCAAAGAACGCGAATCAAGCCCAGGGTACAGGGGATGGGGTAGAGCAAAACCATTAACCACACGTTCGACTTCGCTCAGTGCAGGCTCCGGGCACAGAGGGGCACGGAGGAGAACCACAGCTTTTACCGCTGATTACGCTGATAGAAAAAGCTGAGATCGGCGTAAACGCGAGAAGGGCGGAGATTGTGGCCGACACTGGTAGTCTTTCGGTGGGCTTACTGGGAGCGTTGTTCAGTCTGTGGGGGCGCGGACGGTGAGGACTGAGTTGGTGTTACCCGGGGCTCTGCCGGAGTTGCAGCCCCTTCGGGCATTGGAATGGAAAGGGTAACGGTTGGGATAATAATACTGTCCTTAATAAATCCGTTCGGAACAGCGACTTTATTACTCATTATCTTCTCCGCATTCATTTTACACCATAAGTTGCTGCAAAATAGTCCTTGGCGTTTCGTTGCGCTTCTTCAAAGATGGAGGATTTTTTGTCCAAGCCGTCAGGAAAGCTCTTCCCTTCGACCTCAAGCTGCAGCTTCCTAAGCTTATGCAATCGGTTGACAATTTCGTCGTTGGTATACCGGCCAGAGAAGATGCTTTCCCACTCTAAATCCGCACAAGTAATCCGCGATTCATGCGGGAAGCCCTGATTTTGGTCAGGGCTTTTTTATTGGATAGCGGCATTGACCGTACTCCTGATCCACTCAGAGACCGTCTGCTTACTGGCCCTTGCTTGCGACTCCAGCGCTTTCAAATCTTCTGCATTAAAGCGAACAGGAACGATTTTCCCCTTCGCTTCTCCTTTCGGCATCTTGGGGCGTCCTACTTTTCTACGCTTCTGCTGTGGCATCTCTGTACTCCTGAATGATTGCTGCCCTCACTGCTGTTTCTGCTGATGTGACGGGGTGAATGTGGAGAACAGTCACATGCCGCCGTGGTTTCTGCGGGTCGTCTGTATCGTGCGCCCAGGCATAGACCCTGTTTGCCTTTGGGTGTCCGTGCAACTCAAAGACTTCAACGATTCCTTCCCAAACTGTTTTCCCCTGATGGACTTCTTTTACGGGTACGCTCTCCAAATGCGTAGCCTCAGCCCCGTGCAGATGGCGGATTACGTCTCGCAACTCTTGGATGTAGCTCACGATGCTGCCTCGACAAGTTGGCCTACGCTCCAAAAATCGTTTTCAATCCCTGCCGCCATTGCGGGAGTCATGCGAAGCGTGATGTATCTCTTAACGAAGTTGTAATACGCAAAATGCAGGCCAACAGCGGCCACAAAGTTTTCCCGCTTCTTGCTGAATGCCAGCGTCAAGCGTGTCAGTCTCCGCATGTGTAAGCGAGTGGTCGCGTTCAGGCGTTCAATATAGCTGGTGGAAATCAGCCGCGTCTCAGGCATCCCAACAACGGTTTTCTTCTCGCAGGATACGAAGTCGGGGGCGCTGTATCTCCGGTTAGGAATGCCAGAGTCATCATGGGTGTACGTCTTAACGATCTGGCCATAATCGACCTCAGCGCCGAAAGCCTTTTCCACCGCTTCCACGTAAGCCCTCAGCGCGTCCGTGGAGATTTGAACGCGGTTTTTCATCCGTCCGGCAACATCCTGAACAAAGGCATTCGCGGTCTTAGCGTCACGCTTGCCAACCTTGAACGCGGGAACGAGTTTTGTATCAGCATCCACGGCACAGAACGTCCAAACGTCTCCGCATTCGTGCGGGTCGTCGTCTACGGAGACATGCTTTTCCTTCTTACCGATGAAACCCCAAATCTCATCAAACTGAAGATAATGGCAATCAAGATTCCGCATCTTGGCATCCATCAGCGCAGCGCAGCCCTTGCCTGCTTATCAGTGTTCAGGGCGTTTGCCATTAGGTTTAATCTCCCTATGGCAATTAGTGTATTACAGTAATTATGGCTTGTCAACTGGTATTTTTGTGCTACACTTTTTACATCACCAGCGAGATGCAGGAATGCCCGCACGATATGAGCGGCAGACACGGCAAGAAGAAGAAAAAACGCCACGCTCCAAAAGTAGTCACTGGAATGCCTAATAAAACGTCGCCCGACATACCCGCTGACAGCGATCCAGAGGGCAACAAGGGAGAGATCATCAAATATTCGTTCCCCGTCCACAAGCCACCCGATTCGCTTGTTGCTCTCTGGGCGCTGGTTACAGGGATCGTGGTCGCCACGATCTATGGTTTGCAACTGTACACTATGCTTGAAGCCAACAGGATTGCCAGAGACAATCTGAGTACATCCCAAAGAGCGTTTGTTAGCTTCTCTCCAAATATTCCATCCCCGTTCATCAATCTCGAAAAAGAAGGGTCTAATGATGTTCGGGCTTGGCAATTCTTTATCCCCATCACGAACAGCGGCAGTACTCCCACCCGCGATTTGTGGTTGCACGCTGCTGCGGTTTCCTCCAATGAGCCACTCGACAACTCCTTCAATTTTCATGATTTCGAGGGCGGAGAAAGGAGTTTTATCGGTGCAAGGGATACCACCTCCTATACGACTGAACCGCTGAAAATAGAGGATATTCTGGCGACCAGAAAGGGGGGCATGTGTACGTTGTCGGATGGGCCAAATACTGGGATCAGTTCCAAAACACGCCGATCCATGCAACCAAGTTTTGCTATGAACTCAGTCCCCCCAACGGGAATCTGACTGATTTCTCCCAACGCTCTACCATAACCACTCATTTCAGTCTGTGCAAAGGCGCTGGGGGTGCTCATAACTGCGCAGATAAGGAATGCGAAGGAAAAGCAAATTAGGACACTACCCGTGAGATAGCTGCGAGAGTAGGCTTAACCCAGGCAGCACTGAGCACGTACATAAAGGCAGGAAAGATACCGGCCCCGACTATCCTTCAGGTTGGGAGGCGCAAGGTTCACTCGTGGAGCACAAGCGACTTTTAATGTCACTTACTTAACAACACAGTGCTGATAAATAGAGCTGTAAGTTGAACATTCTGGTTCATTCTGGAGTGCTCTGGGATTCTCTGCATAGTTCTGCATATGGTCATGGCGGATGAGCATTCCTTATTACAGCTGTTTGCCGAGGTGGTGCCAGCGGAGTGGCGGACAGGGCAAGACGGGCAGAAGCGGACGCAGATCTATACCCTGCCAGTGGTCGTGGCGATGATGCTGCTGCAACGGCTGAACGAGCGCGGGACCCAGCAGGAAGCGGTGCATCAGGTGGCGGCAGGACGATTGGATCATTTGCTGGCGGACTGTAAACGCGTGCAAGAGGAAAAGATCTCGCTGAACACCGGAGGCTACGCTCGGGCCTGTGGGCGAATCGGGGTAGGGGTGATGGAGAAAGCCTGTGACCAAATGCTGGTGGAATTGAGTAAGCGCATCGAGCCGCAGCCGGAAGTGAAGGTTCCTTTGCTGCTGCTGGACGGAAGTAGTCTGCGCTTGGAGCATGCCCAGGGGGTGCTGGAGGACTTTCCCCCTGCCCCCAATCAATACGGCGAAGGGTACTGGGGGATTATGCGATGGGTAGCTTTCCATGATCTGCAAACGGGGATACCGCTGCGGCCGGCCTGGGGAGCGATGTTTGGAGCTAAGGCTGTCAGTGAACAGCAATTGACGGAGGAGGTAATCGCACGGGCACCGGCTGGGAGTGTGATGATGGGAGACCGCAACTTTGGCGTTTTCTCGGTTGCCTATGCCGTGGTGCAGCATCACCATCAGGTACTGTTTCGTTTGACCCAGGGCCGAGCGCAGGCCTTAGGAGCGGGAAAACTACTGCCGACGGGAGAACGAAAGGTCGTCTGGTATCCGAGTCGCTCGGATCGCAAAGCGCACCCTGGATTGCCGGAGGATGCAAGGATTGAAGGTCGGCTCATCGTGGTGACCCAAAATGGATTTCCTGAGGCTTTATATCTATTCACCACCTTGCCGGATCCCCGGGAAAAGGTGGTCGCCTGGTACGCCCAACGTTGGAATATAGAGTTGGATTTCAGGACGCTGAAGGGCACCCTGCGCTTGCAACACCTGCGTGGGAAGACGACCGAAGCCGTGGAAAAGGAGTTGCTGATTGCGGTGGTGGCCTATGGGTTGGTGCGAGCCTTCATGGCGCTGGCCGCGCGACGAGCCGGGGTACCTCCACGACGTTTGAGCTTCACGCGAGCTTATGGTCTGCTGAACGCGATGATCGGCAAATTGTGCGTGGTGGCTGTAGAAGAACGCGAGCAGGCCTACAATCGCATTCTCGACTACATGAGCCAGGCCAAGTTACCCAAGCGCTCTAAACCGCGCAAATATCCACGAGCGGTGTGGTACACCCGACAGGAGTATCCCAGCAGAAGGGCTCAAAACAAAGATGCGCAAAGTAAGTGACATTAGCCG
>DATGJZ010000014.1:0-63874 GCA_035294925.1 Candidatus Angelobacter sp. | reverse complement strand
CACCAGGATGGCTCCGTCCATCTGCGCCGCCCCGGTGATCATGTTCTTGATGTAGTCGGCGTGCCCCGGGCAATCCACGTGCGCGTAATGCCGCGCCGCCGTCTCGTACTCCACGTGCGCCGTGGCAATGGTGATGCCCCGCTCCCGCTCTTCCGGCGCATTATCAATCGAGTCGAATGAGCGGAACTTGATCTTGGGATTGTGCTTGCTCAATACCTTAGTGATGGCCGCCGTCAGCGTCGTCTTCCCGTGGTCAATGTGACCAATTGTCCCTACGTTCACGTGCGGCTTGCTGCGATCAAATTTTTCCTTCGCCATGCTGTCTCCTCAAACGGCACCAGGTTGCCCCAAACTCCAGGTGCTCAGTAGTACCGATAAACTTTCTGGAACTTCTGTCTGAATTTCGAATCAACCTGCTCGATCCGCTCCAGATAAAACTCCCGGATCAGCGCCTGGTCAGACAAAGCCAGGACACCGTAAAGCTGCTTCGCACTCTTGCCGGACCGCGCCAGCTCCGGATCTGCAGCCTCAAAAACGCTCTTCTCCAGCGCCTTCTCGAATTCGCGAATGCGCACGTTGCTGCCCTGAAGTTTTTTGAGCAGTTTCTCTACAGCTCCGGCGGCAAAAACGCGCTCAATCGCCGACCGCAACTGCTCAAATTCTTCGGTCTTCTGGACTGCAATCTGGGCCTGCTGAAACGCCATCCGATTACTCTTTTTCAAACTACTCTGAATCTGTCTGCTGCCAACCCTCGCCGCCTGCTCACTTGCTTATCTTTTGGAGCGGGAGACGGGAATCGAACCCGCGACCAACAGCTTGGAAGGCTGTGACTCTACCACTGAGTTACTCCCGCCAATCCCATGTAACAAATGAACTTCTGGAGCTGATGACCGGGATTGAAAAACAAAACCGGTGACCGGCTTTCTTTCGGGTTGCGGCAACGCTTTCGCTGCCGCAACGCTTACTGAGAGCCGCCAACAACTCGAACTGCATCAGCTTAAAACTTCTGGAGCTGATGACCGGGATTGAACCGGTGACCTCTCCCTTACCAAGGGAGTGGGCTTCTCTTCGAGGGCTCCGCGTTTTCCCTTCGCTTTGCTCAGGCGCTTCGCCCTCGCGCTCTGCTCGCGCTTTCACGGCGCTCACCCGCCCTGCTCTCAAATCTCTGGAGCTGATGACCGGGATTGAACCGGTGACCTCTCCCTTACCAAGGGAGTGCTCTACCAACTGAGCTACATCAGCTCGAAAACTCCGCAAATCCGTCCATCATCGGTCGAGGTCACCCCCGGTGACTCTGTCTCGGTTGCGGCAACGCTTCGCGCCGCAACGCTTACCAAGGGAGTGCTCTACCAACTGAGCTACATCAGCTCGAAACTTCTTCCTTCTCGTCCTCCGGCCGCGCGTGCTCTGATTTCCAATGCAGCAACGTGCGCATGGCAAAAAAAGCTACGATTGCCAGGGTCAGCCCGCGAATGCTGATCTGCCCACCGGCAATCCTGATCGGAACATCACTCATGGTTGTCCAGATCAGAAGACCGAGCAACACATAGACCGCGAGCGCAACGCCGAATCGCTTTCGACTTCCCATCATGGCTGCTTTCGCAATCAACTTACAATCCTGGTGCACAGGGGAGGATTCGAACCTCCGTAGCTCCAAGGAGCGGCAGATTTACAGTCTGCTGCCATTAACCACTCGGCCACCTGTGCATGTACGGAGCCTGCTTCCTCGCCGAGTCAAAAATCGCACGTGGACGCTTCTAGCCGGTCTTATGGGGGACACGTACGCAAAAAGCAAACTGGATACGCGCAAAAACATACTTCCGCACAAACGCCAAACCAGCTTACGGAGAAGTCTTCGTGGAAATTGCGTTCCGGTGGAAAATCTTCAGTGCGTAGTGTCTGCCACTCCCTAAAGCGCGCCAGCCTACACGCTTCAGGAACCCCTTTTCATCTGGAGCTGGCGAAGGGATTTGAACCCCTGACCCTCTGATTACAAATCAGATGCTCTACCGACTGAGCTACGCCAGCAAACTGCTTCCCGACATACGGGGGCCAAAAATAATAAGTTAGCACAGCGGCATTCCACGTGCAACCAGCAACCCTATGAACCGTTTAGGGGGGCACCCCAAGATGGCACCAACTCCCGTTTTATTGTAGCAAGCTTCCCGCCGGATTTCAGCTTGTCCTTGGGATGGCTAATCTATACTGATGGCACACAATATGCGTAACCATCGCAAACTCCTGTTCTTAAGCCTGTTTCTGATCGTTGCCACGGCTGTTGCGGTTGTTGTCTACCAGCGGGTGGCCCGGCCGGCCCGGGCTGTTCTTCTCCTGCCGGAAGGCAATTTCCTGCTCTACGTGAACTTCTCTCCTGTGCATTACATTGATCTGGGCCAACTGCCGGCTCAATCGGACCCGCAATATCAGGATTTTCTACAGCACACAGGCTTTCACTTTGAGCATGATCTGGACGGAATCGCGGTCTCCCAACACAATCCGGGTGATTTCAATTCAGAGTCCTCAGCGGTTTTTACCGGTAATTTCGACCAGGAACGCCTGAACAGTTATATGCAGAAGCTCTCCGGCGCGAGCGAGACCTATGCCGGCAAGACCATCTTTTCCATTCGCCAGGAAGGCCATGTGGTACGCGCTTGCATCGTAGATTCCAAGACCGTCGCCGTCACCAACATGGAGTCAGCCGAGCCGATGCACAGCATCATTGATAAAGCGCGTGGCGCCTATCTGATAAGCCAGGGTCCGTCGCTGGTCCGGGACTATTACAGTTATGTGCCCTTCGCCAGTCTGGCCTGGGCCATGTTCCGTATGCCCACGCAGTCGGGCGCCAGCCAGCTCCCGGGCGGAGTGGATTTGAATTTCCTGCAAAACACTACTTCCGTCTTTTCCGTTCGCTACACTGGCTCCATCCGCTTCCGCGCAGCCGTCATCAGCGCCAACGAAGCTGATGCGGCCCGCGTTCTACAAGCCGCCAATACTCTTTTGCTGCTGGGCAAGGGCGCCACGGAATCGCTTTCTCCCGGCGGCCCGGATAAAGATGTGAAGGCTGTGGTGGACAGTATTCAAGTCCAGCAGAATGGAAATCAAACGGTGGTCAGCGTGACCATTCCCCAGGAATTTGTGAAGAAAATGGCTGCGAGTATGAACCATTAATCGTAAAGCGATGGGCCCAGACCCGCTGCCCTACATAGCTCCCGAGGCTATCTGCTGCGTCAACGTGAATCGCAGATATTTATATGGGTTCACTGGCGTATTGAAGATTCTCACTTCGTAGTGCAAGTGTGGGCCTGTGCTGCGCCCGCTCACTCCCACGTAGCCCAGGATATCGCCCTTATGAATAACCTGTCCGGGAGTAACGCCGAAGCCGGAAAGATGGCCATACAAGGTGGTGATGCCCTGGCCGTGATCTAAAACAATGGCCCGGCCAAAACCGTTCATAAAATCGGCAAAATGCACCACACCATCCGCCGGAGCGATTACGCGCGTGCCATATTGGCTGGAAATATCCACGCCGCGGTGGAACGCACCTTCACCATTGAACGGATCGATGCGCGCACCAAACCCGTCGGTAATACGCCCCTCTACCGGCCACAGAGTCGGGGCAGACGCGAGCCGCTCCCAATCCCGCATGGTTGCGTCGCTCATTTCCATTCCAATGGCAATCGACGCGGCTCCGCTCATAGCCGTATCTTTCAAAGCATAGAATTGTTCCATAGACGCCGTGGCGGGATCGTCATGCGCAAATGCCGGATCCGGCTTGAGACCGTACAAGCTGGAGATTTCGCTGGCGAGCGAACTCAGCGATTCCGCCTGCAACTGGTTTTCCTGCGCAATTTGTTTAAGTTGATTGTAGCCTTTGGCGAGCGCGACTTTTTCGTCACGGAGCGCGTTGTACCGTTGGGTCTTGAGCAGCATTCGCGCGTACGATCCGGCCATACCGGTAATGGTGAGCATCCCGATCAGCGCCCCGGCAATAAACACATATAAATAGTGCAACGGAATGGGAATCTTGAGAAGCTCCCCTTCGGAGTTCCGCGCCACCAGCATGATATAAAAGCGTTTCCTCAAGTAAAAATGCTCCGTTTTTTAAAATTCTGTCTTAGTTGTGACCGCAATTAACGGTTTCTGTGTTCTGAAACAAGCCGCCGGTTCAAAATCCGTAGGGGGCCGGTCAAAATTTCCTCCCCTGCCAAAAACCCAGGGGATCCAATACACAGATCAGAGGGCAAGAGGAAATAGCGCGCTAAACTTAACAGGCTGGTCAGTGCCGTGTCAATCATCCAATGGATGCGGCCCGGTGACGAAGGTTTGCTGGCACTGCCCCGGAAACAGTTCAATCGCGCCCATGACCTTTTGGACATCCAAGGCTATATTTAACCTGCGTGCTGCCCGAAAGACAATTCATCAACCGTATTCGCGGTCTGGCTGGAAGGGCCAAACAGGGTGAATTGGTTCGCGGGATTGGCGACGATTGCGCAATCTTGCAATTACCCCCCGGCAACCAATTGCTGGTCACAACAGACTTGTGCGTGGAAGACGTTCATTTCCGTCGTGAGTGGCACCCGGCACGAAGCGTCGGACATCGCTGCCTGGCCCGGGGACTCAGCGATATAGCCGCCATGGGCGGAGATCCTGTCGCCTGTTTTCTCTCCCTTGGGATTCCCGCGGAGCTGCCGCAGAGATGGGTTGATGAATTTCTGCGCGGCCTGCTTCACCTGGCCCGCCAATTCCGTACACCGCTGGCTGGAGGCGATACGTCCAGCGCGGACAAAATTACTGCGGACATCCTGCTCCTGGGCCAGGTTCCTTCGGGCAAGGCACTGCTCCGCTCCGGAGCGCGCCCGGGCGACCGGATCTATGTGACCGGAGAGCTTGGCGGCTCTGCTGCCGTGCTCAAGCGCCTCTATGGAGGAGAAAAAATACGTCCACGCCGCAAGAGCCGGCATTTTTATCCCGCTCCCCGCATTGCAATGGCCCGCCTGCTGCGGGAAAAAGCTTTGGCCAACGCCATGATTGACATAAGCGATGGCCTGTCCGTCGATCTCGCCCACATGTGCCAGGAGAGCAGAGTATCAGCGTTGATCGAGGCCGGCGCAATCCCGCGGGCAAAAGCGGTAACGCTCGACCTGGCGCTGCATGGTGGCGACGACTACGAATTGCTGTTTACCGCCCGTCAACACCTGACGCTTCCGCAGAAGATCGCAGGTATTCCGATCACTCCGATTGGAAGAATATTGCCCCGGCCATCCGTCCGCTCCAAGGTGCAGATACAGGACGAGTCGGGTCATGCAAAGCTTCTGGAGCCTGAGGGATGGCAGCATTTCGCCAAGATTTAATTGGCGGCCATAAAGGCGGCAAGCTACAATCCTTTCATCTTTCAGCTAAATCCATTTGCCTGAGGTCTGCAATGAGCGCTGCCATACCACCAATGCCATCTGAAGTCTCTCAACCGGGCCTTTCTGAGCCCCAGCGGATTATCAACATCTTTACGGCACCCTCGAAGACGTTCGAGGACATTCGCCGCAATGCAAGTTGGTGGGTGCCGTGGGTCATTGGCGGCATTTTTGCCGCTGTATCTCTAACGCTATTTAACAACAAGGCCGATCTTGAGCAGCTCATGCGCCAGCAGATCGCTAGTTCTCCCGCTCAGTCGCAGGCCTTTGACGGCCTTTCTAAAGAACAGCAGAACCAGCGGATTGCCATCGGCGTGAAGATTTCAAGGGTCCTTCCGTATGTTTTGCCTATCTTCAGTCTTCTAGGGGGACTGGTTATCGCTGCGCTGCTGATGGCTGCTTTCAACTTCATCCATGAAGCTGCAGTTCCATACAAACGAAGTTTGGCAATATTGTTCTACGCCGGATTACCAAGCATCATCAGTGCCGTGCTGGCTATCGTTACGTTGAGCATGGCCACCGACATGGAGGGCCGGAATCCGCGGAATCTGGTTGCGACAAATCCCGCCTACTTTATGGATTACCAGAACACCTCCAAGTTCCTGTACGGAATGGCAGGGTCACTGGACGTGATTACAATTTGGATTATTGTCCTCCTCGGCATCGGGTTTAAGGTGAATTCGGCCAAACCGAAATTGAGCACCGGCACCGCAATCGTGACGGTTGCCGTCCTCTACATGATCTGGAGGCTCACCGCTTCAGGGCTGGGCTGGGTTTAGATAACACGAGTTTCGATAACTTGGGGGCGTAGAATTCCCAGTTTAGCAGTCAAAACAAACCACTTAGTGCCTTAGCCCGTCTTCAGGCACGTTGTTTATGTTCTAATAACTAGAGCATCAGCCATGCCATCTGCAAAGACTAAATTCCGGCGACGGCTCATAGCCGCACGCCGCAAATTCCGCGAACTTCGGATGATTGCGAAAGGACTGCTCTCAACCGACCATCCTGTCCAAGCGCAAATCATCCCCACGCGGCAATGCAATCTCTCCTGCACCTATTGCAGCGAATACGATGATTTTTCCGATCCCGTACCGCTGGAAGAGATGTACGCCCGTGTGGATAAGCTGGCGGAACTCGGGACCACATTGATTGTGATTAGCGGAGGAGAGCCGCTCCTCCATCCGCAACTGGATGAGATCGTTCGCCGCATTCACTCCCACGGCATGATTGCAGGGCTGATTACGAACGGCTATCTGCTGGTCCCGGAGCGCATCCAGCGGCTGAACCGCGCCGGCCTGGACCATCTGCAAATTTCCATTGACAACGCGATGCCGGACGACGTCTCGAACAAATCATTGAAGGTGCTGGACAAAAAACTTCAGTGGCTGCAAGAGCACGCGGATTTCCATGTGAACATCAACTCTGTGATCGGCGCTGGAGTCAAGAACCAGGGAGACGCGCTCACGGTGGCAAAACGCGCGCTGGAGTTGGGGTTCAGTTCCACGGTAGGAATCATCCACGACGATTCGGGACAATTAAAGCCCCTATCCGGCGAAGGCCAGACTGTATTTCATGAGATCAGGAAACTGAGCAAACTGAGCTATGCCCGGCTCAACGGCTTTCAGGAAAAAATTGCCCTGGGATTGCCCAACGAATGGCGCTGCCGCGCCGGTGCGCGTTTCCTGTACATCTGCGAGCATGGCCTGGTGCACTATTGCTCCCAGCAACGCGGCTTCCCCGGCATCCCGCTGGCGCAATACACGCGTGAAGATATCCGTCGCGAGTTCAGAACGCAGAAATCGTGCGCCCCGCACTGCACCGTCTCCTGCGTGCACCAGACTTCTCGGATGGACTTCTGGCGCGCCCCCCAGACAACCGAATCTCACACCGTGGTTGGCCCACAATGCGAATGCGTCCCCAGGCAGCAGGATCTCGTGAAAATTGAAATCGCTGGTTCCCTGGCTGCCAAGTGAACCTCAGACCTTGCTCGTACCTCAGGGCGATGAAATTCAGTGAGTCAGAGGACATTACAGGCGCATCCATTCACTATTTGAGACAGCCCTGAATCTCGCATGACGACGGCACGAACGATGCTGGAGACCTGAATGAAGCCCCACCTGGCGAAGCACCTGGAGTATGGCGTTGTTCCACCCGCTGAAGCCAAAGCCCTCAGCGGATATGAACTGGTGAAGCGCATCCTGGAAGGGCGCTATCCTGCCCCGCCCATTGCCAAAGTATTTGGTTTTGTATTGAGCCAGGTCGAGCCCGGAAGAGTGGTCTTTACCGGCCAGCCCGCATTCGACTACTACAACCCGCTAGGCTCCGTCCATGGTGGCTTCGCCGCCACCATGCTCGATTCATGTATGGGGTGCTCCGTTCACTCTATGTTGCCGGCGGGAACCGGCTACACCACTCTGGAGATCAAGATCAGCTTTCTCCGCGCCATAAAAGAAGACACAGGGCTGCTGAGCGCTGAGGGCAAGGCGATCTCCGTGGGAAAGCGTGTGGGAACCGCCGAAGGCCGGATCGTGGATGCCGGAGGCAAACTCTACGCCCACGGCACAACCACATGTTTGATCTTTCCGCTGTAAACAGCAATTCCCAGAACCACGCAGGTTAGATCAGCGCTCATCAGCTAAGATCCTGCGGCAGACCAATGTGTTTCATCCCGCTAGGGCATCAATGCGCTGCAGAAATTCCAGTTTCTTTGCCGCAGGAAGGAAAGAAGCTTCAAATGAATTGCGCGCCAACTCGCGCATGTGCTCGTCAGAAAATCCCAATTCCTCCCGGACCAACTCGTATTCCTGACATAAGGACGTCTGGAACATCTCCGGATCGTCAGTATTCAAGGTGACCATCAGGCCGTTTTCAAACATCATTTTTACCGGATGCTCGCTGACGCTCGCACACACGCGGGTGCGCAAGTTGCTGGAGACACAAACCTCAAGCGGCACCTGCCGTTCCGCCAGTATCTCCATCAGTTCCGGATCGCGCGGAACTGAGAATCCGTGCCCAATACGCTCCGCCCCAATGTTCAACGCCGCCCAGACTGACTCCGGTCCCGCCGTCTCTCCCGCATGGGCAGTCAAACGTAGTCCCTGGGAAGCTGCTTTCTTGTATAAATCCTTGAAACTCTCCGCTGGTCCCTGCTGCTCAATTCCACCAATTCCTATTCCAACCACGTTGCGGTTCTGGAGGCGGGCAGCGAGTTCAAACACTTTCCCTGCCGCCTCTACGCCAAAATGGCGCACCGCATCAAAGATCCACAGGAGGGAAACGCCAAAGTCACGCTCCCCGCGCATTCGGCCTCGCTCCAACCCGTCAAAAATCGGCTCAAACTGCTGCCCGCGCCAGTGAATCACCCCGACGCTCACGTAAACCTCAGCGTGCAACACATTCTGGCTCGCCAGCTTCTGCATAAGCCGGTAGACAATCAGCTCGTAGTCATCAGGATCACGCAGGCGTTCTGTGACCGCCTTGAACGCCTTCATAAAGCCGTCAAAGTCTTTGTAGGAATAAAGCCGCCGGATCTCTGCTTCACTCAGCACGTCGCCGCTGCCCTGAACGCTGTAGCGATTGTTCTCTGTCGGCAGCGGAGTGTTATGGCGCTGGCTGAGGACCGCCAGGGTTGGCGGATCAACCGTGCCTTCCAGGTGGAGATGGAGTTCCGCTTTGGGCAGCCCGGTGATGAACGACTTGGAGATCATGCTTGCGCGAATTCACTGTGCCGGCGGCTATAGAGAAAGTAGATCACTAACCCAATGGCGAGCCACACAAAGAAGCGGACCCAGGTGATCACCAGCAATCCTGACATCAACCCCACGCACAGAAGAACCGAGATGATTGGAAAAATCGGAACGAATGGAACGCGGAAACTCCGCGGACGATCAGGATCAGTCTTCCTCAGAAAAAGCACTCCCAGCGAAACCAGCAAAAAGGCAAACAACGTTCCGATATTCGAAAGATCAGCCGCTTCGCCCACATCAAAAAAGGCCGCTGGCAGCCCTACGGCAGCGCCCGCAATCCACGTGGACCAATGCGGCGTCTGGAATTTAGGGTGAAGGGTTGAGAAGAATTTGGGCAAAAGACCGTCCCGCGACATGGCAAACCAGATGCGTGTTTGTCCGTACTGGAAAACCAGCAGCGATGAGATCATGCCCATCAAAGCGCCGATGATGATGATGGTCTGGAAGGTCCGGCTCGCCCCAAGATGCGCCAGAGCATACGCCACCGGTGCGGCGGATGCATCCACGTTGCTGCCGGCAAAGGTGCTGTATTTCATCATGCCCACAAGCACCAGCGCTACGCCCACGTAGAGGACTGTGCAAACAATCAGCGACGCAATAATTCCGAACGGGATATCACGTTGCGGATTACGCGCCTCCTCCGCCGCCGTGGAGACCGAGTCAAAGCCTATATACGTGAAAAAAATAATGGCGCCGCCGGCCATGACTCCGGCAAATCCTGTTGGCGCAAAGGGACGCCAATTGGCAGGATTTACCAGCATTCCTCCTATCACCAGAAAAACCAGAATGGCGCCGATCTTGATGGCCACCATAACATTATTGGCTTCCGCCGATTCGCGAATGCCCCACACCAGCAAGACCGTGAGAACAAAGACCACAAGGAAAGCTGGAAAATTGAAATAAGATCCCGTCCATTGGCTCCCCGACCAGACCGGCGTTGACCATTTGTCCGGAATCAAAAGGCCGAAGGTGGCCAGTTGGGCCTTCAGGTATCCGCCAAAACCAATGGCCACAGCCACATTGCTCACCGCGTATTCCAGGATCAGGTCCCATCCGATGATCCAGGCAATCAACTCTCCCAACGTGGCGTATGTGTAGGTATAAGCGCTGCCGGCGATCGGAATCATGGACGCCAGTTCCGCGTAGCACAATCCGGCAAAGCTGCATACCACCGCAACCAGGATGAAAGATACAACGATCGCCGGGCCCGCTGCTGGACGGCCATGCATCAGGACGCCCGACAGGCTGCCGTGCTGGATCAGGTTCTGGATCACGTCCAGAACCTGAGCGTGCCAAAACGAGGGAACCTGCGAATACTCCCCGGCCGCGGCCGTGCCGGTCAGCACAAAAATGCCTGAACCAATGATTGCGCCAATGCCCAACGCAGTCAGTGACCACGGCCCCAATGACTTCTTCAGCCGGTGTTCCGGGCGTTCAGAGTCAGAGATCAGCTTATCAATGGACTTCTTGGCAAAGTATTGGTTGGCCAAAAGAGGCTCCTTAACAGGAAAGTGTTGCCGGGCCGCTGAGCATGTCAGCGGCCCAACCGGCTACTCTGGCCCCTTAGCGCTTAGCCTGTCCTCTGACCATCTTCTTCACCTTGCGCTTCTTTGAGCCGCGGGCGTGTTCGCGGGGTTTCTTGGGAGCTTGTTTCTTGCGGGCGGCCCGTTTGGCCTTCTTGCGTTCTTCTTTGCTCAGTGCACTCGTATTTGCCATTCACCTGTCCTGAATTCAGTTTTTAATTTAAAGAGAATAACCACAAAGGACACGAAGGATTCTCTATTGTCGTTGTTCTTCGCGTTTCCTTCGTGACCTTTGTGGTTAGATTTTGCATTTGCTGTAACTTGCCCTTTGACCCGCTCCGTGCAGTCAGGCCTTTTCCAACTGCGCGTATTTTTCCACCAGCTTTTTTAATCCGAATTGTGGGAATTGTACCGTAATCTTTGCGTTTTCTCCTTCACCTTCGCGCCGGTAGACAATGCCTTCGCCGTATTTCGGATGCTTCACCTTCTGCCCTGGCCGGAAGGCGCGCCCGCCTCTGGGGGCCTCCAGCGGAACCTGCGGACGACTGAACTTTTTGCCCCGCGAGGCAAAAAACTCTGCAATGTTGTCAATCGAGTTGTATTTTGGCCCTGTATATCCGCCTGTCTTTTTTGGCGAACGGGAACTTCCAGCGCGCGGCCGGACGCTCTGGTCTTCATCCTCATAGTTGTAGTGCTGATCCACTGGCGCGTCTGCATCATCCACAAACAAAGCCGAGCTGGAACGTGGAGAGCCAACGTCCTGAAGCAGTTTCTCCGGAATTTCCTTCAGAAAACGCGACGGAATGCTGACTTCCGGCATGTCCGTCCCATAACGGCGACGGTAATTCGCGCGCGTCAGCACCAGTTGGTCCATGGCCCGGGTCATACCCACGTAACATAGCCGGCGCTCTTCCTCCATCTGGTTAGGGTCGTTGAAAGTGCGTGAATGGGGGAACAGCCCTTCTTCCAGGCCCACCAGAAACACCAGGTTAAATTCCAGCCCTTTGGCCGAGTGCAGGGTCATCAAAGTGATCTGCCCGCGCGGATCATAGGCATCCACATCACTCACCAGCGCGGCGTGGTCCAAGAATTCAGTGAGCGTTTCACCGCGGTCGCGGGAATCCATTGCGGCATTGACCAGTTCCCGCAAGTTCTCTATTCGGGCCAGGGAATCAGGCGTCTTCTCCTCTTCCATCTGCTTGATGTATCCGGTGCGGTCCAGCAGAAATTTGAGTACTTCTGGAATGGAAGCAGGGCTCCCTTGTGTACGAAATCCCTCCGATGGCGGCTCGGGATCGGGCGCCGGCTCGGCATTCTCGCCGAAATCAAAGCTGATGGTCTCTTCCGGGAAGGAAACGTCTTCTTCCTCCTCTGGGGCCGAAGGCGGTTGCGCTCCACGTGACGTCTCACCCACTCGCTCCACAAACCCGCCGGTGAGCATGGCGCGCGCATCTTCTATCACTTCCCGAAAACTGTTCAAAGCCGCGAGAGCGCGGGGCGGAAGCAGCTTACGCTCAATGGCCTCGCCGATGGACCTCCATAATGGCATCCCGGTTTCCAGCGACAGCCGTTCCAGCGTCTCCATGGTGGCCCGGCCAATTCCGCGCGCCGGCGTATTCACCACCCGGAGCAACGCGATTGAGTCATCCAGATTGTTGAGCAGCTTGAGGTAGCTGATCATGTCCTTGATTTCTGCGCGCTCGTAGAATGAGAAGCCGCCTACCACCTGATATTTGAGCTGGTAGCGCCGCATCGCCTCTTCAACCAGCCGGGACTGGGAATTGGTGCGATAGAGCACCGCGACACGGGCCTCTTCTACTCCCTCCTCGGCCACCTTCTTCAAATAGCGCGAAATGTAATCAGCCGCGAACAACGATTCATTCTCGCCGTCCGGCGCCTCGTAATAGCCAATGTTCGATCCGCCCTGGCGCGCCGTCCACAGCGTCTTCCCTTTGCGCTGGAGGTTATTGTTCACCACTGCTGAAGCTGCTTCCAGAATGTTCTGGGTGGAGCGATAGTTTTGCTCCAGCCGGATCACGCGCGCGTCCGGGAAGTCCCTCTCAAACTCCAGAATGTTTCGGATATCGGCGCCACGCCAGGAATAAATCGACTGGTCCTCGTCTCCCACAACGCACACGTTGTGTTGCGGGCCGGCCAGGGCCTTGATCAGCTCGTACTGCGGACGGTTCGTGTCCTGGTATTCATCAATCAGCAGGTATTGGTACCGCCGCTGGTATCGCTCCCGCACCTCGGCGGAAGATTTGAGCAGCCGCACCGCTTCCAGCAGCAGATCATCAAAATCCAGCGCGTTGGCTTTGCGCAGCTCCTTGCGATACTCCTCATAGACGTGCGCCACCTTCTCAGTGAACGGGTCCGCCGATTGCAGATACATTTCCTGCGGATCCAGCATGTGGTTCTTGGCCCACGAGATCCGGCCGAGCAGGGCGCTGGGCTTCGTCTGTTTATCATCCAGCCCCAGTCGCCGCATCACGCCTTTGACCACGGTCTGCTGGTCGCTCTCGTCGTAAATGGCAAAATCCCTTTTGTAACCGCTGCCGGGAACCACGTTCAGGGCCTCGATATCCCGGCGCAGAACGCGCACGCAAAACGAATGAAATGTGGAGATCAGCGGCTTGGCCAGGGAGCGTCCTCCAAGGAGGCTATCCACTCGCTCCGCCATTTCTGCTGCAGCCTTGTTCGTAAACGTGACCGCCAGAATCGAATCGGGCTGCACTCCCAGGTCGTCAATCAAGTGGACGATTCGATAGGTAATCACCCGGGTCTTGCCGCTGCCCGCCCCGGCCAGAATCAACACTGGTCCGTTGACGGCCTCCACCGCCTCGCGTTGACGCGGATTGAGTTTGTCCCAGAGACTCACAGCTTCATTATTGGACGTTGCTCAAAGGAACTTTCTGCCGGCACTCAGCGCATTGGCACATCAATCGCAGGTAGTCCCAGGAGTAAATGCCGCTCTCGTGCCCATCGTTCCATTTGAAGTTAATGGCGTATTTTCCCACGCCGTGCGCGGAAACCGGCTTTACCGGCGCTTTGTACATGGGGAGCAGAGTGGCAGGTTTCGGCGGCGGCTGGCCCGGCTGCCGTTCTTCCTTCTTGCGCTCTTCTTCACAGGTCGCGCACGGACATGCATCACGCAGCCACTGAAATGAATAGTGGGTCGCGTGCCCATCCTTCCATTCAATATCCACACCACTGCCGGTGCTGATATTGACCTTGAGGGACTTCGGATCTGCGAGAGGCATATTTTTCAGTATCGCACGAAAGCGCCATTGGGCTTTCGGGCCGGAAGGCCTCTGAAGCCGAACGGAATTGCTGAAGTCAATTTTGGCAATTCCAGCGATTTTGACAATCTTGGCAATTCTCCTAAGTTCCTGTAAAATCGATGTTTAGTCACCAAAGCTCTGAAGCCTTCAAAGCAAGCCCTTCCGAGTTTATTCTGGAGTTATCTGAGATGGCACAAGTATGCGCAATTTGCGGCAAAGGGCCGCGATTTGGAAACAACATCAGCCACGCCCATAACGTCAGCAGGCGGCGTTGGAACGTCAACCTGCGCCCCGTGCACGCCGTAGTCAAAAAGGGCGTGAACAAACGCCTCCGCGTCTGCACTAACTGCCTCAAGTCGGGAAAAGTCGTTAAGGCCTCTTAGAAGAAATCAACGCGGCCATCATAGAAAACGACACCATGGATTTTGAAGCACTCAAGCGCATGCTACCCCAGGCAGTTGAGTTTGTTTCCCGCAAAACCGTGAAGCGCTAACATGTTCCAGCTCAAGCCAGCGCGATTAGATCAATCTCTACCGATACGTCCCGTGGAAGGCGCGCCACCTCCACTGTGGCACGGGCAGGGGGAGCGTTCTTGCAGAATTTTCCATACACCTCATTCATCTGCCCGAATTCCGACATATTTTTGAGGTACACCGTGGTCTTGACGACCTTGTCCCATCCGCTGCCTGCTGCCTGAAGGATGGCGGAAAGGTTCTTCATCACCTGCTCGGTCTGCTGCTCGATTCCACCGGAAATGAGGCTTCCTGTGGCCGGATCGAACGCTACCTGTCCGGAAATAAAAACAAAGCCATTCGCTTTGATCGCTTGAGAGTACGGCCCGATCGCTTTGGGCGCATTAGGAGTGGAAACTGCTTCTCGGGATTGCCCGCTCATTCACCAGCCTCCGGTGCGGTATTTAGTCCTTAGTAGTGAGTACTTAGCAAAATCGATTGGTGTCTGTTACGGTGGGGCTTCGCTGTTGCCAAATACTAAGTATTAGATACTAATTACTGAATTAGATTTTATTCAACCTCTGCACATCGCGGATCCCGGGTATCTTCCGCAGTCCGGCGAGAATTCGTTCCAGGTGCTTCACATCCTGGATGTCCACCACCATGTCAATCGTCGCCTGGCTGTCAGCAGTGCGGGCCTCAATGTTGCGGATATTGGTGTTGTCGTCGCTGATCACGGCCGTGAGTTGCTTCAGCATTCCCGCGCGGTCATCGCAAAACACCGTCAGCTTCACCGGATAAGTGGCCTTATGGTCCGCTTTTCCGATGACCGCCGCCTTGGCCCACTCCACGGCGATGCGCCTGTCCGCCTCATACATCAGGTTGGTAACGTTAGGACAGCTTACTGCGTGGACGGCCACGCCCTTGCCCCGCGTCACATATCCCACAATGGCCTCGCCGCGAATAGGATTGCAACATCGTGCCCGATAGACCAGCAGGTCATTGTAACCTTTTACCTTGATCGCGCCGGTTTCGCCGCTCTGGCCAAAAACCCGCCGGATCACGCTTCCCAAGGTGGTGGGCTGTTTTGCCGGCTCTTCCTGCGGGGTCTCCTCGTTGATTCCGGGCGAGACCTTGGCCAGAATCTGGCGAGCAGAGAACTTCCCGTAGCCGATTCCCGCCATCAGGTCCTGTCCTGAATTCACTCCATATTCCTGGGCAATCTTGTTCAACTCTTTTTCATCCAGGTCCTTCAAGGCCAGCCGGTATTTGCGGGCCTGCCTCTCCAGCAGTTTCTTGCCAATTTCAATCGCGCGCTCGCGCTGGTGGATGTTCAGCCAGTGCTTGATCTTATTGCGCGCGCGCGAGGACTTAGTGAAGCTCAGCCAATCGCGGCTGGGATTGCGCCCGGCCTGCGTTGTGATCTCCACCACGTCGCCATTGTGCAGCTTGTAGCGCAGCGGGACCATCCGGCCATTCACTTTGGCGCCCACGCAGGTATGACCAACCTCCGTGTGAATGGCATAGGCAAAATCAATGGCTGAGGCATCGCGCGGCAGGATCACCACCTTGCCCTTCGGCGTAAAGGTGTAAACCTCTTCCGGATACAGGTCCACCTTAAAGGTGGAGAGAAATTCGCTGGGGTCCTTTACGTCCTGTTGCCATTCCATCACCTGCCGCAACCAGTTCAGCCGTTGCTCATCCTCGGCGCTCACCGGACTTCCATCTTTGTACTTCCAGTGGGCCGCGATTCCCTCTTCCGCCATCTTGTGCATCTCTTCCGTGCGAATCTGCACTTCAAATTGATGGCCGTGCTCGGTAATCACGGTGGTATGCAGCGATTGGTAAAGATTGGGCCGGGGCATGGCGATGAAATCCTTGATGCGGCCCGGCACCGGACGCCACATTTGATGGATCGATCCCAGCACGGTGTAACAATCCTTCACGGATTTGGTGATGATGCGCACCGCCAGCAGGTCGTACACCTGGTCCACGGTAACGCGCTGCCGGATCAGCTTCTGGTGGATGCTGTACAGCCGCTTGATGCGGCTCTCCACCCGCGCTTCTACTGCGTTCTCCTTGAATTTCTGCTGCAGAATCTTGATGATTCCGTTCAGGAACTTCTCTCCCGCCTTGCGCCGCGCCTCTACGGCTGTCCGCACCTGGTCATAACCGATTGGATCCACGTAGCGGAAGGAAAGGTCTTCCAGTTCGCCACGCACTTTGCCCATGCCCAGCCGGTGCGCCAAAGGCGCATAGATTTCCAGTGTTTCCCGTGCCACAGCCTGGCGGCGATCTTCCGGCAGGTGGCTCAGCGTACGCATGTTGTGCAGACGGTCCGCCAGCTTGATCAGCACCACGCGGATGTCATTCACCATGGCCAGCACCATCTTGCGCACATTTTCCGCCTGGCGCTCTTCCCGGCTGGCAAAGTCAATTTTGTCGATCTTGGTGACGCCCGCAACAATGTTCAGCACCTGCACGCCGAATTCGCGGCGGATATCGTCATCCGTAACCGGAGTGTCTTCGATTGCGTCATGCAACAGGCCGGCGGAGATGGCCGTGGAATCCAGCTTCATGTCGGCCAGCACAATTGAGACTTCCAGCGGATGGATGAGGTAAGGCTCGCCGGAAGCGCGGGTCTGGCCTTCATGGTGCTTCAGAGAGAATTCGTAGGCCTTGCGGATGATTCCCAGATCGTCGTGCGGGCGGTTTTCGGCGACCTTGGCCAGCAACTGCTCAAATTTCCCCGCCAACATCCTGTGAGCAGCATCGGGGCGCGGGTGTGTCGCCATATCCGATTATATCTTGAGGGCGTTTAGGAGGCGTGAGCGGAGCGGGAGCCTGCTGCCTGGATACAGTGCAGAGTGAAGCAATGTCTTGAGGTGTAGAACCAGAGTGAGCGAAGGATGAGCCTGCAAGCCGGTCAAACCGAAAATTCCTAAGAACTTACCGTAAGATTGCGTGGTTTTTCCCAAAAAGTGCGCTTCCAAGGCTGGAATTCACCCAAATATTCAAAAAATACTGCTCTGGAAATGGCAAAATGTCGAGACGCCGTTCGAATGAATAGTGGAAGGAGATGTTGGGACGTATGAATCCCGAAGAGATCACCAGCATCTTCAAGAGACTTTGTGTCTACGTGCGTATATGCCGCTGGCGTATGCCCGATATTTTTGATGGGCGTTCGGCCGAAGACTTGCCGAGCGAGGTTTTAGCCAGTTTCTTGGAATCACCCGACAGGCTTGGCTGGGACCCTGCAAAAGGCCCCCTCTATGAATTTCTGTTAGGCGTTTTAAACCACAAAATGATCGACCATTTGCGCCGACAGGGACGAACCGCAGGATCATTGGACGATCCAGCCGATCTACAACGATTGGCCGGGAACGGCGACAATCAAGCGCTACAGGCGCCGGAATCACGGACCAACGAATCGACTGGTTTGATCGCTCGCCTTGGAAGGATCGCTGCTGGAGATCAGGAACTGAGTGAGCTGGTTACGGCAGTTGCACGTCTCGACGACCCGCGTAAGATGAATCAACAGCTCGCGCACATGCTGAAAACTACACCTAGCGACATTGTCAATCGCAAGAAAAGACTCGCGCGGAGATACCTGCAGGATGGTGATCTGCAGGATGGTGACCTGTTATGAAAAATCAAACTTTTCTAGCCAAGAGCCTAAGAGGCCAGATGCCGGCTCGCAAATCAGCGAAGCACCGTAGCGGCCAGATGCCGGCTGCTGTACAAAGGTCCGCGAGCTTTGGCCAGTCGCTATTGCACGCCAAGTTGAGTCTGGAATTTTCTGATCTGAGCAACCTGCGGGGGGAAGAGCTTATGGATAAGCTCGCAAACCATATCTTGCAGATGAGCGAAGGAAAGATTCACGAATGGTACAACCTCCTAGCCGCTGGCGAGGACGCTGGGGCTCGCATTCGAACAGCAGCCCAAGGAGCAGCCGAGCAATACCGCGCCCACAGCCTGCCACTTCCCGAGCATGTGATGAATGCGCTAAGTGCCTCCGTGCCGGGACCGATTCGGTGTTCTCGGACAGGGAGCATGACGCAGCCTGTCTTTGAGAAAGTCTATCTCGATCGTCTCCGGGAGCGCGATCTTGAAACTGAACGGCATTTTGCCGAATACTTTGGCAATTTGCTGCGCATCAAGTTGAGGATTAGAAAGATTCCCTTTGCGGTCGCTCAGGATGTGATCCAAGAGACCTTCGTGCGGGTTTTGACGGCCGTACATGATGACAGGATTGAGAAGCCTGAGAGCTTCGGTGCTTACGTGAATTCGGTCTGTAACCATGTCTTGTTTGAGGGTTACCGCTCGAATAGCCGCATACGGGACCTTGGTCCGGACTCGCTGGAATTGTCGGATCCCAACATCGATCTTGAAGGCATGCAGTTGACCGGAGAGCGTAGAGCGAAAGTGCGTGAGGTCCTCAACCATCTGTCCGGACGGGATAGAAATATTTTATTTGCCTTAGTGCTGGAATGTAGCGACAAAGATGACGTATGTAAAGAGCTTACGGTGAGTCGGGAATATCTCCGGGTATTGTTTCATCGCGCCAAAGTCAACTTCAGAGATCAGTACAGGAATGAAGTTCACGACCCAAGAGTTCAGAGGCTCTATTGATTCATGTGTTCAGCCGATTTGAAACGGCTCTCGTGAGAGAGCCGTTTCAATTTGTGGACGTTAACCGTTCGCGATTCGAGCGAGCTCTATATATCTCAGTTGGCCGTAGTCGCGCACAGCGTCTGTTGCTGGACGACTGCCTGCCGCTGGGCTGTGCATCCGCCCGTCCCAGGCATTGTTGTGGCGCATCCGCCTGAAACAGGTGTTGGTGACGGCACAGGTGTCGGTGAGGGCGATGGCTGCGGCTGCGGGTTTGTCGAGCAATCGTTGGGCGGCTTTGTGCCGTGGATAGCCTGCCCGATGGACCCTTCGCCATGCAGTTCATTATTCTGGCCGCAGCCGTAGCCTTTCGACTTGGTTCCACCGCAACCAACCTGGATGCCGCCAAAGCGCCCACGGCCTACCGTGGTGTAACTGCCAACCTGCACGCCGGATGGAACAACCGGTATGCCCTGGGATTGCGGATCGAAACCGGTACTTGAGGTCTGCACCCAGTTTCCGCTTCCGTTGATGGGAAACGAACACGACTGGCCTGCCTGGGAGCAATCAATCGTATGGGCAGGTTCACTTGGGTTATTGACGTTCGTAAGGGTGAAAATAGGCGTCACAACAAAGCTGGACGAATAGGTTCCGCCCTCGGAGGTGGTCGAGGTGAAATTGATCTGGCCTGTGCCGGTCTGGTTAGCCAGGGTGACTGCTACTTGATAGACACGCCCGTCCTGCAGCGTAAGGTTCGGACTGGAGACGAGGTTAAGTCCCTTGATGGAAAGGGTGGCCGAAAACTGGCTGCTGATCGTGGCGCTCCCCCGGGACACCAGGGTATCGGCCAGGCCAAGAGACGAACTCAGCGGGACTCCTGTGAACGATACCACTGAGTTTACAGGCTGTGAACCCAGAAGCTGGCTGATATTCAGGTTGCCAAAATTTGAAAAATCTACCTGAGTCCCGCTTCCGGTGATCCAGGTGTCATCCTCCGCTGCAATGGTTTGGGCGTTTGCTGAAACCGCAGCCACCGCAGCCAACAGTAGTGTTGCCAGTGTCATACGCGAATAGAGTCGCATGGTGTGCCTCCTCCTCACAATTTGTTAGGCTCAACGAGCGCCAGATACTGTACTCAGTTCTGTGATGGCAAGGCTTCTCCGCAATTGCTAATTTATTAGTGCTTTCCAAGGTGGCCATGACGCCACCTTTTCCTCCGTGTTTCTCCGTGTTCCGTGGCCTGTCCTAGAGGTGAATCTCCGAAGGATGTCCTCTGGGGTTGACGGTTTTGATCTTGCCTTTCCCCTGTCACCTGTTCCCTGTAACCTGTACGCTATGAAGCGCCACATCCTGATCTATGGCCTGATCGGTGGAATCATCATCGCGCTGCTCAAGTGGAGTGAGTACCGGTTCCTGGTGGTCGAACACTCGCTTGAAATCTACGGAGGCCTGGTCGCGGCTACCTTCGCCGCGCTTGGGATCTGGCTTGGCCTCAAGCTGACGCAGAAGAAGGTCATTTTGAAGGAGGTTCCGGTACCGGTAGGGCAGCCGTTCGCTCCGGACCCAAGGAAACGGGAGGAACTGGGGATTACGCCGCGCGAGCTGGAGATCCTGGAGTTGATGGCGCAAGGCCTGAGCAACCGCGAGATTGCGCAGAAGCTCTTTGTGAGCGAAAACACGGTCAAGACCCATTCCAGCCGCGTTTTCGATAAACTCGGCGCCCGGCGCCGGACCCAGGCTGTGCAATTGGGCAAGGAATTCGGCCTGCTGCCCTGAAACCGTTCATTCTAAAGAATGATTTTGACCCTGGCTGGGTAAAATCACCCGAAAGAATGACGACAATTACCGGGCACATGCCTACTCTTTGGAGCCTGAGGAAGACAAAACATGAAAAAAACAATTTTAACTTTTGGATTGATTTCCGGCGCGGTGATGTCAGTGCTTATGTCGGCCACTGTGCCATTCTCCCACCGGATCGGCTTCGATAAGGCCTTGGTGGTCGGCTATACCACCATGGTGCTCTCATTTCTGCTGGTGTTTTTTGGCATTCGCTCTTATAGGGATAATGTGGGCGACGGCCAGATCACCTTTGGCCGGGCTTTTGCCGTCGGCATCTCCATCGCCCTGATCTCCTGCGTCTGCTACGTTGTGACCTGGGAGGTGATTTATTACAACTTCCTGCCGGGCTTCATGGATGAGTATGCCGCACACATGGTGGCCAAAGCGAAGGCATCCGGCGCAAGCGCGCAGGCAATACAGGCGCAGCTCCAGGAGATGCAGAAATACAAGGAACTCTATGCCAATCCGTTATTCAACGCTCTGCTAACTTTTGTCGAGCCATTCCCGGTTGGACTGGTAATCACGCTCCTGTCGGCGGCAATCCTGAGAAAAAGGCCGCAAACGCAAGCCCCAGAAAAAGCAGCGCCGGCTTAGCCGCCGTCAACACCAGGTCAGCCGCTGCCGAAAAGCATCCATGGGCAGCGGCCGACCTGTAGCCTGTCACATCGAATTTACCTGCCCTCTACGCTTTGGAACGGAGGGCCATTCCGCCAGCACCTCAACGTCTCCTGTTTTGCAGTCCCGATAGTCAGTGCCGACGGTGAAACCCGGCCGGATAGTCAGATGCAGCGCGGTTTGTCCTCAAGCTGCAGGGTGATGGATCCAGTGAAAGCTCTAGCTTCTCGGCGGACTTGCCCTTAACCAGGGGAAACTGGACCAAGCGCCTGCCGGGAAGCGTCCTCGGGCGCAGGGTAAATGCGCTGGGTGCGAGCGTGTTGGAGCGTTTGTTGGTGGATTTAATGCAGTTGGGCGCTGCGGGGAGCAGATTTGCGCCCCGGTGGACGGAGCGTTTACTTTGAGATGCAGCCATGTTGCCCTTCCTGGGGGCGATGCGGTCAGGGCCATGCCAATGTCTTCTGCATCGGCGTGTGCCCTTTGGTTAATGTTTTGATGCCTGTGGACCGTGTTGTCTTTGTTGTTTGGTTTTGTTTTCGCTAATTGCCAGCTGCTATTTGCGCCTTTGCGTGAATGCGCGTGTGGCACAGCTACGGGCCCCCCAGGGGACCCCGACGATCGGAAAAACGAGGATTCAATCACATGCCAAGCAGCCTTGCTTCTGCTCCTGATCTGGTAGCCGTGGTCCGCGAATTTCTTGAAACGGATATCGTTCAAGATCCGGACCTCAGTGACGATAAGCGCTTCAACATCAGGGTCTCTATCAATATGCTGGCGGCTGTGGAGCGGGAGCTACGGTTAGGGCCTGCCGCAAACGCCGTCGAAGCGGACAGGCTGACGGCGCTGGTGGGCGCAGAGGGTTCGCTTGAGGAAAAGAACCAGCGCCTCTCCCGCGCCCTCCGCAACGGAGCCCTGACCAGCGACGATCCGCAAATTCTCGATCACCTGTACCGCACGATTGTAGATGCCTTGCTCATCAACAATCCCAAATGGTTGGAGACCCCAGGGAACCGGTAACAGGGGTCAGGGCGTGGGAAAAAATGCTTACGCAAAATCCGTTAAGTGCCGGGCTTCTACCCTTAACTGGCCCAGCCTTCCTCATCCGTATGGATAAAAAATAAAAAACAACAGCGACAACACAGTCAGCATCCACAGTGCCGGCTTCACCTGCCCGATCTTGCCACCGGCCAGCTTGCAGATTGGGTGCAGCACGAAACCCGCAGTGATGCCAACGGCAATATTGAAGGTGAAGCACATCAATGTGACCACCGCGAAGGCGGGAATGGACTCGGTGTAGTCGGAAAAATCGATGCGCGCGATGGGCGCGAGCATGAACAATCCCACCACAATCAACGCCGGAGCGTAGGCCTGGGGTGGAATCGCGGCCACAAAGGGCGAGAAGAACAGGGTCAGGGCAAAACAGGCGGCCGTAACCAGGGCGGTGAGTCCAGTGCGTCCGCCGGCTTCAATTCCGGTAGCGGACTCCACAAATGCTCCGGTAGTGGTTGTGCCCACAGCCGCTGAAAAGCAGGTGGAGATGGCATCCACCAGCATGGGCCGTTCGATCTGTGGAAGGTTTCCCTCGGCATCAAGAAAACCGGCGCGGGCGGAGAGGCCGATCAACGTCCCCATAGTGTCCACAAAAGCCATGATGAAGATGGTGAGAACAATGGGAAAGGCCTGCCAGGTGAACGCTCCCCGAAAATCGAGCTGCCAGAGAATGGGACGCAGGCTGGGGGGCAGGCTGAGAAAATGCGCAGGGGGTTGTACCACGCGTGTGAGGAATGCCACCACGGCGGTAATCACAATGCCCAGCAGGATCGCTCCAGGAACCTTCCTGATGGTCAGGATGGCAATCAGGATGAAGCCGGCGATGGCCAGCAGAACGGGAGCAGTGGTGATGTGTCCGGAGCGGACCGGCGCTCCCTGGACGCCCAGAGTCACAATTCCTGCCTGATTCAAGCCAATGAAGGTCAGGAACAGGCCGATGCCAACGGCGAAACTATAGCGCAAGGATTGCGGCACCGCCTCGACTACCCACTGGCGCAGTCGCAAGACTGTGAGCAGCACGAAGAGAATTCCGGCAACAAAAATCGCCGCCAGCGCGGTCTGCCAGCGGTAGCCCAGCAAGCCGCAGACGGTGAAGGCGATGAAGGCGTTCTCTCCCATGTAGGGCGCAATGGCAAACGGACGATTTGCATACAGGCCCATCAGCAGGCACCCGAAAACGGAGGCCAGAACGGTGGCCACGAAGCTGGGCCCGACCGGAATGCCGGCAGTAGCCAGAATGGCCGGATTTACCACCACGATGTAAGACATGGTGGTGAAGGTGGTCAGCCCGGCAACGATCTCGCGGGAGAGAGTGGTTTCGTGTTGTCTAAGGTCAAACAAGCGGTGAAGAAATGGTTCGTTGAAAAACAAAACCTTATCACAGCGTAGAGCAGCCGCAACTCAAAACCCGCGCAGAGGGTGCTTATCCGTTTCTCTCTGAACGTTCACGCAATCAGGGTTGAACCGTGTCCGGACGTTTTGGTTTTTGTTTTTCCTGCGGTCTTCGTTTCAAGGTTTCATCCAGGTAAGCCAGGTACCCGCTGATCAGGCGGTAGGAGTTGTAGTAGTGGTCGGGGCGGAACTCCGCGTCGACTGGCGCAGATCCTGGAGTTTGAAAAGAGGCCACAGCCTCCTGCGTCAATGAGTGAATGGTGATCTGGGGAATGTGGAGAGAGGCAAACGGCTCTGAATCCAAGTGCACTCCCCTGGAGAGTTCTACCTGGCTGCCCATCTGTTTCAGTGCGTACATGACAATGATGAAAGACTCGACCAGCTTCTTATCGGAGACGCTGGAGGAGATCTTCGTGGGAGAAAGTCCGAGAGCATCCAGGTTGACCATGGCTTCTGTCCGGCCCATATCGCCCGGGCTCATCTGTTCCGCAAAGAACCGCGATCCTGTCAGGTCCGCGTTGCCATCGGCAAAGGCCACGAAAACGAATGTATGGCGCCGCTTTCTGCTCACCAACGTCTGGAAGAGGCTGGGCAGCAGGGAGGCGCTGCTCCAGGTGTCGGGAGCTGCCCGGCCGTAGTTGGCTCCCACAATGATGGTCTCCTTGCTCTTGCCGGGAAGACGGCAAATTACGTTGGCGCCTGCCACGCTCTCCACTCGCTGTTCGCTCAATTCATCCCGGATGCAGCCCGCCTGAGTAAACAACTGCTTGATCCTGGCCTCGCGGTCCTCCTGGCCGGTAGGAGCATTCTGCTCCCGCTCCAGGATCGTGGACTGAGGTACCGGGGTAAAGCGAAACCTCTGCGCATGACAAACCGAAAAGAGGGCAAGGACGGGAATGACCAAGACCAGCCGCATGAGGAGGATGCTCACGTGGACTTTACCGCGATCTTTCCATTTATGCTTTCCAGATACGCCCAGGGGACATCGGGATCGTGGGTAAAAATGGTAAGCCAGTTTTGCGGTACTGCTTCCTTGTAATATTTCTTTCGGTTCTCAATGGTTTCCAGGGGAAAGAGGTCATAGGCCATGACCCAGGTGATATCGAGGTGCCAGGTGGCCGGGATCAAGTCAGAGATATAGCAGGCTGTCTGGCCGCCACTGCGGATGAAGATGGCCTGCATGTGGCGCGTGTGTCCCGGATAAACAGCAACGGAAATACCGGGAACGATCTCCGTGGCCCCGATCAGCAGTTGCATCTGGCCGGACGAGATCAGCGGATCGTAGTTATCACTGATGTAGCTTACGCGGTCGCGCTCCAGTTGCAGGCAGGCATGCCGCCACTCGCCTTCCTGCACGTAGTATTTTGCTTTAGGAAAAGTGGCCACGGCGCGCCCGTCTTTATAGACCGTGTTCCACCCGCAATGGTCAAAGTGCAGGTGGGAGTTGATGACGATGTCTATATCTTCGGGGGCCGTTCCGGCGGCATGAAGGTTTTCCAGCAGCTTTTCCTTGGGATGATAAAAGCTCTTCATCTTGTCGGACAGCTTGTTACCGATCCCAGTTTCAATCAGGATGTTCTGTTTGCCGGTGCGCACCAGCACCGAATTCACGCCGGCGTAGATACGGTTGGATTCATCCGCTTTCACTTTTCTCTGCCAAAGCATTTTGGGGACGACGCCGAAGAAGGCCCCGCCATCCGAGATATAAAAGCCATCCGAAAGGGCTGTAAGCTCGAAATCGCCGAGAGACCTGGTTACGTTGCTCATTCTGCCTTCCCTGAGAGCAGCTCCCGCCGGAAGTATTCGCGAATCCGCGTATACAGATGAGTGCGCGCTACCTGGCCGGAAATGCTGTGGGTCTTGCCGGGATACAGCATCAGACTATACTGCTTCCCCGCTTTAATGAGGTTGTTGATCATCTGGATGGTGTTCTGCATGTGCACGTTGTCATCACTGGTTCCGTGGACTTCCAGAAGGTCACCGTGCAGGTGATCGGCGAAATTTACCGGCGAACTTTTTTTGTATCCAGCTTCATTGGCCGGCACCAGGCCTTCATAGCGCTCGGTATAGATGCTGTCGTAATCGTGCCAGTCGGTGACCGGAGCAACCGCCAGCCCCGCCTTGAAACGGTCTGAATGGGTGAGCGCGTTCAGGGTCATAAACCCGCCATAACTCCATCCCCAACACCCCAGGCGAGAGCCGTCCAGTTGCGGAAACCTGCTCAATGCCTGGTCGAGCGCGGCGAGCTGGTCCTTGAGCTCTACTTCGCCGAAGTTGCGCATCAGGGCGCCAGTGAATTTTTTCCCCCGCCCCCCCATGCCGCGATTGTCTACGACGAGAACGGCGATACCATCTTTCATCAGGATTTCATCGAACAGCAGGCCCCTTGGCTCCCAGGAATTCAGCACAGTCTGGGCATGCGGTCCGCCGTAAGGATTCATGATGAGCGGAAGCTTCTTGCCTGCGCTGTCGGGCGGAAGGAAAAGCAGTCCGCGCAGCAGCGTACCGTCTTCGGCCCGGAAGTCCACGAATTGAGGGGGCACCAGCTTATACGGATCAATGCTCCGGGACTGCCAGAAAGGAGTGCAAGTGCCTCCCACATTGCAGAAAGACAGTACCGGAGGCGTGAGCAGAGCCGAGAAATCGTCAAGATAGTACTTGGCGTTGGGAGCAAAGATGGTTGCGTGCGTTCCCGGCTGCGCCTCCGTAAGCACCTGGAAGTTACTGCCATCCAATTTGACTGCGCACAGATGCCGCTGGCGGTCGTCGTTGGGATTGGCGATGAGGTAAATAGTTCCGGAATTGTCATCAAGGCCTTCAATGCCGAAAACTTCGAAATCTCCTTTGGTAATCTGATTTTGCAGTTTGGCGTCCGCCGCCAGGGGATTGTTCTTGTCAAAGAAATAGAGATAGAGGTGAGTATGACCGTCGCGCCAGCTTGACCAGATAAACTTGTCGCCGGATTTCAGGATTTTGAAATTGTCGTCAACATCAATCCAGGTATCGCTGGTTTCACTTAGCACTCGCCGCGATTTGCCATTGCTGGCGTCGACAAAATAGAGGTCGAGCTGGTTTTGCGAGCGGTTCATGACCATGGCCCAGACCACGCCATCACTGAGCCAGCCAAATCGAGGGATATAGACATCACTCTCTTTGGTCAGTTGAAGCCAGCGCACGCTGCCGCCGCCAGAGCTCACCACGCCAATCCTGACTTCAGGGTTGGGATCACCCACCTTGGGATATTTCTGCTCGGAGACGGTGGGATGCTGAGGAAGGAAATCCGTAATCGGGTAGGTTGGAACTTTGGTCTCATTCATCTGCAGGAAGGCAATCTTGTTGCCGTCAGGAGACCAGAAATAATTGCTGCGAACATCCAGCTCTTCTTCATACACCCAATCCACCTCGCCATTGAGGATGTTCTCATCCTTATCGCGAGTGAGGGCGGTCTCTTCTTTTCCAGCGACAGGCCGGACATGGAGGTTGTGCTTGCGAAGATAGGCCAGGCGATTGCCGTCTGGAGAAAACTTGGGATCACCGGCAGCATCGCTGGCGGTACTCAAGGCAATGCCTATACCGGTATCGAGCGCATAGAGCCACAGCTGGCCGTTGGCGTCAAAGAGGATATGTTTTGAATCGGGCGCCCAGTGGTATCCGGCAACCGAGTAGCGGGTACGGCGCTCGCGTTCCCGTTCATCCTTGATGGCAGTGACTGGGGGCGCCAGTGCTGCCAGCTTTTGCGATGTTACCAGCACTGCCGATTTGCCTGTGCCGGCATCAATGTAATAAAGCTGGGCATTCTCGCCTTCTTCATCGCGCAGGATATAGGAAACCTTGCTGCCGTCAGGACTCCATTTAATGGTTTCCGGCGATTGGCCGGTCAGTCCTCCTGGGGTAAAGATCGCCTGGATAGTAAGTTCCTGCGTTCCCGCCAACGGCTGCTGCGCAAAGGAGATTCCAGTTAGAAGGATGACAAGTAAGAGCCGCTTCACAGGCACGCTCCGGAATATTCAGGTGAAACGGAGAAGTCTAATTGAATTGCCAAAATTGCCAAAATCGGGGAGAAGTTGGTAATTGGGTAACTTGGTAAGTGGGTAATTGAGCGGCAAAACCAAATCCCGCATTCATTTTCCAATCCTGGCGACTCTGGTCGCTTTCGATTCTCAATCGCCAACTTACCCAATTACCAAATCTCTTACGTTTCCTCAACCTGACGCTTCAAGCGCCTGGACTCGGCCAGCAGGGCCATGCTGTGCATCAGGTTTTGCAGGGTGACGATTCCTACCAGGCGTTCCTGGTCAACCACCGGAATCAGTGTAAGCCCACGGGCTGTGAGCTTGCGGAAGGCCGAAGCCAGCGATTCAGTCCGTGAGGCAATCTCGAAGGCTTTGCTCATAGCGGCCTGCACGTAACCGTTACCTTCACGGCGCAGCCGATCCACGATGGTTTGGCGGTTGATCACGCCCACCAGATCGCCGCCGCGGACCACCGGGAAATCGTCCTGTAAGCTGTGCACGGCTTTATGCAGCGCATCTTCCAGGGTGTCCGCCGGGGAGAGCGTGGAAAAGTCCGTGAGCATGATGTCTTCCATGTGGACGGTTTCCACGACCGATTGGAAGAGGACAGTCCGTTCCTCCATCTGCGCCGCCATAAACATAAACAGGCCGATAATCATGAGCCACGGAGAGGAGACCGCCCCCAGAAGCATGAACGTGGCGGCAAAGACCTGGCCTATGGTAACGGCGCGGCGATTAGCCTGCTGGAACTCCATCTTGCGCGCCAGCCATGCGCGGAGTACCCGGCCACCATCCATGGGAAATGCTGGAAGCAGGTTAAAGGCAAAAAGGGAGACGTTGGTCCAGAAAAAGCTGCGGGAGAGAGCGGCAGTAGTGATCCAGGGTTTTGCCCAGAGATTCACGGGTGGCGCAAGAGTGAGCAAAAGCGTGCCGGACACCAGGGCGAGCAGAAGATTTACCGTGGGACCGGCAACGGATATCCAGGTTTCCCGCACCGGGTTCTTGATGCTGTCCATGTGGTCCTGGGGATCCATCAGAGTCACTCCGCCAATGGGCAACAGCATGATGGCCCGTACCGGAACACCACTGCGCACGGCCACAACCACATGGCCCAATTCATGCAGGATCACTGAGCCAAAAATAATGGCTACCAGTGCCAGCCCGCGCATGACTCCCATGCTGCCGGAAGCTGCCGATTCAGTGATCAAGACAAAGAACAGCAGAAAAAGGAAGGTCAAGTGGATGCGAAACTCCACCCCGAAAAACCTTCCTGCGAAAATGGACCAGCTTCTCATTGCGCCTCAAGACGGCACCAGGCTGAAGTGATTCTATACACTTAATTGGATGTTCGATAGCGGTGCGGGGGCCGGGCGCATGCGGGTGATTGCAGGCAAGTATAAAAGCCGCCGGCTGGCGGCGCCAGCGGGAGAGCAAACCCGGCCGACCTCTGACCGCCTCCGGGAGACGCTTTTCAATGTGGTGGCCCCGCGAGTTCCCGGGTCGGTCTGGCTGGACTTGTTTGCGGGGACCGGCGCCATAGGCATCGAAGCAATCAGCCGGGGGGCGCGCATGGCGTATTTTGTTGAATCGTCCCGGCGCGCAGCACGGATGATCCGCGACAATCTGGCACACCTCGAGATTCAAGCAGGCTTTGAGATACTTGAGCGCGATGCGCCGGCTGCACTGCGACTATTGGACGCTCAAGCCGTGGCTTGCGATTTCTGCTACCTGGATCCTCCCTACCGCAAGATGGGAGACTACGAACAAGTGTTAGGGTTCCTGGCGCAATCCCGCCTGCTTGGTCCGGAAACCCTCGTGATCGCCGAACATGATAAACATTTTGATCCTGGCGAGGAATTTGGCGCTCTGCGGCGGCAGCGCAAGCTGCAACAGGGCGACTCCGTCCTGAGTTTTTACCAGCGCGAATAGTCCCCCTGGCAGCGCCCTTGCCGATCCAGGCAGACTGAATCCCCGCTATTTATGGCACTTTTCCACAGTTAGATTAAAAAAGCCCGCATAAAATGCGGTGAAAACGCTTGCACGAAACTTCTGCTCGTGTAATATTCAAAACGAGTGGCAAAAACGCTCAGTTTTCTAAGGAGGAAAGAATGGCAGGTATGACCAAGACTGAACTCGTGCGGACCATCGCCGAGAAACACGGAATCAATAACAAGACCGCCGCAGCGTTTCTGGAACATCTCGCGGAAGTGGCGATCAAAGAGACCAAGAAGGGTGGGGTATTCGTTCTTCCTGGCTTGGGGCGCCTGGTAAAATCAAATCGCAAAGCCCGCATGGGACGCAATCCGCAAACTGGTGAGGCGATCAAGATCCCTGCCAAGACCGTGGTTAAGTTCCGCGTGGCAAAAGCCGCAAAAGACGTTATTGCTCCAAAAAAGGGTTAAGTTACTCAAAACACCAAAATTAAGGCCGGCCTTTGCGCCGGCCTTAATTTTGGCTGCACTCCAGCCCGTTCGAGATCCTTGCCCTCGAAGGATCCCCCACTTTTAAGGGCCGCTGGAGAGCGAGGTTGAAGGCCGGTTCTGCGGACCAATGATTTGGAGTTCGCGCAATCCGGCTGGCCGCCTTTGAGCGTTCTTGATAACGAATTCCAGTAACGGAATCTATCAGTTAAAATTAGGGTGACGGATTAACAAGGACTTATGGTCGCTGCCTTTATCGCTGGTTTGTTTTCTTTCTTGTCGCCTTGCGTCTTGCCGCTGGTGCCAGGGTACGTTTCCATGCTCTCCGGAGCAAGCGTGGAAGAGCTGCAGGCGGGAGACCGCAAGCTGATGAAGACGGTGATGCTGCACTCCGTCATGTTCATCCTGGGATTCACCCTTGTTTTTGTGACCCTGGGCGCCGCCGCCTCGGAACTGGGGTACCTTGCCAAGACTTATAAGAAATATTTAACCTGGGCTGCAGGCATTATCATCATCGTTTTTGGCATTCACCTCACCGGACTCTTTAAGATCAAGGCTTTATATGCGGACAAACGCCTGCATTCCGTCCAGGGCGGCAAGTCGCCGATTGGGGCCTTTGTTGTGGGCTTCGCCTTCGCTTTCGGCTGGACGCCGTGCATCGGGCCGATTCTGGGTGGCATACTTGGACTGGCGGCCGACTCGGGCACATTGTACAAAGGTGTCTTTCTGCTGTGGGTTTATTCTCTTGGTCTGGCTGTTCCCTTTCTGCTGACCTCCGTTCTGGTAGACCGGTTCCTGGTTTTCTATGGCCGGTTTCGCCGCCACCTGAATACGGTGGAAATACTCAGTGGAGTGTTGTTGATTGCCATTGGAGGATTGATCCTGGCCGGCCATTTTACCTGGTTGTCAAGCAAGCTGGGCTTCCTGAACCGATTTGCCATGTGAGGTTTTAAAAGTGAAAAACAGCATAATTTTTGTGGCAGTGGTGGTGCTGGTCATCACAGGACTGCTCTTGGTAGGTAAGTCTTTCCTGCCCCATCCCCCAAATGTAGCCAATGCGGGTCATGAGGACCGGTTCAACGGCACGGCCGCACCGGACTTTGAATTGAAGGTTGTAGACGCCAGCGCCAAGACCCTGAAGCTTTCAGAATTCAAGGGAAAGGCAGTGGTGATAAATTTCTGGGCCACCTGGTGCGAACCCTGCAAGATCGAAATGCCCTGGCTGGTCGATCTCCAGAAAAAATATGGCCCTCAAGGCCTGCAGATTGTCGGCATCGCTATGGACGATACGGATGAAAAGACCATTGCCGGCTTTGCCCACAAGATGGGCGTGAATTATCCAATCGTAGTGGGCACGGAAAAAGTTGCCGACCTCTACGGGGGCATAGACGGTATGCCCACGTTGTTTTTTGTTGACCGGTCGGGAAAAATCGTGGAGCACGAGCTGGGGTTGAGAAGCATGGATGTGATTGAAGGCAATATCAAAAAGTCACTGGGCCCGGCGGAAGCTTCCCAGACGGCTTCAGCACGATGAGGCGCACAATCGACAAGCGTAAAACAACAATGATGCACAGAATAACGGCCTGCAAAACAACGGCCCTCAGAGCGATCTCCGCATCCGCAATTCTTATCGGCCTGCTGAGCGGGGCGCTTTTTGCTCAGCAGGGAAGCGCCCCTGCACAGGGCCGCAGTTACGTTGACTTCGAACCGCTGGACACTGTTGTGATCAAACAGGGGCAAAACACTCCCCTGGAGTTCACCTTTCACATCAAGAGCGGATATCACATCAATTCCAACCAGCCGGCAACGCCGGAGCTGATTCCCACCACCCTGGGCTTCGCGCCGCCACCGGACCTCGTAATTGCAAAAGTCCAGTATCCTGCAGGGCAGCTGACCAGCTTTCCTTTTGATCCCACCCAGAAGTTGAGTGTTTACTCTGGAGATGTGGTGGTTAAGGCCGTGATCATTACGCAGCCTAAAGCGCCTCTTGGCACTTACACCGTCCATGGAGAATTTAAATACCAGGCGTGTGATAACAATGCGTGTTATCCGCCCAAGAAGGTTCCGGTACAGTTCGACGTGAAGGTAAGCAAGAACGTGGCTAAGAAACGCGCCAAACCCAATCCTCAGAGCCCGCACATACATAATTGAAAGCAGGATTTAGTTTTCGTGGTTAAGCGGTGTCCTTCCGCGTTGCGCCCATTTCCGCCAGCACGTCTTGCGTGACCACTTTTCCATCTTCATAAATTGCATGAATCAGCTTCATTTTGTCGGAGCGGTTGCGCACCACTGTGGACGCTACTTCAAAGTCGTGGAATGAGGAGATCATCTCCCATTTTCCGCCGTTTTGAACCCAAACCTCGTACTGCTCCCACCGGGCCATGTATTAACTGTAATTTAAGACAACTTTAATAGCGAACAGGCTGTTTGGGGTGACGGCGAGGAGAGCGAGGTTAGAGTTATACCTTCCTGGTTCACCGCCAAGCGGAAGCCAGAGGTATCTTCTCCTAATGATTCCATGAGGCATTGCTTTTGAAGCCTTACGCGATTTTATAAAATGCCATAGCTTCAAAAGTGATTTGGGCTGAAGGAAAAAAAGCAGCGTGGCCCTTGTGCCGGTAATCTGTACGCCATTTCCCATTCCGGAACCCCTATTAGATTTACAGGATTTTGGCTTGAACTGTGCCCGCGTTCTGTCTCACACTTTTGCCACCACCTCGTTGCATTCCGCTTTTCGGTTCCAAACGGACCTTCGTCAAAGGAATCCACCGAAGGAGGACTTCACATGAAATTCGCTGCCAAAAGATTATTCCTGATGCCAAGTCTCCCTGAGCTGCGTTCCTCAGCGTAAATCCGCGACGAAGAGAGTTTTTACTTTCGATCCACGAATCGCCGGGGATCACGGCGATCAGCCGATTCCCTGTGGTAGATTTCTGGGTAGATGCCTGGTCGACCAAACTCGTTCAGCCTGCGGCTGGAAGCATTCTGGCGGCGCGTGACGGACGGTTTGGAATTGCACCAGCTCTGGGCGCAGTTTCAGGCTGATGCCCGCGCCAGTTATCATCTTTACTCTCGCGAGGTGGATTTTACCAAGTCCCAGGGTGAGCGCCACGGGCGCCATTTCTGGCGGTTGGTGAAGCAATTCTTCTGGGCCATCCTGGGGCAGCTATCGCCCGCGCGCCGCGTGATCCTGCTGGTGGCCCTGATCCTTCTCATCTTCACTGGAACGTTTGCTTTTGGCCACCGGATCTTCGACTTCGACTTTCAGTTTTACGGTGGGCTGCTCCTTCTTCTGCTCCTGGTCCTGGAAGTGGCCGACCGTGTGGTGATGAAGCGTGACTTGCAGATTGCCCGCGAAATCCAGATGTGGCTGGTCCCTGCCGCTCCACCGCCCGTTCCGGGAATGGAAATTGCATTTGCCACGCGTCCCGCCAACACCGTGGCCGGCGATTATTACGACGTATTTGCGCGCTCCACCACAGAGAGCGCCCCGGAGACATTTCTCCTGGCCGTGGCTGATGTTGCCGGAAAGAGCATACCCGCTGCCTTGCTAATGGCCAGCTTCCAGGCCAGCCTGAAGGCCCTTTGCACAATGCCCGCACCACTGGCCGAGTTGGTAGACGGCATGAACCGTTATGCTTGCACGAACAGCCAGGGTGGCCGCCGCTTTACTACCGCCTTTCTGGCCGAGTTTGCACCGGCCCGCCGGACATTGACGTATATCAATGCCGGTCACAACGTGCCTCTGCTGCGCCGCGCTGCAGGGAGCATCGAACGCCTGGAGACCGGAGGTCTGCCACTGGGCATACAGTCTGACGCTAAATACCAGTCGGCCACAGTCACCCTGCAACCCGGCGACTGGATCATCATCTTTACTGACGGACTGGTGGAAGCCACCAATGACCGAAATGAAGAATATGGCGAGCAGCGCGTGATCGCTGCCCTTAACGCTGGGTGCTCGAGCACACCCAGCCAGCTGATAAGCCAGATCATGGTCGGCCTGGACATCTTCGTCAACAACAACCTGCCTCTGGCCGATGATGTGACCTGCATGTTGGTGAAGGCTGATGGCTAGTAGAGCGCAGGTGCAAGGCGATTACAGCCTAAAAGCAAATTACAGCACACAGGCGATCGCGAAAAAGGTAGTTCTTGCGAGCCACCCCAGTAACCTGTCCTGCGTGACCTGTAACCTCTTTACCTCTTCACGTGGTCGCCGACCTTCACGCCGGGAGCGCCTGCGTAGGTGCCCTCTGAGGATGTGTCATCGACTTGAGTGAGGGTGACCTGGCCCAGGGGTGTATCCACTCGGCGGAGGACTTTTCCCGTTGCCGGATCTTTAATCTCCTTGCCCGTGCGGTTCACTTTGAGCGTGTCGCCAACCTGCAGGCCGTTGTTCTTCCCCACATTGAGGATCAGGGTATTGCCACTCACGTCGGCAACCATGCCATCGATGGCGATCACCGTGGTGGGCAGCTTGTCGGCGCTGGCGTCCAATTTAGCGGCCACATCAGTTACCGCGGCATTGGTTGCTTCGCCGATAATGGTTGCGCCGAAGTTGCTGCTGTGCATGTCGAGCGCTCCCCCGCCGCCGCCCCCGGAGCCTACGCCAAAACCGCCAAGGGAAGTGCTGGAGCGCTTGGATTGGCCCAACCCTTGCGCCGATGCCAGGATCTCGCCGGTATTCACGTCAACCAGGCGAGCAGTCACCTGCACTACCGCCTTCCCTTCGCTCTTTTTCACTCCGCCGCCCCCGCCAAAGGGCACATAACGGCCAAATCCTCCGCCACCCACTCCGGTGCTCTTGTCGTCACGGCCAAATTGGGTGATGGAGCCCACGATGATGGCATTCACGCCCAGCAGTTTGCCGATTTTAGCGGCGCTGGAGGGATCAGCGCGGTCGCTGTTGGAGAAGTTCTGTTCGGCCAGAATCTTATCGAGTGCTTTGCGCTCAATCACGGAGTATTTGCCGTCGTTGACCAATCGGTCGACTAGCATGTCACCGATGCCCTTCCCTATGTCGACGTCCGTGCCGAAGATGGCGGCAACGTTTGAGTGCACCGTAGCATATTCGAAATCCATAATGGCCACTCGTTTCTTTTGGGCACAGGCGATCGATGCAAACAGAGTGGTTACAACCAGCAGAGAGACAACTCTACGGCGCATAAGTATTCTCCTTGTCAAAGGGGGGAAGTAGGCTGATTCTACCACGAGGCAGGGCACTATGAAGCGCAGGTTATAGGGTAACAGCGGGCCACGCACCGACAAAGCTTAAAGGGGATAGCTTCAGGAATCGGCTTACAAGGCATCTTAACAGCGGATGTGCCTCTTGGCGGCCTGATGGTCGCCTTGAGAAACGCGCCATGTCCGCAGGCTGGGGGAGGGCGTTCGATGCCCCGTCACACCAATTCGTGTTACCTGTGCACTATCCCCTGCTCGGCAATTGATTCCTGAGAAATCAGCTTGCCGTATTCGAAAGTAACGCAGATAAGACGCGTCCTGCCGCGATGATTCTTGGCCACGGTGGAAGCCAAGTCCAAATCCTGGAAGGAGCCCAGAATGTCCCACTTGCTGCTGCCGCTTTGCACCCAGATTTCATACTGCTCCTGACGAATCATAGGGGGAGGTCCTCGCACGCAAATTGTGCCAAACTGTAGAGAATCCAGAAAGTTACGGAGAGCCAGCGAACTTTGGGGGTGACCAGCGGCGGGAAGGGCGGCCCTTAGTAATTGGCCTTTAGACATTGAACTTCGGCCCAGCCCAGGAGGTACCCGAATCGGCGATCAATCCGGTCTTACAATCGCTCGATCATGCCGTCTCTGTCGCCTGTACGTATAATCTGTCTCCTGAGCTGTGTTAATCTAGCCTCACTTCTCATCAGATTTCCAGCCGGAGATGGAAAGTAGAATGGCAGCGCAGCAAAAGTTTTCGCTTGTCCTCATCAAGCCCTCGCACTACGACGACGATGGCTATGTGATTCAGTGGTTCCGCTCCGCCGTTCCTTCAAATTCGCTGGCGGTGGTCCATGGGCTGGCGCTCGATTGCAGGGAGCGCCGCGTGCTTGGCGATGATGTGGAGATTGCCATCACCTCGATGGACGAGGACAATGCGCGCATCCGCACTAGGCGCATCGCGCGGCAGCTTGCAGGCGGGCGCGGGCTGGTGATCCTGGTCGGCGTACAATCCAATCAATTTCCCCGTGCCATGGATATTGCGCGCCCTTTGCGCGCCGCCGGAGTGCAGGTCTGCTTGGGCGGCTTTCACGTTTCCGGCAGCCTCTCCATGCTGGGCGGCGTGACTCCGGAACTTAAGATAGCGATGGACCTTGGCATCTCTCTCTTTGCCGGCGAAGCCGAAGAAGGCCGGCTGGACCAGATTCTTCGCGACGCATGGCAAGGCGGGCTCAAGCCGCTCTATAACTACCTGGCTGACCTGCCGTCGCTGGATGGCGCTCCCATGCCCATGCTGCCGGCAGGCACCATTCGTGGAACGATCGGAAAATATACCAGCTTCGACGCCGGCCGCGGCTGCCCATTTCAGTGCTCGTTTTGCACCATCATCAACGTGCAGGGAAGAAAATCACGGCGTCGCACCGTCGAGGAGGTGGAGCAGATCGTCCGCCGCAATCTGGCGCAGGGCGTGGGCCGCTTCTTTATCACGGATGATAATTTCGCGCGCAATACCGACTGGGAAAAGATTTTTGACCGCCTGATTGCCATGCGTGAAGAAGAAAAACTCAACATCAAGTTCATGATCCAGGTGGACACCATGTGCCACCGCTTGCCGCATTTTGTTGAGAAGGCGGGCCGCGCCGGAGTGCGGCGCGTGTTTATCGGGCTGGAAAGCATCAATCCCGAGAGCCTGATGGGCGCGAGAAAAAAACAAAACAAGATCGCCGAATACCGCAAGATGCTGCTGGCATGGAAGCGCGCGGGAGCAATCGTCTTTGCCGGCTACATCATCGGCTTCCCTGAAGATACGCCCCAATCCGTGATTCATGACATCCAGATCATTCAGCGCGAGCTGGCGATTGACTTGCTGGAACCGCACTGCCTGACCGCGCTGCCCGGATCAGAGGACCATCAGAAGCTCCACAAAGCGGGTGCTTATCTTGACCCGGACCTGAACAAATACGACCTGGAGCATGTGACCACGCAGCATGCCCGCATGTCCACCGCGCAATGGGAAAAACTCTATCGCGATACCTGGAAGGAATTTTATTCGCTGGAGCACATGGAAACAGTGCTGCGCCGGGCTGTGGCTACCGGCATCGATGCAAGCAATATGATGGTGCTGCTGCTTTGGTTCCACTTCTGCATCGTGTTTGAGAAGATCGATCCTTTGCAGGGCGGCTATCTGCGCCGCAAGTACCGCAAGGACCGGCGCCCCACCATGCCCATCGAGAGCCCGTTCGTCTTCTATCCGCGCTACATTGGCGGCCTGTTCTACAAACACTTCAAGATGGCGCAATTGGCCTGGCGCTTCCATTGGTTCAAGAAGCGTCTGGAGCGCGACCCGGATGCCCGGAATTACACAGATCTGGCCCTGACGCCGGATTCAGAAACCGATACTGAAATGCTGGAGATGCTGGGACAGCATGTGGTCGCAACCGGGGAGCAGATGGCAATTAGCAAATAGCCCGCAGCAGCGTGGCGTTTGGCAAAACCTCAAGCCGAAAAACCTTCTGATCACCAGAATCACGGCGATTACCCGATTCTTACCGGCTCATATGCCTCGGATGGTCGGTGCCGGCGCCGGCATCCATCCCTTGCCAGCCGGGCTTCTCGCCCTGGGTCTGCTCGTCCAGCCATTTTTTGAGTGGCGCGAAGTAGTCCAGGATGGCGGTGGCGTCCATCTGGCGCTGGCCGCTGATGGTTTCCAGCGCGTCCGGCCAGGGCTGGCTCTTGCCCATGCTAAGCATCTTGTCCAATCGCTTTCCCGCAATCTTGTTCCTGTAGATGGAGCAGCGATGCAGCGGCCCTTGAATCCCCGCTGCCTGGCATAACGCGCGATGAAACTGGAATTGAAGAATGCGCGCCAGGAAATAACGCATGTAGGGCGTATTGGATGCTACATGATATTTTGCGCCAGGATCAAAGTCAGCTTCGCTGCGCTCCACCGGCGGAGCTATGCCCTGGTATCTCTCGCGTAGCGCCCACCACGCCTTGTTGTATTCCTCAGGTGTGACCTCGCCCGCAAAGACCTTCCAGCGCCACTCATCAATCACCAATCCGAAGGGCAGAAAGGCAATCTTGTCCAAGGCCATCTTGAGCAGGTAACCAATGTCTGCGCTTTCCGGCGGAACGGTCTGCAATAAGCCAATCTCCTTGAGATACTCGGGCGTTATGGATAGGGCGATGGTGTCACCCACAGCCTCATGGAATCCATCATTGGCGCTGTCCTGGAACAAGGTAGGCTGGTTTCTGTAGGCGCGCGAATAATAATTGTGTCCCAGTTCGTGGTGGATGGTAACAAAGTACTCATCGCGTATCTCAATACACATCTTCAGGCGAACGTCCTGCTGGTTATCAATATCCCAGGCGCTGGCGTGGCACACCACATCGCGGTCCCGTGGCTTGACGAACAAAGAACGGTCCCAGAAGGTCTGCGGCGGCGGATCAAAGCCCAGCGAACTGAAAAAGTTTACGCCGTAGCGGACCATGCCTAACTCGTCCACATTGTGGTCTTTCAGAAGTTGCGTCAGATCATACCCTTGGATCGCATTTGCAGGCGCAACCAGTGGATAAATCTCTCCCCACTCCTGCGACCACATGTTGCCCAGGAGGTGCGCGGGAATCAAGCCGTCAGGACGGTCCGCAAGCTTTCCATACTTTTTGATGAGTTGCTTGCGCACATAGGCATGCAGGGAGATGTAGAGTGGTTCCACCTGCCGCCACAAGCGGTCCAGTTCGGCGCTGAACTCTTCGGGAGTCATATCGTATTTGGAACGCCACATGGCGCCCGTATCTTTAAAGCCGAGTTCACGTGCTCCAGCGTTGGAGAGCTGGACAAAGCGCGCATAGCGCTCGCGCATCGGTGGAGAAATCTTGTGCCATCCAACCCAGGCGTCCAGCAGTTCGTCAGGATTGGTGCTGGACGCCATGATGCGGCTCAGGTCGTTCAATGAGAGGCATTTCTGAGAGCCATCGGGCTGCGGCTTGCAGTACTTACCCTTGCCGTAGTCGGAATCCAAAGAGGTGGCTATGCGCGTGAGCTCAGCGCGGTCCTTGTCGTTGTTGGGCGGTGGAGCATCCAGAGACAGCTTCAACAACTTGAACTCGCGCGCCAGTTTTGCCGGCATCTTCAAGTGGTCAAAGCGCCGGGCATCGAGCGCGTATTGGGTGACGACCGCGGTGAGTTTTTCCTGGGCCTGCGCGAAGAGGACCTCGGTATCGTCTGTAATGAAGTTCTCCTGAACCCAATTGGCGCGTGCCGCCCGAACGCCAAAATTCTGGAGGTCATCCTCAACTTTCTTCATGAATGCTTCGGCTTCCGCCACCGTCGGCGCGCCGGCGTGAGTAGTCTTTGCGGATGATGGCGCAGAAGCCTTTTGGGCGCGGGTGGCACAAGGCGCCAGGAAGAAAAGGAGCGCTGCCGCGGCCAGCAGTGCTCGTGAAATGTTAGTTTGGCGCATTAAGTCACTCCCGTTGGGGTAGAACGAAACCTGCTTAGGGTAGCCTTTTTGCGCAGTGAATCGCAAATGCAGCTGACACCACGATAGATCAACAAGGATACAAACTGATTGGAATCTTGATCCGTGAGGAATCAGCTCAAACTGTCCAGCCATACGGGATCAGCAGAGAGACTTCCAAGAGTTCGTGCCAATCGGGAATCTGAGCAGGCGCAGGCAGAAAAAATCCCCAACCGCGCTTCCGCGGTTGGGGCAAGTTGTTGCGGAGGAGAGAACCTTGACTCGCTAGAAAGGCTCAAGGCCCAATTGATGGCGCCTGCGGCTGGTTTGCCGCCGGCGCCATATGGTTCATTGGTTATAGGTTATTTCACGCCACACGCATTCATGTACTCGTGGTTGTAGGCGAGCGCCGGGTCGCCGTTGCCGTTCATCGTACTGGCGCCGCCGTTTCCATTGGGTGTGTCGCGGTCGAATGACCAGAAACGCACCGCCCTCAGGCCATTGGACTTGGCGAAGTTACATATTGTGTCCACGTTGGCCAGGCTGGTGACCTCGTCCTGGGTATCGTTCTGTCCGATGTCCACGGTCAGCCCAATGTGGTTCAAGGGAATGCCGGACTGCTGGTTGAGCGCCTGTGCGGCCTGAACCGCCGATTGCCCCATATCGCAGCGGCTGTTCACCACGACGCAGTTATTCGCATTGGTCGAGCCGTAGTCCATTGCCATTAGATTGACGACGTAGTTTCCGCCAAGACCCAGCCGCTTGATCTCGCTGACGACCGTAGTGCCGACACTGCCACCGGTAATCGGATTGGCCGCGGTAGTGCCGAGCGATTGGATGGTGAAGCTGAATACCAGGTTGGGGAACTGCTTCTCCGCCGCGATCGTGGCGTTGATCAGATTGTCGATTACTTGTTGGGATTGGCCGCCCTCGATGTCAAAATCGATACCGACCAGGTTCGCCGAATTATAGGTATTGATGAAACTGATCAAAGCAGTGCCGCTGGGGCAGTCAAAAACGCCGTTCGCGCCGCCCGTGCTGACAATGTAATCCTTCCCGGCGCTGACGAAACTCTGAACGTTCGTGGCTTCCATACCGGACGTGATGCCGGCCCAGCTTTCCGCACCGCAGGTGCCGGTGGCAAACGCCCAGACCAGAGTCGTGTTCGGCATAGCGGTGGTGATCGGTTCAACTGTACCCGTTACGTTCGTCTGCTGGGCGCCGGTGTTGAAGTTGGCATTGATCGTTACATCCTTGTAAACAGCAAAGAGTAAGCTGCCCGGTGGAGGAGGAGTTGGCGTGGGGGTAGGTTTTGCCGGTGTGGGCGTGGGAGTGGGTGTTCCGCCACCGCCGCCGCATGGAACCGGCGAGAACCAGGGATCTCCGGTGCCACCTGGGCCGCTATTGCCAGGTGTGGTTGGATTTGCGCCCTGACTCCAAAACTGCGCGGTGTAGTTGTTGCTGCCCACACTCACCACACTGCCACCGGGATAGGCTGTCGTGGAATTCCACGGAGCCGCGCAACTTCCGCCGCCACCACCACCGCTTGAAGGCGTTGGAGTTGGCGTGGGGGCAGGAGTTGGCGTTGGCGTAGGTGTTGGTCCTGGAGTGCCGCTGACCGGTTGCCACAGCGCCGGGACATTGGGTGGCTCCCAGCCTACTTGTGAAGTGTGTGACTGAATACATTTGTATTCGACACCGTTAAACATCACCAATGCGCCCACCGCGTAAGCCGTGTTCGGCTGCCAGTTGGGAACGGATTGGGCTAAGGTTGGAAGCGCGGCCAGGCACAGCAGGGCGCAGATACACAGTACCACCAGCGACTTTCGGATCATCAGGAATCTCCTTTTGCAGTTGTCCGACAGAAAGGCCGTTCTCTCCCCAGCGAGAAATCGTGTCTCAGTATATCCTTTAGGGAATCGTTTTAATGAAAAATGTTAAAGAATAATGAATCGAATTAATAGACAAACTAAATCGGTTCCATAGGAAGAACCTCTAATGATCGCGGAGCCGCCGGGTTCAGGGTTGGATGTCGCGCCGCAGGTAGAGGACCAGCACGTTGCCCGGGCGCAGATCGTAAGCTTTATACGCCTTGTAGTAGCGGCCCAGGTCCCTTTCTACCTCGTCGATCTGCAGTCCGGAGGCAATGAGCAAAGGTTCTGAAGTTGAGACCATGTGTCCCCAGAAGAGAGCGCGCTGGTAGTCGCGCAGATACCAGGGCAGAGGCCAATATTCTGACGAGACAATTGCGATCCCGATCTGCTTGCCAAAAGGAGCGTGTCCGGCAATGGTCTCAACTTCCTTCACCAGGTCGAGGAGCTGCGGGCTGGTGTGCGCGTACACGTACGGAATCGAATCATCAGTGTAGCGGAAGAAACTGAGGTCGATGGCCTGATAGAGTGAGACGGCAAACGCGGCAAGAAGGACAAGCGCAGCCGAAACGCGGCGCAGGCCCGCAGTTCCGTAGCATTCGTTCAGGAAATAGCCGGCCATGATGGCCAGCGGCAGGATGAGGTTCAGCGCCAGCCAGGGCGTCTTATACGGCAGCAGAGAGTATGCGGCCGTGATCCCGATCGCCCAGAACGCGGCAAACACAGCAAAGCGATTGTGCGCCCTCCAGAGCGCGATCACAATTCCCAGGCCTCCTAGCAACAGAATGGGCAATTCTTCTTTCTCCAGCCATAGGAAATATGTCCACACGGGCGCCCGATATTGCGCGGTGTGTTGCCCGGTTTGGGCCCAAATCTTAAAAGCCCGCACGGAGTCATAGGCGCCTTGGGGAAAATTCGTAAAGAAGGAAGAAAAGAAGAGCACGCTGATGGCGACAAAAAGCAGTGCGGCAATCGCCCACAAGCCCCAGCGGTCCTTTCCCGGACTGGTGTCTGCGCTCGCCGCGTTCGTCTCCGGCGCGGGCGGAATGTTCCTAATAGAGAGATACACTCGTGTACAAAGCCAGGCCAGCAGCAAGACGGCAAAAGTGATGATGCAAGTTTCTTTGGTGGCGAACAGCAAGGCGGCCGAGCCTGAGGCCAGCATCAGATAGCGCGGCCGGGATGTTTCGCGGTAGCGCAAGACCATAACCACCAGGGCCAGGGTAAGGAAAACAAATGGGATTTCGTGGATAAAGTAGCGGGAAAAATAAACCATCCCAGGCGACGCCGCCAGCAGCGCGGCTGCAGCCAGCGCGCCGAAGCTGCCCAGATAGCGCCGCAAGGAGAATCCCAGCCAGACCAGCGCGATGCCGAAGATTGCCGGAACCAGCCGGATGGCAAAGGTGCTCAAGCCGGCTCTGCCATAAAAGAGCGCGTTCAGGGTAGTGGTAATCAATCCAAAGTAGTAGAGAGTGGGGCCGTGATAGTTGGCGGGATCATAGTGATAGAAGCCGCTGCGAAACAGGTTCATCATGAAGAGGCCATTCACCCCTTCATCGTGGTGCAAGGGTTTGAGGTCCGGGAACAACAGGCGCAGGATGCAACTGCCAACCAGCACTGTGGCGGCTGCAAACCACCATCCATCGTGTTGCCGGGCGGCAACCGGAGCTTGCGGTGGGTTTTTTTTCACGGCGCCGGAGTTCTGCGCCGCGGAAGAACGGCTCTGCCCCTCTGTAGTAGCGTCTCTCATTTGCATTTGCCGCGATCAGTCTTATAGAGCTGATACTCACCTATCTGTGCCTGCATGGAGCAGGATGCCCAGAATGCCTGGTCAATGGGAAACGCGCGTTCGGACGGGCCTATCAGCACATAGTCAACGTGATATTTCTCGAGCAGGGCCGAGCTGGCGGGATTTCCGGAGTATATCCTGTCGATGTCGGGTTCACGCTGCGAAGTATCCAGGCCTCTCGACCAGATCCATCCGGAAAAGCCTAGCAGGGAGCGCCTTCCGGTAAGGAATACAGGAGAATTCCACACCGGTGCATGCAGCACCAGCGCGCGCGGAGGCGCCACCACATCAATCAGACTTGCCATCTTGATTCCGTCGCGGGTGAACTCCTGAAATTGAGTGCTGCCCGAGACTACTCGCAGGATGTCCAGCGCTCCCGACAGCGTCAATGTGGCCAGCAAACCGGCCGCAATCCAGCGCCGGCGTGGAATCTGCTGCCACAACCGCGCCAGGAAGAATGCGACCAGAGGCACGGATGCAACATACCAGTAAAAAAGGAATTTGATGTTGTCCCAGATCCAGGGGGAGAGTTTCAACAGATTGGGAATGATGAAGCAGAGCGAGAAAGGAGCATAAAACAACGTCACCCGGCGGGGAACAGCGTAGCCGGAGCGCCGCCAGAAAATTGCCGCCAGCAACAGAGGAATAAAAAACCCGGTGTTTACGAACCAGAACCAGATGGGATTATGGTCGGCCCGGTCCCATCCTACCTGCCATCCCAGGAATTTTCCGGCGCTCACGGCGCTGCCATGGGTAAGCCACAGAACTTCCGGCAGCGCCACCAGCAGCGCAGCCGCGAAAAACACCAGCCAGGCACGCCACTCAGAACGAAAAATCAGGGCCAGAAAGGCGCCGGTACCCAAGACTGTAAGAAAGCCGTGGGTGTGAATCAAGGGCAGGAGTCCGGCACAGATTCCGGCGGTCAGCATGCGCCGGACCGCAGAAATTTGGGTGTGAGGCCCAATGCTGGATTCCTGCGCCCGAGCGAACCCAGGATCATCGGTTGAAGGACTGATCGCGGTCCACCATTGGTAGAAGATGAACACTGCCAACGGCAACCCGAAAATGAAGCTGCGTTGCGGCAACAGCAAAGTAGTCACAGAATTTCCCCAGCGAAAAATGGTGCCATTCGCAATGCTGTAGTCGCGGGGAAGATGGCCTAGCAAGGTGATGAGGCCGCCATCGCTCATGCGCAGGTCTTGCATGAGCAGCCACCATCCCAGCCCGCCGCTAAAAATCACCAGCACCGGGGCAAGCGCTGCCGCCAGACGATTGCCCATGAGGGCGTGGGTCCAATGGTGCAGCAAGCCGATGAAGGCCAGCACCAGCATCACGCTTTGCAGCGACATGGCGGCAGCGATGGACGAGCCCGCCCGCACCAGCATGGCAGTAAGAAAATCCGCCAGCACCGGATACGTAAAGCGAACTCCGGCGTAGGTTGGATCTTCCACCGGAATGTTGTTTCCGTAAACAAAGCTGGAGACCACTTGCAGGTGAAAGGGCAGGTCGCCGAGATTATTTTGAATGCCGGTGTAGATTCCGTCCGGCCGCTCCATCATGTTACGGGCGAACACCAGGCCCAGTACCACGGCGATGCCCGCATACAAGGCAATGAACCAGAGCGTTTTCCTGTTTCTAATCCACCGCCACGCCGAGGCGCCTTCATCCCGCAGCTGTTCCCGATATCGAGTTTTCAGCAACACCGGCACGGGAAAAAGCATTAGCCCGGCAGCGAGACCAATGCTCGTAACTGTGAGGCCCAGGAATGAGCCCAGGAGGAAACCGAAGCTGGCCAGCAGCGCCATTCCGGTAGAGGCCCCCATGCACAGGCGCAGGGCGATGCTGGAATGCCTCTGGTAGAGAAATGTGAGAAGCGTGCCTCCGGCCACAGCAATCGTCAGCAGTATGCAGGCGAAAAACACAGGAGTTCAGTTATAACACCCGAACCGCGGGAAACTTCTGGCGAATGATCTCCAGCAATTCTTCCAGTTTCACAGACAGAGTGGTCGCTGCGATATTGACCGGGGCCCCTACCAGCTTGATATTGGCGCGCATTAACTTCGCCTTCACACCTGACTGGCGGCTCAGAAACCCCTCAGGATCGCGGAGCCTTATGGATAAAAATCGCTGGCGTCCGATAGACGAAATATAGAGCGCGTCTATTTCCTCCCAGTGCAGCAGGCAAGCTTTTAAGGCTGAGCTATTGTCAAAAATTCCCGATCGATTCACGATCAGCGAAGGAGAGCGGCGCAGCAATTGCGCCAGGAAAATCACCACCCCGCCGCCAAAAAATATCCAATCGGCAACAGCGATCATGCGGTCATTGAGTTTTCCGTCATTCCACATGCCAAATCCAATCGCCGCAAAGGCCGCACAAACCAGCATGAGCAGCACCAGTTTTCCTTTGTGCGGATAAGCCACAAAAGCGTCCGGCGTAAGTTCTGCATGGTAGTCAATCATTTGGAAGCCTATTGAGTCAGCCGGTCTCCCATCAGCTTGAATTGAGCCCTCGACACAAAGATTTCCTTGGGCAATAGATCAGTTCATTGACCAAGGACAGATCACCCGATTACCCGGCCACGGCGATCACCCCATTCCGCTACTCTTCTTCTTCCGTAACCTCGCCGCGCTCCGCCTTGGCCTGGGTGACAATTTTTTCCTGGATTGCGCCGGGGACATAGTCGTAATGCGAGAGCTCCATGGCAAAGCTGCCGCGCCCCTGGGTCATGGAGGTGAGATCGGCGCCGTAGGTCAGCATCTCCGCCATGGGGCATTCGGCTTTCACCACCGTCTTTCCCGCGCGATTGTCCATGCCCTGAATGCGTCCGCGACGGGAATTCAGGTCGCCCATAATGGTGCCGGCGAACTCATCGGGAATGGTGATTTCCACCTTCATGATGGGCTCCAGCAACGTGGGCTTGGCCTGCTCCATGGCTTTCTTGAAGGCAATGCGGCCCGCCATTTTGAACGAGAGTTCATTGGAGTCCACGTCATGGTAGCTGCCGTCATAGAGAATCACGCGGAAGTCCACCACGGGGAAGCCGGCGAGGTATCCACGGGCTGCCGCTTCCACAATTCCTTTCTCCACCGCCGGTATAAAGTTTCTGGGAATGGCGCCGCCAAAGATATCGTTCACAAACTCAAACTGCTTGCCACGCTCCAGCGGCTCCATCTTGATCTTGCAGTCGCCATACTGGCCGTGGCCGCCGCTTTGCTTTTTGTGGCGGCCCTGAACGTCCGCCTTGCCGCGAATGGTCTCACGGTATGGGACCTTCGGCGCCTTCAGGTTCACCTCCGTGTGATAACGCTTTTTCAGCCTGGACACGATGACTTCAATATGCTGCTGGCCGGTGCCGGCGATCAGAAACTCCTTGGTCTGAGGATCGCGGAAAAAGCGCAACATAGGATCTTCTTCCAGCAGCTTGTGCAGCCCGTTGGCCAGCTTGTCTTCGTCGTTTCGCGTCTTAGGCTCAATGGCAAAGGTAATGGCGGGCTCCGGCAGTTTCACGGCGGGATAGCGGATCGGATGGCCTTTATCGCCCAGGGTATCGCCGCTCAGAGTATCCCTGAGCTTGGCCACGGCGCCAATATCGCCGGCATGCAGTTCATTCACCGGAACCAGGTTCTTGCCCTGCACGATGGAAAGGTGGGAGAGCTTTTCCGCCGTGCTGCGGTTGAAATTTTGCAACGCAGCATCATTTTTGATAACTCCGGAAGCAACCTTGAAGTAGCTGATGCGCCCGGCAAAGGGATCGTTGGCAGTTTTGAAAACAAAGGCTGATGCGGGCTCGGCATCGCTGACTTTTCTTTCCGAGGAGTGGCCGTTGCCCGACGCGTCGGGCTCGGACTGAAAAGGCTTGTGCTCCGCGGCCGTGGGAGAGTAATCCACGATAAAGTCCAGCAGGTGGTCTGTGCCAATATTGCCCAGGCCGGAAGAAACCAGCACGGGAAAAATCTTGTCGTCGCGGATGGCCTCATGCATTGCCGGAATCAGGTGCTCTTCGGGAATGGTGCCGGTGTTGAAGAATTCCTCCATCAGCTCATCTTTGCCTTCAGCAATGATCTCGACCAGCTTTTCGTGCGCCTCTTTGGCCGCGGCTTCCACCTCGGCCGGGATCGGGCCTTCTTTTCCTTTGCCATTGCCACCCAGTTCGTATGTGTAAGCCTTCATGGTGACCAGGTCCACCACGCCTTTAAGGTTCTTTTCGCTGCCGATGGGGATTTGCACCGGGACGATCTGGCGGCCAAATGCATTGCGCAGGCTCTCCAGCACAGATTCATAGTTTGAGCGGTCACGGTCCATGCGTCCGGCAACGATGACGCGAGGCAGGCCAAGCTCTTCCGCATACTGCCAGACTTTTTCTGTCACCACCTCCACGCCCCCCACTCCATCCACCACCACGATAACGGCATCAGCGGCGCTCATAGCGATCCGGGCCTCGTGGGCAAAGAGTGTAAATCCGGGGCTATCGAATAGATTGATCTTGGTATTGCGCCATTCGGTGAAGGCAATGCCGCCGGAGATAGTCATCTGTCGCGCAACCGCTTCTTCATCATGATCGGTGACCGTGGAACCGTCGTCCACGCGGCCCAGCTTGGGGGTAGCGCCGCCGGTAAAAAGCATGGCGGAAACCAGAGAGGTCTTTCCCGCGTGGGAGTGGCCAATCACCACCAGGTTGCGGATATCCTTGCCTTCGTAAACCTTCAAGATGCCTCCTTGTTCGCCGGAGCCACAGGGGTTCAAAACACGGTCGAGTTCTCCAAAAATGTTGTTCTGAGAGGGTCCTGGGCCCCATAGGGCGTAGGTTAAGAACTGGTTAAAGAGGTATTATCCCGCCATGAAGCCGGTTTGGTCTAGGGGCAAGCGATCGGGGACGTCGGGGCGCTGGTTTATCGTTGCGGCGGCAAGGTCCGGACGAGTGTGGCTGGAGTGATTTTGATTCCGACGGGCCGCAGTCCAGAGAAACTCCTTTATTCCACGCCTATGGCCTGCATACCATTTCCGAACGTAAGGTTTTTCACGGATGTGTTCCACCTCTAGTATTTCCGGGAATCGGAACGGCGGGAGGACCCGCCGCAGTCTTTCGGCAGAAACCTGCTTTAATGTTGACAGCCCTCGGTCAAAGCACAACAATACTAAAATTTTGGACGCTAAAACAATTCCCCTACAATGCATTCCCTGCTCCAGGACGCACGATTCAGCTTAAGAATGATGCGCAAGCATCCGGGGATGAGCCTTCTGGTCCTGGCTGCTCTGGTGCTGGGCATCGGCGTCAATAGCGCGGTGTTCAGCGTGGTGAACTCGGTGCTTCTGCGCCCGGTACCGCTCTCCGATGCTGAGCGTCTGGCATTTATCTTCACCAAGTCACAAAAATCATCTCTCACTTCGCTCTCCTACCCGGAGTATCGGGATTGGAAAGCGCAAAGCCGCTCCTTTCAGGACATGACAGCCTTTAAGTACCTCCCTTTCAATCTTAAGGGCAATGGACCTCCTGAACATTTGATCGGCCTTGGGGTGACCGCTTCCTACTTCAAGATCGTGGGTATCTCCCTGGCCTTGGGCCGCGACTTTACTTCGGACGATGAGCGCCCAGGAGCTGCCCGCGTAGCCGTCCTAAGCTATGGGTTGTGGCAACGCCGGTTCGGTGGAGACCCGGCAATCCTGGGGAAGACCATGGTGCTGGACTCCCAAATCTACTCGATTGTTGGAGTACTTTCGCCCATCGAGTTTCCCTTACTTCGGTGGGATGTCTGGGTCGGGATTGGCCCTTTCCTGGATGAACACATGATGAACCGGGAGACGCGTCATTTCCTTGTGATTGGCAGGCTGGCGCCCTCCGCGGACCGGGCGCAGGCGCAGAAGGAGATGGAGATCATTGCTGCGCGCCTGGCGGCGCAATATCCGCAAAGCAACAAGGACATAACCGTCACTGTCGAAGATATGGTCGACACATATACTTCCGATGGCCGCAAGCCGCTCTGGCTCATCGGGATGGCGTCCAGCCTCATTCTATTGCTCGCCTGCGTGAATGTAGTAACGGTATTTACTGCCAGTGCGATCGAACGGCGTAAGGAGTTGAGCATTCGCCTGGCTTTGGGCGCGGCGCGGTCGGTTGTCTTGCGGCAGCTTTTTATTCAAAGTTTGATGTTCGCTGTGGTTGGCGCTTCTCTGGGCCTGGTAGTGGCCAAGGCGGGGTTAGTGTACCTTATCCACAGATTCCCCTATGCCGTCTTCCGCTTCAAGGAAACCAGCATGGACCACACGGTCGTATGGTTTACCGTCTGCATGGCCCTGGGCGCCACGCTTCTTTCCAGCATCCTGCCCGGCTGGTACGCCGCAAAGCTGAACATCAACAGTGAATTGAAAGGTGAATGGAGCTGGACACCTTTGTCCAGATATCGTGCTGTTGGACAGGGAGCTCTGATTGCTTTTGAGGTGGCATTGGCGGCTGGCCTGGTTCTTGTGTCTGGCCTTCTCATCAAAAGCTTTTATGAACTCCAGAAGGTAGACCTGGGCTTCAATCCGCACCGCATGCTCACCTTTGAGGTGTCGCTGCCGGAGGCAGAATACAAAGATGAGGCCGCCAAATCCGCCTTCTACCGGCAGGCGCTCCAGAATCTCAGGGCCATCCCCGGAGTCGAATCCGCCAGCGCCAGCTACACCCTGCCGCTGGCCACCGGTACTCACTTTATTAACCTGCAAGTAGACTCGCACTCCCCGTTGGCTGGAGAACGGCCTTTTGTGGATAGCACCTCGGTCTTGCCCGGCTTCCTGACCAGCATGAAAGTCCCCATACTGCAGGGCCGCGACTTCACTGACGCCGACCGTGCAGGCTCTCCGCCCGTGGCCATTGTGGACGATGTGCTTGCTGCCCAGATGTGGCCCGGCCAGAGCGCAATCGGCAAACGCCTGCGCCTGGCCGATGTCACGGACAATCGTCCGCCCTGGCGCGAGATCGTAGGCGTGGTCAGGCAGGTTAAGTATTCTGGTCCGGAGGGAAACGTGGACCGACTGCAGGTCTACGAACCTGCGTACCAGAACCCGCCAGCCGTTATCTACTTTGTCCTGGATAGCACGGCCTCTATTGCGACTTTGCGGTCCCCCGTCGAGAAGGCGATCCACGATGTAGCTGCGGACCTGCCCGTGGAGTATTTCCAGACTCTGGATGGCTATTTGGACCAGATGGAGGGCAGCAGGAAAGTCGCCTTGCTGCTGCTGTGCGGCTTTGCCGCCATCGGGATTGCCCTGGGAATGATCGGTATCTATGGAGTGGTATCCAATTCTGTCGCGCGCCGGCGGCGCGAAATTGCCATCCGCATGGCCCTGGGCGCCACCGTTCGCAGTTCCATTATCCTGGTTACCAGGCTCGGCCTGTTGGCTACGCTCGTGGGGATTGCAATAGGCTCGGTGATCGTAGTCTGCCTCACCAGCGTGCTTTCGGCATTTCTGTTTGGAGTAAAGGCGCTCGACCCGGCAATCTATCTGCTGAGCGCAATTGCAATCATAGTCCTGGCTTTCATTGCCAGCCTGGTTCCAGCAGCAGCTCTTTTATGGGTTAACCCGCAGGACATTTTGAGGGAGTAACCATCCTTGCCGCAACCCGCTGGTCCGCCTGCCGTGCTCTATCCTTCATGAGCAGGTGAAATTTCTGAGTGGTCAGGAGCGTAACTCCTCCGGCCTGAGGCGGGTTTCTCCTCTTGTGCTGCGAGCCGCTGTTCCAACTCGTCCATTTCCGCCAGGTGCAGTTTCATTTCGGTATTGCATAGGAAGGTTCATTGGACAATTACTTTCCGGATTTGGGTGTATAACACTCCTGGGGGAAATATGAAACATAAGAGAATATTGTTGTGTCTGGCATCGGCGCTGGTTTTGAGCATTTGTCTTTCGCCTGCCGCCCTTGCGCAATCGGACGACGAGTGCAAGAAAAAGCCATTTACTTATGACAATGGCCCACTGGGCCAAAGGCATTGGTGTGGAGCATGTAACCTGGACAGCAGCAAGCGGCAAGCTCCAATCAATATCGACCCCGCGCAGGCCACGCGTGATCCCAATTTGCCAAAACTCGATTTTCTCGGATATAAGGGCACCCAACTGTCAGTCGATAAGAAGTACCACAACTTGAAGATTGACTATAAGAATGGTGACAGTTACATCAAAATCGGGACGGACTCCTTCAAACTGGTGGAATTTCATTTTCACAGGCCCAGCGAAGAGGCCATTGATAGTCACCGGACTGCCATGGTCATACATCTTGTCCACGAGAGCGTTACCCAACCAGGCTCACTCGCAGTGGTTGCTATCCTCGTGAAAGCGGGCCAGCCAGATGAGAAAACGAAGAAGCTGGTTGACACCCTGATTCAGAATGCGCCTGTTGTGAACGGCGCGGTGGCGCCTCAGGATGTGGAAATCAATGCGGCCGATCTATTGCCAGCCGGCAGCTTTCCGGAAAACCACAGCTACTTCCGTTATGAAGGATCACTCACTACTCCTGGCTGTGGTGAGGGAGTGATGTTCTATGTGCTCAAGACCCCTGTGTACTTTTCTGCAGAGCAACTCAAGCAATTTGAAGCACGTTATCCGTTTCCCAGCGCCCGCAATATCCAGGCCACAAATGGCCGCGAAGTGAAGCAGACAGTTCGGTAATCTGCTCACTTTGAGTTTCATGCCTGGGTTGCTGAACAGACCTTACCACTGATGACGCTGATGTCACTGATCCATGGTGATGACGATCCAGGGCTTTGCAATTTTATGTGCCTAAGGTTGCAGCGCAACCTCTCCTTCGTTATTCTGCCATCGTGGCCTGCCGGGACTCTAACTATCACGGCATGTGCAGGCCCGCAGTCGCCGCACGGGTCGCCCGGCACACGCCGGTTTGGTGTGCGATATGTGGATTGGTCGTCGGCGCAGCACTGTCACGGCGGATCTTCCCACCGGAGATGACGCCCAGCCGTATTCTCTAATCCTGGGCCGGAAATGTTAAAGTCTTAAAGGAATGTCCGCTACTGCCAACTCCAGGTTTCTCCGCGCCTGTCGCTGCGAACCGGTCGACGCCACCCCGATCTGGCTGATGCGCCAGGCCGGCCGTTACATGGCTGAATACCGGGCCGTGCGCAAGCATCATTCTATTTTAGAGATTTGCAAGACGCCCGCGCTGGCCGCGGAGGTGACCATCACCGCCGCAGAAAAGCTGGACGTGGATGCCGCCATTATCTTTGCCGACCTGCTGCTGCCCCTGGAGGTGATGGGGCTTCCCTTTCGCTTTGCCGCCGGGGAAGGCCCGGTAATCGAGCAGCCGCTGCGTACCCGCAAGGCAGTAGACGCTTTGCAGACCAACCGCAGCGCTGAACTGGGTTACGTATCCGAATCCATCCGCCGGGTGGTAAAGCATTTTGGCGAGAAGCTACCAGTGATCGGCTTCTGCGGCGCGCCCTTCACCCTGGCCAGCTACATGATTGAGGGAGGCGGTTCACGCAACTATCTCCATACAAAGAAAATGATGTACAACGATCCGGCAGCATGGGATGTGCTCATGCGCAAGTTGGTGGAAGTTCTGGCCGCGTACTCAATAGAGCAGGCCAGTGCTGGCGCTGACGCCCTCCAGATATTTGATAGTTGGGTAGGCTGCCTGGCCGTGGAGGATTATCGGCGCTACGTGCTTCCCCACGCCACCGAACTGGTGGAACGCCTCAAGACCACCGGCGTACCCATCATTTATTTTGGTACGGACACGGCTACGCTGCTGCCCTCGATGAAAGAAACCGGTGCGCCGGTGATGGGTGTGGACTGGAGAATCCCGCTCGACCGGGCCTGGGGCAGTTTGAATTTCCAGGGCGCAGTTCAGGGAAATCTCGATCCCGTACTTTTATTTGCGGACCAGAACGAGTTGCGGGCCCGCACCTCGGAAATCCTTGCCCAGGCAGGTGGCCGCGCCGGACACATCTTTAACCTGGGGCACGGGATTCTGCCCGAGACTCCGGTTGAGAACGTTCGCGCTCTGGTAAATTTTGTAAGAGAATTGAGCGCTAAATACTCCACTACGGGAGCCGTTCGATGATGTCCAACAAAACAGCAGTTCTGCTCCTTGCGCATGGCAGCCCGGATTCGCCCGCGGAGATCCCCGAGTTCCTCAAGTACGTCACCGGCGGGCGGCCCGTTCCAGACGCGGCGGTGGAAGAGATACGGCATCGCTATTCGCTGATTGGCAAGTCTCCACTGACTGAGATCACACTGAGCCAGGGAGAGGCCATGCAGCGCGAACTCGGCCTCCCGGTGTACGTGGGTATGCGCAACTGGAAACCGTTTATTTCCGAAGCTGTACGTCAAATCATCGACGGAGGAGTTGAGCAGGTACTGGCCATCTGTCTGGCGCCACAGAACTCCTCCACCAGCGTGGGACTGTACAAACGGGCGCTGTTCGCAGAGATGAAGCCGGAAATCTCCGTCCGGTTTATTGAGGAGTGGCACGATCATCCGCTGCTAATCCGCGCATTCGCGGAAAAACTGGAACCGGCATGGCGTAAGGCCAGCGCAGAGTCAGGCTCGCCTGTCCCGGTAATCTTTACAGCGCACAGCGTGCCCACGCGCACCATCCAGGCCGGGGACCCTTACGAGCAGCAGACCAAGGAGACCGCCCGGCTGGTGGGAGAAAAAGTAACAGGACTTGCACCGGAGCTTCAACACTTTGCTTTTCAGAGCCAGGGCATGTCCGGCGGGCCGTGGCTTGGGCCAACCGTAGAGCGCGTCATTCTGGATCTGGCAAAACAAGGGCATAAGGGAGTGGTTGTCACGCCTATCGGTTTTGTTTGCGATCACATTGAGGTGCTTTACGATATCGACATCGGCTTCACCCAATTTGCTTCTGAGCAAACCATGAAGTTGTGGCGAACCGAGTCGCTGAACACCTCGCCAACTTTCATCTCTGCCCTTGCCCAGCTTGCCTCGGAAAAGCTCTCTGTCGCTTCCGGTCGCAATGCATGAAACGTGTTGCCATTATTGGTGGCGGAATCGCAGGACTGAGCGCGGCGTATTACCTGGAAAAATTGCGCCAGAGTGGGGCGCCGCTCGACTGGGTACTGTTTGAGAAATCCGAGCGCCTGGGCGGCGTAATGCGCACGGAATATCACGATGGCCTGGTGCTGGAAGCCGGGCCGGATTCATTTCTCAGTATCAAGCCTGAAGCAACCGAGCTTTGTCGCGAGTTAGGGCTTGCCGGCGAGATCATCCACTCCAACGACTTTCAGCGCAAGACTTACATTCTGGTAAGAAGCAGGCTCGTTCCAATCCCTGACGGCCTGCAGTTCATGGTGCCCACACGCATATTGCCCATGGTGACCACTCCATTGTTCTCCTTTGCGGCCAAGGTCCGAATGATGCGCGAATTCTTCAGTATGGCTAGAAATCAGGATCAGGATGAGTCGGTTGGTGAGTTTGTCCGCCGGCATTTTGGCCAGGAGATGGTGGACCGCGTGGCTGGGCCGCTGTTGGCCGGAGTCTATGGCGGGAACGCCAACACCTTAAGCGTGCGCGCTGTGCTGCCCAGGTTTGCGGAGATGGAGCGCCACCATGGAAGCCTGGTTCGCGCTACCCTGAAAGCGCGCAAGGCCGCGTCCAAGGCTGCTCCTCAGCCGCTGTTTACTTCGCTGCGTGGCGGCATGCAGCAACTGGTGGATGCTCTGGTGGCTGCGCTTCCGGCTACCAGGTTGCGTTTAAAACAACCTGTGCTTTCGCTTCGCCACATGAGGGATCAATGGCAGGTCGCGATGCCTGGGCTTGGTGAAGACTTTGATGCTGTGGTTCTCGCCTTGCCCGCGCCTTTTGCTGCAGCGCTTTTGTCCGATGTGGTTCCAGAGGCGGCATCCAGACTGAAAGAAATCCAGTACACATCTTCGGCCGCCGTGCTGCTGGCCTGTGACAAGCCTGCGCTACCGCCCGGCTTTGGTTTCCTGGTTCCTGCCTCAGAGGGCAAGAAGATGCTGGCCTGCACTTTTGTCCACAAGAAGTTCTCTGGCAGGGCCCCGGAAGGGACAGCCCTGCTGCGCTGCTTCTTCAGCAGCGCGCGAGTGTCAGACCTGCTGGACCACTCGGACGACGATCTGATGGGTTTTGCCCGCCAGGAACTAAAAGATATTCTCGGGCTCGACTTGCAACCGCACTTCGCCTGCGCGTTCCGCTGGAGCCACGGCTTGCCCCAATACACCACCGGACACCTCGATCGCACAACAGAAATCGAGGCTCAACTCAAGCAACTGCCGGGTCTGCACCTGATTGGAAACTCACTGCACGGAATCGGCGTTCCGGATTGCATTCGCTCGGCCCGGCAGGCGGTGGATAAAGTTATTTTGAATTCCTCAGTTACCCCAATGCTTTTGCGTTGAAGGTCCTTGCGTCACGCTTGACGAGGATCAATTTCACCAGCTAAATTTCTCGCGTCCGCTGGAGGTCCTTGTGAAACGGCGCTTAACCATTCTTTTCCTTCTGCTTGTCTCCCTTTCAGCGCTGGCGCAGACTCCTGCTCCGAGCCAGCAAGACTTCATTCGTCCCGGAGACAACCTTGTCCTGGAGAATATTCCTTCTATCCCGTCTTCCATAGCCGAGAAAGGAAACCAGTACAGCGAGTTCCGTGCAGCCGGACTTCTCGCCTGGGACCCTTCGCGCCGGGAAATGCTTATCTCTACCCGCTTTGCCGATGTCCCCCAGATCCATCTGGTCAAGATGCCCGCGGGCGCGCGCACCCAGTTGACGTTTTTTCCGGATCGCACCGGCGGAGCCCATTACGGTCCTGACGGCAGTTACTTTGTCTTCAGCAAGGATGTGGGCGGAGGCGAATGGTTCCAGTTCTATCGCTACGACCTCGCAGACGGCAAGGTGACCCTGCTCACGGATGGCAAGTCGCGCAATACGGGCATGGTTTTCGCCCACCACGACAACCGTTTCGCCTACAGCTCAACTCGTCGCACCGGCCAGGATACAGACATCTGGATCGTGGATGCGAAAGATCCTAAGACTGACCACATGCTCCTCCAGTTGGAAGGTGGCGGATGGGGAGTGCTGGATTGGTCTGTAGACAACAAGAAGCTGCTGGTATCGCAAGAGATTTCCGCCAATCAAACCTACCTGTGGCTGGCCGACGCGGCTACTGGAGAGAAGAAATTACTGACGCCAAAGATTGGCGACCAGGAAATATCGTATAGCGGAGCGAGCTTCAGCAAGGATGGCAAAGGCATCTATGTTACGACAGACCGCGATTCTGAATTTCACCGGCTCGCTTACTTTGATCTGGCCACCATGCAGCCGGCCTATCTGACCACAGATATCAAATGGGATGTAGATGAGGTTGAACTCAGTGAGGATGGGAAAACCATTGCATTTGTGACCAATGAGGACGGGGCAAGCAGGCTCTATCTGCTTGACACCTCCAGCCGCAGGTATCATCCGGTTAGCGGCCTGCCTACTGCGCTGATTGGAGCAGTGCATTTTCACCAGAACAGCCGCGATCTGGGCTTTGTGCTCACCTCCGCCCGGTCAACCTCTGATGTTTATTCACTCGATATCAAGACCGGCAAAATCGAACGCTGGACCTTCAGCGAGGCCGGTGGTTTGAATACCTCAACATTCGCCGAGCCGCAGCTTATCCGGTGGCAGTCTTTTGACGGCAGAACGCTCTCCGGTTTTCTCTACAGCCCTGACCCTAAAAAGTTTCCCGGCAAACGTCCGGTGATGATGAATATCCATGGTGGGCCGGAAGGACAGGCGCGCCCCGGGTTCCTGGGACGGAACAACTACTACATCAACGAACTGGGAGTAGCCATTCTTTTCCCCAACGTCCGCGGCTCGACGGGCTATGGCAAAAGCTTTCTCAAACTCGATAACGGCATGCACCGCGACGATACTTATAAAGACATTGACGCGTTGCTGGACTGGATCAAGCAGAATCCCGCTCTTGATGGCGACAAGATCATGATCACCGGCGGCAGCTACGGCGGGCATATGACCTACGCTGTTGCGACTTTTTACAACGACAAAATCTGCTGCTCGCTGCCTATTGTCGGCATTACCAACCTGGTAAGTTTGCTGGAACACACGGAAGCCTATCGCCGCGACCTGCGCCGGGTGGAATATGGAGATGAGCGCGACCCCAAGATGCGCGCCTACCTGGAAAAAATTGCCCCAGTGAACAACGCAGAGAAAATCCGTAAGCCGCTCTTCGCCGTGGTTGGCAAGAACGATCCCCGCGTGCCCTGGACAGAATCACGCCAGATGCTGGACAAGCTCAAGAACAGCGGCACTACCACCTGGTTCCTCATGGCGAACGATGAAGGCCACGGCTACGCCAAAAAAAAGAACCAGGACTTTCTGTTTTATGCGACTGTCATGTTTGTGCGGCAGTTTTTGCTGGGCGAGAACCTGAGCGCAGGTATGCATTGAGGATCAGCTGTACGCAGACTTAAACGAGGTGAAACCAGCTAATCAATTGTGGAGAGAGCCGAGCGGGTGTATTCTAAAGCGAATAGATGGCGAAACAAACACAGCAGCAGCTCTTTGGTGGCTCATGGACGCAAGAGAAGTTGGAGCTCCTGAGTAAGTATTTGCGGGCGTACACGACAATTTTCAAGAAAAATCCAAAAGCATCATTTTTTGAAACCACTTACGTAGATGCATTCGCCGGAACTGGAACACTTGCGATGCGCGACGCGCCTACCGCAGGCATGATGTTTCCGGAACTGCTTGAAGGTGTCGAAGAATACCAAAAAGGCAGCGTTCGTCGGGCTCTGGAGGTAGAACCCCAATTCGACCACTATATTCTCATCGAGAAAGACAAGAAACGCTTCGCTGAACTCGAGAGTATCCGGAGAGAATTTCCTAGTCGAGACATACAGGTAAGAAATCAAGAGGCGAACGAGTTCCTGCAGCGCTGGTGCGAGACATTTAGTACAACAAGATCTAGGGCGGTTGTTTTCCTGGATCCTTTTGGTGCGAACGTGAGCTGGATCACAATAAGACAGATAGCAAGGACCAAAGCGATTGACCTGTGGCTCCTATTCCCACTTTTTGCCGTTAACAGAATGCTGATCAAAGATCGCAAACCTCCCAAGCCTTGGGGTGATCGGCTCACTCAGATTTTCGGCACGCCGGACTGGGAAGCAGAGTTCTATACCGGCCATGAGGAACAAATTCGGTTGGAGGGGTTCGGCGATACCGAACTCATTGAGAAAGTCGCTAACATGAGGAAAATCTCCGATTTCCTGGTGAATCGATTGAAGCAGGAATTTGTTGCTGCAGCTGAACCGCTGATTCTTAATAATTCGCGCAATTCTCCTTTGTACTTATTCTGCTTTGCTGCGGGCAATGAAAAAGGTGCCACAACTGGGCTCAAAATAGCCAAAGATATCCTGGGGCAATAATGGCAGACGGATCTCACATTGAATGGACAGAAGCGACCTGGAACCCTGTCACCGGCTGTACCAAGATTAGCCAAGGGTGCAAGAACTGCTACGCCGAGCGGCTCGCCAAGCGGTTGCAGCGGATGGGTGTTCCCAGGTACAGAAATGGGTTCAAGACAGCGCTTCATCCTGAGGTTTTGGAGTTGCCGAAGACCTGGAAGAAACCACGTCTCATTTTCACGAACTCCATGAGCGACCTTTTCCACAAAGATGTTCCAGAAGAATACATTTTCAGGGTTTTTGGGACGATGAGGGCGTGTCCGCAGCACACTTTTCAGGTACTAACCAAGAGAAGCTCTCGACTAGCCGCAATCTCGACGAAGTTGTCTTGGCCAGCCAATGTTTGGATGGGCGTAAGCGTTGAGGATGCGAGGGTATTGCACAGGATAGAAGATCTTCGGGTGGTGCCAGCGGCAGTTCGGTTCCTGTCCCTTGAGCCGTTGATTGGCAGTGTCGGGAAGCTTGATTTGAATGGCATTCATTGGGTGATAGTTGGAGGAGAATCGGGACCACGGGCCAGAAGGATGGACATAGAGTGGGTAGAGGGCATTTTCACACAGTGCAGAGCGGCCTCGGTCCCCTTTTTTTTCAAGCAGTGGGGAGGGGTAAGGAAGGATTTGACGGGACGCCTCTTACACGAGAGGACCTATGACGAAATGCCAATCCAATTGGCATCTTAACTCGCTCAGGCCTTCACCGCCTCCACGCCCAACGCTCTCAACAACCCACCCACCTGTTCCATCACTGCCTCTGCCTGTGTTGATTTCAGAATGAACTTCAGCACGCCGCCGGGGGTGAACTGAGCGCCCCGCGTCTGCGCGACGAATTTCGCCAGGCGCTCCGGATCAACTGTTGCCTGCTCTGTGAACTTGATGGTTACAGTATCGCGTTTGCGGTCAATATTCAGCACGCCTGTGCGTTCGCATAGCAACTTCAAGGCAGAAGCGGTCAGCAGGTTGCGCACCGGAGTGGGAATCGGGCCGTAGCGGTCCTGGAGTTCTTTGCGAACGTCCTCAAGCTGGGATTCGCTCTCCACTCCGGCTGCCCGCTTGTACATACGCAGGCGCTGATTTTCCTCCGCGATGTACTGGGTGGGAATGCGCAGATCAATGCCCAGGTTCATCTGCGTGCTGGGCCGCTCCAGCACATCCTCGCCTTTCAGTTCGCGGATGGTGCGCTCCAGCATCGAGGTATACATCTCAAATCCCACGGCATCCACATGGCCGCTCTGCTCGCCGCCCAGCAGGTTTCCAGCTCCGCGCAGTTCCAGGTCGAGCGCCGCAATCTTGAAGCCTGCCCCGAGGTCGGAAAATTCCTTCAGTGCCGCCAGGCGGCGCCGCGCCACCGGAGTCAACTCCTGTTCGGTGGGAACCAGCAAATAGGCGTAGGCCCTGCGGTTCGAGCGTCCCACGCGCCCACGCAACTGGTACAGCTCAGAGAGCCCGTGCCGGTCAGCGCGATTGATGATGATGGTGTTGCAAAGGGGAATGTCCAGGCCATTTTCAATGATGGTGGTGGCCACGAGAATGTCAGCCTCATGGCGGACAAAAGCCATCATCACCTTCTCCAGTTCGCCCTCTGACATCTGTCCGTGGCCCGCCAGCACGCGCGCTTGCGGAAGCATCTCCTGGATTTTGGCCGCAATCTCATAAATGGTTTCCACGCGGTTGTAGACAAAATACGCCTGCCCACCACGTTCCAGTTCGTGCTCGAGCGCGGACTTAATGAGCTTCTCATCATAGGCGGCCACTACGGTTTGGATGGCCATGCGGTCCTTGGGTGGTGTTTCGATCACGCTCATGTCGCGCAGCCCGACCATGGACATGTGCAGCGTGCGGGGAATGGGCGTCGCGGACATGGAGAGGACGTCCACCTCTTTCTTCAAATGCTTGAGCCGCTCTTTATGGCGGACGCCGAAACGCTGCTCTTCATCCACAATCACCAGGCCGAGGTCCTGGAACTTGATGTCTTGCGAGAGAATGCGATGGGTCCCGATCACAATGTCCACCTTGCCCTGCTCGATATGCTCCGCAGTTTCTTTTTGCTGCCGGGTCGAGCGGAAGCGGCTCATCATTTCTATGTTGATGGGAAACGCGGCGAAGCGGCGTTTGAAGTTTTCATAGTGCTGAAAGACCAGCACGGTTGTGGGCGCGAGCACCGCTACCTGCTTGTTATCCTGCACCGCTTTGAAGGCGGCGCGCATGGCAACTTCAGTCTTGCCATAGCCGACATCGCCGCACAGCAGGCGGTCCATGGGGAGCGGCGATTGCATGTCCTTCTTAATTTCCTCTGCGGCGTGGAGCTGGTCATCGGTTTCGTTGAACTCAAAGGCATCTTCAAACTCGCGCTGCCATTGCGTGTCTGGCGGAAAGGCATGGCCGGCGGCGGCCTTGCGTTCGGCGTAGAGCTTGAGCAGCTCATCCGCCATATCCTTCATCGCCTTCTTCACCCGCGCCTTGGTTTTGGCCCAGGCGGTGCCGCCCAGCCGGCTCAACGGCGGCTTCACTCCTTCGCTCGAACGGTACTTCTGGATCAGGTCCAGGCGCGTGAGCGGAACGTAAAGTTTGGCCCCTTCGGCAAATTCCAACAGCATGAACTCGCCCGTGACCTCACCTTGCTGGATTTCCTTGAGCCCCTGGTACATGCCGATGCCGTGCTCCACGTGCACCACGTAATCACCCATGGTCAGGTCGCGGAAGTCAGACATGAAGGCTGCAGTCTTGGATTTCTGCCGCGGTTGTTGAACAACCATCTCAGAGTCATCGAACAAATCGCGCGCGCCAAATAGCACCAGGTGTGATTCCGGCAGCACCACGCCATCCGGAATCGGTGCGCGAACAATCGTTGTCGTGGTCAGATCACCGGAGAAGTAAGCAGTTTCTTCGAGATAAGTCTCGCTGCCCAGCGCGGGAGTGCGGCTGCCCAATCGGAATGGAACCTGGTACTCGGTGAAGATGTCCGCCAGCCGTTCCATCTCTCCCGTACTAGGCGCCGCAAAGATCACGCGCTTGCTTTCAGCGGTGAGCTTGTTGACCTCTTCCACCATCGCGGGAATAGAGCCGTGAAAACGCATGGCCGGCTGCGAAAGAATCTCCATTCGATAGGATTGCTGCCCTCCCCTGATCGAGTGTTCCTCTGTGACCTCAATGCCCTTCGCGGTGGCCTCTCGGTTGAGGCTTTGATCTTCCCAATGACCCGATCTCTCCAGCCCCAGGTGTTCCAGATCGCCCCCTGGCAACAGCGCAACCCGCTCGTTCCATTCTTCCGGTGGGAGGTAAAGATCGGACGGAACGGCCAGCTTACCGACGCCACTCAGCTCGTGGCGTTGCCGGACTTTCTCCCACCAGCGATGCTGTTCCGTTTTGATGTCCACCGGCTCATCGAGAAAGACCAACGCCTCCGGCAAGAGATCAAACAAGGTATTCTGCGCGCCGGCATTGGCATAAAACTCCCATCCGGGAAAGACCGTCACACCGGTTGCGCTGAGCGCTTCCCGAACAGCTTCGCGCGCGCCCTCGATCCGCCTGCCTGAAAGCAGCGCATGCACTTCCGTCAGCACTTCTTCGCGGACGGGCGTTTCTGCCAGCGGCAGCAGCACAACTTCGTCCACCGGCGCGGCCGAGCGCTGGGTCCCGGGATCGAATTTGCGGATGGACTCAACTTCATCGCCAAACAACTCAATGCGCAACGGGCGGTCAGCTTCCGGAGGATACGTATCGAGCAAGCCGCCGCGCAACGCGTACTGCCCCGGCATCTCCACAACATCCACGGCGGTGTAGCCCACGGTATTGAGGTGTTGGAGCAGGTCATCCACGTCCAGCGAGTCAGCGCGCCGTACTACGCGCGCTAAGCCCGCATAATGTTCCGCGGTCCGCAGGCGCATGGCGGCTGCCTCAACCGGCGCAATGATGATGGAGACCGCGCCACTCACAATCTTCCACAGCGAGGTGGCCCGTTCCTCCTGAATCTCCGGATGTGGCGACAGATTTTCAAAGGGCAGCACATCGTAGGCAGGCAGCTTAACCACCGACTGCGGGCTACACGCGCCGGTAAGCTCGCAGAAAGCCTGCACGACCGGGAACAGAGCTTCAGCAGCCCGGTTGTCCGGAACAACCACGATCACGGGTCCTGCTGACGTGCGGTGTAGGAATGGGATCAGCAGAGCTTTTGCGGTGGGGACAAGTCCGGACAGAGCAATACGCCCCGCAGGGAAAGATGACTCCCCCCTACGCTGTTTGAGATACGGGGCCGCCTGTTGAAATCCAGAGCTCTTTTCCACGTCCGCCAGGACTTCGCGGACGAATGGCAGGATCACGTCTCTATTCTAAAGCACCCAGCATTTGGCCGTCAGCATTCAACCAATGAAACAGCCTGAAAGGAACCCGGGAAGTTGGTAATTCTGTGATTAATGATTTCTGATCTTTGAGTCGTGATTCTTTATGAGTGCAAATCAGGCCAATTACCGTCATCAGTGGTATGGTTTTTTACTTTGGGGAGGCCTGCTGCGGTTCCTGCCTCGGTTTGCTATTTGCTTCCTTCAACCTTTCGGCCAAGGCGGTCGCAATCAGTCCGGGCACCTTGCCGGGAAACGCGTTGATCTCGCCCTGCATGAGCACGATACTGGAAACACGATCGCTGATGGAGTAAGGAAAATTGCTTCGTCTGGAAAATCTGTGGGTGAGAAACAGTATATGGAGCGATTAACTCGACCTTGCGTTTGATTTGCTTGCCCAATAGAAGAGGAGCAGTAGCCGTGGCGGTGGGAATGTGGGAAGCGCGGGGTTGGCGCTTTCCA
>DATGJZ010000013.1:0-59124 GCA_035294925.1 Candidatus Angelobacter sp. | reverse complement strand
GGCCTCAACAACAAAGTCAAAGTCACTATGAGAAAATCTTACGGTTTTCGCACCTTCCGCATCACCGAACTCGCGCTCTATCACGTTCTTGGTAAACTGCCCGAACCGACACTCACCCACGATTTCTTCTGACGAATCAATATTTGGCCTGGGCCTTAAAACGGCTTCATTATCGCAATGCCGGCGGCTTACTGTTGCCAGTCGAACCGACCCTAACCAGCGCCGCATTGAGGCACGGACCTGGGATCTCGATGAAATCCACCGAACGAACCGATGGGAAGTTTTTGTACTCGGTCCCGACGAGCGCGATGAAAAGCTAACTGAACCGCTTCAGGAGCATACTGGCACCGTTGTTCTATGGCAGTCCCTTGAGCGGGTCCTCGACTACAAAATCTCATGGGGAGAGAAGGCACGCGCAGGCCTGTTCAGCCTTGTAGGAAGGTTAGATGAACATCTGGGAATGGTCTTTCACCGTTTCCTGACTGGACAGGCACGCCGGCGTAAAAAACTCTCAATAACGATCAATGAGACACAGGTTGAGCCATGGGACCCGTTCGCACGAGACGAAAAAGCAACTGATCCGTTCGATCCGCTCGAATTTGAAATCCACGGACAGAATGGCAAAGGCATCGTCCGGTTTCAGGCGTACATTCTGCCAAACCAAGCACATTTTTCCAATCCCCGCGCATTTCAGAGAGCTGGCGGTCCAAATCGCTGGAACAGCCAGCAAGGATTCTATATCTATCGCGCTGATCGCATGATTCAAAGCGGCGGCTGGTCACGAATGCGTACTCCAGATGAGCACACAAAGCTCGCTCGTGCCGCCGTGGATTTTTATCCTGACCTGGATTCGGAGTTTCAGATCAACGTGGCAAAAGTGCGAGTTAGTCTTCCTGCTGAACTGAAAGAGCACCTTAAGGAACCGGTCGAACGGCTCGCGAAACGCGCACGGTCAGTTTACGACCAGAAGGAAGGGTCCGGTGCGAAGACATCAGGGGGGGCCAATGGTGCTGGACGGTCTGCACATACCAACTCAAATTCGACTTCAACTTCTGCTAAATCAAACCCTGGCCGAACCACGTCTTACGCAACAGCCCTTGAGACGGCTGCTGACAGTGCAGGGGAGCGTCCCGCACTACGCCGTATTGTAAAAAGCCTAAAAACCGAATCACCGGAGGTCGCTCGTGAGCTCGGTTGGTGATCGCATTGATGCATTCTTGAGGGTTCTCAGAGTCCACATAGACGCCCTCGGGCAGAGCGTAGAGGAGGCACTCGGGACAGTGCCTGCGGAGTTTCGAGAGGCTGTCCGAGCACGTTACGAGGAGTTAGTTGCCCAACCGATACGACGTGCTCATGTACTATCCGGGACAGGTGGTCCCAGGCAGTGGTTTAACAGCTATGATCCTTCCACAGGTTATTACTGGAGACGATTGCGTGCGTATCTCTTGGACCGAATCGGAAGATCAGAAGCCGAACTGGAATCTCTGGACGACAGCACAGACAGGATATTGGCGCACTTAGAAGATCCCCGGCCCGAAGGCCCGCCGCAATTCAAGGTGCGCGGTCTTGCGCTCGGTTATGTCCAAAGCGGCAAGACAGCAAATTTCTCTGCATTGATAGCAAAAGCTGCGGACGTAGGCTACAAACTCGTCATTGTCCTTTCCGGCATGGACAATGGTTTGCGCCAACAAACACAGCGCCGCCTAGATAAGGAATTGGGCCTCCGACGCGACGAAGGCGTTGGGGAACCTGAACCGGGAAAGCGCTGGATTGCCTTAACAACAGCAGACTTGAATGGAGATTTTCGGCCCGGAACAATTGGTCCCAACGTGCTTCAGGGCAACGAGCACGTGTTAGCTGTCGTGAAAAAGAATAAGACCGTACTTCAGCGACTGGTGGATTGGGTTGATAACCGCGTCCCCGCAGGCCTTCCTGTGCTTGTAATTGACGACGAGGCAGATCAAGCATCAATTAACACCGGCGGAAACCGGGCACCTGACGACGCAGACCAGGACGCCGACGACGAGGAAACCGATCCTTCGGCTATCAACGGCTTAGTCCGTGCGCTCCTGGCTTCTTTTCCCAGGGTGTCCTACGTGGCGTATACAGCAACTCCCTTCGCCAATTTGTTGATCAATCATCAAGCAATTGATCGTGAGGTCTGGGAGGACCTTTATCCGAAAGACTTCATTGTTGCGCTGCCCAGACAAGATGGCTACGTCGGAGCAGAAAGACTCTTCGGACGGAGCTCACTGCCGGGCGATCCAGAAAGCACAATTGACGGACTTGATGTAATTGAGTTCATCGGGGAAACTGACATCGCCGCCTTGGTCCCTTCCAATCGGCAAGTGGAAGACTTTCAGCCACAACTTTGTCGTTCGCTACGAACAGCTTTTCTGGATTTTATCCTGGGGATCGCCGCACGCCAGCAACGCTCGGGAAGAGATCATCCGGCTTCTATGTTGATTCATACGCAGCATCGCAAGGTAGTGCAGAATCGCATGGGAGAGCTGGTGAGTGCGTACGTAACGGAGTTCCGTCAGAGCTGGCGTTATGACAGGGACTCGATTCGGCCACAGCTTCACGACCGATGGGAAACATCATTTCGTCCGCTGATCTCTTCCATCGATATCCGTAAAGACGTCCCCTTCGAAGCACTTGAGGAGTTTATTGACCGACTGTTCCGAGATCCGCTTGCTGTTCTTGTTCTTAATTCAGACTCCGATGATGTGTTGGACTATGAAGCTGACCCGAATCTCAAAGCAGTACTCATTGGCGGAAATCGTTTATCACGTGGATTGACTCTCGAAGGATTACTCGTCAGCTACTACGTTCGTCGTGTCTTCTATTTTGACACGTTAATGCAGATGGGCCGTTGGTTCGGTTATCGGGAAGATTACGTGGATCTCACCAGACTGTGGACGACTGAGGAACTTTCTGAGATGTTCCGTGACATCGCGCTTGCTGAAGAGGAGCTGAGAGGTGAAATAGCGCGATACGAGCGCGAAAACCTCACTCCCTTGGACTTTGGACCAAAGATTCGCGCACACCCGGTTATGCTGGTAACTGCTGCAAATAAATTGGGAAGTGCCAGGCAGATTTCACAAAACTATGCCGGCCATCTCATTCAAACGATCCGATTCCCGCTGAATGATCGCACTTGGCTCGAACAGAATCTGGGTGCCACCCGTACTTTTCTCAGTAGCTTGGGGAGACCTACTACCGACCCTGTGTCTGGCCGGATGACTTGGTCTGGCGTTTCTGCGCGAGCCATAGACGGTTTCTTGGCCGCATACCGCCCTGATCCGCGCTCCAGTTTTGTAAGTTTCGAATCACTCCGAAAATATATTTCCGCCCAGGTACAACGAGACGAGCTTACACAGTGGCGGATTGCGATCATCTCTCAGGCAAGCCGTGTTCTCGATTCCGAAAATCTCTCGGTGCAGGGGATCGACCAAATTAACACCATCGGTCGAACACGCCTGAAAGTGACTCCACATTCCATTGGAGTTCTGATAAATCCGGCCACAACTAACGGCGCTGTGGGAACAGGCGACGAAGAAATCGGTCTTAACGAAAAGCAAATACGCCAAGCTCGTTTGCGGCTCTCCGAAAACGAATTCGAAGATCTTGGTGCGGCTCTCCGTGCCGAGCGGGATAAGCGCGAAGGGCTCTTGCTCATATACCCAATCAGTAAACTGTCTCGTCCTCGCGACAACGCCAAAAATCGCCTTCCTCTATTCGAGGACCCAGGCAGGGACGGTGTAACAGTGATCGGAGTCGCGATAGTATTCCCCGCTTCGGACAGTGCCGCGACTATCGAATACGTGATCGGTTCAGTGGGAGAAGGCGTAGCCCTTGGCGCTCTATGACGATTGCCGAGACTGCCGAACTATGGACACATCTTCCCCCAGCTTCCGCGAACGAACTGAGCGGGAAACGAGTCCCAGGCTTGCCAGCAGGCGCACCCGTTTATGCAGCACTCGACTTCTCGAACCATCGCCATTTGCTCATTGAGGTTCCGCCTGATTCTCCGATTATCGACATCCGTTCCACACACGGACTTAACGTGACCACTGAGGAACTCCGAGTCCGCGATTTCGCCGGTGCCACGTACATCGATCTTGAGTGCCTGCAGTCCAGCTACCATCGAACATTCACGGCACTCGTCCACGACCTCCTAGAATCATTGACCAACGTACCGGATCGGCGAAAAGCAGTTACCGCGTGTCTGGAACGCTGGCGATCATTTTGGCTCGTAAATCAGGCGGGACTCAGCCGCGAAGCAGCGTTAGGACTTTTTGGCGAGCTTTGGTTCTTGGCCCGGTGGTTGCACCCAATTACCGAAGCCAAGTTAGCATGCTGGCAGGGGCCAGCCGGCGCTAGACATGATTTTCAGTCGGAAGCCGCCTCGATTGAGGTAAAGACTTCCGCCACATCGTTATCATCATCTCCCGTTCACTTCATTTCAAACATTGACCAACTCAGCGACCCGGAACGCGGAAAACTATATCTGTTCAGCCTGCACGTCACTGATGATGTACTGGCGTCGAACACGCTGCCTTCTGTCATAGAACTGATTACAACAATGCTCGCGACTGACGAAAGCTCCCTTGCCCTATTCGCAAAAAACTTAGCGGCTGCCGGCTACAGTCCCGCGCATGCGGATTACTACATGCGGCCTCTTCGCATAATCGCGGAAGAACTCTACAGCGTCGATGCAGGGTTTCCCCGCTTGACCAGGAACAGTTTTCGTTCTCCTGTGCCGGAGGGAGTTCAAGATATTTCCTATTGTTTGACAATCGCGGCGTGCGGCAGGTGGCGCATAGCCGCCGGTCCCACGGAGAACTCAGCCAAACAAGTGACTCAATTTCTTGGTTTGACCTGATCTGGAGGCCGGAAAGGGCTTTGGAATCATTCAGAAGGCGGATCAGTCGGAATGTCACTTTTCGGCTTTGCCAATTCTACCGATTTGATTGGGGTACCACCAAGCACTGCGACCGGCGCTGGTGGACTGAATCGTTTGATCACGATCTCGTTGTCAAGATCAGGCGTCCCAATTCTATTTCGATACCGTTCAAATCGAACGCTCAACGATTCTGCATGCGGGCTTCGAAGAGACGCCACACATCGCCAGCCTTTTACGTCATTAAGGGAAGGATGATCAAGATCCTGAAAATCAACGACCAAATCAGGCACATCGCACAGCCCAGGCAAAAAATGATACCGGTCTGGTGAGATATCCCGCGCGTTTTTCAACAGTGCGAGTAAACGTTTCTTTGCGCCTCCTGACTCAGGATTGGCGGTATATTCCTGATACTCCTTGAACGTCAACAACAGCTTCGCTCTAGCACAGAGAGCTTTATCCGTTTTGGGGACCCTTCCTCCCGTCGATACCATGTCGCAAGTGGGCCACAACACGATCCAGTACTCTGTCGCCGTGCCCACAGTTCTCACCCGCACATCACCGAGTACAGGGTCATTCCCAATCGGCGGTTTCACGTAAAATTCCGCCGGGTGGATTTTATCTTCAGCGACGGTGTGATCTTTCACTTCGGGAAACACTTCCGTAAGAACAGCATCAAGGCCGCTCACAGAGAAAGAGATCGCAAGCCGCTGAATGAGAACACGAAGAAACTCGGGCTTGTCCGCGATCTCAGATAGCGCCGCCCAATTTTTCACAACGAAGTCCCACATGTAGTCGCGCAACGTCCGATCAAGATAGTGCGCGATCGCTCGGTGCATTTGCGGAATCTTTGTCGCAAACAACGATTCAATCTCCGTTGCGAGTGCAGTAAGTCCGGCCGTTTTTGGCACTAGGCGGATGAATTCATTTGTGTGTTCTTCCAGACCCTCGGGGAGATTCGTATGCAGCACCACCGCAACAAATCCATTTTTGCGAATCTCGGAAAGAACCGATTCGCCGATCCGCTGACCACCGGCTTGTGCAGGCCCTTTATATATGTCGAGAATAAATAAATCAGCCTTCCGTTCTTTAATCGCTCTGAATGCGCTGTCCCAGTCCGTCTCTGGCAGGAGACGCAACCGGCGTCCTGCAATCACTCTCTTCGCGAAGAACTCCTCCATCTGACGCACCAGATCAGCATTGTCTTCGATCAGGACTATGTTCCAGTATTCGGCTGTTCCGGGATTTGTGACGATTGGGGTTGCCATCACTTCGTATGTTCCCTGATGGTGACTCTGAATGTTGCGCCAGGGAGTGGGCCTGTCGCTATCAATTCAAGCGATCCGTTGTATTCCGCCGCCGTTTCGCCCGCAATCGTTAAGCCCAACCCGACGCCATCCGGCTTGCTCGAAAAATAAGGATCAAAAATATGATCACGAATGTCTTCCGGAACGCCAGGACCGCTGTCGGAAAACAACGCTCGAATTCCCCCGTCAACTTGATCCACGCTGACAACAATCCGTCGCTTAGTATCAGGCGTACGTTCCAGCCAGTAGAGGGAGTTCTCAAGCAAGTTGAGAAAAATCATCTGCAGCTCGGAAGGATCAGCGACAATCGAATGCGATGTCTTAGGTAACCCGCACACCACCTTCATCTCATCAAGAAATGCTCGATGCAGTGCAAAAACGTCAGCAATCGCTTCTTCAACCACAACTGTTGTCGGACGTGTGCGCTTACGACCACCAAAACGCGACAGTCTTTTGAAAAGAAGACTCAGCACCTCGGTCTGGGACAGTATCGCTGTGAGATGCCTACCAATCTCTGGCGATGCGCTGGCACTCGAACCGTCCTCCAATTCAGCCTTTATCAATTCCACCTCATTTCGAATTGAGGACACCGGAGTACGTCCTTCATGCAGAACGACATCGATCAACTGTCCTAGTGTTGCAAGCCGCCGGTATCGTGCCAGAACCGTTTGTACTTCTGCAATGCCCGACTCGAATCGCTTCTCTGTGGTGTCGAGAAGGGTGGCAAGCTGCCTGTCGTCAGAATATCGATTGAGCAGGTATGCCTTGAGAGGCGCGAATTCCAATTTTTCAAACAGTCCATGCCGACCTTCTGAGGGCTTACTCCGGCGATGCAGATCACGCTTGACTTCCAGTTTTGACAAAATCTCCTTTACTGCTTGCTTAAAGTCGTCAAACTCTGGTGAATCCACGATGCCTTGTCGATTCGTTTGATCCTTCAATCCCTTGTTTCTATCTGCAGAAACGAACAAACGTCCAACAACCTGGTTATTGCTCAACCGCATTGTTGGATTTTGAACACGTCGCATATCGAGGCGCAGCCAGTCGGCCTCAGGGACAAGAACGCGAAAATTATCCCGGTAAATGCTGACTCCGCTTGCTGCATCAAGGTCACGTTTGATGGCCCGAAGTGTCGAACCAAGTTCTTTGACGAGAGGCTCAAGGTCTTCATTACCGCGATCCCACACGCGAAACTCGAAGTTGACTGATCCACATCGCGGTGACTTGCCAGCTATCAATACTCTTGGACGTGCTCCCTTATCATCCAGCAACTGCATCTTGCCCTGAGGCCCCTCGTACATAGCATCGAGCAGGCCAGTTACATCCATATTGCCCGAAAGTTTGTAGTGCGGCTTTCCAAGCACCTCGGGTGCAGTAACCTCGCCTTCCAGGGAAAGGTGGTCTGGAGGAAGCGCCAAGAATATCTTGAATTCATCCTTCTCCAGCGGTGCCACAAGCCTGGAGAGTTCGGCCCTCAGGTCAGTAAACGAATGCACCCCTTTTACATCGTCTTCTTCCCAGTTGTCATTCAGCCCCGAAATCCTCAATGTGGTGCCCTTTTTAACATTCGGTGCGACGTCCACCACTTTCCAGGTGGACGTAATTTCATCGAGGTATTTCGATGGATCTTCAAAACTGCCCCAATCAAAACTGACCTTAATTTCCTTCGTTTCCCCTTTTGGCCTAGTGGAGATTTCAAGATAGCGGCCAATTCGAGCCGCGGCGAACCGTCCCACTCCTTTTTCTCCTGTGACACGTCTGCCTTTGCGCGAATGAGTTCGTGTTAGTTTGGAAACCGTTGCAGGCTCCATCCATCCGCGCTTGATATCTTCCAGTGTCATTCCGTCGCCATCATCAGAAATAACCACTGCTCCTTTACCAATTTCTAACGGCGCTTCGAATGTGATATGCACCTCGTCGGCGTCGGCATCATATGCATTCTTGATAAGTTCCTGGATCGCAATAATGTGGTTGCTTATCAGGTCCCGACCAAGCGTTTGAATGATCCGAGCGCGTGGCCGAAATTGCACCTGCCCTTCGTCAGCCCTCTCTGGTTGTACAGCGGATTCATTATCCATTTGAATATTGAGAGTTTATACCACCTGTGCATCCGCAAGACACGTTCCATGATCCCCGCACCGATGCTGTCAAAACAAGGTAAGCTCCGCGTCTTTGTCCACTCCGCTTCGCTCAGGTGGGCGCCGTTCGGCCACGGCTCAGACGGTCGCGAGGTCTAAGCGCCGCTTTCGCGCCAAAACAAAAACCAAGAGCATTTTGGCACTCAGCGCGCCGACGCTCGCGCCCTGCCACCCTTCGCTCCGCTGCGTTTCTCCTTTGTCCACCGGCTCGCCGTTTTGTTCCGCTGCCGCGTGAAGTGAAGAACAAAACGCCAACCCGGCGGACGAAAGGAAAAAAAATGTTAGTTAAGGATAGAAGCAAAGCAAAAAACAATCAGGAACTCGTTAAGGCCAGCATTGACGCTCTGGTTAAGAGTCTGGAAGCGGGACACAGCGACGTACTCTCTTCATATTTAACCGCAATGGCGCAATTTCACAATTACAGCTTTCAGAACATTCTTCTGATTGCCAGCCAGAGGCCCACCGCGACGAAAGTTGCGGGCATCCGCGCATGGAATGAATTAGGCCGGAGAGTGAGACGCGGCGAAAAGGGCATCATGATTTTTGCTCCGCTGATTGGATACAAGCGCAATGCAGCCGAACCAGACGCAAAGACAGACAAACCGGAACCGCGTTTAGTCGGGTTTCGTTCAGTGTATGTGTTTGATGTTGAGCAGACCGAGGGCGAGGAATTGCCAGAACTCAGCAACACCGTTACCGGCGAAGTAGGCGACAAACTGGACAGGTTGATTGAGTTTACCGAGGCCCAGACAATCAAGCTGGAATTTTCGGACACGATTGCACCGGCAAGGGGCATGTCTTACGGCGGTTTGATTCGCATTCTGCCAGAGCTGGAAGAATCGGAAACCTTTGCAACTCTTATCCATGAACTCGCACATGAGATGTTGCACAAAGCAGAGCGCCGCACAATGACAACCCAAGCAGTGCGGGAAACAGAAGCCGAAGCCGTTGCTTTCGTGGTTTGCCATGCTTTGGGACTTGAGACCGGAACGGGTTCGAGTGATTACATTCAGCTTTACCACGGTGACGCAAACCTGCTGAAAGAGAGCTTGGAGGTAGTACAGCGCACTTCCAATGTCATTCTTGGAGCAATCAGCCCCGAAGTGACAGACAGACAGAAATCAGATGCGGAGGTGCGGTAATGACGGCACCAGCGAACAGCGTTATTCAGGGCGATTGCGTGCAGGTTCTTTCACACGTTCCTAGCTCAAGCATTGACATGGTTCTGACTGACCCGCCGTACATTGCAAGATATGTATCACGCGACGGTCAGAGAATAGCAAACGACGATAGAGCAGACTGGCTCCAGCCGGCTTTTGCTCAGATTTTCAGAGTGTTGAAGCGGGATTCCTTCTGTATCAGCTTTTACGGCTGGCATCAGGTGGATAAATTCATGCAGGCATGGCGATTTGCCGGATTCAGACCTGTAGGACATCTGGTTTTTCAGAAGTCCTATTCATCGAAGAATGTTTTTCTGGCATATCGGCATGAACAGGCGTACTTGCTGGCAAAGGGCAATCCTGCCTTACCTGAAAAGGTAATCAGTGATGTTCAACAGTGGAAGTACAGCGGCAACAAGCTACATCCCACGCAGAAGCCGGTTTCCAATCTGATTCCGTTGATTGAAACTTTTTCCAAGCCGGGCAGCATAGTCCTTGACCCCTTCTGCGGCTCTGGCAGCACACTGGTAGCAGCCGGATTGTCAGGGCGCCGGTTTGTAGGGATTGAGCTTTCAAACGATTATTGCGAGACAGCCAGGAGGCGCACCGAACAGGTGCGCCGTCCCGCGCTGAGCACGGCAGCAGCGGCTTAATCGAGCCAACAAAAATTTTGGCGACAGGGCACAAGTGTGTACCCTGTCGCCAAAATTTTTCGCTCGGGTCGCTCCTGCTCCCCTCGCTCTCAACCTTCAAATAATGGTCGCAGTTTGCACTGCAAAAAAGCTTCGAATAAATTAATCAGAAAGACGATGGACGGGCCACAATTCAGAAAGAAATGGTCGCGGTCGGTATTTGATCTCAGCCATTCTCCAACCGTGTCCTCCTCTATCGCTGATATTCCCAACTTGCTCCAGTGGCTTCCGCCAGCAACAATCGACTTCCCCAAGTTACTGTTACAACTTCGGGGAAGATAATGCTGCGACTCAAATCTCGCTGCACTGTTTGGACCGGCTTTGCCAACTTTCAGAACGACTAATTCTTCACAGGTCAGTGAAAATACATAAAGCGCGTAGCTTTCTTTTGGAAGTCTGGGACTTTGATGAGGAGCCCGGAGGAATTCATGTCGGATTTCGTGTTCCTTGATGGGCATGCCAGCAATTGCTGAAACACGAGTAAAATCTGAAATCAATTGTCCTGCATTGGGCAGCATGCAGTTAAGATTAACTCACCTCTCAAAATTCCACATGGGATTTCTGCCAGAAGGGGGAAGCAAAAAGGGCGAAGTGGGTTTTTCGATTGAAGAATACGCGGCGTTGCGCCCGACACTCTGGCATCTTACTCACGTTGACAACCTCAGATCCATTAGGGAATCGCGGGTCTTAAGAACTGCCGAGGATCTTACGTCAAGCGTTGCAGGCTTGCCACGTCAAGGGCGAGAACTTCCTGCTGGGACTGCTGTGCTCAGAGATCAAAAGCTTCTGCATGAAAAGTGCATCATCTTCGAGGAGGGTTTCTCGATGGCTGAATTCTTGAGGGAGTTGAACAAGCGCGTGTTTTTTTGGTCGGGTCGACAAGAGGGTCCCGTGAGAGCTGGGAAGCGAGCGTTAGATCACTACCGCGCATCGGACTTTCTGATTCGCTTGCCGTTCCTCGATGTCGCGAAGAACCAGACACCCTATTTTTCTCGCTGCAACTCTGGTGCTCCCCGCATGCAGCATGGCAAGCCAGTTGCACGAGGTCGGCGTACTTTCCTTCCCGCGATTGAGTGCGACTTCCAACCTCGCGAAGTTATAGAGGTGACGTTCATCGAGCCGGTCAGACTTTCGCAGAGAACTGAGATAGCGCAATTTCTAGCCGGTCCCTGGGAGCATCTTTGAGTGCCGACTGAACCCCTTGCCAAGGGCCAGGGGTTCAGCAAGGTTGCAATTCAAGGTTTACATTGGCCCAAAACTGGCGTAAATCAGCAAGAATGAGAAGGACGAAGCACCACCTAAATGTTTGAGTACTAACGAAATTGGCTCCTTGCACCCAAGTTCGGGACCAGGGGGTCGGAGGTTCAAATCCTCTCTCCCCGACCAATTAAAAAAGCTGCACAAGTGCTAAGAAAATCGCTGTTCCACCGCCTGTCCTTCTGAGCACCGGCGTCTTTTGCCGGAGTGAAGAAACTAGATCTCCCGACCTTTCAATAACTTACGGGCACTTTCTGGTCTTCCGCCCGCAGCCATGTAGGCGATCTCTGAGGCTGTGGGAGCCTCAGAGATCGACAAGCCAAAGAATGTCGAACATAGAGATGGCGCGGTGGGAATGCCAAATACTCTGCGCCAGTCGCACTGCTCGCAGTACAACCAGAACAGAATTCTCGGAATCGCTTGAATAACGGCCTAACCTTTTCTACAGTAGAGCGTCTACCCTGATGAGGGTAGAATGTCTGCTATGGCGCTCAAATCGCCTGACCGGCTGGAACTCCTTCAGGGAACCCTGGACATGATCATTCTGCGCACGCTTCTGCTGGGGCGCGCCCACGGACACGAAATTGCCCGCCACATTCAGCGCACTACAGAGGACCTGCTTCAAGTGGAACACGGTTCGCTTTATCCGGCGTTGCATCGGCTAGAGCGGCGCGGCTGGGTTGCGGGCAAGTGGGAAAAGGCCAGCGAACGCAATCGCGAATACAAGTACTACCGGCTGACCGTCGCAGGGAGAAAGCAGCTTCTGCGCGAACAATCGAAGTGGGAGCAACTGGCCGGGGCCATCGGGCGGCTCCTGGCCGCCGGGCAGGAGGAAGAATCATGAAGCTGATGCCGTGGTTGATGACATTGCTTCGCGGCAGGAGTCGCCGGCAACGTGAGGCAGATCTGGAGCGCGAATTGCGCTCACACCTGGAATTGGAAGCTGAAGAGCAGGCGGCGGCAGGCCTCAGCTCGGAAGATGCGCATTATGCCGCACAGCGCGCCCTTGGCAACACCTTGCGCGTCACGGAGTCCACACGCGCGGCCTGGGGCTGGACTTTTCTGGAGCGACTGGCGCAGGATGTGCGGTTTGCCATTCGCATGCTGCGCAAGAACCTTGCCTTCACCGCGCTGGCGGTAGTGGTTCTGGCGCTGGGAATCGGGGCGAATACTGCAATCTTTAGTGTGGTAAATGCAGCGCTGCTGCGTCCGCTGCCTTACGACCAGCCTGATCAAATCATGCAGGTCTTCCATACTCCTCCACAAAAATCGTTTCCTGGTATAAGCCTGTTTGCCGTTTCTAACGCCAATTTCCTGGATTGGCAAGATCAGCAGCACGTCTTCGAGCACATCTCCCTCTACCATTTCCATGGGATGAACCTGACCGGAACAGGCCGGCCGGACTCAATTCTCGGCGCGGAGGTGACACAAGATTTCTTCGCCGTGATGCATGCCCAACCCCTCCTGGGCAGGGTATTTAACGCGGAAGAGATGAATCCGGGTCGCGATCGCGAAGTGATTCTGAGTTACGAGTTGTGGCAAAGTCATTTTGGTGGTGATCCCACAGTAGCAGGCCGCGATTTCACTTTTGACGGCCAGAGCTACACCGTGATCGGCGTGATGCCGGAGCGATTTCAGATGCCTGTCCGGGCACGCTTCTGGGTACCGGCCGCATGGGGCCCCACGGACCGAGCCAATCGCAGCAATCACAATAGCCTGGTGATTGCACGCCTGGCCCCCCGCATCAATCTGCAGCAAGCGCAGGCGGAGATGGATACAATTTCGCGCCGCCTGGAGCAGAATTATCCGGATGACAACGCCGGATGGGGAGCACGCGTTATTCCCTATCATCAGCAACTGGTGGCGGATCTGCGGACGCCTTTGCTGGTGCTGCTGGGAGCCGTGTCTTTTGTCTTGTTGATTGCGTGTACCAACGTGACCAATCTCATGCTGGCCAAGACCGCCGCTCGCAAGAAAGAGATTGCTCTGCGTACGGCGCTGGGCGCCAGCCGTGGACGGGTGCTGCAACATCTGATGGTGGAAGCTGGTTTTCTTTCTGCTGCCGGCGGAGCGATGGGGCTTTTGCTGGCCCATTATGGAACGGTTTTGATCGTTGATTTTTTTGGCAATCATTTGCCGCGTTCCATCCAGGTCCGCCTGGATGGCTGGGTCCTCGTCTTTACTTTTGGCATCTCCATACTCTGTGGATTGCTGGCTGGACTGCTGCCGGCGCTTCGTCTTACACGCACAGATCGCACGTTGAATGATTCTTTAAAGGAAGGCCTGGGCCGCACGGATTCTGATTCCGGGCGAGGCCGCGTCCGCAATCTGCTGGTGATGGCGGAAGTGGTGCTCTCAACCATGCTGCTCATCGCCGCCGGGCTGCTGGTGCGGACGCTTTGGGTGCTGCATAACATCAATCCCGGTTTCGATCCGCAGAACGTCATTACCGTGACCGTTCCGCGCGCGCCGCTGAAGAATGATCCCAGGCATGCGATTTTTGTTCAGCAGGCATTGGAGCGCTTGCGCGGATTGCCCGGAGTGCAATCTGCAGGAGCAGTGAGCGAAGTGCCCCTCAGCGGACAGGGTGGCAACAACCTGCCGGTTCAACTTGAAGGCGAGCCACCGCAGCCGGTGGCGCAACAAAAAATGGTCGGTTCGAACACCGTGACTCCAGGGTACTTCGCCGCCATCAGGGTCCCCATTTTGCGCGGGCGCGACTTCAATGATGCCGATACTGACGACCGGACGTCGGTCATCCTGGTGAATGACGCCGCGGCGAAACGGCTCTGGCCGGGCCAGTATCCGATTGGCAAACGGCTTTCCATCACGTTCTTTGACCCGGAAAAGATGCGTGAAGTAGTTGGGGTTGTGGGCGACATCAAGGAGCGTGGGCTGGAGCGCCCTTCGCCTCCGGCTCTGATTTATCTTCCCCACAGGCAATACCAGAGTTCCATGATGTCTCTTGTCGTGCGCGGCAGCAGTTCGTCTGCGGATTTGATCGCAGAAGTTACCCGGGCCGTTCATGAGGTGGATAAAGAACAGCCGGTTCTGGATCCCCAGACCATGGAACACGTGATCGCCGATTCATTTTCTGATCGCCGCTTGAACATGTGGCTGCTGGTGGCCTTCGCCGGACTCGCTCTCCTTCTTGCGGCCGCGGGCATTTATGGAGTGCTGGCTTACAGCGTGCGCCGCCGCCTGCGCGAGATTGGGATTCGCATGGCTCTGGGCGCGCAAGTTGCTGATGTGCTGCAGATGATTGTGATGGAGGGATTGCGCCCTACAGTGATGGGTATGGCGCTGGGTGTGGGCGGTGCAGTCGCGGTGGGGCGCTTGTTCACCACCATGATTTATGGTGTGAAGCCTACAGATCCCAATACCTATGTCGCGGTGATAGTTGTTCTCCTGGCCGTGAGTCTTGGGGCGAGCTTGTTGCCTGCTTACAGGGCAACGCGGGTTCAGCCGCTGGACGTGCTGCGGGAAGAATAGATAAGGCAGGGAATATAAATCTCCTGACCTTCCCATAACTTACAGCGCAGTCGAGGCTTGTTGCAGGGCCGACTCCTGGTTTTGCACCAGGTGCTCTTATTGCTTCCGTCAAGGCGCTAACCGCACGCGGCGCATCAGGTCCTGAAAGCGTGGATCGCCGCGCAACCAATCGTAAGCAGGTTCCACCTTGAGGGTCGTCAGCGCATTGGAATGCTGGGCATAGCCTTTTTCCAGCCACGCGAGGGCCTGTTCTTTATCGACTCCGGACCAGGCCCAGATCATCGCAGCCGCGTCGGTCGGGTGCCCCTGATAAAACTGTTGCAGCCTGTCGAGCGCATGCCGGGCCTCTGCCGGCTTGCCCGAACGGCCGTAGATATAAGCTTTTTCCGACCAGGACGAGGGGCCATCGCCATCAACGCGCTGCCGCTTTTCCACCAACGCCATGGCCTCCGCGAACATTCCCTTTTGGTCGTAAGCGTGAACCACCAACCCGCCCCTGGGATAGTCCGGTTCCATATCGAGCACCGCGCGAAACTGTTCGATGGCGCGATCGTATTGGCGCGAAAAGTATAGAATTGCTCCATTGTCCGTGGCGATAATGAGGGATAGCGGATCGAGCTGGCGGGCGCGTTCGCTCTCCCGCAATGCATCGTCAAAGCGGCCCAGCAGGGCCAGATGCTCGGCATACCAGTGATGAGCGGTGGCGTAGTTGGGGTTCAATTGAATCGCGCGCCGAAATTCCCTCTCCGCCGTTTGCCAGTCAAAATCATAGTTCTGGACAATCAGCGCCAGCGCTGTGTGGGCCTCGGCCAGGCCCTCGTCAAGCTCCAGAGCGCGCAAAGCTGCGGCTCGTGCTGTGGGCATGAGATCGGATTGGTAAAGCAGGCTATAACCACCTAACAGGGCGTAAGAGTCGGCCAGACCGGCATACGCAGGAGCGTAGCTGGGATCCTTGGCAATGGCTTGCTGAAAATATTCGATGGCCTGCTGAAAGCCCGGGACCGTCCTTTTGTTCCAGAAGTACAGACCCTTGAGATAGAGATCGTAGCCGCTGTATTGCTCGCGCGAGAGATAGGATTTACTTGCGATGTCGGTGCGCCTGCGATTGTCCCCGAGGGTAAGCTGAATCTCATCGGCAATTTCACGGGCAATTTCGCCTTCCAGTGCCAGCAGGCTGTTGAGCTCACGATCGTATTGCCGCGACCACAGGTGGGTCTGGTCTTTCATTTGAATGAGCTGTGCGGTGATTCGCACCTTGTCTGCATCGCGCCGGACGCTCCCCTCCAGCACGTATTCGGCCCCCAGTTCGCGGCCAATCTGGTCCAGCGGCTTCGGGCTCTGCTTGTAGACCATCACTGAAGTGCGGGCAATCACGCCCAGGTGCTCAGGGTCGAGCCGTCCCAGCTGGGCGATCATCTCTTCGGTCATGCCATCGCTGAAGTATTCCTGGCCCGCGTCGCCGGTAAGATTCTGAAACGAAAGCACCGCCAGGATAACTCGTCCTGCGGGGGGCTGGACGCGGCCCCGAAGCCGGAACCACTGAAAGTAAGCACCTGCGGCGAGCACCACAACCAGGGAAATTGCCACAACCAGGGCCCATCGCCGGGCGATGAAGGGGCGAGCGGGAGAGATTTCTTTCTCGGCAAGGTCTGCCGGATTCGTGGACGGCGCGGAGGCAGCGTCCATCGGGACCACGGGCGCGTCGTCTCCGGTCACGGGTGCGATAAAGCGGTAACCCCGGCCCGTGATCGTCTGCACAAAGCGCGGCTGTGCGGGATCATCCTTCAGCGCCTGGCGAATCTTGCGGATCGCTGCGTTAATGCTGTTGTCCGTGTCCAGGAAAACATCCTTGCCCCAGACTCGTTCTATGATCTCGTCCCGCGTAACCAACCGCCCCTGCCTCTCTACCAGGAGCAGCAACAACTCGGTTGGAATCCGTTCCAGCTTAAGCAGACGGCCGGATCGGCGCAGCTCACCCATCCGCAGGTTGAGCTCGTAATCGCTGCCAAATCTGACTGTATCTGAAGCTTTCGTTGGTTCTGGCGCCATGGGCAATGGACTTCGTGTGCAGCTATTCTACATCCCCATCGCCAATAGAACGGGTACAAACCCATTGTTTTCCAGAGGTTAAAAGTTCATACAAATTAAGGCGATCTTCAGGTACTCACCATTGCCGGCAAGGCCGTTCCTGCAGCAATCTTCAGACGGAGCGCTGGCCGCCGGGCCGCGGGGGGAACGCCGGGTCGGCGGTTTGCGCGCGCTCGCACCAGGTTACCTAACATATTCCCATACATATTTAAGGAGAAGCAGATCATGAGCTGGATCAGGACTTTGGCGTCATACAGAATTTTGTCTCTGAGTATTCTATTTGCGTGCCTTGGATTCTCGCTGGTGCTGCCGGCGAATACTGACCCTGATCTGCGGGATTTCCCCGATCCCACAGGGGCTGTCCGGACCGTCAGCACCACGGGCTCCGTTGATACTTCAAACCCGTTTTTTCAGAGCCTGGGAACGAATGGACGCGCCTGCATCACCTGCCATCAACCGGGAGACGCCTGGACGGTTACTCCACCGCATATCCAGCAACGGTTTGACTCGAGCGATGGCCTTGATCCCATCTTCCGCACGGTCGACGGCGCGAATTGTCCCAGTGCCCCGGTTTCGACACGGTCTGAGCGGAAACGCGCCTATAGCATGCTTCTGGAAAAAGGCCTGATACGGATCTCTTTGCCTGTTCCCGGCAACGCTGCATTTGCAGTCACCAGTGTTCGCGATCCCCATGATTGTCCTCAGACCACCACGCAACAACTGGCCATGTTCCGCCGGCCATTGCCGTCCACCAACCTGAAATTTCTCAGCACGGTGATGTGGGACGGGCGTGAGAATTCTCCCGGCCGCTCCATCGATCTCGATCTGATAAGCCAGGCTACAGACGCTACCCGGGGGCATGCCCAGGCTGCGCAAGATCCCACGAGCGAGCAGCTGGCGCAGATTGTGGCTTTTGAGATGGCGCTGTTTACCGCGCAAGCGCGCGATGACGATGCCGGGCGGCTGGATGCCGATGGAGCGCAAGGCGGGCCTGAGAGCCTTTCCACCCAGCCTTTTCATCTTGGCATCAATGACGTGTTTGGGGCAGACCCGTCCGGCGCCCCTTTCAATCCCGTGGTGTTCACCATCTTCCAGAACTGGGCTGACCTGCGCCGGTCTACGCCTCATGAAGAGGCGCGCGAGTCGGTAGCGCGGGGCCAGGCGCTCTTCAATACCCTGGTGATTCCCATTACGGGAGTGGCGGGAATCAACGATGCTCTGAATACGCCCGTCTTCATGGGCACATGCACCACCTGCCATGACACTCCGAACTCCGGAAACCATTCGCTTTCAGTGCCGTTGAACATCGGAGTCACTGCTTTCCCCGCGCTGGCCCCACTCGATACTACAGGCCTCCCGGTTTACACGCTGGTTTGCAAGGCCACCGGCGAGGTCTTTCATGTCACCGATCCCGGACGCGCCATGATCTCAGGAAACTGCGCCGACATTGGCAAGACCAAAGGACCGATCCTGCGCGCCTTGGCGGCGCGCGCGCCCTATTTTCACAACGGCTCGGCGGCCACGCTGCTGGACGTGGTGAACTTCTACAATGTTCGCTTTACTCTTGGCCTCTCCGAGCACGAAAAGTCAGACTTGGTAGCATTTCTGAGATCGCTGTAATCAGCGACCAGCGATGGGCGACCAGGGAACGAAGAACGAAGCAATTTGTGAAAGGAACCTGTTCCTTGTTCCTAATCTGGCGCTGCTGGCAGCGGCGCGCAAACTAGCCGAGGCATGGATGAGCCGGCGCATGCTGCGAGCCGCGAGCTACGCAGGACTGAAAGCGGGACGGCGGCGCAGAAATACACGTCAGCCTAAAATACCCGCTAATGGCCGGGAATGATGGCCGTCTTGATCTGGCTGCCACGCTCCAGCATTTGCTGCAGGACTTGCTTGAGCTTGGAAAGTGGCGCCTCTCCGGTAACGTAGTCAGTGCTTTTGATCTTCTTTTCGGCAATCAAGGCGAACGCTTTGCGCACACTTTCCGGGGTGTGGTGGAAGGTCGCCTTCAGAGTCATCTCGGAATAGTGCAGGCGATTGGTATCCAGCTCCACCTTGGTGCCGCTGGCGCAGCCTCCAAAAAAGTTGACCGCACCACCACGGCGGGCCATATCCACGGCCCACTGCCACGCCTGGGGGCGCCCGACGGCCTCAATCACTACGTCTGAGCCGCGTCCCTCAGTCAAGTGAATAACGGCCTCAACGGGTGACTTGGTTTTATTGATGTGGACCACGTCGTCCGCGCCAAAACGTTTTGCCGCGCCTACCTGATCGTCGCGCTTGACCACGGCAATCACATCGCAGCCGATAAGCTTGGCCACCTGCATGAGCATGAGGCCCAGTGATCCGGCGCCGATGATGGTAACGGTATCGCCGATGTCAGCGCCGGTTTCCTGTAATCCACGCAGGGCGCAGGCCAGGGGCTCGGTCATGGCCGCTGACTCAAAGGTCACATCGTCCGGCAATGCCAGCATATTGGCTTCAACAATGCGCCGGGGAATCTTGATGTACTCGGCATAAGCCCCGTTATTGAAGAGCAGGTCTTCGCACAGGTTTTCCTGGTGCCGCAGGCAATAGAAGCAAGCGCTGCAGGGCGCGGAGTTCAACGCCACCACCCTCATGCCCTTGCGGAAGTCCCGGACACCGGGTCCAACTTCCTCAATCACTCCGGCAAGTTCATGCCCGAACAGGGCAGGCGGCACAATCATGCGCGCATGATAGCCACGTTGAAATACCTTCAGGTCCGTGCCGCAGGTAAGGGCAACATTCACCTTGACCAGCACTTCACCCACTTCCAATGGTGGTATGGGCACTCGTTCGATCTTCAGGTCCTCTTTGCCATAGAGGACCGCTGCTGTCATCTGTCTTTTCACCTAACGTTTCTCCCACTGCATTCCAGGTTGGATCACAATCTTCATCGACTCCGGCCCAGGATGCGCCGCGAGTTCTAGAGCTTCAACGGCCCGCTCCAGCGGAAACCGATGCGTAATCAGCCCTGTAAAATCAATTTCCCCGCTGAAAACCAGGCGGACATTCTCTGCCTGTAAATCTACAGACGCGCTGTAAGAGCCCAGGAGCACCTTTTCGTCCACGCAAATCGAAGCCGGATCAATTGAAACCTCACTCCGCTGGGTCTGGGCAAACAGCATGATCCTGCCGCCGGGCCGCGCTGCATCAATTGCAGGGCGAACCAAGCTATTTCCTGCTACTGCCAGGATGACTGCGTCTGCGCCTCGGCCATCTGTAAGCTCCCGTATCCTTTTGCCGGGGTCTTCCGCCGAGGCATCGACCGTGGACTCGATCCCATAACCTCTAGCTATTGTAAGGCGTTGCGGATGCAAATCGGAAGTTACCACAGACGCACCTGTCCGTTTGGCCAATAGGGCCAAAGTAATGCCTATTGGCCCCTGGCCTACTACCAGAACAGTCTCGTCGGACAGCAGATTGAGGGCTGCAATGGCCTTCATGCAGGTGTTCACCGGCTCAACAAACGCAGCCTGCTCGTAAGAGACCGAATCCGGCAGCTTGACCACGCCCCCACGCACAATCCAGTCGGTCACGCGAACATACTCGGCAAAGCCACCACCGCTCGGTTCAAACCCGGCCGTAGCGCCCACCTTTTTGTAAACCGGACATTGGGCAAAGACCTTGTGCCGGCAGTAATAGCATTGGCCGCAGGGAATGTGATGAAAGACCATCACCCGGTCACTGATGGTGAAGTTGGAAACGCCTTCCCCGACGGCGGCGATCTGCCCGGCGGTTTCATGGCCGAATATGCGCGGCGCGGAATGCGAGCCGGTGGCAATCTTCTTCAAGTCTGTGCCGCAGATGCCGCAAGTATGCACCCGCACGAGAATCTCACCCCGGCCAATCTGAGGGACAGCCACGGTTTCCATGCGGACATCCTGTTTGCCGTGGTAGACCGCCGCCTTCATCGTGCCGGGGACAACGAATTGCCGGGTTTCGACGTCGGATTTGGTGGCACTCTGCATCTTGTCGCTGTATATAGCTTATCTTAAATCCCTAAGACTTTGGTACCTGGCAGTGCATTTCTCCGGATTGCGGCTCAAGGGTACTGCCGGACATCGCCTGCAAGTGCTCGCACAGAGCCTTGGATGCGCGTTTCGTATTGCGTGCCAATGCCAGGATTGCCCCCCAGCGCCGCGGACGGAAGGCCGCCCAGGCCAGGAATTTGCCGGTAAGGAACCTTCCCGCCTTATCCACAAACTGGTCCAGCGGAAGCATGACAAAGTCAGCCTCATCAGAAATGGCTTTGACGCAGCGGAAGCTGATTCCCTCCTGCTGCGCAACCTCAGCAACAGCCGCGGCCTCCATATCCACCGCGGATGCATGGAATTTTTCCACCAGCATCTGCTTCGCAGCCGCGCCGGCAACCTCGCTTGCTGTCACCAGAATCCCGCCGCCAATATCCGAGCGAAATTCAGTGCCCGTTGCGGAATCAACAATCACGTTGGGCGTAATTACGGCCCCCACCTTTAACGTTCGAAGCAGTGCTCCCGCCACGCCCGCGGAAATCAGCGCCTGCGGATGGTAGCGCGCGATCATGGCGCGGGTCGCAACCGTGGCCGCGGCGGGACCAACTCCTCCGGCCACTGCCGCCATGTTGTCGTGCTCGTACGCGCGAAATTCGTGCCCGCTGTAGCTGAAAGTGAGTGATTGCCAGTCTCGCACCAAGGGGGCAAGTTCGCGGTCAAGGGCGGCGATAATGGCTGTCCTGCTCATGCTCGTGCCGGGGCCATCCGGCCCGCAACCTCAACATAGCCATGGGCCTGAAACCAGTGGATGGCGCGGCGCAGAGCGTCGTCCACTGGGATCACCTTGTATCCCAGCACGCGCTCGGCCCGGGCCGACGAAGCAAACATTTTTTTGTAGCCCATGCGAACCGCATCCACGGTGGCCCGCGGCTCTTTCCGCAAAATAGACCCCACAAAGAACTGGTCCAGCGCCGCAAAGCCGAGCGCCACGGCATGCGGAACCCGCATACGCGGGGACCCTAGTCCGGTAAGAGCAGACAGTTTATCCAGAATCTGTTTCAAGGTGAGGTTTTCACCGCCCAAAATGTACCGCTCTCCCGGCACAGCCTTTTCCATGGCTAAAAGATGTCCGCGGGCAATTTCCTTCACGTCGGCCAGATTCAATCCTGTGTCCACATAGGCGGGGAACTTGCGCTTGAGGAAGTCGACAATGATGCGCCCTGTGGGCGTGGGCTTGATGTCCTGCTCGCCAATCGGAGTGGTCGGGTTAACCACGACGACATTTTCGCCGTTGCGTCCTGCTTCCAGGGCGATCTCTTCCGCCATGAACTTGGAGCGCTTGTAGTGGCCCACCATATCGCGCAGCCTGACTGCGGAATTCTCGTCGGCAATGTGGCCGGTGCTGGTGAACCCCATGGTGGCGACCGAGCTGGTATAGATCAACCGCCGCACGCCGCTCTCCCGCGCTGCGCGAATCATGGCCCGCGTGCCCTCCACGTTGCAGCGATACATCTGTTCGGGATCACGCACCCAAAGCCGGTAGTCGGCCGCCACGTGAAAGACAAATTCGCAGCCCCGCATGGCTTTCTTGAGGGAATCGGGATCGCGCAAGTCTCCGGTGACACGCTCAGCCGTCAGATTGGAGATGTTTTCCATCCTGCTGGTGGAGCGCACAAGCAGGCGCAGTTCAGCGCCCTGCGCGCTGAGAAGCTGCGCTACGTGGCTGCCTACGAACCCGGTGGCTCCTGTGACGAAAACTTTCATTGAGTCAGTAGTTAGTAATTAGTAATTAGTGTTTAGCCAAAGCAAAAGCTTAAAGATAAAAGCATGGAGGAAAATCTTTCCAACCCAGTGAACGGACACACTAAGTACTAAATGCTGCTATTTAATCCAGAGATTCGGGCTTTAGGGCGATGTTCTTCTCGCCGGCATTCTTCCTTTGCCAATACTTGCGAACCCAGGCTTCAAAGCTTTTGCCCGCTGCGGTGTCGCGCCCGGAGAAAGCCAGCGCGGCAATGTCAATATAAGAAATCGTCACCTTCTGGTTTGAATCCTTGGGATAGAGGCGCACAACCGAGTCTGCCAAAGTTTTCCCGGAGCGGCGATCGAAAAGATAGCCTTCTACTTTGGTCCCATCTTTGCGGGTGATGGTGACGTCGCCCCGGTAGTCGAATGCTTTCTCCAGCGCGGTGCGCACCTCTTCCTCAGAAGCCAGCTCCGGAATCCAGCCTTCAAGCTTTTCGTGGCGCGTGCCGGGAGCAACCTCGAGCACATCGGGATTGGTTATCGCCGCTGCATCCGGCTCGCTCATGCTCTGGTTTCCTCGAGCTGGCCTGAATTTTCCTCAATTTGCACCAGCGGGTTGTGGCCGTGTACGGGCCGGACCGGCTCGTCGAGAAGGCGAAGTGCCCCTGGATCCTTGTAGGAATGAAACAGAAATGCCCTTGCCGTCGCCAGGAATCCGCGCAGAGAACCGAAATTATCATTCACCGCCGAGGCTTCGTATCCGCTGTGCACCATGCAATTGGCGCATTTGGGATTTCCTGACTCCGTCCCGTATTGGTGCCATTCCGTACCGGCCATGAGTTCGCTGAAGGTCTCCGCATAGCCATCTTGAAGCAGGTAGCAGGGCTTCTGCCAGCCAAAGATGTTGTACGTGGGCATGCCCCAGGGTGTGCACGAATAATCGCGCTTGCCCATCAGGAACTCGAGGAAGAGCGGCGACATGTTGAAGCGCCACTTGGCATTCCGGTTGGAGAGAATGGCTCGAAACAGCCGCCGGGTCCTGGCCCGACCCAGGAAGTGCTGCTGGTCCGGGGCCTTGTCATAGGAGTATCCGGGAGAAAGCATCATGCCTTCCACGCCCAACTCCATCATCTCGTCAAAGAAGGCGCGCACGCTATTGGGATCAGCGCCATCAAACAGCGTGGTGTTGGTGGTAACACGAAAGCCGCGCTTCAGCGCCGCTTTGATTCCCTCCAGGGCCAGATCGTACCCGCCTTCGCGGCAGACGGAGAAATCATGATGTTCACGCTGGCCGTCCATGTGCACAGAGAAGCTCAGATATTTGCTGGGACGGAACAGATCCATCTTTTCCTTGAGCAGGAGCGCGTTGGTGCAGAGGTAGATGTACTTGCGGCGGGCCACCAGGCCAGCCACAATTTCACCGATCCGGGGATGCATGAGCGGCTCGCCTCCGGGAATGCTCACCATGGGCGCGCCGCACTCCTCCACTGCGCGGAAACACTCTTCCGGCGTAAGTTCTTTCTTGAGGATATGCGCGGGATACTGGATCTTGCCGCATCCGGCGCAGGCCAGATTGCAGCGGAAGAGTGGCTCCAGCATCAAGACGAGCGGATACCGCTTGCGGCCCGCCATCTTCTGCTTCAGGACGTAAGTGGCCACCGTCCACATCTGTGAAATTGGAACTGCCAAGTTCGCTCTCCCCTATCTTTTTGACCTCTCCAGCCCAACCCTTCAGTGCTCGATCAAGCTGGTCAGAACCGGGAAATTGGTAATTGAGTAATCTGGTAATTGAAAACCCATTCCCAACCGTTCAATTTGTCTCGCCCGTAAAATCTATTTTTGCAAACCATCGCCGCATTTGGCTAAGTACTAAATACTAAGTACTGGGGTTTATCCCCTCGCATATCCTACGCCACCCTCTTCATACAGCGCGGAAAACTCGCGCGCATAGGTGGACAGCGCGATCAGCGGGAAATAATCCCGATAGAGGTGATATGCCAGATAAAACACCCTGGGAAAGCCGGTGCCGGTGTAATGCTCCTCATCCCACGAGCCATTCGACTTCTGCGTCTGAAGCAGATACAGAATTCCACGCTGGACCGAGTCGCTGCGTGTGTCGTCTGCGGCCAGCAGTCCCATGATGGCCCAGGCTGTTTGTGACGGCGTGCTGGGGCCGATGCCGCGGGTGGTGGGATCATCATACGAGCCGCAGGTCTCTCCCCAACCTCCATCGGCATTCTGCACCATGCGCAGCCACTCGGCTGCCTGCTGAATATAAGGCTCATGATGGTCAACGCCCATGGCTTGCAGACCGCGCAGCACCTGCATGGTTCCATAGATATAATTCACGCCCCAGCGGCCGAACCAGGAACCATCCTGTTCCTGTTCACTCAGGATGAACTGAATGGCCTTCTTGATGGGCGCATCGTCTTTGTTAAAGCCATAAGAGGCGAGCATTTCCAATACGCGGCCGGTAATGTCCACCGTCGGCGGATCAAGCATGGCATTGTGATCGGCAAATGGGATGTACTGGAATACCATGCGCGTATTGTCTTTATCAAAGGATGCCCAGCCACCCTGCTTGCACTGCATGGCCATAATCCAATCCACAGCGCGCTTGGAAACCTCGTGCTGGTATCGCTCGCGGGGATTGTCAACTTTGTCTAAGCCCAGCAGCACCATGGCGGAATCGTCCACATCCGGATAGAACTCGTTGTTGAATTCAAAGTACCATCCGCCTGGCGGCACGCCCCGGACTTTGACCGCCCAATCGCCCTTATGCCGGACTTCCTTGCTCAGGATCCAATCTGCCGCCTTCAGCATGCGGGGATCATCTTTGGGAACACCGCTCTCCCCCAGTGCGAACATGGCATAGGCAGTGTCCCAAACTGGCGAATAGCATGGCGCCATTCTGAAGGTGGGCTCCGAATGGTCTGGAATGCCCGGCTCTCCCACCCCATCACGCGCAACACCGGCGCGCGCTGGGGACCCCGGCTCCTCAATGCCAAGTTTTTCAAACTCATCTAACGCGCGAATGAGCTGTGGATCGTCCGTGGAGTACCCCAGGCAGCGCAGCGCAATGATGGAATTCAGGATGCCGGGATAAATAGCGCCCAGCCCATCCGATTTTTCGAAACGATCCAGCATCCACTTTTCTGCGCGCTTCAACGCCAGCTTGCGCAGAGGGCGGATGTTAAAACGCTCGCAGAAGTGAATGATGCGGTTCAGGACCAGGAAGAAGTTGCGCCATGAGACGCGTTTTTCGTTCCACTTCAGGTGCAGGTGCTTTCCATGCCGCCCGCCAATGAACAACTCATCAATTCCCATGTGCGCGGGAATCTTCTTGAATGGCTTCTTGGCATAGGCCACTGCCAGGGGCACCAGAATGGCGCGGGACCATGAAGAGATCTCGTAAATATTGAACCAGAACCAGTTCGGGAACAATACGATTTCCGGCGGGACGGCCGGCACCGCCTCCCAGTCATACTGGCCCAGGAAGCAGAGATAGATCTTGGTGAAAGTATTGCATTCGGTAACCCCGCCCATCTCCAGGATTCTGGTGCGGGCGCGCTCCAGGACCGGGTGTTCCGCTTTGTAACCCATCAGCTTCAGCGCAAAGTAAGCCTTCACTGAAGCACTGATGTTGGATGGGCCACCCTTGTAGATGGGCCAGCCGCCGTCCTCATTCTGGTGGCGAATGATTTCCGGCACCGCCAGTTCCATGCGCCGGCGGTTACCAGAGCCAAGCAGCGTATGCATGGCAATGTAATCGGATTCCAGCGTGGTATCGGCTTCCAGTTCGCCGCACCAGTAGCCGTCTCTATGCTGAAGAGAAAAGAGGTGCCGGCGCGCAGCATCAATTCCATCGCCGACACGGCCCAGCATGTCGTCAATCTTTCCAAAAAGCATCTGCGCGGGCTGACCCTGGAACTTCATGTTCATGGTTACTCCGCAGCAGCAGGAGCTGCTTCAATGGCTTCTACAATCTCCGGCGGCAGGCCAAAGCGCACATTTTCCGGCATGACCTCCACCTCTTGAATGTTCGTGAACCCTTTCTTCTTAAGGAACTCGACTGCCTGCTCTACCAGCACCTCCGGCGCGGATGCGCCCGCGGTCAGAGCAAGAGTGCTGATGCCTTCCAGCCATTCCGGCCTGATATCGCTGGCGGCATCGATCAGGTAAGATGGCGTGCCAAGATTGGTGGAGACTTCCACCAGACGATTCGAATTCGAGCTATTCTCTGAACCCACCACCAGCAGCAGGTCGGCCTGATGGGCCACATCTTTGACCGCGGTCTGGCGGTTCTGGGTGGCGTAACAGATGTCCTGCGCGGGCGGCCCTTCAATCAGCGGAAATTTCTTGCGCAGGGCCTGAATAATTTCCTTGGTCTCATCCAGGCTGAGGGTGGTTTGCGTGATGTAAGCGATACGGGCTGGATCAGGCACAATCAGCCTGTCCACTTCCTCCACGCTGCCCACTACCTGGGTTACGTGCGGCGCCTCTCCCAGAGTGCCAATCACCTCGTCGTGATCCCGATGGCCAATCAGGATGATGCTGTAATTGCCCTTAGCGTATTTGACCGCCTCAACATGCACCTTGGTGACCAGCGGGCAGGTGGCGTCAATCACCCGAAGGTTGCGCAGCTTGCTGGCTTCGCGCACGGTAGGCGAAACGCCGTGCGCGCTGTAGATCAGCCGCTGGCCGTCCGGGACTTCATCCACCTCATCCACAAAGATGGCGCCCTTGGCTTTCAAGTCCTCCACCACATAGCTGTTGTGGACGATCTCCTTGCGCACGTAGATGGGCGGGCCGAAGGCGTCCAGCGCGATCCGGACAATATCAATGGCCCGGACAACGCCGGCGCAAAAACCGCGAGGCTTGAGGAGCAGCAAAGTCTTAGATTCGTATACTGTCATTTCTGGGTATGATTATACCTTTTTGATAGGTAGATTGACTCCAGATTAAGCCCTTGGCCGGCTTTTTATGAACTGCAAGCCATTGAAAGACCGGGATTTAGCATTGGTCAGGGAGAATCAGGGAGTGAACGGGACTTCTCTTAAGATCTTAAGGCTTAAGTCCAGTGGCGGGGACTTCTGGCAACACCATCAGAGCCGGACGGCGTCCCTCTGCTCATGGCCCTGCGTTGGATCAAGCGCGGCCAGCCAGATTTCGCCGCGTTCCATCAGATGAGCTCGCCGCCCACAGGCTTGTCATTGAGCCATTCCCGCCTTTCCTTTCTGCGGGGATCCTTTGGGTTGCATTGCGCGAGCAACTCATCCAGGGTATAGCGGGGCGGTGGCTGCGGTTCCACGACCAACCGGCCATATCGTACCGCGAGGCCGACCCTGGTTCCTGACTGCAAATTCAGGATCTCCAGCACAGCGGGCGGTACTGCAAGCATGATTGAACTGCCGACTTTGCGCAGACGTGTTGTGTACATGGCATCCCCATTCATCGCATCTTGACAATTGCGCTATCCCGCATTCGCCTTCAGCAACTGCTCTGCATGCTGGCGGGAAGTCTCTGTCAACTTGGCGCCACTTAACATCCGGGCAATCTCTTCGGTGCGCTCCTCGGCGCTGAGTAACCGTACGAAGGTCCGCGTGCGGCCAGCAGCCTCTCTTTTTTCGATCAGATAATGGTGATCGGCAAAGGAGGCAATCTGCGGCAAGTGGGTGACGCACAAAACCTGGTTTGCCCGCGCCAGGGACTTCAGCTTCTTCCCCACGGCTTCCGCTGCCCGTCCACCAATGCCGCTGTCGATCTCATCAAAAACCAGGGTCTTTTGCAGAAAGCCTTTGTTCTTTCTGGAAGCTTCAATCGTCGCCTTCAACGCCAGCATCACCCGGGAAAGCTCGCCGCCGGAGGCAATCTGCTCAACTGGCTTTAGCGGCTCACCCGGATTTGTGGCGATCATGTAGGCCACGTTGTCAAAACCGGAAGCAGTCCAGTTCCCCTGCTCGTCTGATCCGGAAACCTCGATCCTGAACTGGGATTTCATGGCTAACTCATTGATTTCGGCTTCCACCAGCTTTTGCAATTCTTTGGCTGCGGTATAACGCCGCCTGGAAATGGCGCGCGTGGCGGAGAGATAGGTCTCGGCTGCAGCAGCAAGCTGCTTTTTCAGGCCGAGCATGATCTCTTCCCGGTTCTCGACTTCATCCAGCTTGCGAGCTACATCTTCGCCGTAGGCAATCACCTCATCCACGCTGGCTCCGTACTTGTGCTTCAGCCGATCCAGCAGCGCGAGCCGGTCTTCCACCTGCGCCAGCCGTTCGGGCGAGGCTTGAATCCCTTCAGCATAGTCCCGCACGGTCGCGCTTACGTCCTCGATTGCCACCTTTGCGTTCTGCAGCGCTGCGAGGGCTTCTTGAAACTTAGGATCAAAACGCGCCAGTTCCTCCAGATGTTTTCGCGCAAGCGACAGATGGGCGGCCGCCGATGACTCCGAGTCATAGAGCAGGTCGTAAGCCGCCAGAGCGCCGTTGGAGAGCTTCTCCGCGTTGGCCAGGATCTTCTTCTCGGTTTCCAACTTCTGGTCTTCACCGGGCTGCAGGTGCGCCGATTCAATCTCTTTTTTCTGAAAGCTCCACAAATCAACCATTCGCAGGCGGTCCTGCTCGTCGCGTTCCAGTTCGGCCATGCGCCGGCGGACGCTGGACCATGCTTCAAATTTCTGCGCCAGGTCTTCCAGATGATTGGCCGCATAAGTATCGAGCAGCATGAGGCGCGCAGCCGCATCGAAGGCGAGAATATTTTCGTTCTGCGCGTGGATGGAGGCCAGAAAAGGCGCAAGCTGCTTTAAAAAGGCGACTGTGGCCGGCTGGTTGTTAACGAAAACGCGCGCCTTGCCGCCGGCTGCGACTTCGCGCTTCACAATAATCTGGCCTTCATCCGCGTCAATGCCGTTTTCTTCCAGGATTCGAGCCAGGGCTTTCCCTTCTGCCTCAAAAACCCCGCTGACCACGGCTTTTTCAGCGCCGTGACGGATCGCATCGCTTGAAGCCTTGTCACCCAGCAGCAGGGCCAGTGCGTCAATCAGGATGGACTTTCCCGCGCCGGTCTCGCCCGTAAGCAGATTGAGTCCGGGAGCGAACTCGACAGCCAGGCTGTCAATCACTGCGTAGTTTTCGATTCGCAATTCGAGCAGCACCGGAGCGGGTCCTCGACAAGAATTGAGCCGAAGTGTAGCACAAGAAGAGCCTTTGGCCCTGCCTCTTGGCCTTCAGCTAAACCAAGTCTTCCTCAGCTGCCAACCCACGCCGACGTCCGCGAATCAGAAATCTCGCGCGCTGGCTTTTGTTTTTCCGAACACCGAATTTTCGTTGCACCGATAAGCCGTTGAACCGATACGCCGATTCCCTATCCCCTGGTTTATGATGTTACGGTCACGGATACTGCGGACGGTCCTTGACTCGCAATGATGAATATTCCTTTTATTTGTGTTCTTATTGGCGGAGAGATCATAAACCGGGTGCAGGATATTGGCCTTGTAGCTAGGGTGGTCCTCCTGATTCTCCTCGTCTTCAGCGTGGTTTCTTGGTCCATCATCCTGTCCAAATGGAGTTCTCTGCGGCGGGCGCGCACGCAGAGCGGGCGCTTCCTCCGGGCGTTTCGCAAGGCGCAAAGATTGCAGGACGTGATGGCCGTCTCAGAACAGTTCAAACCCAGCCCGCTGGTGCCGGTGTTCGAGGGTGGTTTCCAGGAATTTCGCCGTGGCCCCAACATCACTGCCGTGCAGCGGGCCACCCAGATCGCCTCTTCCGAGGAACTCTCCCGCCTGGAACGGCGCTTGCCGTGGCTGGCCACAACTGGCGCGGTCTCTCCATTCATTGGCCTGTTCGGCACCGTCTGGGGCATTATTGACGCGTTTTACGGACTGGGCAACGCCGGCTCGGCTAGTTTGCGCGCCGTAGCGCCGGGAATCTCAGAAGCCCTGATTACCACCGCGGCCGGCCTCTTTGCCGCGATTCCGGCGGTTATCTTCTATAACATGTTTACCCACAACATGCGTGAATTCGGCGCGCGGATGGACGATTTTTCGCTCGAACTCCTGAACGTCATAGAGCGTGGAGGCCCCAACTCCACGGAGGCCCGCTGATGGCCTTTACCAGCCCGCAGGGCCGAACACAAACCTCTCTTTCCGAGATTAACGTAACACCCTTTGTGGATGTTGTGCTGGTGCTCCTGATCATCTTTATGGTTACGGCGCCGGTGCTTCAGTCGGGGATTGAGGTCTCCGTTCCCAAGACGCGGACCGTCAAGGAAATCTCAGAGGAGAGAGTGGTGGTCAGCATCACCAGCAAGCAGGACATCTATGTGGGAAACGACCAGGTCAACATTAACAACATCGGCCAGAAATTAAGAGAGAAGATCCGCGATCCTGAGGGCCAGGCGATCTACGTGCGTGCGGATGAAAACGTGCCTTTCGGCCTCTTCGCCACCGTCATGGATGCGGTAAAAGCCTCGGGCATTACCAATGTGAGCATTGTGACCCAGCCCCTTCAGGAAGGCAAAAAATAGGCGCCAAGAGCGTTCTAAAGATGATGCAGACGGGCATCTTTGAAGAGCGGGACAGATGGACGGGGGCCCTGGTGCTCTCCGTAGGGTTGCATTTGCTCCTGGCCATAGCCGTCATCGTCGCCGGGTATATCAGGGCGCCGCACGGGGAAAACTGGGGTGGAAGCAGTTCCGGCGAGGCGGTCCAGGCCAATTTGGTGAGCGCCGTTCCGCTGCCTGCGCCGCAGACGCCCACACAAAATATTCTCGCCAATGAAAGCAAAGGTTTGACGCAATCTGTTCCCGAGAAGGTGCAGGAAGAGGCCAAGGCCATTCCCATCCCGGAGAAAGATGCCAGGCGCAAGCCGCAAAAAACCGCGGTGACTCAGGCGCCCGAGAAACCCCGACCTGTAGCTCCTCCGCAAAACAACACAGTTCCTTATGGGCAGGGTGGACCCGTTAACGGGCCGTACGGCGCGTTCACAGCGAGCCACATACAAGGCGGCTTCAGTTTTGAGGGCGACTTCGGCAGCCGCTTTGCCTGGTACGTGCAGGTGGTGAAGAACAAAGTCGCCAATAATTGGTATACCGTGGAAGTCAGCCCCAATGCCGTCGGCCATCGGGCCTTTGTTTCGTTCGACATCGGCAAAGACGGCGCGCCGGGCAATGTGCGCCTGGAACAATCCAGCGGCATTCCAGCATTGGACCAATCCGCGATTCGGGTGCTGCAGCGGATTGATGGTTTTGGTCCGTTACCACCCGGATACTCCGGCAGCTATCTGCACGTGGAATTGTGGTTTAACTATCAGGGGTGAATGAACTCATGCAAAGAGCGGCTAAGATCCAGTTCTTGCGGTTATTTTTCATACTTATCTTCGCTCTCGCGGGTGCGTCAGCTCAGGATTGGGTCCGCATTGAAATAAACCGGGGCGCTCCCATTCGGCTGGCTGTCCCTGATTTCAAAGCGGCCAGCAACGATCCGCAGACTGCGCCCCTCAATACCGTCTTCAACCAGACGCTCTGGAGCGACCTCGACAACTCCGGAATCTTTGAGATGGTTTCCAAGAGCTTCTATCCGCTCCAAACGCCGGGATCGCCGGGCGAGATTAAACTGGATGCCTGGGGCAATCCGCCACCGAACGCGTCTTTCGTTGCCTTCGGCAATCTGGGGATCAGCAACGGGAAGATCCAGGTCCAGGGATGGCTCTTTGATGACAAGAACACCGCATCGCCCCAGGTACTAGGCAAGCAGTACCAGGAAGCCGCTACGCCGGACAACGCGCGGCTGATCGCCCATCGCTTTGCCGACGAGATCATCTACCGCCTGGGAGGCGGCATTCCCGGTGTGGCAGAGAGCAAAATATTTTTCATCAGCTCGCGCAGCGGCCACAAGGAAGTCTGGGCGATGGATTATGACGGCGCCGGCCAGGAGCAGCTTACCCATCTGAACTCGATTGCGCTTTCGCCGCGCGTTTCTCCTGATGGCTCTCGCGTGGCTTTCAGCGGGCTGCGGGATTCCTGGCAGATTCTCTTGTATTCGCTGGACCTCGGGCGGCTGATATCCTTCGCCCATTTCGGCGGCGATAATTTTTCTCCGGCATGGTCCTCAGACGGCTCCAAATTTGCGTTTTCCTCTTCCATGCGCTCCGGCCATCCGGAAATTTACGTGACAGATGCAACCGGCAGCGGGGCAAAGCAACTTACGGCCGTTAAAGGATCGGACGTCTCTCCTGTATTTAACCCCAAAACCAATGCCCAGATAGCCTGGGTGAGCGGCCGCACCGGCCTGCCACAGATTTTCACCATGGATGCCGACGGCAGCAACGTTCAGCAGATCACCAAGGAGGGCTACGCAGTTTCTCCTTCCTGGTCGCCCAATGGACTGCTGCTGGCCTTCGCCTGGATCCGTCACTATGGCCCTGGCGCCCCCGGCGGGCAGGACATTTACATCATGGATGTCGCATCACGACAATTCGTACAATTAACCCATGATTCCGGACGCAATGACTTCCCGTCCTGGTCTCCGGACGGCCGCCACATTGTTTTCCAGTCAACCCGGACGGGATCAGAACAAATCTGGACCATGCTGGCCGATGGCACGCATCAGCAACAACTCACACGCACCGGCAAGAATTCAATGCCCAATTGGAGTTATAAATAAGTGCTAATTGCTTTTCTTGGAGGACATGAGGTGAAGCCGAGTAAGAGAAACTGCATCGTGGTTTTCACCGCGCTGCTGCTGGCCCTTGGGGTGAGCGGCTGCGGCGGTAAGAAGCCCGTTCAACAGCCGCAAACCCCACCGCCCCAACCCAAGCCCGTAACCGCCACGCTGTCGGCGAGCCCCACCTCCATTGAGCGCGGCCAAACCTCAACCCTTACCTGGACCACGGAAAACGCGGACAATGTCACCCTGCAAGGCAAAAAAGTTGATCCCAGCGGATCGCAAAGCGTCTCGCCTGGTCAGTCTACTGACTATCATCTGGTAGCCACAGGCCCGGGCGGCACCCAGGACGCTACGGCTCGCGTGACCGTGACACAGCCGCAGCAAACTACCACCACTACCACTACCACTACCACGCAATCGGACGAAGAACTCTTCAACCAGAACGTGGTAGACATTTATTTTGATTACGACAAAGCGGACTTGCGTCCGGAATCGCGGCAGTCGCTGGCCCGTGCGGCACAGTTCCTCAACCAGCATCCCGGTTGGCGGGTGAAGATCGAGGGCAACTGCGATGAACGCGGCTCCACCGAGTACAACCTGACCCTGGGCGAGGAGCGCGCTAACGCAGCGAAACAAGTCCTGGTGCAGGGCAGCGTCAGCGCCGACCGGCTACAGACCATCAGTTACGGTAAGGAAAAGCCGGTTTGCACCGAGTCAACCGAGGATTGCTGGCAGAAAAACCGCCACGATCATTTCGAGTTGCTGAAATGAAACCCTGGACCACGGAGGGCACAGAGTAAGCTGGCGAAGCCACAAATAACACCTAACACTCTCTGTGACCTCTGTGGTTGAGAGGCTTGCATTTAGCTAAGAGCCAAAGGCCGATAGCTAAAGGTTGCCTGATGGGGTTCTGCTTGGGCCAAATACTGACTGCTAAAGGGCCGCTGTTCTGCATCTAAGAGAGTTAATCATGACGAAAAGGCAAATTCTTCCAATTCTGCTGATGCTGGGCGCCACCTTTGTGGCGCAACCTGCTTCTGCGGGAACTAAAGAGCAATTGATTCAGCTCCAAACCACCGTGCAAATGCTCCAGGACAATATGGCGCGCATGCAGCAATCGTTTGACGAGCGCATGGGAGTGATGAAAGACCTGGTTACCCAGCAGACGGACAATGTGAACCGGATGAGCGGCACCGTCGATAACCTGCAAAAAACCTTGCAGCAGCAAAACACGGATTCGGCGGGCAAGGTGGATCAGGTTTCCGGCCAGGTACAGGCCCTGCATGACTCCGTGGACGAGTTGAAGGCCCGTCTGGCCAAGGTGAGCAAGCAGCTTGATGACATTCAGGCAGCACAGCAAAACATCACCAACCCACCGGGAGGAACGCCCGGAGGCCCGAGCGGCCCAGGAGGGGTGGCCCCTGGAAGTGCTCAGAACCAGGCTCCTCCTCCGGACGTCCTGTATAACAACGGCCTCGGGGATTTCAATGCCGGCAAGAATGATCTGGCTGGGCAGGAGTTCACCCAGTTCCTGCAGTTCTACGGAAACAATGATCTCGCCGGCAACGCCCAGTTTTATTTGGGCGAGATCGATTATCGCAAGGGCAATTTTCAGGCGGCCATCCAGGACTACAATAAAGTTCTCGACCAATATCCTGGCGGGAACAAAGGCGCCGCAGCCCAGCTCAAGAAAGGCTTCGCATTTCTGGAACTGGGCCAAAAGGATGCTGGTGTAAAAGAGTTACAAAGCTTGATTGCCCGCTATCCAAAAACTCCGGAAGCCATCCAGGCAAAAGACCGGCTCAGCAAGCTGGGGGTCGCGGGCGCGGCCTCCAGAACCAGGCCTTCCCCGCGCCATCCCTGATTAGAACTCAGCCGGCTTTCAGTGCGGCCGGTGTTTACTTACTGCGACGCTTGAACACGAGCGGCAGAGAGCGGCCGCTCTGCTTCCACTCACCTGCAATTGCCGAGTTATCGTGGTTCATCGTGCCTTGATAGCTGCTTCCCAGGCTTTCTATGCCAAAGCGCAGATCGGGCTCCTTGTACGTGATCGTGCCGATCGCTATTCCAGTGGCGTCCTGGTCGGGGCTGTCCAGGCTTCCGGTCAATTTGCCATCGGCTGCCTGTGAAATGTGTACGACAACCCGCAAGCTGCCACTACCCGTATCTATCTGGCCTTCCCAATCACCAATAGCCGGCGAGGCTGAAGCAGTTGGCGTTGGAATGGCTCCAAGAACCAATGTGGAGGCGATCACGGTCACCAGTCCCGCGAATAATCCAAAACGTAGCGCTTTATGTATGTTCATGAGTAGTTCTCCTTTTGGTTAGTTGTGAATATTTTGGCCGCCACCCAGGAACAGGCGGGCATAGTCAGCCGGCGGATTCGTCATCGCCGGGTTCAAAGATGGCTTCAATCGGTTGCTTGAAGAGGCGCGCGATGGTGAAAGCCAGCGGCAGACTTGGGTCGTACTTTCCGGTTTCAATTGCATTCACCGTTTGGCGCGATACCTTCAGCCTGCCGGCCAGGTCTGCCTGAGACCACTCCCGTTCTGCCCGGAGGACGCGTAGGCGGTTTTTCATCGCGTACCAACCCCTGGGCCATCAGCGGCGCTGTGCCGGTTCATCGGTACCTCCAGGCTGAAAAGGCGTAGGCACCGGCCCACAGCAGCAGCATCAGGCTTCCTATCTCATCCCACGGTGCGCGACCGATTCCAGCCTGCTCCATTCCGCCGAAAGCGAAGGTGATGATGAGGCTCAACAAAAAGGCAAAGGACGCCGATTCAATGCAGATGCGCTTTTGTAGCTCGTCCATCTTGAGGACGCTACGCACCAGTGCCGCGAAGAAGAGCATCGACGGCAAAAGCGGTAGAAGTCCCACCCACCGTGGAGCTTGGCTGTGCTTGAGAAGCCATGCCGCCACGATCTCCGTTAACCCGGCAGCCACCGCCCAGAGAAAGACAGGGCGGGTGAAGCGGGAAGAAAACGTCCGATTGGTGGTCATAAATGCAATACCTCTTTACATAAAGTAAAGCATGCTTTACATATTGTCAAGCACTATTTACTATAATTTAATTGAACAGAAGATAAGGTTACGGATACTGAGTGGTTCAACCGCGTAGCCGATTGGAACGGAGAGAGAGAAATCTTGTACCTGATCGGCGGCACGCTTCTCGATCCGGATGATGCAACCCGAGCGCAACTGATCTCCATGGGGACGGCTCCCACCACCGTCAGTGGGGCATCGGTCGTTTGATCGTGAGTGAGGTACTCGGCTGGGCTCGGCTGCGTGGGGCTAATACGGGACTGTACAATACCATCTCCTGATACTGATTACAGAAATGTTGCGTAGAACAGGGTGGAGTAATGCCTGAATCCATTGACTGGCCCCGGATGCATCGCACGCAGCCGATGGCGCCGCGTCGTCGCCGACGCTTACTTCTCATACTCGCCATCTTCGCCGCCATCGTCATCCTCGGCCGGACGGCGCTGTCTTATTACGTGGACGTGCTCTGGTTCGGGTCGCTCAACTACGGGAGCGTGTTCTGGAAAACCCTGGGCCTTCAGTGGGTAATCTTTTCGGTCTTTACTGCGGCTACATTTCTCATTCTCTACGGATCATTCCTGGTTCTGAAGCGCGCGCATCTCCCGGATCTACCGAGTGGTCACACCATTTTCATCGGCACGCAGCCAATCAGGCTGCCGGTTGAGCCTGTCTTGCGCCTGGTTGGGCTCTTAGGTTCGCTTGTCATCGCCGTTGGCACCGGCGCCGGCATGATGGTGGAGTGGCCCACGCTCGCGCTCTTCTGGTATGCGCCGCCCGCTGCCGGTGGCGTGGTGGACCCGATCTTTGGCAAACCGCTGAACTTCTTTCTCTTTGCCCTGCCCGCGTGGCAGCTTATCGCCGGTTGGCTGCTTACGCTGGCCGTGCTTACCTGTATACTCGCAGCTTTTTTCCTGCTCATCACCGGCGGGACCCGCGCGCTCGCCGGGCGTGGCAGCAGCTACACCCCCCTGCCCTGGCGCGGACTCTCCCTCTCGGTTGGGTTTCTACTGCTGGTCATCGCCCTGCGTGTCTATCTCGGACGCTTCGAGCGCTTGTTCGAAGATCATACGATCTTCAGCGGCGTCACTTACACGGATGCGCACCTCATGCTTACAGGATTGCTCATTGTGTGCGTGGCGCTCGTTCTCGGCGCGGCAATCGCAGTCGCCAATGCCGTCTCCCTGCAGCGCGGCCGCTGGCTTGCCGCGGCGATCGTTCCGGTCGCAGTCTGTTATGGCACTCTTCAGGTAGTCGGCTGGTACACCAACAGCTTTATTGTCAAACCCAACGAACTGGTCCGCGAACAGCCCTATATCAGCCACAACATTGATCTGACCCGGCAAGCCTATGGATTGAACCGGGTCGCGCAGCGCGAGTTTCCCGCCGAGACAACGGTCGAGGCCGTCGATCCGGCGAACAACCAGGCTACGCTCCAGGACATCCGGCTGTGGGACTGGCATGCGCTCCAGGACACGCTGCGCCAGATTCAGGAAATCCGCACCTACTACGATTTCCCGGACATCGACATCGATCGCTATGAAATTGACGGAGCCATGCGCGAGGTCATGCTCGCCACCCGTGAGTTGAACGTCGAAAAACTCCCCGAGAGCAGCCGCAACTGGATTAACGAAAAGCTGATCTACACCCACGGCTACGGCATCACTATGAACCCCGTCAATGGGTTCACTCCGGAAGGGCTGCCCACGCTGATTCTGAGCAACATGCCCATCCAGAGCACCGTGCCGAGTCTTACCGTGACGCGCCCCGAGGTTTATTTTGGCGAGCTCACGAATACGGATGTCTACGTAAAGACCCGCCAGAAGGAGTTCAATTACCCGCAAGGCCAGACCAATAACCTCACGTCTTACGAGGGCAATGGCGGCATCCTGCTCGGCGGCTTCCTGCGTCGCATGATCATCGCGCTCGACCGCGGCGATCTCGCCAAGCTGCCGTTCAGCGATGACGTGACCACGGATAGCCGGCTCCTGATGCGGCGCAAAGTACAAGATCGCGCATCGACCCTGGCGCCCTTCCTTGCCTATGATCCGGACCCGTACATCGTCGTTGGCGACGATGGCCGGCTCTCCTGGATCATGGATGCCTTCACGGTTTCAGACAGTTATCCCTACTCGACCCATTACCGTCTCACGGGCAATCCCATTAACTACATGCGGAACAGCGTCAAGGTGGTCATTGACGCCTATGACGGCACCACAACTTTTTACGTCTTTGATAAGGAAGACCCGATCATCGAGGCCTGGCGCCGGATCTTTCCCAGCCTGTTCAAGGATGCATCCATGATGCCGCCGGGGCTGCGCAAGCATGTGCGTTACCCCGAAATGCTGCTCAAACTCCAGGCGGAAGTCTACGGCCTCTATCACATGACGGATTCTGAAGCCTTCTATAACCGCGAAGACCTGTGGACCGTGGCCAGTGAAGTCGGCATGGCCCAGAGCGGCGAGCAAACCACTGAAGCCATGCAGCCGAATTTCGTCTTGATGAAGCTGCCTGGCGAAACCGGCGTGGAGTTCGTGGAGATTCTGCCGTTCACGCCTAACAACCGGAACAATCTTATAGGCTGGATTGCCGGACGCAGCGACGGCGCGCAGTACGGCACCGCCGTGGTTTACAACTTTCCTAAAACCAAGCTGGTGGATGGCCCCCTGCAGATCGAGGCGCGAATCGATCAGAACGCGCAGCTTTCCGGACAACTTACGTTGTGGAACCAGCAAGGCTCGCACGTACGCCGCGGGGCGCTGCTGGTAATTCCGTCCGGGCGCGCGTTGCTGTACGCGGAGCCCATCTACCTGCAGGCCGAGCGGAGCCCCATGCCGGAACTGCGTATTGTCGTGCTCGCGCTGCAAGACCGGCTTGCCTACGGGCCAACCTTCGAATCTGCCATGGCTGCGCTTTTTGGCGGTGCGGCCTCATCGGTAAGTGCCGCGGCAGCTCCTGCGGAGGCGGCTCATCGTGCGCCGGCAACGGCCCCCTCGGCCCAGCAGCCTGCAACCGACCTCAATGCGCTGATCTCGGAAGCCGCCAAAGACCTTGCTGACTACCAGCGCCTGACCGCCGAAGGCAAACTAGGCGAAGCCGGACACAAATTAGAAGAGTTGAAGCACGCCCTGGACAAGCTGAACACGCGTCAAAAGTAGTCTCGCCGCGGGTCTGGCTCTTGAATCGGCGCCCAGATCAGGGCTGAAGACTGAGAGAAAGGCGGTACAGCTTGTATTCCTCTCCCGTGCCATACCAATCCGCAAAGCCATCAAGAAAGACAGCGCCAAACTTGGCATTCAGCGCCTGGCTTCCACCCGGACGCGCGTGACCGTAGACAACATCAAACCCGTTGCCGGCAACCATGCCCAGCCAGTGGGCCTTCAGAATGGATCCTAATCCCTGCCTCTGGAAAGCTGGCAATATCGTATTGGAGTAGCAATAGATTCCTGTTCTCGTTTCGCTTTCAGTTAAACCTGCCAATCCCTGGATTGACTCATCGCACCTCGCCAGCGGAATGCCGTAAGATTCTCCCGCAACTTCTCCGTCCACAAACATCCACACGAAGATTGATCCCGGAGCATCCCGCATTTCCTCCTTCTCCAGAAGATCAAGCTGCAAGGCTTCATGGTAGACAGCTTCGAAATCCATGGTTCGCTCCAGCGGAACGTCATATTCAAACTTGATTACACCCATTCCGCCCTCATATTTGCCCTTGGCTTTCTTTGTGTCTACGTGGCGGGTGTTTGCTCTTTCGCATCACTTCGATTTCTGTTCCGCAATCCACTTGTCTGTGCGAGCTTCCAGCAGGTCCAGCGGAAGCGTTCCGCCATTGAGCATCTCATCGTGGAAGCTGCGGATGTCAAACTTCGGCCCTAGTGCTTTCTGGGCTCGCTCGCGAAGTTCCCGGAACTTGAGCTGGCCGAGCTTGTAGCTCAGGGCTTGTGCCGGCCACGCAATGTAGCGGTCGGTTTCAGACTGGATAGTGGGCTCGTCCACTGCGCCGGACTTGCGGAAGAATTCCACCACCTGATCGCGCGTCCATCCTTTTGCGTGGATTCCCGTGTCCACCACCAGGCGCACCGCCCGGAAGAGTTCGGAGGAGAGGCGTCCATAGTCCGAGACTGGGTCCTGATAGAAACCAACCTCTTTGCCCAGTTGCTCCGCGTACAAAGCCCAGCCTTCGGTGTACGCGTTGAAGCCCAGACCATGCAGACGAAACTTGGGCAATCCCGTGAGCTGTTGCTGGACTGATAGTTGCATGTGATGTCCGGGGACGCCTTCGTGGTAGGCCACCGCCTCGTCGTCGATCATGGACCGCTCAGCAAACTTGGACGTGGCCACCACCACGCGGCCGGGGCGCTTGCCGTCCGGCGTTCCTGTCACATAGTGGGTTGCGGCCGCGGACTGGAAGGGTGGTATGGCTTCTACCGTAACCGGCGACTTGGGAAGCAGCGTGAAGAGCTCCGGAAGCTTAGGCTCCATCTGTTCAATGTAGTGGCGGAAGTCGTCCAGAATCTGGTCTGCGGAACTCGGAATGTATTTGGAATTGGTTTTAAGCGACGCCCGGAAGGAAGCCAGATCGGAGAATCCCTGCTTCTTGGCAATAACCGTCATCTCCGCCTGGATGCGCTCAATTTCGCGGAGACCAAGCTGGTGTATCTCATCCGCCGTCATGTGTGTTGTCGTGCGGCCGTAGATGTCATTCTGGTACCGCTTCTGGCCGTCCGGCAGAGAGGTAATGGCCAGCGTGGTGCGGCCCTGGGGAGCGTATTCCTTGGTGAGGAAGGCGGCGAAAGTCTTGTATGCGGGTACTACATCGCTGTTGATCGCGTCCGTGATCTGCTGCGTCAGGCGCCGCTGGTCCTCCGGGGAGATGCTCGCCGGATACTTCTTGGTCGGGAGGAGGAAAGGATTGGCGTCGATTATTCCCTGGCACTGGACCGGCAGCTTCTCCAGCAGGAACCGGACGGGCATGAGCTTGTCCTTCATGCCGGCGCGCAGAGCTTCAGTGACCTGGCTGAGCACGCGCGGGATCTGGTGCAGGCGCGCAATGTAGTCCTCATAGTGCTTGACCGAGTCCAGCGGGACGGAAAGCGGCAGGTCCGCAAGGCCGGTATGGATGCCATTCTGCTGGTTGATCGGCATCTCGTACTCTTTCAGGTTGAAGTCGGCGATGCGTTGCTGGAGGACGCGAATCAGAAGGTCGTGCGAAAGCTGGTCCTGGTCAGAGAATCCGGTGCTGCGGATGCCCTCAAGGCGCTTGAGGAATTCGCGGTCAGTCTTATGGCGCTGGGCAATCGCGTTGAGTGAGTATTCGGCCAGCTTGTCGTTGTAACGATAGTCGCCGAAAGAGGTGGCGCGCTCGGGAAAGTTCCGCAGATCGGACTCATACTGCTCTTCGAAAAGAGCGTTCTGGGCCGCGAGTCGTTCGGCAACAGGTTTGGAGTTTTGGGCAAAGGCGGAAACAGCCAGAGTAACTAAGAAAAACAGCGTTTGATGAAGGCGCATAGACCTATGTAGCGTACCAGAGGACGGATAGTTACACTACCTCAGAGCGGATCCTGGCCTCGAATCTCGGGCGGGGCGCCGAGGTCCATGAATCGCGAATCCCGTGCTTCATTGCGCACTGAACTCAGGGAGACGATAACCTCGCGGATGTAGTAGAAGGTTCCCGCCAGCAGGCACATCATGGCCACAACGAAAAGGATTACGGCTGCAACGGCGGCCTGTGCCCAGTAGAGTCCGAGCCCCAGCAGCAGGCAGGATAGGATCGTCCCGGCAAGAGAAATCAGCACCAGAAGGAAGCAGCGCCGGATCATCTCCGCGCGTTGCTCGATCAAACCGATCTGTGCCGTGTAGGCCTCCGCCTCTTGCATGCGGTTACTCTTCGCGGCGTCATGCTTGGCATGCACATACTGCCGCAAGCGGCCCACAATACCCATAAGCCGTACATTAATCGAGAGAATCAACAAGCCAATCGCGGAAACGAAGATGGCAGGAGCAACAAATGCTTGAAACAGGCGAGCGATATCGGTCATGGCTGGACCTTCCCAAAAGGGGTGAGAGCGTTCTCGTGTGTTGGATTGTAACCCCCTGACCATGGAGCAGAGTTCAGGAATCTGGGAAGTAGCGCCTTAGGTAGAAATCCTCAGAGGGTTGTGCCCGCACCTATTCGTCCCGCAAAGCCTGGATAGGTTCAACCGCCGCCGCGCGCCGTGCCGGTATCACCGCGGCAATGGCTCCCACAAGGAGAAGCGCTATCATCACGGCGAAATAAGTCCAGGCATCCAGGGGCTTCACGCCATACAAAAAGCCTTTAACCAGTTTGTTCGCGGCCAGAGCGAGCAGGATTCCAGCGCCTATTCCCGCGATCACCAGCACCGATCCCTGGCGCAGGACCATTCCCACAATGCTCTGCCGCGTAGCTCCCAGGGCAAGGCGGACACCTATCTCGCGCCGGCGATAGCTGACCAACTGGGCAAGAACGCCATACAGCCCCGCAACCACCATCAGCACGGCCATCCCGGCAAACGCGCCGATCACATAAAGTCCCAGGCGATCGTTAAAGTTGTTCTGCGCCAGGCTCTCCTGCATGGTCTGGAAGTTGTCCAGAGCGAAGTCGGGGGCAACTTGCTTGAAAACTGCACGGGCCGCCGGCGCGACCGGAACGTCTGTCCGCGTCTTCACCACGAAGTAGACCACAGTTTTCAGCAGCGCCGGGTAGAAGAGCGATGTTGTAGGGATCTGCTGGTACGGCAGCAGCACCATGGGTTTGGGCGGCGCTGAAACCGATTGATCCACCTGATCTCCAATCACGCCGACAATGGTGTAAGGCGTGGGCATGCCAGTGTCTTTACCGCCGAAGCTAAGCTGCTTACCCAGGGGATCCTGGTTCAGGAAATACTTGTGCGCTAGTGTCTCATTGACAACAATCACGAACGGGGCCGCCGCTGTATCGTCCTCACTGATCATCCGTCCATGCACGATAGGCGTGCTCATCACCCGCGCATAGCCGCCACTTACGGCGCTGAGTCTGGCCGAGTACCCCTTTTGCAAGTCCTCGGATATTCCTGTGACGGTGAAGCTGCTGTTCATGTCAATCCCGGAAAGAGGTGGCGCGGTGATAAGTGCGGCATCCTGGAAGCCTGGCAGGCTCTGCATATGCTGGATCAGAGGCTGATAAGACAACGTTGAGATATTGGGCGCAGCCTGCTGGCCCTCATTCGCAACGGTCATGTTACTGAAGCCTGCGGCGTCAGCGGGCTGCACAGTGAAGGAGGTCACGCGCGTGATGTCAAAGCCCAGGCGCGCGTGTTCCAGGTTCCAAAGCGTGCGAAACAGGAGTCCGGCGGAGATCAAAAGCAGGGCGGATAAGGCGACCTCGCCCGCGACCAGCCAGCCACTCAGCTTGCCTCGCACCGTACGCGAACCAATGCCGCGTGAAGCTGCTTGCAGCGCCGGCTGTGGATCTGTGCGGGCCACAAGCAATGCCGGGAGCAACGAGGAGAGCAGCGTGGTGAGTGTGGCGATCACGGCCAGGGCCAGGATTACCGTCCAGCGCAGGGCGATGTCCTCCGCACGCGGAATCGTGTCTGGCGGAAGCTTGTGCACGGCGGCAATCCCTAACTCAGCCAGGCCCAGCCCAACCACGCAACCGGCAAGGCTGAGCAATCCGCCTTCAACGATGAGTTGGCGCATCAGTCGCACGCGTCCTGCGCCCAGCGCGGCGCGCACCGCGAACTCTTGCTGGCGTCCCAGGCAGCGCGCGATCAGTAGATTGGCCACGTTGGCGCAGGCGATCAGCAGCACCAGCCCCAGGGCAATCAGCAATCCGATGAAGACAGGCCGGACATTTCCCGTAAGAATTTGCTGGTAAGAAGCCGCGGTCAACGAAAGATCGCTGGCGGATTTCGGATCGGCCTGCTTGATGCGTTGAGCAATCGCGCCAAGCTCGCTCCGCAACTGGCTCAGCGTAACTCCGGGCTTCATCCGTCCGACAATGTAGAAGAAGTGATAGCCGCGCTCCTTCAACATCTCGGAAGTTGGCTGCAGCGGCAGCCACAGCCCTTTGGCCAGGTCAGGCCCCACGGACTCCGGAAAGCGAAAGCTATGTGGCATCACCCCGACCACAATGCGTGGCTGTGCATTCACGCGGATGGTGCGGCCGACAATTTGCGGATCGGCGCCAAAGGCCTGTCGCCATAAGTTTTCCGAGAGCAGAACCACCAGCGGGCCACCCGTTTTACCCTCGTCTACAGAGAAAGTCCGGCCCAGCAGCGGCTGGACTCCGAGCAGCGGGAACAGATTGGGCGTCACCCCCGGCGTGACCACGCTAACCGAGCCTTCATGCCCCTGCACCACGCCAACATCTTCTGAGTAACCCGCGGCTGTGGCCAGGGTCTGGGCCTGGTCGCGCACATCGCGGTAGTTCAGCCATGAAGTTGAAGCGAACCCGGTATCGGCCCCGTTCTGGCCGCCGGGACCAATGTTGACGATCTGGTCGGAATTCGCGTACTGCAGCGAACGAAGCAGCACGCTCTCCACCACCGTGAACATGGCAGTATTGGCGCCGATGCCCAGCGCCAGCGTGAAAACCGCCAGCAACGCAAAACCGGGCGACTTGAGAAGCTGCCGCATGCCATAGCGAATGTCCTGCAAGAGAGCGTCCATGGATGAACTCCTTTTTATGGGCCACAGAAATAAGTCTGAGTATCATATACTTTCAGACCGCCGGGACCCGACTTTTCAATCCACCGCTTACGGTCCCGCCCCCTTTGAGGAGGTCCGCCGTGAAAAAATTCATCATCACCCTGATTTTCCTTTTGAGTGCATGGTCTGTAGCCGAAGTAAAGCTGCTGCGCCATCCCAGCTATCACAATGGAAAGATCACCTTCAGCTACCTGGGTGACATCTGGGTTGCCAATGAAGATGGCAGCAACGTGCAGCGCATTACCGTCCACAAAGCGCGTGACGTCTATCCGCGTTTTTCGCCCGACGGCAAATGGATTGCCTTCTCTTCCAACCGCTACGGCAATTACGATGTCTTTCTTGTTCCCGCCGAAGGCGGTCCGGCAAAACAGCTCACTTTTCACGCGGCCAATGACACCGTTGTGGGGTGGACGCCGGATAGCAGGAAGGTGCTCTTTCAATCTTCACGCGGCCTCATGTATCCCGGCATTCCCAACCTTTATGAGGTATCCATTGATGGCGGCCTGGAGCAGCCTGTCTCCACCGATTGGGGATATTGGGGCAGCTACTCCCCGGACGGAAGCAAATTTGTCTTCAACCGCCATCCCATGGTCTGGTGGCGCCAGCACTATCGCGGGAGCTATGCCGCCGATCTCTGGGTCATGGACGTGAAGGCGAAGAAATACACCCATCTGACGGATGGTGACTACAAGGGTAACTGCTTCTGGCCCATGTATGGCGCGGATGGCTCCATCTATTTCGTCTCTGACCGCCTTCCTGATGAAAGCCACATCAAGCCCGGAAGCAGGGAAGTATTGAAGAGCATCAACAACATCTGGAAGATTCCGGCGAATGGCGGCCATGCCGTCCAGGTCACGCATCACACCAGCGGCCGGCTGTTCTTTCCTTCAATCTCCAGTGATGGCAAGACCATTGTCTATGAGGAGGACTTCAAGCTGTGGAAGCTGGATGCAGCCACCGGCAAGAGCACGCCGATCCCCATCAACATTGCCTCGGACGACAAAGAAAATTCCGTGGAAACCATCACCGTCCACAACGATGCGGATAGCTACGATCTTTCCCCGAGCAGCAAGCGCGCCGCCATTTCCGTCCATGGCGAGATTTTTTCTATTGCTACAGATAGAGGCGACATCCAACGCGTAACGCAATCTTTCTCCCGCGAGACTGCTCCTTCATGGTCGCCCGATGGGAAATGGATTGCCTTTGTCTCCGATAAATCCGGTCGCGATGAAGTCTGGATGGCGCATGAAGATAGTACCGGACTCAGGAAGATCTCTGATTCGGACGCAGAAAAGCAAAATATCCAGTGGGCGCCGGACTCCAAGTCGCTGATCTATTCCGGCTCTGACCACAAGCTCTACCGCTTTGATGTGGACGCGGACAAGACCACAACCATCGCTACCGGCGAGGCTGGCAATATTCAGGGCGCCCGGTTTTCGCCCGATGGCAAATGGGTGGCGTTTGCCAAGCTCGATCGCGATCTGCGGCCCCATGTCTACGTCATAGCATCCACCGGAGGGACGGAGCACGCGGTCGGCAACGATGACCTGCTCTTCAGCGAGGTCAACCCGGTTTGGACGCCGGACGGCAAGAAGCTGTTGTTTCTCGCCGGACTGGCCCAGGCCGGAAGCGCTACGCTGCGGCAGAGCTTCGTGCAGGTTTACAGCGTCTCTCTGGTTAAGGAGGAAAAGAACCCATCCGATCGTGGTGTCGACGATGAAGAGCAGGCCCAGGCCGCTGAGAAGCTGGACCGGCTGCGCAATGCCCAGGCCCGCGGCGAAGCGCCCAAGCCCGAAGTCAAGATTGACTTTGACGGCATTACCCGTCGCTCGCACCAGGTAACCCATTTGAGCGACAACATTCTCTCCGTAGCCGTTTCACCCGATAGCAGGCTCTATGCATTTGTCGCTATCGCTGACCGCGATGGCCGTCCCTCTGCCACTCTTTACATCGTCCCTGAAGATGGAACTCAGGTCACCACCATCATCAACAGCGCGCGAGGTGAGGAAGAAGACGGCGGCGGAGGAGGTCCCGGCGGGGCCGCCATTACCGCAGTCAAATTCTCCAAAGATGGCCGCGCCATTTACTTCCACGAGAACCAGGGCATTTACTCCGTTGATGTAGGATCGCTGGCCGCAGCCGGTGCCGCTGGCCGCGCCACTCCCGCCGCTGCTGCTGGAGCCCCAGGGCGAGGCTTCGAGCGCCGCCGCATCAACTTCACCGCCAGGGTCGAAGTGGACCATCGGGAGGAATGGAAAGAGGTCTTCAACGAGAGCTGGCGCGTCATGAAGAACCGCTTCTACGATGCCCAGATGCACGGCGTCGATTGGGCCAAAGCTAAAGCTGTCTATGAGCCTCTCATGGAATACGTGGCCGACCAGGAGGAGATGCACAACATCGTAAGCCAGATGATCGGCGAGCTGAATGCGTCCCACACCGGCATCAGCGCTACGCCAGGGCCGGAAGAGCGCGACCACATCGCGCAAACCCGTTATCCCGGCTTTGAACTGGAGCCTGATTCTTCCGGCTACTACAAGGTCTCCTACATCTATAAGGATGGGCCCGCCGATAAGGATTACGTCCAGATCGGCGTGGGAAACTACATCCTGTCTGTGGATGGCCATCCCCTTAAGGCAGGCGATAACTATTGGAAATATCTCACTGCCGTTCGGGGCGAGAAGATCGAGTTCATGGTAAACTCCAAACCCAGTGCTGAAGGCGCATGGCTTGCCAAAGTACAGCCTGCCAGCAACGCCGCTTATACCACTCTGCAATACAAGCGCTGGGTGCAGCAGCGCCGGGAGATCGTGGACAAGGCGTCGCACGGCGAGATCGGCTACCTGCATATCCGGTCCATGGATGCACCCTCTCTCCGGCAGTTCGAGCGCGACCTGGTGGAAAACCACAACAAAAAAGCCCTGATTATCGATCAGCGCTTCAATCCCGGCGGCGGAATCGACCAGGAATTACTGGAAATTCTGAGTCAGCGCCAGTATCAGGTCACGCGTGCCCGTGACTCCGTGCAGATCACGCGCCCGCAGCAGGCCTTCTTCGGTCCCATGGTCGTCATGGAAAACGAGCGCTCCACCAGCGATGCCGAGGTCTTTCCGGACGGCTTCCGCACGCTGGGTCTCGGCAAGGTCGTGGGCACTACCACATATGGAGCCGTCATCGGAACCGGAGCCTACCGCCTGCTGGATGGTTCCACCATCCGCACGCCCGCAACCGGGCTGTGGAACGTGAAGGGATACAACCTGGAAAATTATGGTGTTCCGCCCGATGTGGCCGTAGACAACACTCCAGCAGACTTTCTGGCTGGCCGCGACGCCCAGCTTGAAAAGGCCGTCGAGGTCTTGAAGGATGAGATACAGAAGAAGCCGGAAGTAAAGGTCGCTTCAGGAGGCAATTGATCTTAGGTTTAAGGGGGAAGAATCCCCTGGTAACCTGCCACCGGCAGAACCGGGGGATTCTTCCCTGATCACTTCCCATATTCCTTTGTGTCCTCGGTTTTACTTTGTGTCCTTTATGGGTAAGGTTTGCTTTTGATCTTCAATTACCCGATTACCAGATTACCCAATTACCAAATCCTCAGAGCGGTCATCTTGCCGAATCGCTGATCATGCCAATCGCCTGAAATTAGTTCTGCCGGTCGATAACATTTGCTAATCGCGGCTAGAAAAATTTTCAATTTCCCTCTGTTTGTGCGCCGTGGCTACAGTAGGAACCACGGTGACAAACATGGACTCAGGGAAACGCGCACTCACGATTCTGTTGGCAGTCTTATTTTTTGGTTGTGCAGCTCATGCGGCGCTGGCGCAGGCCGCTCCTGCTGATGCAGACCGCATCGCCAGGCTGGAGCAGGCGGTTACGGACGCCAAAAGCTCTGCCGACAACTCCTGGATGCTTACCAGCTCCGCCCTGGTGCTCATGATGACCGGGCCTGGGCTGGCGCTTTTCTATGGCGGATTGGTGCGCCGGAAAAACGTGCTCGCCACCATGATGCAGAGCTTTACCATGATGGCCGTTGTCACCGTCCTGTGGGCGATCGTCGGATACAGCCTTTCGTTTGGTTCCGGCACTTCATTTATCGGCGGCGTGCAGCATTTCTTCCTCCATGGAGTTGGAACGCAGCCTGACCCGGACTACTCCGGCACCATCCCCTTGCAGACCTTCATGATCTTCCAGTTGATGTTTGCCATCATCACTCCGGCGCTGATCACCGGAGCGTTCGCCGAGCGTATGAAATTCAGCGCCATGGTGCTCTTTATGTCGCTCTGGTCGCTGCTGGTTTACGCGCCTATGGCCCACATGGTCTGGGGGAAGGGCGGTCTCCTGAATGCCAGTCTGGGCGGCCGGTTTCCCACTCTTGATTTTGCCGGCGGCACCGTCGTCCACATTACGTCCGGGGTCTCCGCGCTGGTCTGTTGCCTGTATCTGGGACGTCGTGTTGGCTATCCCAAAGAACCAATGCCGCCGCACAGCATGGTTCTGAGCTTTATTGGCGCATGCCTGCTGTGGGTAGGATGGTTCGGCTTCAACTCCGGCAGCGCGCTCGGTGCGGGCGGCCTGGCCACGAGCGCTTTTGTAGCCACGCATCTCGCGGCGGCGGCAGCGGTCATCGGTTGGGGAGGAGCGGAGTGGTTCCGTAACGGAAAGCCCAGCGCCCTCGGAGCGATCTCCGGCGCAGTTGCCGGACTCGTTGCCATTACCCCCGCATCGGGATTTGTGAGTCCTGTCGCCGCGCTGGCGATTGGGCTCATCGCTGGAGTCTTCTGCTACCTGATGGTGGCCCACGTAAAGACGCGCTTTGGATACGATGACTCGCTGGATGCCTTCGGAGTGCACGGCGCAGGCGGGACCATCGGTGCGCTGCTGACCGGAGTCTTTGCCCTGCGCGCTATTAATCCGATCTTCAAAGATGCGCAGGGAAATATCTTGCCATCCGGCGCATTGGAAGGAAACCTGCGCCAGTTATTCAATCAGTCTATCGGTGTGCTGATTGCCTGGGCCCTGGCTGCGGCAGGCACCTTCCTGATTCTCAAATTCGTGGACTCTGTAATCGGGCTCCGGGTTTCAGAAGAGCATGAAATCCAGGGCCTCGATCTCTCGCAGCACGGCGAAGAAGGCTATTACGGCGAAGCCGCGGCGTATTCCGTTCAGGCCGCGTCGGACGCGCTGGGAGCAGACTAGATTTCTGTAATGCAAGCAATGAGTTCATCCCGAACCCTGAGCTTGCGACGGGGAGGGAACGGTCGCTTTTGACTTTCAATTACCAACTCACTAACTTACCCAATTACCAAATCCTCTGCGGGACCATCTTGCCGTCGTCGCCACGGGAACATAATGGTTGGAATAAAAGGCGTGTCTGACATGCGCATCCGTCCTGCCCTGTACACTGACCTTCCACGCCTGACTGAAATCTACAATTACTATGTAGCTAACTCGCCCATCACCTTTGATCTGGAGCCAAAAAGCGTTGAGTCCCGAGCGCGGTGGTTTGAGCAATTTGGGCTCACCGGGCGTTACCGGTTGCTGGTGGCGGAAGAAAATGATCTTGTGCTGGGCTATGCGGGTACCATGCGCTTCCGCGCGAAAGCCGCATACGATACCACTGTAGAAACCACAATTTATTGCTGTCCACATGCCATGTGCAAGGGGATTGGCAGCCGCCTTTATTCCGCCTTGTTCGAAGCCATTGCCGGTGAGGACATCCGCCGCATCGTAGCCGGATACACCCTACCCAATCCCGCTTCAGCGGCCCTGCATCAAAGATTTGGGTTCCAACTGGTAGGCGTATTCACCGAAAACGGCCGCAAATTCGGCCGCTACTGGGATGTAGCCTGGACCGAGCGCCCTCTGCGGATTTGAATCAGCGAGTTTTTTTTCGAAATCCTTTATACCCTGCCACCCCGAGCGCAGCCCGCCGCGGCGGGCGGAGCCGAGAGACCCCAACGCCGTCCAAGCTGCCACACAGTCGTTAGGCATTCTCACCTGGATGTATTGATCTGACCTCTGTCACACTCGCTCGAACCGGTTCCGTGCACATGCTTTATGTAACGCTCCGCAGCCGCTCGCAACGCGTCATTCGGTGCCGGCGGATCCACCAACGCGTTTACGAATACCTCGCGAGCTTCGTCACACAAGCTCAATATCTCAGTGTCGATGTTCATAAGCTTAGAGTCAAAATCCCAGATAACATTCTACTTTTCTGAATGCCGAAAAAGAAAAATACTGGTCGAACCCACAACAGATGACCCGATGAACCGACGATCCAATCAGTGGCCCCTGTGGTGAAGGTTTGGATTATGGTTTTGACTTTCAATTACCAACTTACCAACTTACCCAATTACCAAATTCCGTCACTCTTCCTCTCCGCTATCCGCCGCCGTAGCCGCCGGTGACGGCGATGCAGATCGCCCCGCATTCAAATGGTCAAAATTCATGATGGCGTTGAACACCAGGAAGAAGCTGCCCATAGTTTCGTTGCGCCACATGGGATTATTCGCGAACAAAACTACATGGCCTTTGCCATGGGGGACGTCCACCACAGCCGGCTTTTGTGCAATCTCTGTTCCACCGGTAATCATGCCGCTCAAGAGCAGTTCCTTCTCCGCGGCAAAGCGCAGCACCACGCGCGGCTGCTCATCGCGCGGAGGAAGCGCCCAGCGCGCAATCTCGCTCAGATCCTCAGGAACGTAGAGCTCCTGCTCGCGCGGACTGCGCTTCACCGGCTTCTCCGGAGCCATGTATCCCCGGCCTTGAATCACATCAGGATCACTCGCCGTGCCGCGTCCGCTGGAGCGCCCAGCCTCTTCGCCCGCCGGCCCTCCTCCACCACCGCCTCCGCCAATGCCGCCAATCGTGATCACCGGACCCTGGCGGAAATAGACGTAGATCTGATCGTCATAACCGTAAGCAATGGGGCTCTTCTTATCATCCACGCTGGAAAGCAGAACGCTTCCCGGAGCCTGCATGGTGCGCGCATCGGAGACATTCACCATCTCCGTCATGCCTGCCGCAACCGGCAGGGCTGCGCTCGTCTGGACGGCGATCAGCAGCCCTCCTTCACGCACAAACTCTTCCAGGTGGGCCAGGCCGCTATAGCCCAGGCCGCCGCGAATGTCCTCGGCGCTGTCCAGGCCCGGCGCAACCATGTTCGGAGTCTCCTCCGTGTTCTTCCATGGCATCGGATTGCCGCGCATCGGCAGTCCACGCACCATGGCGCTCAGCCCAGCAGGTCCCGCGCCGCCCATGGGCGGCAGGATAATTACGTCGAATTGCGACCTGAGATTGGCCGTCTCGCGTAGCTTTGTGTCCGCCACATAGGTGTAAGGGACCTTGAGTTCCTCAAAGGCAATGCGGAACCAGCCATCGTTCTGCGTGTTTTGCCAGTTGTGGATAATGGCCACCCGTGGCGCGGCCAGCGGATGGGTCGCCACACTCAGACCGGCATTGGTAGCATGAACTTTAATTCCCAATTCTTTGGCTACGCGGTCCAGTTCAGCGTGATCGCCGCTGCGAATCACAAAGCTTCCAGCCTTGAACTTCAACCCATCGGCCTCGAACGGCTCTTCCGCCGCCTCCATGGCAACGTTGGTCAGGCGGAAACGGAAAGTCGCCAGCGTGTTGTCCGTGTTGTGATCAATCAGGTAAATCTTTCCCTGACCGGCAACCCCGCCCGCCGCCTCAATCTTTCCCATCTTTTGCATCGGCGCATCCAGCACTGAAGTCTCCGTGATGCGCACAGCCTTGATGTTTCTTAGGGCCCCCAGGGTCCAGCCCGTATCGTCATACGAACGCGGGTCCCTGGAACTGTAGTACTGCGTATCCAGCACCATGTCTGCCAGCCGGCTGTAAGGCTGGTCCATGCGCACAACGTAACTGCCCGCGGGAATCACAGTCTCTCGCGGCTTCTTTTCTTCGGATGCATCAGGAGCCTTGCCGCTCCTCGCCGGCTTTTTCTCTGAAGACGCAGCGTCGCGATCCGCCAAAGCCGGGATGCGGATTTCTTTGCTTGTGCGATGCACCTCCACGCCCTGCACTTCCAGAAGATTCAGAAATGCGGCCTGCTCCGCCGGACGCGCATCGTCAGCCGGGAAGGCCCACGCCGCCGGTCCTTCTTTCCGGCCTTTTTCTATGGCGCGTTTGCTCTTGAGATAAAAATTGTTGAGAAACTGCTGGCCGTTGCTGGCCAGATTGTTCATGCCAAAAAGAATGGCGCTCTCCTGCATGTTGATGTTGTCGCGGGCAGACCATTTCACCTTGGGCAGCGGAGGATTGGGCCGGAACCATTCGCGGTTCGTGTCCGCCGGGCGCAGTGTGCGCACCCGTGTATCAGCGCCTCCGTTGCCGAACGTCTCATAAAACCTTCCAATAGCATTGTGGTTGTTGGCAATGGAGAGCAGGTAATTCGGCGCCCAGCCATCATAAAATCCGTGCGTCCACACGCCAATCACGCCCCGCTTGGTCATCTCCTCAATTTCGTAATACGCCATCTGCTGCCACTCGTTGATCACAATCGGGTCCAGCCACGCGTTGTATGGCCCGGTTCCGGTCATGATGTAGAGATACGGCACCGATTCGTGCAGATCGTGCATCACCGTGGGATGCCAATCCAGAAACGTCTTGAGCATATTCCGGGAAAGCGCCAGGCCGATCCCCAGGTTGTCGCGATTGTTGTCGTGCGCCACGTAGTGCCCCCACCAGATCAGCGGATAGGGCGCATCTTTCGGGTGCTTCTTGTGGTGCATGTAGATGTCCACCTCGCGGTCGTGGCCGTCCACCTCTACGATAGGCGTGATCATCACGATGGCATCTTTCCGTATCTTCTGGATGAACGGCGTCTCCTCCACCGCCAGCCGGTAAGCCAGCTCCATCAGCATCTCCGGCGCGCCGGTTTCCGGCGAGTGGATGCTCCCGTCCGCCCAGTAAATCGGCTTGCCTTCGTTGATGAGCTTCTGCGCCTCGGCTTCACTCAAGCCCCGCGGATCGGCAAGCTTGGCCGTGATCTCCCTGTAGCGATCCAGCTTCGCCAGATTCTCTTCATCCGTAACAAACACCGCCAGCATCTCGCGTCCTTCTTCTGAAGTGCCAATGCTGAATACCTTGACCCTCGGACTCTTGCTGGCCAGCAGCCGCATGTAGCCGTTAATGTCCTTGGTGTAATCCAACACGTCCGGCGCTCCAACAATGTGGTGAAGAAATGCGTCCGGCGCCGGCACGCACGAGCTGGAAGGCAGGTGGTCCACAAGCTCCGTGCTGAAAAAAGATTCAGTGGTGTACTCTTTGATCTTTTTCGTGTACTCGGCATCATCGCCGGTGGTGCAAGGGCCGGATTGGCCGAGACCCTGTCCAACAAACAGACAGAGGCCCAAAACAAGAGCAAGAGCGCTGCGCTTCATGAGAGGAGACCTCGGAGTTAAAGGTTATTAAGCCGGGGATTATAAAGCAGATTTGGTCTAGGCTTCTTGTAGTTTATCCCGAGCCCTGAGCCTGCCGAAGGGGAGGGAACCCTGCCTCATAAGGAATGCCCCGGGGCGGATGCCCTGAAACACAATGCATGCGTGTCCGTGGTCGGTGTTGCCTTTTGCTCTTTCCCTGTAACCGGTGACCTGCTGAAAGCCCGCCGTGGCGGGTAACCTGTCCCCTAAGGCTTTCTATATAATGGTGAACGGAAGGTTTTCCCTAACATGATCAGGTTTTTACAGAGTGGCAACAAAGTCACAAAATATTTATTGGGCGGACTGCTATTGGTAATTTGCGGGTCCATGGTTACCTATCTCATTCCCGGGTTCATGAGCGGGGTCACCGTTGACCGCGGCGGTGTAGTCGCCAGCGTGGCCGGACACGAAATCACCAACGATCAAGTTCAGCAAGCGGCCCAAAGGATTCTGCGCCAGCAAAGGTATCCGGATGCGGCCCTGCCTTTCGTAGTGCAGCAGGTTATGCCACAGCTCATCCAGGAAGCCGAGCTGCAATATGAAGCCGGTCGCATGGGACTCAGCGTCTCCGATCAGGAGATCCGCGACGAGTTACAGCACGGGGCCATGGGCGAAACTTTTTTCCCCGGCGGAAAGTGGATTGGCCAGCAGCAGTATGAGGATCTGCTGCGAGAAAACGGCCTCACCACGGATGCCTTTGAGAAAGGGTTGCGCGACCAGCTTCTCGCCACCAAACTGCTTACCGCCGTCACCGCGGGCGTTACCGTATCGCCCTCAGAGATTGAAAAGGCCTATCGAGAACAGAACACCAAGGTCAAGTTTGATTACGCCATCATCAGCATGGACGACGTGCAGAAACAGATCAACCCGACTGAGGCTGAACTCAAGACCTATTACGACGCCAACAAGACTCGCTATCAGAATGGCATTCCGGAAAAACGCCAGGTGCGTTATTTCCTGATTAGCCAAAAGCAGGTAGAGGATAAAGCAGCGGTAACGCCTGCGGACGTTGAACAGTATTATCGCAGCCATCTGGACTCGTATCGCACGCCTGACAGGGTCAAGGTTCGTCACATCCTCATCCAAACACCCAAACCCGGCCCCGACGGCAAGGTTGACCAGAAAGGTGTAGACGCAGCCCGCGCCAAGGCGGCTGACATCCTCAAGCAGATCAAGGCCGGCGGAGATTTTGCCGATCTCGCCAAAAAGAACTCTGATGATCCGGGCAGCAAGGGGCAGGGCGGGGAACTGGATTGGATCGTCAAAGGTCAAACCGTGCCCGAATTTGAGAAGGCCGCATTCTCCATGGATAAAGGGCAGATCAGTGACCTGGTGCGGACCAGTTATGGCTTCCACATTATTCAAACTGAGGATAAGGAAGTTGCCCACGTAAAGACGCTGGCTGAAGTAAAGGATTCCATCGAACAGAGCCTGAAGCGCCAGAAGGTGGCTGCCGTGCTGGAGCAAATGGCAACCTCGGCGGAAGCGGACGCCCGCAAAACCTCACTGGATAAAGCTGCAGCCCAATACGAAACTCAGGTCATTGAGACCAATCCGGTCGCTAGGACAGATGCCTTGCCCGGCGTAGGCGCATCTCCCGAGCTGATGAATGATATCTTCACCGCCGACCAGAAATCTGGTGTCCAGTCTACCCGCACTCCCCAGGGTGCGGTGATCTTTCAAGTGTCGAAGATCATTCCCCCTCGCACGCCTTCTTTTGAGGAGTTCAAAGATCGTGTAACCACTGACTTCAAAGCCGAGCGCGCCAGCACTCTCCTCAGCCAGAAGACAACCGAACTCTCAGACCGCGCCCATGCCGGGCACGATCTGCACAAGGCAGCCAAGGAACTGGGCGCCACCGTCAAGAGCAGTGATCTGGTGGCGCGCAGCGCTCAGGTCCCGGATGTGGGTCCCATGAGCGGATCGGCCAGTGTGGCCTTCACCCTCAAACCGGGCGAGATCAGCGGACCATTGCACACCGGACGCAATGGCCTGGTGCTCGAGGTCACAGACCGTCAGGAACCTTCCTTGACCGCGGATGAATTCGCCAAAGCCAAAGATAATCTCCGCGAACAGTTGGCCGGACAGAAGCGCCAGGAAGTCATGCAGTTGTTCATGAGCAGCCTCAACGATCGCATGGAAAAAGAAGGCAAGCTCAAAATTAATAAGAACGAGCTAGGCAACCTGGGCAAAAGAAGAAGCTAGGCGAGAGCGTGCTCAAAGGGGTGTAGGCTTCCGGACTTCAGTCCGGGGAGCGGGCTCTCTAGAACCCGCGAAAACAGGGCTCTATTCGTTGCTGCTGCAGAGCCTGCCCTGAGCGAAGTCGAATGGCCAGCGGGTTAGCGCCCACAAAGGATGATATTTCCAACTCTGGGGGCTTTGGCCCCTGAGGGCAACTCTGTATGCTGGATATACATCGATGAGATAGCTTCTAGTTTTCCGTTCCGAGAGTGCATTTCGAAGAAGCCCGAAGCGAACCTGTTTCAGCTAATTACTAACTACTAAATACTAACTACTGCTCTTATGCGCTCCTCCGGAATCCTCCTTCATCCCACCTCGCTGCCGTCACCAGGCGGCATCGGTGATTTTGGTCCTCAAGCCTATGCCTTCCTGGATTTTCTCGCCCAGGCGAAGCAAGGGTTGTGGCAGATCCTTCCGCTCTCTCCTCCGGGTTTGGGCAACTCACCGTATTCTGCAATCTCCGCCTTCGCCGGAAATCCTCTGCTCATCAGCCTTGAGCGCCTGGCCGAGCATGGATGGATCACCAGGGACGGTTTGAAGCCATCTTCCATCGCCGGCAGAGTCGATTTTGACGCAGTTAAAGCCGCCAGGATGCCTCTGCTTCGCCAGGCGTCTCAGAATTTTCTCGATGGGCGCGCTGGAGGCCGCAAAAACTTTGACGATTTCAAGCAGGAAAATGCCTGGTGGCTGGAAGATTTTGTTCTCTTTGAAGTAATTCGGGAAGTCCACCAGGGCGCCGCTTGGAGCGCTTGGCCCGGGGAGCTTGCGCGCCGTGAACCTCAAGCCCTGCACAAATTCGGCCTGGAGTACCAGCGCCAGTTGGAAGTGGAGCGGGTAATCCAGTTTGCATTTTTTGATCAATGGCGCGCCCTTCGCCAGTATTGCCGCCGGCGCGGAATCAAAGTCATCGGCGATGTGGCCATCTTTGTGAACTACGATAGCGCCGAGGTGTGGCGGCATCCTGAAATTTTCTATCTGGATGAAGATTTACAGCCGACCCACGTAGCCGGAGTTCCCCCGGACGCCTTCAGCGCCACCGGCCAGCGTTGGGGCAATCCCCTGTATCGCTGGAACGTATGCAAGGCAACCAACTATGACTGGTGGGTGCAGCGCATGTCCTGGGCGCTCCAGACCTGCGATATTGTCCGGCTCGATCATTTTCGCGGCTTTGAGAGCTACTGGGAAATCCCAGCCTCCGAGCCAACAGCAGTCCACGGACGCTGGGTCAAAGGCCCCGGAGACGATCTGTTCAACACCCTGCGCGCCCGTCTCGGCGATCTTCCCTTTATTGCCGAGGATCTGGGTATGATCACCCCGGAAGTCTACGCTTTGCGCGACCGCCTGGGCGTTCCCGGCATGAAGGTCCTGCAATTTGGATTTGATAATCCGGGCGCTCACATCTATCTGCCGCACCGCTTTGTGCCGAACTGCGTCGTCTATACGGGCACCCATGATAATGACACCACGGTGGGCTGGTGGAAATCCGCAGCCAGCGAACAGGAAAAACGTTTTGCCATAGCCTATATCGGCGAAGCCAGGGATGGAATCCACTGGGCCTTCATCCGCGCAGCCCTCGCGTCCGTGGCCGACTCGGCCATCGTCCCACTTCAAGATATCTTGGGGCTGGACAGCGACTCCCGCATGAACATCCCCTCGCATCCCGATGGCAATTGGGGCTGGCGCTTCCAACCCGGCGCCCTGACCCAGGACCTGGCCGAGAAACTAGCCACGCTAACAGTAGTCTCCGACCGTAGTCCGTAGCGCGGTAGCGCTTGAGTTTATCCCGACCGGCAGGGAGGGATCCCTATGTGCTTCCATAAAGCGTGAGGGGGCAGGTCCGGCAGCGCGTCAAGCCGCAAAAAAATAACTAAAGATTAAAGAAACGTGGAGTGGCCCGCAGCCGCCCCCGCTGCGTCTTGAACCGGCCCTACTACGATCCAGCCACAGCCAAAGGCGGCAAAGACGCAAGGGCGCGGCGAGTCTCGCCGATACGTCCCTGGGCCGAAATACTCATGATTGTTGAAAGAATGCTAGGTAACGGCTTTGGGTTTGGTTTTGCTAAATACTAACTACTAAGGCTTTGTGCATAAATAAATGATTCAAGCTGTTCTGATCATTAATGTAGTGAAACTGAGCGTCCCGATCCATGTGGCTGCCGCCTTCCTTAGTTTTACGGTTGGCTTGCAGACTGTATCCCAATTCCCGCAGGCTGTCAGCAACGGTGTGCGGGCAGATCGAATGACCCTGAGC